>NC_006270.3:3122500-3722500 GCF_000011645.1 Bacillus licheniformis DSM 13 = ATCC 14580
AGGGTATCTAATCCTGTTCGCTCCCCACGCTTTCGCGCCTCAGCGTCAGTTACAGACCAGAGAGTCGCCTTCGCCACTGGTGTTCCTCCACATCTCTACGCATTTCACCGCTACACGTGGAATTCCACTCTCCTCTTCTGCACTCAAGTTCCCCAGTTTCCAATGACCCTCCCCGGTTGAGCCGGGGGCTTTCACATCAGACTTAAGAAACCGCCTGCGCGCGCTTTACGCCCAATAATTCCGGACAACGCTTGCCACCTACGTATTACCGCGGCTGCTGGCACGTAGTTAGCCGTGGCTTTCTGGTTAGGTACCGTCAAGGTGCCGCCCTATTCGAACGGTACTTGTTCTTCCCTAACAACAGAGTTTTACGATCCGAAAACCTTCATCACTCACGCGGCGTTGCTCCGTCAGACTTTCGTCCATTGCGGAAGATTCCCTACTGCTGCCTCCCGTAGGAGTCTGGGCCGTGTCTCAGTCCCAGTGTGGCCGATCACCCTCTCAGGTCGGCTACGCATCGTCGCCTTGGTGAGCCGTTACCTCACCAACTAGCTAATGCGCCGCGGGTCCATCTGTAAGTGGTAGCTGAAAGCCACCTTTTATGATTGGAACCATGCGGTTCAATCAAGCATCCGGTATTAGCCCCGGTTTCCCGGAGTTATCCCAGTCTTACAGGCAGGTTACCCACGTGTTACTCACCCGTCCGCCGCTGACCTAAGGGAGCAAGCTCCCGTCGGTCCGCTCGACTTGCATGTATTAGGCACGCCGCCAGCGTTCGTCCTGAGCCAGGATCAAACTCTCCATGAAGTAATGGAGCGCAGATTAAGTTCGTCACATCCTGTGACAACATCTGCATGACCTGCATCGTGCAGGCCCCTGACTACGCACATTCGCATGTACGATTTATTTAATGAATTAACAGGTACGTTTTGTCTTGTTTAGTTTTCAAAGATCATTTCCGCTCCTGTCCGAAGCGACTTTATTAATATAACATTCTATCAATGTGAATGTCAACAACTTTTTTTAAAAGTTTTTTTGAAGTTGTATTTATAAAGCCTTCTTTTTAGGGCGGATACTAATATAACATCTATTTTCGTTTTGCACAATAGCTTTTTTAAAAAAATAATAATCAAATGAAATTCCCGATCATCCCGGACCAGCCGACAATTGACGCAACTTATTCCTTCTTACTTACTGTTTTCTTCTATATAAAAGATGTACAGCGGCCAAAAAAATCGAGACGCTGTACCATTGTTCCCGAAGCTGCGGAAATGCCCTTAAACTCTCCGCTATCAGCCTTCAATTTAATAAAAGCTCCGAATTCGGAGCTTTTTAAAGGATCTATCTTTGTCTCATGACATTCACTCTGTCGTGCTGTTGGCAACGAAAGCAGCCGAATACTCGAATCGCTTGTATGGGTAAAGCTGATCAGCCTACCTTTTCGGCTTGGCGGTCGAATGTCTGACAACAAGTTCAGGTTTATAGACGGTAGAATGCTCAAGCTTATCCGTGTTCCGTCCCTCAACTTTGGCAATCATCCATTTTGCCGCCTCAATCCCCATCTGCATTTTCGGATGGGTGACTGATGTCAGCTTCACTTCAGACGCCTCGCTCAAGTGTGAGTCGTCATATCCGACAATTGATATGTCGTCCGGTACTTTCAAACCGAATTCCCTTACGACATCCAACACTATAAGTGCTATCTCATCATTATAGCAGAATATGGCAGTCGGGCGGTCTGCTGAGGAAAGCCGCTTCCTTGCCTCAGCAATCGTTTTTTCTTTTTTGTTCTCTGTTGTGTAAGTCACGACCATCTCCGGATAAAACGACAAGCCGTTTTCCCTGAAAGCCCGGATAAATCCTTTCATCCGGTTGACGCCCTGCATATCGTCCTGTTTAAAAAAACCGAACACTTTTTCATGGCCTAGCTTAATCAAATGCTCCGTGGCGATAAAACCGCCGTGCTCATCATCCAAAATGAAATGAGGCGGGTTTAACTCCTGATATAATTGGTTGATCATCAAATATGGTATATGGTGCTGTTCAAGGGTCAGATAGTAATTTAAATTCGGATTAAAGCTGCCGGTTTTCGTCGGCTCCACAATCAACCCATCAATTTTTTTGTCAAGCATATTTACAAGACATTGTTTTTCTTTTTCAATGTCATTATTCGTGCTCGCGACGACCAAGGTGTAACCTGCACTCGACAATGAAGATTCGATTCCTCTTATAATAGAAGGAAAAATGTAATCCGAAAGGTAAGTCGTAATGACCCCAATCATCTTATTTCTTTCCCTTCCTTTTTCAGAAAGCTGCAGGCGGTGAGAGCAATACGTCCCTGAGCCTTGCTCTCTGTATAAAAGCCCTTCATGAACAAGGTCGCCAATTGCTTGCCGGATCGTATGCCTGCTCACATCAAATATTTTCATCAATTCGTTTTCCGAATGGATTTTTTCGCCCGGCTTCACTTTGCCTTCATATATCCACGATTTAATTTCATTTTTCACCATGCTGTATTTTGTGAGTTCACTCATCAGATCAACCCTTTACTGCATCTTGTACGTATGAATAAGTTCTATTATAAGGAAAAGATGTTTGCATTGCTACATATTGGAGGGTTTCAGCAAAAGTTTTTCGAAAAATTAGCTTGTCGTCCGTTTCTTTTTTTAGTATAGTAGAATATAACTAAATAACTTGATGACCACAAGGGGAGCCTCCGGGCTGAGAGTGAACGACCGTTCTGACCCTTCGAACCTGTTAGTTAATGCTGGCGTAGGAATGTGGCAAAGTCATTTCTAATTGCATCCAAAGCAGTGCGTGGAAAACTGTCCTACTCCTTCCCCGCATTGCTTTTTTTATTGGGAAAGAAGTCCAGTATCCCTTTGTTCATCAAAAGTGAGGGTTATGATGAATCAATCTAAACAACTTGTACAGCTGATTGAAATTGCGATTATGACAGGAATAGCACTTATACTTGATATGGTGTCCGGAATGTTTTTAAAAATGCCTCAAGGCGGTTCAATCGCCGTCATGATGATTCCGATCTTCCTGATCTCCTTTAGATGGGGGCTCAAGGCAGGGCT
Organism: Bacillus licheniformis DSM 13 = ATCC 14580; assembly: GCF_000011645.1. Classification (GTDB taxonomy): domain Bacteria; phylum Bacillota; class Bacilli; order Bacillales; family Bacillaceae; genus Bacillus; species Bacillus licheniformis. The sequence continues at coordinate 3,125,584 of NC_006270.3, forward strand.
GGCGACCGGGTTTTTAGCCGGATTGCTTCAATTTGTCACTGGAGGATTTTACGTTGTTCATCCTCTGCAGCTTCTTCTTGATTACTTTATCGCGCCTACGGCCGCGGGAATCGGCGGCTTTTTTGCCGGATCGATCCGAAATGCTTCATTTGAGAAACAAAAAGGAAAGATCATTTCCTATGTTATGCTGGCCGTCCTTCTTGGAAGCGGACTGAAATTTCTCGCACATGTCATCAGCGGCGCTGTCTTTTTTGGAAACTATGCGCCTAAAGGCACTCCGGTATGGATTTATTCATTGGTATATAATGGAACGTATATGCTTCCGTCTTTCATTGTCTGCACAATCGTCCTTTGTATACTGCTGCTAACCGCACCAAGACTTCTAGAAAACAGAACAAACATGAGATAACATAAAAAAACAGCGGATTCGCCTGAGATTCCGCTGTTTTTTATGTTTTAATCAAATCTGCGACCAATATATACCGCTCCGGTGCTGAACCGATAAAGTCAAAAGGATAGCAGGTGGAAACCGTCAATGTCGCTCTCGGCTTTGGAACTATCACCGTCCGGTCATCCGCATCCACGATTCGGACCTTTTTCACTTTGTATGTAAAAGTTCCGTAGGAAGCTTCAACAATTAACTGATCGCCTTTCCCCACTCGGCCGAGTTTTCGGAAAACCGTATCCCGGTGGCCTGATAAAACCGAGTTGTCATCTTCTCCAGGCAGAACGGATCCTGCGAAATGGCCCACGCCTTTTTGCAGCTCGTCTTCATCTGTTCCGTGATATATCGGAAGCCTTGCATTGATTTTCGGAATAACAAGATCACCGATTTTCTCCCCGGTTTCAAATGTTTGATCAATTGCCGTCTTTTCTTTTTTCGTCGTCTGAATCGGAGGTTTTTCAGGCTTTTCCTCTTCTTTCATCTGCTGAAATGAAAATAGAGCGTAGCCGTGCATCAGCTTGAACACATTCGTTGTTGTAAAATAAGCGCCGCACGCAACCATCGCAATGGCTGCAAGCCAGATGATCTTTTTTCGATGTGCCTTAATTTCCTTTCACTCCTTATAAAAACTTCCCATTCTATACAGACTTAGAATGGGAAGTAAAATGTTAAGCCGCTTTTCGAAGCCTTCTGACCATAAACAATCCGCCAAACATCAGAACGGCGCCAAAGATCGACCATTCTGCGTAATGCCCGGCCGTTTTCGGAAGCTTTGCACCTTTAACCGTCTTTTTCACATGAGATTTCTTTGCGTCGTGTTTAACAGCCGTTTGGGTTTGCTTCACTTTCGACCCTGTGTCATGAATTAAATCAGATCCGATCATTTCAGGCGTCAGCAATACATCCAAAATGAAATTGCCCTGCAGATCGTATACTTCCACTAGGAGGCTTGCTCCCTTCAGATCTTCAGCACTGACAAGCGTCGTCAAAGACACTTCTTTTTTCTTTCCGTCTTTAACAAGATAATATTTCGTTTTCACTTCGAGCGTCTTCTGAAGATCGTTTAAAATGGACAGCATTTCAGCGATATCCTGAGCTGACAGCTCTGATACAGACTCGAAATCGGCTACCGCTTCAAGACGTTCTCCAAGAGCCATCAAGTCATTTTCAAGGTTCGGATTGTTATCGCGCACTTTTCGGAGGTGATTCACGAGTCTTTCCCACTCCTGATCATCCACACCCAATTCTTGAAACATGTTTCCGATCTGAAAATCGTCTTCTTCATATGTCACGGTGTAGAGCGCATCGTCCAATTCGTATTCAAACATAAACACGTCGAGAATGTTTTGGCCGCTTTCCATATAGCCATTTTCAACAAATAGGTCAGCCGCTTCTTTTTCGCTCAATCCGTATTCTTTCAAATAGGATGCCAAAAGCTTTTTAGTCAGTCTTTGCCCTAAAAAGTCTTTCAACTCTTCCACCGAGTCAAAACCTTTTAAACTCTCATCATATGTATCCTGCAAATAGGCTTCCAATTCTTTTTCTGTCATTCCTATTTCTTCAAGATAATCTTTAAGCTCGGCCTGTTTCGGCGCGGCAAAAGCTCCTGCTGCCGGCACTAAAACCAGGATGCAGACCAATAGTGACATCAGCCTTTTTTTCATTTTGTATGACCCCCTAAATTTATCTTTCATTTTGATTATAGTGGAAATATTTTTAAAAACATGTATTGTAATTGAAAATCTTTTCGTCTATAATATTTTGTTCTTTTTCCTACTTAAACAGGCATAATCTTTCCCTCTATTGAATGTAATATAGTAAAGCGAATAGAGGAGGGTATACAAATGAATCCTTACTATATGATGCTCTTATGTTATGTCCTATCGATCATCCACTTTTTAATAGGCTACCGGGAAGCCCTGAAAATAAGCGGGGCTGACGGGCTGGTCAACGGAACCGCAATGATCTCCTGTATTCCGCTTGGCGCGGTTTTCGCTTTTTTCGCGCACTTTTTTTGGAAAATGACGATTTAATTTCGGGAATGAATTTTTTCGCCAACAAACATGCATTTCCGTGTTATTCACAGACGGCGGCAGTTTATGCTATGATTAATAGAACTTCAATTTACAAAAAATTCACAAAGATTGGAGGGAAAAGAATGGCCAAAGCCGTGGCTTCTCAAGAAGTCGCCAATATGCTGAACGACTGGTACATACTGATGAAAAAACGAGACATTTCAGGTTCAATCGAAATGAAAGATGACATAGATAAAGCAATTGAAAAGATGGAAGAAGATCATGACGTTCTTCTCTATTATCAAATGCTGGATTTTCGCTTAAGGCTTCTTCTTGAAGATATCTCCCAATCTTCCACAGAAAAATTGGAAGCCATCAGTTTTAAGGACAAAGATCCAAAAAGTACGGACGATAAGCTGAATTATTATTTTTATCTGTTCAAAGGGATTTATGAAGACTACAAGCAAAACCATACAGAAGCGCTTAATTTTTTCAGAATAGCGGAAAAAAGGCTGAGCGTCATTCAAAATGAAATTGAAAAAGCCGAATTTCATTATAAAATCGGTGTTTTGTATTACAACTTAAAAGCGACATGGCTGTCGATTCACCACATCAACATTGCCTCAGGCATCTTCCAAGGGTATGACGGGTATGCCAAGCGGGTCATCAACTGCAAAATGCTGATCGGGCTCAATTATATTGACCAATTTAAGTTTGCCGAAAGTGAAGTATTGTTAAAGGAAGCAATTGAAAAAACCGAAAAAATCGGCGACCAATATCTTTTGCCTTATACCTACTATAATATGGGCTTTTTGAAGAGTAAGGAAGATAAACACGAAGAAGCGCTGAAGTATTATAATAAAGCTTTTGCAATCAAAGACTTTGAAACGAAAGCCAAGTATGCTTACCTTCTATGTGTATATGAAAACACAAGGTCTCTTTTCAAAACCAACGATCCCGACCAAGCTTTTAAATGGATCGACACAGGCTTTAAAAAAGCTCAAGAAGTGAATAGCGAAATTTTCGAATTAAAATTCAAAACTTTATATACATTACATTCCGATTGTCAGAATAAACTGGAAGTAATCAAGGACTTTATTCACCAATTAGAAGATAAAAAAGCATGGGTTGATCTGGAGGAATTGCTGATGGACGTAGCGAATTACTATAGGGAAAATAAGTTATACGAAGAAGCCATATATTTCTACATTAAAACAGACAAGGCAAGTAAACTTGCCGGAAGAGGAGGAGAATAGGATGAAAAAAGTGTTGTTAGCTGTATTTGTATTAGGCACTGTTTTCAGCTTTTCGTTTGCAAATCACGCTCCTGAAGCGGCTTCCCAAAGCAATGAGATACTTTTGGCTTCTCGTGGAGCAGGCGGGTGACTACATCCTCAAAATACCCATTCAGACATCTGCTGAATGGGTATTTTGCACTTTACATTCATATTCAGGAGTGATCGATATGGGAAAGAAAGTACTGCTGACAGGATTTGACCCCTTTGGGGGAGAAACAGTCAATCCGTCCTGGGAAGCTGTAAAACGGCTGAACGGAGAGGAAGCAGAAGGCGTCTCTATCGCAGCGGAGCAGATTCCGACCGTTTTTCATCATTCAGCGGCCGTTTTGAAAAAAGCGATCGAAAAGCACAAACCCGATGTCGTCATTTGCGCAGGGCAAGCAGGCGGCAGGGCTCATATTACGCCGGAACGCATCGCAATCAACATCGATGATGCTCGCATTCCGGATAATGAAGACCGGGAACCGATCGATGAACCCATCGCGGCAGACGGGCCTGCTGCTTACTGGTCCGCGCTTCCGATCAAGCTCATTGTGAAAGAGTTGAGAAAAAACGGAATACCGGCCTCCGTCTCCAATTCAGCGGGAACTTTCGTATGCAACCATCTCTTTTACCAGTTAATGCACCGTATAGACCGCACCTCGGCAAACATCCGCGGAGGGTTCATCCACATTCCGTTTCTCCCCGAACAAACAATCGATAAACCCGAGCCGAGTCTCAGCCTTGAAACGATCGTCGAAGGACTTAGAATAGCTGCGGTCATCTCCGCCCTGCACGAAAAAGATATTCGCGAAACGGGCGGATCGATCAGCTGACACCGCAGCCGCCTCAAAGCGCCCTCCGGCTTCACCTTCCGGATTCTTGTACATCCCAGTGTGTTTTTCTTAAAAAAAGTAAACACTATAAGAAAAACAGGTAAAAGGGTGAATACGGATGCAGAAATCTTACGCCGTTTTCGGGCTCGGCCAGTTCGGCGGCAGCCTTGTGAAAGCCTTCCACGCAAAAGGGGCGGAAGTCTTAGGCATCGACAAATCAGAAGAAAAAGTAAACGAATATTCTACTTATGCAACCTACACCATTTGCGCCAACGCCGTTGATGAAAAGACCTTGAAACAAATCGGGATACGCAACATTGACCACGCATTTGTATCATTTGGCGATGACATTGAAGCAAGCATTCTGACCTCGCTTTTGCTGATTGAAATGGGCGTCCCCAAAGTATGGACGAAAGCACAAAATGACTATCACCAAAAAGTTCTCCATAAAATCGGCGTCCATCGTATCATTCATCCTGAAAAAGATATGGCCAAGCGGATAGCCAGCCATATCACGTCGGAAAAGATGATCGATTTTGTCGAGCTGTCGCCAAACTACAGCATCGTCGAAATTGTGGCCACTAAAAAGCTGGACAAAAGAAGCCTGGGGGATATCGACGTACGCGCCAACTTCGGCTGCAATATCGTCGGCATAAAAAGGGACGGGCATTTCATCATCGCACCGAGCGCTGATGACATGATATATGAAAACGATATTTTGATTGTGATCGGGCAAAATAAAGATATTGAGACCTTTGAAAAAAAGGGCGATTAACCGTGAAGTTTAAACAGATACAATTAAGCCCGTCCCAACTGCTCGTGCTAGTGTTTTTATTTTTCATCATATTAGGAACCCTTTTATTGAAGCTGCCGGCAGCAACGCCCAAGCCTATAGGCTGGATTGATACGCTTTTTACATCGACCTCGGCGATGACTGTTACCGGTCTGGCCGTCGTTGATACAGGCACGGATTATACGATGTTTGGTCAGCTTATTATTCTCGTTCTCATCCAGCTCGGGGGACTCGGCATCATGTCTTTTGCGGTGCTCATTTTTATCATGCTCGGGAAAAAAATCGGCCTGAAAGAACGGCTGTTGATTCAGCAGTCGCTTAATCAGACTTCTTTAGGCGGGATTATTAAACTGATCAAGAGTTTGTTTATTTACTCCTTCGCGATTGAAATGCTGGCCATGCTGATACTTGCTGTCAAATGGATTCCTGAATACGGTCTCGCCCGCGGCATCTACTACAGCCTGTTCCATGCGGTTTCCTCCTTTAACAATGCGGGATTTTCCATATGGCCGGACAGTTTAATGCGGTATGAAGGCGATCCGCTCGTCAACCTGGTGATCAGTTTTTTGTTCATCGTCGGCGGGATAGGATTTACTGTATTGTCCGATTTATGGCATAAGCGGAGCTTTAAAAAGTTGAGCCTTCATTCGAAATTGATGATATACGGTACGTTTATCGTCAATTTGGCAGCCATGATCCTTATTTTTCTGCTTGAGTATCAAAATCAAAAAACGCTGGGAATGCTTCCGCTAGCTGAAAAACTTTGGGGCGCCTATTTTCAGGCTGTGACCCCGAGAACAGCAGGATTTAACACGACAGACATCGGAAGCCTGCGCGAAAGCACGATCACGCTTTTGCTCCTTCTTATGTTTGTCGGAGCGGGGAGCGCATCGACCGGCGGAGGAATCAAGCTGACGACGTTTCTTGTCATTCTTCTGTCGGTTATCACTTTTTTAAAGGGCAAAAAACATATTTCAATAGCCAAAAAAACGCTGAAAGACCAATTGATCCTCCGGTCGCTCGCTATTTCAACAATCAGCGTGCTGTTGATTTTAACGGCCATCTTTATTTTAAATATGACAGAACCTATACCGTTTTTGGCGATTTTGTTTGAAGTCGTTTCAGCTTTCGGCACGGTCGGCCTGTCAATGGGGATTACGGCCGACCTGTCCCCTATCGGGAAGATGCTGATTGTTTTCATTATGTTTCTCGGAAAACTCGGGCCGCTCACATTGGCGTTTTCCCTGGCCAGACCTGAAAAGGAAAACATCCGCTATTCAAGCGAAGATATTTTGACTGGATAAAGCGCGGACTTTAAAGCGCCTTGGGCGTTTTCCCTTTCACCGCCGGGACGTTGTTTTTCCGTATGCTTTGCGAGGCCATGAACAGGATGATGCCTGAAAAAATGACCGCTCCGCCGATCACCTGCGTCATCATGACGGATTCGTCTAAAATCCAATACGCCAGCGCAACCGCTCCGACGGGTTCAAATAAAATCGCCACAGAAATCATATTTGTGCTCAGCCATTTCAGCACCCAGTTAAAGAGCGAGTGGCCGAGCAAAGTCGGAATGACGGCAAGCAGAAAGAAGTAACCCCAATCTGACGCAGGATAAGAAAAAAAGGCGGCGCCCGAAAACAGGCAGTATAGACATAAAGTGAGGGCGCTGATTCCATATACAATAAAAGTGTAAACGGTCAAGCTGTGGCGTTTTCTGACATGCTGGCCAAACAGCAGATATGCCGTCACAAGCGCACATGCCAAAAGCGCCAGGATATCGCCGTAGAGCGCCTGGCCGCTTACTTTGAAATCCCCCCAGCTGATGTACACGCTTCCGCCGATCGCGAGAAGCGCACTGATGATCCCAGCGAACGAGACTCTTTCTTTAAATAAAAAATATGTACCGATAAAGGAAAAGATCGGCTGCAGCGTAACAAGAACAACCGAGCTCGCCACAGACGTGTATTCAAGCGAGCGAAACCATAAAATAAAATGAAATGCTAAAAAGAATCCCGCTGCCGCGGAAAACAGCCAGTCTTTTTTCGAAAAACCCAAGACTTCTTTTCTTTTTCCCCAGAAAAAAGGAAAGATCAGCAAAGCGGAAAAAAAGAGACGATAAAAAGCGATGATTCCAGCATCAGCTGTTGACAGCCTGACGAAGATGGCGGAGGAAGACACAGCCAACACCCCGACCACTAATGCTATATACGGGTACAATGTGGTTCTCAAAATGAAATCCTTCCTTCTTTTCATTTTTTCTTAAGCATATCCGATGGCGATGCGAAAATCGAGTGTTTTTTGGTTATTTTACCAGCCTTCGATATGGTACAGTTAAAACTAGGAGGGGATATGATGAGCATTTTTAATGAAGCGAGAAAAGAACTTTGGAGCGAGATTCAAGGCCTATCAGACGAAATGCTGAATAAAAGGCCGGCGGAAGACGAATGGAGCATTCAAGAAGTGATCGACCACCTGAAAAAAATCGATCTGATGGCACTTCAAATCTTGAAGGAACAAATCAAACATGCACCGGTTAAATCAATCGAAGATAAACCGGTTCATCAGTTGGAAGACAGAAGCTCCAAACGAAAGGCGCCTCCATATGCGGAGCCGGAAAGAAAAACAGCGGATGCTTTAACCCTCAAAGCTGAGCTCGACAATGTCAGAACACAATTAACTTCAGTCATCGCCGCCTTTCACAATGAAGATTTTCAAAGGGTGCTGCCGCATCCGATTTTCGAAGAGCTTACGGTCAGGCAGTGGCTCGACTTCATCGGCCATCATGAAAGAAGACATATTAAACAGATCAAAGAAGTCAAGCAGAAACTGCTGTAATAAGCGGAAAGCCCCGGCTCTTAGAGACTCGGGGCTTTTCATCCGCCTAGGCAAACGACCTGGCGTCTTTCATGGCAGCAGGCGAATACGCCCACACTTCTGCTTGGTCGCCTTGATGGATCAGGCCCGGGCGTTCAACGATGCAGACGATTCCCCTTCTTCCCATCGCATGGCGCACAAAGCGCGAAGCAAGCTTCGGTTTGTCGGGAAACTGCTCCTGAATGACTTCTCCGGGCTGAATGCACGGCTCATTCTCGCCCTCGCTCAACAAAGAGGCGCCGCTTGGAAAAACGATTCTGCTTCCTTCTCTTAATGAGGTTAAATCAGGCAGGCCGCTTAATGCGATATTGGCCCCGAGCCATTCCGGAAGGACCGCCGGAATGTTCAGCCGTCCGGCAATTTCAAGGCACTCTTCTACCGAGACGATAGAAATCTGCCTCCTGTTGAAAATCTCCGTTCCTCTTTTATACATCGGCTCCCTTGCCCCGGCTTTTTTCGTCAGTCCAAAATGCAGATCCCCCGGTATGCCCCCGTAATCGATTACGATCTTTGCCTGTTTCTCTGTCACAAATGACGCTGTGTCCGCTATGTATACGTGCTCCGCCACAGCCGTGCGCTTCTTCCACATTCAACCCATCCCCTTTTTTTCAAGATGTGATTTATTTTACATTGCCTCCCTTTTTTTCTCAAATTGAAAAAGCCCGCTGTGTGCTGCACACAACGGGCTTTTTCAATTTTTTCAGACAGTTTTCGGGGTTAAATTGAAGCAGCGTTTGTAAATCCAATTGTACGCTTTTTCGTTCAGGTCTCTAGGGTTACCGACCGTTTGCGGATCTTTCATCGCTTCTTTTGAAAGGCGGTCGATCATGTCAGGTGATACGCCTTGCTCTTCAAGACTAGGAATCTCTAAGTCTTCCACAAGCTGATACATCCAGTTCACCGCAGCTTTAGCCGCTTCAACTGCAGACATGCCGCTTGTGTCAATTCCGAACGCTTTTGCAATGCGGGCAAATTTTTCAGGGTAGCCTTTCCAGTTGTATTCCATTACAGGGCCCATCATCGCCGCCACACATTGGCCGTGCGCGACAGGGATGATCCCTCCGAGCGTCTGGCTCATCGCGTGAGCAGCGCCTGCGGATTCGCTTCCGTAAGAAAGGCCTGCAAGCATGGCCGCCTGCGCCATGCCGTATCTCGCTTCAAGATCTTCTCCATCGGCAAACGCTCTGCGGATGTAATGTGCGCCGTATTCGATCGCAAGAAGGGCCACCGCGTCAGTAATCGGCTGGGCAAATTTCATCGTATAGCACTCGATGGCATGAGCCAAAGCGTCAACGCCGGTCATCGCTGTTACGTGCGGAGGCATTGATACATGCAATTCAGGATCGATAATTGTCAAATGAGCAGCAATCAGCGGGCCGCCCGTATTGAATTTAAATTCGCGCTCTTCATCTGTGATAACCGCCCATTGTGTAACTTCTGAGCCGGTTCCGGCAGTCGTCGGGATCGTTGTAAGCGGAGGAATCCGGTTTTCAAGCGGCTTTTTTCCTTCTGCCGCTTCATAGTCAAGGACTGAGCCTTCATGAGTGGCTTCAACTCCGATCGCTTTCGCCGTATCCATTGAGCTTCCGCCGCCGACCGCGACAAGGCCGTCGCAGTTTTCTTCAGCATACAGTTTGGAACCTTCAGCGACAAGACGGACAGGCGGATTCGGCTCGACTTTATTAAAGACGGCAACTTCTACGCCTGCTTCCTGAAGGGATACAACGACCGGGTTTGTTACACCGGCTTTGTAGATGCCAGGGTCTGTGACAAGCAGCGCTTTTGAAACGCCAAGCTTTTTCACTTCTTCCCCCACATGTTTAACGGCTCCGATTCCGTGCTTAATGACGGTAGGGATTTCAAACGTGTGGAATTTGTTCATCGCTTCTACTTTCATATTTAAAGTCATGAATAGTCTCCTCCTTCTTATGCTTTAAACCAATTGACAGCCGCCGGTTTCGTATTGCGGTAGACATGCTTCACTTCTGTGTATTCTTCAAGGCCCATGCGGCCAAGCTCGCGGCCGATGCCTGACTGCTTGTAACCTCCCCAAGGCGCTTGTGCGAAATAAGGGTGGAAGTCATTGATCCAGACGGTTCCCATGCGCAGTTTGGAAGCGACGCGCTCCGCTTTTTCGATGTCTTTTGACCAAACGGCGCCGGCAAGGCCGTAAATCGTATCGTTCGCAAGTGAGACAACCTCTTCTTCTGTTTTAAATGTTTCAACTGTTAATACCGGACCGAATACTTCTTCCTTAACGATTCTCATATCTGATGTACAGCTCGAGAAGATTGTCGGCAGATAGAAGAAGCCATTTGCAAGTTCAGGGTCCTCCGGACGTTTTCCGCCTGTTTCCAGCTTGGCGCCTTCTTGCAAGCCGATTTCCACATATTTTTCAACTTTGCTGCGGTGTTCAGCTGAAATAAGCGGACCGCTCTGTGTCTCCTCGTGAAATCCGTTGCCAAGCTTGATTTTTTTCGCACGCTTGACAAGCTCTGCGACAAACTCATCTTGAATGGACTCTTCAACGAGAAGACGAGCGCCCGCAGAGCAAACCTGTCCTGCGTGGAAAAATACCGCATTCAGCGCCTGGTCAACCGCTACGTCAAAATCTGCGTCTTTAAACACAATATTCGGATTTTTCCCGCCAAGCTCAAGCGCAATTTTTTTCACATTCGTACTTGCAGCCTGCATGATTTTCTTTCCGGTTTCAATTCCGCCGGTGAAGGAAATTAAGTCGACGTCTTTATTTCTGGCAAGTTCATCGCCGACAGTCGCCCCGGGGCCGAGAACAAGGTTGGCCACCCCTTCAGGCACACCGGCTTCTTCCATCAGCTTGAAGATCTTAATGGTTGTCAGCGGTGTGATTTCACTTGGTTTGACAACGATCGTGTTGCCCGCCGCCAAAGCCGGAGCGATTTTCCAGCTTGCCTGCAGGAGCGGATAGTTCCACGGTGTGATCTGCCCGCAGACACCGACCGGCTCCCTGACAATTTTGCTTTTAGAATCGGGGATCGGTGAAGAAATGACTTCTCCGCCGTCTTTATCCGCAAGCCCTGCATAATATTGAAATACGTTTGCAATATCATCCATATCGGCTCTGCTTTCTTCAATCGTCTTGCCGGTATCAAGCGATTCAAGTTCTGCCAGCTCTTCGTGGTCGCGTCTGATCAGTTCGGCGATCTTTAATACGATGTTGCCTCGTTCAAGACCCGGCGTATTCGCCCACTCGCCGTCGTCAAATGCGCGGCGCGCTGCAGCAATCGCCCTAACAGCGTCTTCTCTGTCTCCTTCACTGACGGTTTCAATATGCTCTTGATTGTAAGGATTGATAATTTGGCGAGTCTCGCCTTTTTTGGCGCCCACCCACTTTCCGTCAATGAAAAGTGTTTGACTCATAAAAGCAGCCTCCTCATTACGCAAAGTTTGTTAAATAAAAATTTAATGTTTTGAACACTTTGAATTTATCATGCGCCATTTTTTGTGTCAAAGCAAATCAGGCTGATTATTTTTTTTGAATTTTATGTGAATGCAGAGCTCACATGGGCTGAGACCGTTTGAAAAAAATTTTTGATTTTGACATTTCAATTTCTTTCGTTAAGATAAAGAACATACAGAAATAACTTAACAAACTTAACGCGGATTTTAGAACAATCCCCGATTTTTCGGGGGGCATTGAATCTGCAATGCCGATGTTCCGCTCCTGTGAAAGGAGGCAAGTTATGGACAATCCCCGTGATGTTTCAGCAAAAGAAACGATCGCACAGGCAAAAGATCTTGTCATTGATTCAATCGCAGAAACAATGGATCTGTACGGCATTACCCGGAGTGCGGGCATTTTGTACGGAACGATGTACCTTTCGGATGAAATGACGCTGGACGAAATGCGGGAAGAACTGCAAATGAGCAAGCCCAGCATGAGCACAAGCGTAAAAAAGCTCCAAGACTTAAACGTCGTCAAAAAGACATTCCACAGAGGAAGAAGAAAACACAGCTTTGTTGCTGAAAAGGATTTCTTCAAATTTTTCACAAGCTTTTTCCCTAAAAAATGGGAAAGGGAAGTCAAAGTGAATCTCATGGCTATTCAAGACGCTCAAAAAGCATTGGAGGACATCATCGAAAGCGAAGGGCTTGACGAAAGCATAAAAGAGGAAGCGAGAACTCTTTATGACCAGCTTGAACATTCAAAACCGTATTATGACTGGCTGCTGAGACTCGCTAAATCTGTCCAATCGGGAGAGATTTTTGAGTTTATACCGATTGATAACAAGAAATAAAAAGGTTTTATCCGCTCTGAAGTCAGCAATTTGCATACTTCCCAGAGTGGGGCAAAACCTTTTTTCATATTTTAATTTCAAGAAAATTCAAAAAATATTTTCGGAGGCGATGTGCATACATGAATTATGCTGAGAAGAAAAAAAACTGGATCAAATTAGGTATTTTTGCGCTGTTTGCGGGAGGCATACTCGCGTATATCGGCATTTCGAATGCGGACATTCATTGGGGCGGCTTTATCTCCATGATGATATTCTTTGCTTTCACCTATTATTTAGGCGCTTTTTACGCAGCAAAGAAATCAAATTCTTTTTCCGATATGATCGTGGCAAAAAGGAGCATGCCGTTTTTCGTCGGAATGGTGACGATGGCCGCAACATGGGTCGGCGGCGGATATATTAACGGAACGGCCGAATCGACTTACAGCGACGGCCTCATCTGGGCCCAAGCGCCTTGGGGCTACGCATTGAGCCTGATTATCGGCGGTATTTTCTTCGCCAGAAAAATGCGCCGTCATCAATTTATGACCATTATCGATCCTCTCGAACAGCGCTTCGGTAAGCGGATGGCCGGCGTTTTATATATACCGGCGCTGTTAGGAGAATTGTTTTGGAGCGCCGCGATCTTAACGGCATTGGGCACGACTTTCGGAATGATTCTGAATATCGATTTCCAAACGTCGATTATTCTTTCGGCGATGATCGCCATCGCTTATACGGTGGCCGGAGGCATGTGGGCAGTTGCTTTCACAGATGTCTTTCAAATGATTGTCATTTTGCTCGGGCTGTTTTTAGTCGTCCCATTTGTATTGTCGAATGTCGGTGCTCTCGATAGCGTATGGGCAAATTACAGGCACGATTTCGGCAGCAGCGCCAATCTGCTTCCGCCGTTGGACGGCTGGAAAAACCCGGATTGGGGAAACCTGTTTTGGAACTGGTGGGATAATGCGCTCCTCTTAATTTTCGGAGGTATCGCATGGCAGGTGTACTTTCAGCGCGTTCTTTCGGCAAAATCGGAAAGCGCCGCCATGTGGCAGTCGATAATTGCCGGAGTGATCTGCATCATTGCCGCCATTCCGTGCGTAATCATCGGAGCTGCCGGAAACAGTACCGATTGGAGCCTGTTCGGAGCGAGCGCTCCGGATAACCCGGCGATGATTTTGCCGCAAACGCTTGCGTATTTGACGCCAGGAATCATCGCAGGCCTCGGCTTGGGTGCAATCGCAGCAGCCGTCATGTCAAGCATGGACTCATCGATTCTATCGGCATCATCAATGGCCGCATGGAATATTTACCGTCCGCTCATCAAGCCGAAGGCCACCCAAAAACAGCTGCAAAAAGTCGTCAAACGCTCAATCATTTTGTTCGGCGCGGGAGCAGCGGTCATCGCGCTGAATGTCAAAAGCGTTTATACTTTATGGTATTTGGCTTCGGATTTAGTTTATTGCATTCTTTTTCCCCAGTTAACAATGGCCCTCTTTTATAAAAGAGCAAATCTTTACGGGTCGATTGCTGGATTTGCAGTTGCAGTCATTCTGAGGCTCGGCGGTGGTGAACCCGCATTCGGCATTCCGCCGCTTCTGCCGTATCCGATGATTGAAGACGGCACGGTCCTCTTTCCTTTCCGGACGCTGGCTGCAGTCACAGCATTTATGACGATCTTCGCTGTGTCCGAATTGACGCAGCGCAAATGCCCTCCTAAACAGCTTGTACTCCCCCAAGAAAAACAGAAAGACGACCGCGCGGCTTAAATAGGAAAAACGCCCGGCCCCGGGCGTTTTTCTAGATTTATGTTTATTTTTTTACGGCAAGAATGTAATGAATCGTTTCAAAGGCTGACAGATCATCTTTTCGATTTTTAAAATAACGCCCTTGAATATCTGAAGGTGATAAATGCTCGTAAACGAGCAGTCCGGATTGCTGCAGCATGTGCTGTATTTTCTGATACGAATAGCATGATTTCATCGGTTCTCCTCCTGCCGCTGCCATTTTTACCATATTTTCCACCCTGTTGAAGAAGCCTTTCTCTTTAAACAAGTTTTCATCAGCATAATCGAAAACGATCGAACTGCCTGAAGGGAGGTCAGCCATTAATTCCCCGAGCAGTTTTTCGGTTTCTTCCTTTGTTAAGTAGTAAGAAACGCCTAAAAAGCTGAAGAACGTTTTTTTGTTAAAATGAAAACCCTTATCAGCCAATTCTTGATAAGAAAACGACTTGGCAAAGTCCAAAGGAATAAAATGAAGGTGGTCCGGGATGTGAAAACCGGCTTTGTCCAGCTTTTCCTTTTTCAATTTCTGTGTCGCTGGGTGGTCAATTTCAAAGATATCAATTTTGTCCTTTAACTCTAGGTTCCGAAAACAGAAAGTATCCAGCCCTGCCCCAAGAATCACGTATTGTTCTGTCCCAAGCCGAATCTCATGATGCAGCACTCTTTCGCAATAAGCGGCACGGGCGAGCGGCGTCGGAGAGAGCTGAACTTGTGTGATCCATCTTAATATTTCTTCATCGTCTCCCTCGTATTTTTCCGCTATAGCTTTGTTGAAGAACTGTATGCCTTGAATGAAGCTGTTTTTGATATCAGCAAATTCTTGTTGGGAAATGAGCGATTTGGCCAGATTATCATCAAAGATTTTTGGTTCATCATACTGGCTGTGATAAGCTCTGCCAAAAGCCGAAATAAGGGACGTTATACTCGATTCATCTTTTTTCATGTCGGACACTCCTTCATAAACGCAAAAAAATAGGATTCTCCCGGCCAGGAGAATCCTATTATACACACCAATATTTAATTATTAAATTATAGCATAAATAAATTTTTTTGTCAAGAAATTGCTCTTTTTTATTTTGATCAATGATCGAGCAAACGGCCTGTGAGTATGGGAAAACTACACGTATAACAGCGGGGTCGACTTTTTAAAAATCTCGCCGTCTCTTATATAAAAACGAGGGACGCGCCAGCTTATGGTAGATACCACTTCATAGTTGATCGTATCAAGCATTTCCGCAATTTCATCAACAGATATCTCTGCTCCCTTTTGCCGGCCGTAAATCACGACTTCCTCTCCTTGTTTACCTTCACCCTCTCCCAGACTGACCATTATCATATCCATTGTTACTCTTCCCGCCACCGGCACTCGTCTTCCTCGATGAAGAATAAAACCGCGGTTGGAAAGTTCACGGGAATAGCCGTCAGCATAGCCGACCGGAATTGTGGCAATGACTTCCCCGCGCTCTGCAACATATGTAGCACCATAACTAACCGTCCGCGGTTCAGTCAACATGGTTTTCACATAAGCGATTCGCGCCTTCAAGCTTAGTGCAGGCACAAGCTTAACGAGATTAAGCTGCCTGATATAATCGGAAGGATATAATCCATACATTCCGATGCCTAAGCGAATCATATCAGCGCTGAATTCCGGAAAAGCGATCGCCGCGGCCGTATTGTTCATATGCACCGTAGGCAGCTTAAAGCCTTGTTCTTTCAGAAAGCGAAGAAAGCTGATAAACTTTTCGTGTTGAATCATGGTTAGCTCAGTATCCGGTTCGTCAGCTGTGGAAAAATGCGTAAAAATTCCTTCCCATTCGAGGTTTTCACTTGCCGTCAGCGCTTCCACGATTGCTAAAAGCTTTTCCTTTGTTCGTACACCTAAACGCCCCATGCCGGTATCCACATTGATATGAACAGCCAGCCGGTTAGGATCTGCTTCATTTTCCAATATCTCGTTCGCTTCTTTAATCCAGTCAACTTGAAAAGCTGATAACGATATATTCCAAGCTGCCGCTTCTTTCACACAGCTCAGCGGGGTGAAACCAAGCACAAGGATCGGCGCTTTAATCCCCGCTTTTCGTAAAACGACCGCTTCCTCCACCGAGGCAACGGCGAGCTCACTCGCACCATGTTCAAGTGCATGGCGTGCAACTTCCACCGATCCGTGACCATAAGCATTCGCTTTTACGACAGCCATAATTTTGCTCTTTTTCGGAATATGCCGCCGAAACGCGCGCAAATTTTTTTTGATCGCATCAAGATTTACCTCTACCCAAACTTCACGGCAAAGCTTTTTCATCAACGCTCCCTTCTTTCTTGTCCCATAGTATTCATTTCATGTAGCCGTTCGAAAATTGCCCGGATGCTTTCTATCTCATTCTTATTCAGCTTCGGGCGAAATCATTCAGCCAGTAATCGTTAGCGGTGGAAGGCAAACAGCAGGAGCCCGTGCCGTGCAGACTTTAAATCGAAGGTTTCCTTCTGCTGCCAAAGGAAATGCAAATCTGTCCATCTAGTTTTTTAAAAGTGTCTTAATAAGGCTCCGATTTGATATATTTTAAGCGTCCCTGTCATAAATTTCGGTATACACGACCTGTGAAGGGAGCTTTCCGCATGAAAAGAACAGCCGGGACTCCAGCTTGGTACAATCACGTGCCGCATCCAATAAGAAACGATGGTGCGGGCGCGACCGATTTTGGCCCCCGCGACGTGATGCGGGATTTAGAGAATCCCGACATGTTCGTTCCTCCAAAAACAGATGCCGGAGCAATCCCTAATTTAAAGTTTTCTTTTTCAGACACACATATGCAGTTAAATCATGGCGGCTGGTCCCGTGAAATAACAGCCCGGGAACTGCCGGTATCAACGACGATTGCCGGCGTCAATATGCGGCTGACGCCAGGCGGGGTTCGCGAGTTGCATTGGCATAAGCAATCGGAATGGGCTTACATGATTTTGGGCCATGCGCGCATTACCGCCGTCGATCAGGAAGGCCGAAACTTTATCGCCGATGTCGGCCCCGGAGATTTGTGGTTCTTTCCCGCCGGAATACCGCACTCGATTCAAGGGCTTGAGGATGGCTGCGAATTTCTCCTCGTTTTTGATGACGGGAACTTCTCTGAGTTCGATACCTTCACGATTACCGATTGGTTCGCACACACACCGAAAGATGTTCTGGCCGCGAATTTCGGTGTACACGAAAGCGCCTTCGCCCGCATCCCTGACAAACAGCGGTACATCTTCCAAGCAAAAGTGCCGGGACCGCTTGAAAACCAAAAAGTGCCGGACCCGTATGGAACCGTCCCAAAAAGCTTCGCATACAGGCTGTTTGCACAAAAGCCTATCGTAACGCCGGGCGGAACGGTACGAATTGTTGATTCTTCAAACTTTCCAATTTCGACAGCGATCGCCGCCGCACTCGTCGAAGTCAAGCCCGGCGGAATGAGGGAAATGCATTGGCACCCGAACAACGATGAATGGCAGTACTATATCTCAGGGACCGGGCGAATGACAGTATTCGCCGCAAACGAGACTGCCCGGACCTTTAATTACCGGGCGGGGGATGTCGGATATGTCCCGTTTGCCATGGGGCATTACATTCAAAATACAGGCAGCGAAAGCCTGTGGTTTTTAGAAATATTCAAAAGCAGCCGCTTTGCAGACATTTCATTAAATCAGTGGATGGCCTGACTCCAAGAGAGCTGGTTGAAGAGCATTTGCATGCAGGCCCTGAGCTGATGAACGCTCTGCGAAAAGAAAAATGGCCAGTCGTCAAATACCGTACTGACGGATAGGCCATAAACCTAGGAAAATGGCTCGCGAAAAAAGGCAACAAAAAAACCCTTGAATGATCAAGGGTTTTAAAGATGGAGCATAGCGGGCTCGAACCGCTGACCTCTACACTGCCAGTGTAGCGCTCTCCCAGCTGAGCTAATGCCCCGTATATTTGAGACATGATTTATTATAGATGGAATTTTGGAGAAAAGCAAGTGGTTTTTGATGTGAAAAAGAAAATGCTCTGTCAGCCGGCCATTTTCTTTTTCACATAGACAATCTATCGCTCCGATTTTTCAAAGCAGAACTGAATGAACCTTTCAGACAAATCCAGAATGTCTTCTTTCCTTGCCAAGGCAGCGATCCATTCTTCCGGGATGCTTTTCATTCAAAAGATTACATTTCACGGGGCGGGAAAACCCCACATAGGTACTTTAACTTCTTCAATTTTTTCAACTTCACTTTTTCCTACCCATTTTTCATATTCAAATCGATCAACTTGAACAAATCCATATTTTTTGATAATGTCCGGGCCATGTAGCCCACTTCCAATTAAGAGCCTATTGTCTTCCTCACGAAAAACAGGAAACTCAAGATCATTAATAATTGCTTGGTATCTTACATCATAAACTGAAGAAATATGTTCTCTTCGAACTTGTTTACAATAATGTCCAGTTTCATCTAAAATAAAACCAAATTGAATTGCCTCAGGATCTTTGGTAAATAATTCGTAGTTTTCTTGATCATGCTGAATAATCTCGTACTCTTTATCATTGTATAGTGCCCAAACGCCATTTCTCATATAGTTACCCCCACCTATTCATTAACTGAAATGAACCTTTTTTGTTTAACACTATAGATCCCAATAAGTTTCTCGCCTTGATTAGTGATCTCATAAAGTTCTGCACCTTCATGCATAGGTGTTCTTGTATCATTGCGATATTCAGGAATAGTGTAATCTTTACTCTCTGTAAATCCATTTCCAGTAAACGGAGATTGTTGCTCAGTTGCAATATAATCCATTGCCAAATCATCGTGGGTCATTTTATTTACGGCCTCTGAATTCTTCCCTCCAAACGGAATTTTATAATCGTTTGGATTACCTGCCTTATAGCGTACCGCTAATGCTGATGTTCCGCCACTGAAAGGGTTGTTTTCGTAATCTAATCTAAGTCCTTCATAAATCTTATCAAAAGTGTTCAATTCCTTAGTATCAGTAGCTCTTGCCACATATCCACCTAGCTTTATTTGCCCACCATCACTTGGTGAAGAAAATAGCCAACTTTTGGAATCAGGAGAAAGAACCTTCTGCATAATTGTATCTTCTGAAAGACTAGGAACGTTTCGCCTAATATCTTTAATAACTTCCACCTCTTTAGATGAAAGTTTATTTATAGATTTAAGCCTCAAGTCATTAAAATTATTGACTGTTAATTTATGCTTTTTTAATACAGTTCCTAAATTATCTTCAAAAGATTTATCCAATTGTTCCCACGAAAATTTCGGATTAACTGGTGAATTCCTATTAACATCTACCTCTTTAACAACACTTTTAACACTCTTCCCAGCTTCAATCTCCTTCTCAACCCGCTGAATCGAATCCTGCATCTTCGCTTTCGAAGCCTTATGGGCGTCGTTGACGTGGGCGGAGTAATTGGATCCTTTTCGGACGAGGGTGCCGCCCGCTCCTGCTTCTGCACCGCGGGCAATATCGCTCAAGGCGTCGGCGCTTTTGGCGAATTGTTTTTTAATGGCGAAGCCTGCGTCGTTGAGCCGGTCTTGAGCTTTCAGCCCATTCACCTTCATGCGGTTCGCCCAGATGTTTTTGCTGTCTTTAAGAGATTGTACCATATGTTCTGTTTTGCTTGAAATTTGGCCGATTGTGGCTGCGCTTTTAAATGAGCCTTTCGCCGCGGCAGCGCCTGGGATGATGTCAAGGGCGCCGAACACGCCTCTTTCAAACCTTTCGCCTGTGTTTAACTCCCGCTGCGTCATCCAGTCTTTTCCTGTTGCCGCGCTCGCGATATTGGCTCCTCCGTAGGCGACGGCCACCGTGAGACCTGCCGGTGCGCAAAAGATGGTGAGCACGATAATGCCTGCTCCGGCCAGAAGATCCCGCCATAATTCCTGATTCTTTTGGACATCGCCGATTGATTCGTATTCAAATCCGCGGGAAGAGGCAATCGCTTTCGTGTATTCTTCATACGATAACTCAATGTCGGGGTGGTTGATCTGGAATTCTTCAAATTCTTTGCTCAGTACGTGATCAAACGATTCCGAGTCTTTGAAGATATCATTTACGCTCACTTTCGCTTTGTCGGTTTCAACCGCTTGCTTGGACATGCCGTATCCGACGTAAGTGGTTTCCTTGGAGCCGATCCGGTTTACGGTGGTGTAATTATGTATGGTCAGTCCGCGCATTTTTTCGGCGAACGCGTCTATTTTTTTATAAAAAGGGCTGTCAATGTGGTCTGCCACCAAACTGCCGGCTTTCAGGCAAAAGTCGGCCAGCTTTTGATAATCCTTAAACAGTTCCTCGATCTTGCTTTTTTTGCTGGTGTGGGTAAAGCTGATCGACCTGTCGCTGTCCTTGTCTTTGATTTTGGATTCGATATCTTCCAAGAGATCATTGAGTTTTATAAGGCCGGATTTCATACCGCCGCCGTATTGGCCGCCCGTCAGCGCATCAAGACCGTCTTTCATGCCCTGCCATTCTTCCGGTACGTATTTCACATCCATTTAGATGATCGCCTCATTTCTATTTCTGAATCTTGTAGAGTTTTTGGAGCTCTTTATCTGTTTCATACATTTTCTCCATCGCATAACTGACAATGTGGGAAGCTATACAGTAATTATCAAACAGCTCCATCGTCTTTCCGAGAATATCCGCGTAGCTTTCAATCGCTTTTGATGCTTGTCCGGCTTTATAAAAATCGGATTCTGAGAGGTTTTTGATTTCCTTCTGAACCCCTTCTGTATAAATATCGCAGATGCTTTTCAGCTTATTGGAAATGGTGATCATTTCTTCAAACTCGAGATGGATGTTTGTACCGCCGCCTCCTGCTCCGCCTTCTGCATTCATATCATCGCCCTCCCTGCTCTGAAATTGATCTGCAGTGCATCATAGATCCGGTTGTTCATGATATAAAGGCTGATCCATTCATATCGATCATTTAAAGGATCAACCGAGATGAAGTCTTCGCCTTTTGTAAAGTAAAGTGTTGTCGTCTGGAAGCCGGGGTCTGCCGGTTTTTGCTGTGAGGCTAGCTTGAACGTTTCCACAGCAAGAACTTCTTTTTCATCAAGATTCATTGCCCTGACTTCCGCTTTTTCAGCGGCGCTCATCGGTTTTGTCAAAAAGGCGCGGTCTTGATCGCGCGGCTCCCTTACTAAAAATGACACCTTTGAAATGAGCGATAAATAAACTTCGCGCTTTTCCACATAATCTAATGTGTACCCTTTGCCCGGGCTTATTTCAGTCAGGGCGATAACGCGCTCCTCGTCGTCCGGCAGAAATGCGCACATCACGTTATTAAAGCGCACGTATTCTCCGCTTTCTTGGTAATGTTGCAGCAGCTTAATCAGAAAAAAAGCGGTCTTGGTCAGCTTGCCTTCCTTTAAAAGAATGCCTTTTTCAATCAGGCTGTCCTTTGCTTTTATTGCACAATCCGGCTCGACCAAGGCCAGCTGTTCGCGTTCCGGAAGACCGAATATGTAGGAAACTCCGGCTGCTCCTGCTAAAACATACAGTTCTGCCGCCGACAGCGTATCTGCTTTCACCTGCATGTCATTCTCCTTCCCTGTTATAAGTTTTTGATTTCCTGCACTTCACTGAGCTGCGAAAAACCGTCGATGTGTTTTTCCAGCGCATCTAATGCAGCGGTATGCTCTTTCAAGGCGTCTTTCATATCGGCATTCAATTCAATAATCAGCTCAAGGTAGCTTAAAAATGCGTCGCGGGTTTTCCCGCTCCATTTGCCGCTTTCGACGTACGCTTTCAATTCCTTTGCTTTTTTGAGCGAATCGCCGACATGTTTTTCGATCGCTTTCGCATGGGAATGCGCTTTTATTGTTCCATTGTGTGAAATTTTCACAGTCTCTCCGCTTACTTTCGGATTCGCCGCTTGATAGTTGTAGTATCCATATCCGTCCATGACTCGGCTGTTCCTCCTCTACGCCTTTTTCTCTTCAGCTTCAGCTTTTGCTTTATAATACTCCCACTTGCTTTTCGCCTTCGTCTTGGCGCTTTGGATGTCATCGACCATATCTTTAAAATGCTTGACCAATTCCTTCAGCTTGGCATCCTTTTCATGGCGGGTATCCTCAAATTCGTGTGAAGGGATTTTCAAGTCCGGGAGATTGCTGTGGTAAGCCTTCAAACTTGCATCAATTTCTGCTAATTTCGTCTTGACATCGCTTTCTTTATCAGATAAATAGTCGTATAAATTTTTATACTCATCGCGTTTTCGTTCATTTTCCGTGTAGGATATGTGTAAAAAGTTGCCTACTGAATCCCAAAAACCTTCGCTCAAAGCAGCTTCCCCTTTCGTTTATCCTAGTCAATAAAAACTATTTTCCTCTAGTGGATGATATTGTAATAGGTTTATCTTACAGGATGGTCCCAGACGAATGAATAGGTTAAAAGAATTGTTTTCCGCGGCACAAAAATAAAATTACCAGTCGATAAGGATCTTTTATAAGCAAAAAGACCCAGTCTGATTTTCCTTGTTTTCCGGCCGATCATTTCCTGAGAAATATTTTCTTTTGAAGAACATTCCATTATAATGAACTTGGTTGGATTTTACATCGCGAAAGGAGAAGCGCCATGCGTGAACATAAAGGATGTATCAAGTGCGGAAGCACAGATGCGGGGCAAAAAGAAATCGCGACGACCGGCACCGGCCTGTCAAAATTGTTCGATGTGCAGCATAACCGTTTTCTCGTCGTTTATTGCAAAAACTGCGGGTATTCAGAGCTGTACAATAAACAATCTTCAACCGCCGGAAACATTCTCGACCTGTTCTTTGGAGGATGACGGCTCGAAAGGAGAAACGGTTATGGGGGAAAAATACGGTTCATTGATTGCCATATTTATTTTGGCATTATGTGTGCACTCCAACATTGTCGTAGAACATGCGCTCTTACAGACAATCATAAAGGCAGTTTCACTTTTTGTGATGATCGCTTCGGCGCTTGCAGCATTTGTCAAAGGCATCAGACAACCGTCATAATGGCGGGGAGGGGGCTTTAGTCATTCCCCCGCTCCCCGTGATTTGACTAAATCGAGGATCCATTCTTTTATATCGACAAGACGATTGTATGCCGGCATTGTATCGGTTCCGGTGATGATCATGGAGACGAGGGTGTCCTGCTTATGCAGTGCACCGTGGCTGGCTCCTCCGACGTGCGTCGGCGACCCTTCGCCGATAAATTCGTATCCGGGCTTTGCATTGGCGATCAAATAATCGCCTTCATGAGAAAAAAATGAAGCGTACAGTCTGGCCAGCGCATCAGGAAATTTTCCGTATGTCAGGCTGTTCTGCTCAACCGTCAAATCGAGAATATGTAAATCCCCTTCCAGCGTCCACGTTTGTCCAAATTCGTCCGTGCATTTGCCTCCCGGCCGAAATGTGAGCTTCCCGTGCTGCTCCCCCGAAACGGCCTCAATTGAATCCGCTTCATTTTTCCAGCAGATGATGTCGATCCGTTCGTCCTTTTGCAGAATGTCCGCTATCCTCTTGAGCGGAAGCTTCGCTTTATCGAGCGAATAGATGAACGCCATTCTTTCGTTAACTGCAAGAACGATGTCGTCATCGGCCGTCACACCTTTCTTTAATTTCACAATGCGAAAGGCGTCCAAAAGGCTTCTCAAATCAATCAATGCTTCTTTTTTATTGCCGCTGATCCAGGCCTGTCCGTTGTCCCCCATCACGATCCAAATGTGATCCTTTAAAGCGGCTTCCCATGACGAAAAACTGTCTAAAATCCTTTGAACATGCCGGTCGGCTTTCGCCACCCCCGCTGCGTCGTTCCTCCCGTGTTTATGCACGTGCTGGTCGAGATCGGGAAAATAGACGAGCGCAAGAGGCGGTACTTTGTTTGTTTGAATCAGATAGACCAATTCATTGGTTGAAAATCGGTCGTTAAAACCGAATTTTTTGAAAAGCGAGCGGTTGGCCGGATTCACTTTGGAAAAACCGCCGTACGAAAACAGCTGGGATGCGTTGATTTTGACTGACCGGTTTAATCCGGAAATCATTGAAAAAAGAAAGGGAATCTGCAAATAGCCGTCCCGGCTCCCCCTGTGCAAGAGCGCATTGATCGAGCACGTTTCGATTCCTTTTTCGTCAAGCTCTTCGTGAAGCGTCTTCACCTGTTGGCTTAAATGAACCTGATTCAGATTGTAAAAGACGTCTCTGGAGGATTGTTTGATGCCTAATTTCAGAAGCTCTCGAATGTGGCTGCCATAATTGATAATCCGTTTTTCCTTCGCGTTGTACCACACAAGGCCAGGCACTTTGTGCTGGTCGCTGTACACCCCTGTAAGCAATGTGCTGTCGACATTGACAGACATCGTCGGAAAAGGGCTGATCATATCAGGCACATAACGCCCGTTTTCCAGTAAATATTGCAGTCCAGGAGCCTGTCCGTTTTTCACGGCTTCTTTGAGCGGTTCATCCATTAATGAATCGATCAGCAACATGACGACTGATTTCTTGCTGCTCTCAGACATCGTTCTTCCTCCTCCCTTATACGTGAGCATTCCCTAAACCGCTCCGGTTATGAATGATCCCGTCTAAAATATCGCTGAAATCACGGTCCGATTTTTCGCGCAAATATTGATCGACGCTCATTTGATAGCGCCTGATGTCTTCATCCGAACGGAAAAAGGAAAGCAGCTGCTGTTCAATCGGCTGCTGTTTTTGCTGATTCAGTTCGATGACAAGGTTTTTCTTTTTCAGAATATCGAGATTCATCTCTTCCTGTCCGGGCAGCGCATGATAGATGAAAACAGGGAGCTGTTTTTCAATGCACTCGCTGATCGTGACGCCGCCGGGCTTCGTAATAATGCCCGACGCCTCCGCGTATAAGCGGTTCATTTCAGTCTTGCTTTCGATATAAGGCAGCGCTTTAATATATGGATTGTTTAAATCACGAACATACCGGTAGAGCTTTCGGTTTTTTCCGCATAGTATTTGGTATGCGACATTCCCGTTCGGCGACAGTTCCCGCACGAGTTTAAAAATGCCGCCCACCCCCATGCTTCCGCCGGTTATGAGGATGTTGCAAAACGCTTTTTTGTCCCCGTCCTGCTCAGGCTTTCTCTCCGTTTTATAGGAACGGTGCACAGGTATTCCGGTCAGAAAAATTTTCTCTTCATCAACGCCTTCTGCGATCAGCTGGTCTTTGATGTCTTTGATCGGCGCGAAATGATAATCAATCTTCTCTCTTCCCCAGATTCGGTTGACGAAAAAATCGGTATATACATTGGCCACTTTCATGTCGGGAAATTGGCCTTTTAAGCGGTTCAGCAAATAGGAGGGCAATGCATGCGTACAGAACACGATATCAGGCTTTTTTTCTGCAATAATCTGCTGCATGCCTTTCAAAAAGATCAGCTCATACAAGAGGTGGCGCTTTGCCGTTTCATGGCGCCCGCACGCCAGGAGATGATAGACCGAGCTGTAGACTTTCGGAAAATACTGAATCCATGACAAATATGCCGCAGAGGAGGCCTTTTCCAGCCGCCGATAAGCATGTGAAAAAATGTCGATTTTTTCACAGTGATGGGATTTGAGGAGCAGTTCTGTCTGCAGCGAATCGGCAACGTGATGATGACCGGTGGAAATGCTTAAAAAAGGGAAAATCAGAATCTTTGTCATCTCCATCCTCCATTTCAGAAGAAAAATGTTTTCCATTTATATTTTTCAAATATCCAGCCAAAATATAAGTGTATTTTTTCAGGAAAGGAAAGTGACGACTTGAGAAACTGTTTTTTGTCAATTTGGAGTGTAATTGACCCGTTTTATTATTTTTTTTCAAGACTGACACTCATTGACCAAACGAAAACGAGCATTTTTCGCGTCCGTCTAACAAAGTACAAAGGGATCGATGTGGTGTTAAGCGATGGGACGGTTATTAAGAAAAACGATGTTCTGATCAAAATTCATCTGCACAATATTAAGCTGATCAAGGAGCTTCAAAATATTGAGAGCGCTGTCGGAAGAGGCATTCTCATTTATCAAAAAGCGTATTTTTCAATGCCGATCTTGGCCGAATATATCAAAAATCATCACCGGTCAGACCAAATTAAAGGCATCATCGGCATCACTACGCTGCATAAAGGAGTTGAGAGGCTCGGTTTTGAAGCGGTTGAGCCTGCGAACCAGTTTTACAGAGTGTTCAAGAAGCTGACGCAGATTCCGATCTTATATTTAACAACAAAGCAATTTTCTCTTCGCAAAATCCCCCCTTCCCAATATTTGTTTATTTCGAAAGAAAAATTGTTCAAGTCCTATCTGCAGAAATAAATAAAAAAGAGACTGATGCAAAAAAATGCAACAGCCTCTTCTTTTTATGAAATGTGATGGAACGTCATTTCCGGACGGCTTCCGATTCGGATGTTCGCCCCAGTCTGACCCAATCCCTCGCTGATATAAAACGGTTTGTCATGATGGTAGTGAAGACCTTTTATCATATTCATTCGCACAAGCTTTCCCATCTTCACGAGATGATAAGGCTTCGGCCAATGAATCTGACCGCCGTGAAAATGTCCTGAAAGAAGATAGTCAAAGTGAAATTCCTGCATATCAAGCACAACGTTCGGATCATGCGTCAATACAAGGTTGTAGCCCTCTTTAAGCCCTTTATATGAACCGGCAATATCGCTTCGCTTCGTGCTGTAATCATCAATCCCGATAATGTTGAGTGTCTCGCCTTCCACTTCAATGGAGACATGCTGGTTCTGTAGGGTGATGCATCCGTTATCTTCCAGTACACGTTTCAGCTTCCGAAAGTGTTCGTCTTTCAATAGGTAGTCATGGTTGCCGAATACAGCGTACATCCCGTATGCCGGCTTCAGTTTTTTCAAAGCTTTTAAGTAGTTTGCAAGCTTTGGAATATTTCTCTTCCTATCAAGAAAATCTCCTGTTAAAGCAATGAGATCCACTCGTTTTTTATTGGCAAGTTCAAGAATCCGTTCAGGTGAAATCGAAATGTTTTCTAAATGAAGATCGGACAGATGAAGAATGTTCAGCTTTTTCTTTAAAGCGGGAGCCTGCACGCGCTCGACCGAAATCGTGTTGACTTTCACATCTTTTGTATTGTGGTTCGCTTTATATAAAAAAGGCATGAGGCCTAAGATAATCAATAAACATGCGATAATAAACATTTCAATATCTCCTCCCTCTTACTAGTATAGTAAGTTGGCAGGCGGTTTTACAGTGGGAAATAATAGAATATCATTCTTTTTACCCATAACAAAACCGATTTCCAGCCGGAAATCGGTTCGCATTTTCACTCTTACAGAAACAAAATGAACAGAAGCAGCCCTAAAACGATTCGATAGATGGCAAACGGAACCAGCTTGATCTTGTTGATCAGCCGGAGGAAAAAACGGACGACAAAAAGAGCGACAATAAAAGCGCTGATAAACCCTGCGATAAAGAAAGGCAACAGGTCTGCACTCAAATATGCCCAGTTTTTGATTAAAGAGAGCAGGCTTGCACCCATCATGATCGGAATCGCCATGATGAAGGTGAAATCAGCGGCCGCTCTGTGGCTCAAGCCGAGAATAACCCCGCCTGAAATCGTCGAACCCGAGCGCGAGAAGCCCGGCCAAAGCGCCAGACATTGAAACAGCCCCATGCCAAGCGCCTGCTTATACGTCATCCTATCAACCGAATCTGTCGTATCCTTGCGCCGATTGATCCAGTCGGCTGCGAGCATCAGCACCGCACCGGCGATGAGACCGACCGCAACGGTGCGGACGGAAAACAAGTATTGATCAATATAGTCTTCAAATAAAAATCCAAGCACAGCGGCGGGAACAAGGCCTACAGCGATTTGGGCGATGGAAAGGCGGTTTCCCGATTTCTGCTCTTCCGTAATGTTTTTCTTCATGCCTAAAAGATTGAGAATCCGGTCTTTAAATACGAAGGCGACGGCAAGGATGGAGCCGAGCTGAATCACGACTTTAAAGGTATTCGCCGCCTCCGGCGTAAGCAGTTCTTTCGATTTCAGCCAGACATCGTCAACAATAATCATATGCCCTGTTGACGATACAGGGGCATATTCGGTTAATCCTTCAACAATTCCAAGTATGATAGCGACAATAATATCCCAAATGTTCATATGTCATTCCTTTCGCTTCCTTAAAACTTGTCCTCTAATAAACTATTTATATTAAAAGCCGATTATGCAAGCGGGATTCAGACTTCTTCGTTTTTTTCGTAAAGGTGTGAACGCTGTTTAAACCATTCAAATAAATGCGTGACAACCACTTTGATGACCGCGTATCCGGGGATGGCGAGAATGACGCCGATCACGCCGAACAGCTTGGCTGCCGTCAGCAGCACAAAGATGATTGTTACCGGATGGATGTGCAGGTTTTTTCCCATAATCTGCGGCGAAATAAATTTTCCTTCAAACAGCTGCACCACAGTCCAAACGATGATCAGCTTCACAAGCATAAACGGAGAAGTGACCAAAGCGATGATGATTGCCGGCGTAATCGCAATCGTCGGTCCGAGATACGGAACGATGCTCGTACACGCCGCCACAAGGGCCAAAAGAGAAGCATAATCAAGACCGATGATCATATATCCGATAAACAACAGGCAGCCGATACAGAAGCTGACGATGATCTGCCCCCTGATATACGAACTCAGCCGGTGATTCATCTCGGACATCATCACATACGTCTGCTCCCGCAGGCGGACCGGTATGAGTTTTAGAATAAACAGCGGCAGTTTTTTGCCGTCTTTCAACAAGTAAAACAGGATAAACGGCACGGTCACAATCGAAATCACGACCTCTGTCACGGCGCCTATGAACGTTCCCACACCGGTAAACGTACTGTTTAAAATGGTGGTAGCCTGATCGGATAATTTGCTTGCCAAATCGGTCAGATTGATGTTCATCGTCTGCTGGACCTGATTAAAGAACTGGCTTCCGATCAGCTGTTTAATTTGGTCTTCCACAATGTGGACATACCTTGGGAAGTTATCGACAAGGCTTGTGATCTGTTCCCTTAACAGCGGGATAACAGAGACGATCGAAATCGTGATCAGACCGATGATCACAATGTAGAGAAGAAGAATCGAATAAATTCTTTTCACGTTTTTCCACTCTAGAAAATCAACGATCGGATTTAACAAATAATAAACGACACCTGTCAGCACGACAGGCAGAGCGATGGTTTCCACAAGAACGATGAAAGGCGTGAAAATAAACGATGCTTTTGTAAATACAAGGATGTTCAGTCCGATCAAAAGCAGAATAAGCAGAAACAGGACGAATTTATTGTCTAAAAAAAACTTTTTAAACCTGCCGCCCCACATATGCAAAGAGTCCATGGCGATCCTCCATTAACGTTGGTTTTATAAATTAAATTGTACACTATTACTCCTCATACTAAAAATAAAACCATTGCTATTGGTCTTTTTTTCCGCTTGAAAACGTTTATTGTTATATAGATATACGCCGGCGTTTCCGTCTTTTTGTATTTCGCCGGCAAAAGAAAACACTGTATAATAAACATATCCTACAGCGAAAGGGGAAAATAGCATGATGCGGTTCGGGGTAGTCGGAACAAATTGGATTACCGACCGGTTTCTTGGGGCGGCCCGTTTGATCGAAGATTTTCAATTAACCGCGGTATATTCAAGGACCGGAGAGCGCGGACGTGAATTCGCGCAGAAATACGGAGCCGAGGCGGTTTTTACCGATATCGGAGAAATGGCTGAGAGCGATGTTATTGATGCGGTATATATCGCAAGTCCCAACTCTTTACATAAAGATCAGGCAGTTACATTCATGAAAAGCGGAAAACACGTCCTGTGCGAAAAACCGCTTGCGTCCCATGTCAAAGAAGCGGAAGAAATGGTAAAAACAGCGCAGGAACACCGCGTAACATTTATGGAAGCGATGAAAACGACGTTTCTTCCGAATTTTAAAAACATCAGTCGCAACCTGCACAAAATCGGCAAAGTCCGCCGTTTTACAGCCAGCTACTGCCAATACTCTTCCCGCTATGACGCCTATCGAAACGGAACCGTCTTAAACGCATTTAATCCGGCTTTATCGAACGGTTCCTTGATGGATATCGGCGTCTATTGCGTTCATCCCGCGATCGTCCTGTTCGGCAAACCCCTCGAAGTCAAAGCGAACGGGCTGATCCTTGAGTCAGGGGCGGACGGTGAAGGAACAGTGCTGTTAAAATACAAGGAGCACGAAGCCGTACTGATGCACTCGAAAATCTCAAATTCCTTCATCCCGGCTGAAATTCAAGGAGAAGAAGGCTCTATCGTCATCGATAAAATCCACCGCCCCGAACAAGTCGACATCCGCTATCGGGACGGTCGGGTTGAACATCTTACGCTGCCTGATGACAAACCGGCCATGTTTTATGAAACAGAGGAATTCATCAATTTAATTAAACAAGGGCGGATCGAGTCTTCGCTTAACACGTTTGAACGTTCTATAGACACATTGGCGGTCATAGATGAAGCGCGCAAACAGATCGGTCTCGTTTTCCCCGCTGATCACATGTAGCAAATGAGCCGCCCCGGCTCGAATGAACGGGCGGCTCATCTGTTTTAGGACTGCGCCAAAAGATCGGCAAAGGCTTTGACATAGATCGGCAGGTCCGGCGGGCGGCGGCTTGACACGATATGGCCGTCGACGACCGCTGCTTCATTCACCCATATGGCTCCGGCATTTTCCATATCGTCTTTAATCCCCGGTGTGCTTGTAACCTTCCTGCCTTCCAATATTCCTGCAGAAATCAGCACCCAGCCGGCATGGCAGATTTGTCCGATGGGCTTCTTCCTTTCGTTGAACCACCGAATCATCTCCAGGACCTCGGGATATCTTCTGAGCTTGTCAGGCGCCCAGCCTCCCGGAACCAGAACGGCGTCGTATTCCTCAATGTTCACGCTTTTCAGCTCATAATCTGAGACAGCGGGCACTCCGTATTTGCCCTTGTATTCATGATCCGCTTTTTCACCAATGAAATGTACGATCGCTCCTTCTTCCTTCAACCTCAAAACTGGATACCACAGTTCTAAATCTTCGAATTCATCGCTGACAAGCGCGATCACTTTCTTGCCTTCCAGTCGCATGATTGATCCTTTCCTGTACAACCAGTGTACGATAGATGATAGTCTGTTTAAACCTATTTATACCCTTCCCCGTTCCTTTAAAAAGATGCTTTTCCCGGGCAAAAGGCTGCCGGATCGGCGGAAGCCTGATGTTTAGTCAATCTTAAATTTTTTCGTTAAATCGCGCAGTTCTTCAGCCATTTGTTCAAGCGTAGCCGCAGAAGAACTGATTTCCTCCATTGAAGCGAGCTGTTCTTCAGCCGAAGCGGCAATGTCTTGAATGCTTCCTGAGCTTTCACGCGATACGTCTGCAATTTCTTCAACCGCTCCCGCGACTTGCTGTGACCCTTCTGACAGCTCTTCAACTGCCGCATTCATCGTCTGCAGCTTGCCCGCGATTTCGTTTGTCATGTCATAAATCTGCTTAAAGCTTGTATCTGTTTCATCTGTGATGGTGAGTCCCGACTGTACTTCACGGTTGACGTCCCGGAACATGTCCAGCGACTTTCCGATTTCATTGACGATTTCCTGAATGAGCGCTTCAATTTCTTTTGCCGATGACGCGGATTGCTCAGCCAGTTTGCGCACTTCTTCGGCAACTACAGAAAACCCTCTTCCGGCTTCACCGGCTCTTGCTGCTTCAATTGCCGCGTTCAACGCGAGCAAATTCGTCTGGTCTGCGATGCCGTTGATCACCCGCAGGATCGCCGTAATGTCTTTTGATTTGCTCTCAAGTCCTTTCACGACGGATTCCGCCTGTTTAACGGAATGATCGATGGAATTCATCTGTCCGACCGTTTTTTGAACAAGCTCTCCGCCTGTACCGGCAATGTCCGTCGATTGAATGGATGATTCTGTAATCGATGCTGAGACTTTGGACATTTCATGCAATCGGCTGTTCATGTCAGTCAGCTGCTGCGCACTGATTTCCACTTTCTCATTTTGGCTTTCATTTCCGTTTGAAAATTGTTCGATCGCAGATGTAATATGTTCTGTCGCCTTGCTTGTCTGATCCGCGCTCGCGGTCAGCTGCTCTGACGAAGAAGCAACGTTTTCAACCGATGTCTGAATGACGCTGATTAAAGAGCTCAGCGATTCAGCCATATCGTTGAAGCTTGTTCCGAGCTGTCCGATTTCATCTTTTGAGCGGACAGTGATTTTTTGCGTCAGATCGCCGCCGCTGATGCTTTTCGCAGAGGAAACGAGTTCGCGGAGCGGCCCTGTGATCGATCTGATGATGAGAATCATGAGAAGCACGCCAATGATGATGCTGGCGCCCAACGTAATCAGAGCGGCATTCAGCACAGGCTGTGAGGCTTCTTTTAATTCAGTGATATACATGGTTCCGCCGATTTTCCAGCCGGTCAGCTTGTTGGTCGCGAAAGCCATCTGCTTTTCGCCGTCAAGCGTGTATTTGAATGTTCCTTTGTCATTCGCATATACCTTTTCCGCCCAGCTGCCTTCGACATCTGTGCCCGCATCATGTTTCGGGTGGGCGACAAACTTTTTATCAGCGCTCGTGATAAAGGCAAAGCCTTTTTTCCCGATGGTTACGCGTTCTGTCGCTTTAATGAGCTCTTCGATTTTCATATTGACGGCGACAACGCCGGAGCCGTCCTCATGCATCTTGGCGATGGTGATAACCACCGTTCCGGTTGACGCCGTTTTGTAGGGGTCTGTGATAACGACTTCGCCCTTGTGTTCAGCGGCTTTTTTATACCAGTCCCGCTCTACCGGATTATATCCGCTCGGCATCTTTTGATCCGGGTAGCGGATGAACTTCCCGTCCTTTGAACCGGTAAAGATCCCTTCAACATCGGGATGAAGCTTGGCGAACTGTTCGAATTTCACTTTTAAAGCGTCGCTTTCTTTCCCTGTAAAAGAGTTTTCTTTAATGAACCCGCTGAAATAAGACATGGCGTTTGTTTTCTGGCTGATATTCTGATTGATGATTTCATTCAACTGGTTAACGTTTTCGCGCGCATTGTCCATGATTTCTCCGTCAAGCGTACTGCTTGCCGTTTGATACGCACTATAGGAAAGGACGATGATTGGAACGGTTAAAATAAGCAAGAATGAAAGAATTAATTTCTTTGCAATGGAGGGACGCTTCACCCAATTGACAATCTTTGACATAGAATTGTTGACTCCTCTTTTCTGTTATATCCCTAATATCGGATTCTTTTAAAAGTTTTTATATGCATTTTATAACTTTTTATAGTCTAAAATAACTAAAAAAACATCCGGAGGAAAACCGGATGTTTTAAAGCTATTCAATCTTAAATTTCTGTGTCAAATCACGCAGTTCTTCAGCCAGCTCCGCCAATGTCGTGGAGGAGGCGCTGATCTCTTCCATGGAGGCAAGCTGCTCCTCGGCTGAAGCAGCGATGTCCTGAATGCTTGCCGAACTTTCTCTCGATACATCAGCGATTTCTTCGACCGCGCCCGCGACTTGGCGGGAACCTTGCGTCAATTGCTCGACAGCGGCATTCATGGTCTGCAGCTTTCCTGCGATATCATTGGTCATATCGTAAATCGTTTTGAAGCTTGTCTCTGTTTCATCGGTGATTCGAAGTCCTGACTGTACTTCATGATTGACCGATTTGAACATGTTCAAAGAGTTGTCGATCTCCTTGACGATTTCCTGAATTAAATGTTCAATTTCCTTCGCCGAGTCGGCGGATTGTGCGGCGAGCTTCCTGACTTCTTCAGCCACTACCGAGAAGCCGCGGCCCGATTCCCCGGCCCTTGCCGCTTCGATCGCGGCATTGAGCGCCAGCAGATTCGTTTGATCGGCGATTCCGTTAATCACGCGCAAAATGCTTGTGATATCTTTGGATTTGGCTTCAAGTCCTTTGACGACCGCTTCCGCTTGCTTGACAGACCGATCGATCGAGTTCATTTGGCCGACCGTCTTTTGAACAAGCTCTTCTCCTTTGCCGGCAATCTCAGTCGATTTCAGCGACGCATCGGTAATCGCAGCTGATGTTTTTGACATGTCATATAACCCGTTGTTCATTTCATTCAGCTGATGCGAGCTCGCTTCCACTTTTTCTTTCTGGCTTTCATTTCCGTCGGAAAATTGTTCAATGGCCATTGTAATATGCTCAGTCGCTTTGCTTGTCTGCGCCGCGCTGGCATGAAGCTCTTCAGATGAAGAAGCTACATTGTCAACTGATGATTGGATGACGCTGATTAAAGATCTCAGCGATTCGGCCATTTCATTAAAGCTTGTACCGAGCTGACCGAATTCGTCTTTTGAACGGACTTCGATTTTTTGCGTCAAATCGCCTCCGCTGATGCTCTTTGCGGATGACACGAGCTCGCTTAACGGCTTGCTGATTCCGCGGATAATAAAGTAGATGAGAATGCCGCCGAGCACGATCGCCGCTGCCAAAATGATTATCGCCATGTGGAAGACGGGCTGGGCGGCCTCTGATATCTCATCTGTGAACATCGTTCCGCCGATTTTCCAGCCGGTCAGCTTGTTCGTCGTAAAAGCCATTTTCTTTTCTTTTCCTTCAAATGTATATTGAAAATCGCCTTTCTCACTGCCGTACATTTGTCCAACCCAGTCGCCTTTGCCTTCGGTTCCGGCTTCGATTGTCGGATGGGCAACATATTTTTTGTCATTGCTTGAAATAAACGCAAAGCCGCTTTTTCCGATGTTGACGCGCTCTGTCGCTTTGATAAGCTCATCGATTTTCATGTTGACGGCAACAACTCCTGAGCCGTCCTCCGTCTGCTTCGCAATCGTAATGACCATCGTTCCGGTTGACGCTGTTTTATAAGGGTTTGTGATGATCACCTTTCCTTTATTTTCAACGGCTTGCTTATACCAGTCCCTGTCCGCCGGGTTATAGCCTTTCGCCATTTTCTCGGCGGGATATCGGATGAACTTGCCGTCTTTTGAACCTGTGTAGATCGCTTCCACATCCTGATTCAGCTTGGCGTACTGCTCGAGTCTTTCTACGAGTGATGCGTTCTCTTTTTCTTGATAAAGCTTTTCATTTACCAAGCCGCTGAAAAAGGAGACGGCCTCCTCTTTCTCTCCGATATTCTGGTCTATGATCTCATTCAGCTGTTCGACATTATCGCGTGCGCTTCTCATGATTTCCGTTTCAAGAGAGCTTCCCGCCGTTTGGTACGCACTATAGGATAAGGCCAAAATCGGCAAAGTTAAAACCAATATAAAGCTGAAAAACAGCCTTTTTGAGATAGACGGACGTTTAAGCCAGTCCAATATCTTTTTCATTTAGTATAACTCCTTTAGCTTCTAGATTATGAAACTAATATCGGAGCTTTCATTTACTTTTGCATATTAAAAAACTTTAAAAAGTATTTCTGAAAATTCTTGAAGATAGAACTGAAAAAAGAGGCTGACCAGCAGCCTCTTTTCATCAAATCTTAAACTTTTTCGTTAAATCGCGCAGCTCTTCAGCCATCTGTTCGAGCGTTGCAGCGGATGAGCTGATTTCTTCCATGGAAGCCAGCTGTTCTTCCGCTGAAGCGGCGATGTCCTGAATGCCGGCAGAGCTTTCACGCGATACGTCGGCGATCTCTTCGACCGCATCGGATATTTCGTGAGAACCTGTTGATAAATGCTCTACGGCGGCATTCATCGTTTGCAGCTTGCCTGCGATTTCGTTTGTCATGTCGTAAATGTGTTTAAAACTAGATTCCGTTTCTTCGGTAATTTCGAGTCCTGACTGTACTTCCTGGTTGACCGATTTGAACATGTTGAGCGAATGTTCGATTTCCTTAACGATATCCTGAATCAGCGCTTCGATTTCTTTTGCCGATCCCGCTGATTGAGCCGCAAGCTTTCTGACTTCTTCAGCGACAACCGAGAAGCCTCTGCCTGATTCGCCGGCCCGCGCTGCCTCGATGGCGGCGTTCAGAGCTAATAAATTCGTTTGATCGGCGATTCCGTTTATGACGCGCAGGATCGCGGTGATATCTTTCGATTTCGCTTCAAGCCCTTTGACAACCTGTTCAGCCTGTTTGACAGACCTGTTGATCGAGTTCATCTGCCCGACGGTTTGTTGGACGAGCTCTCCGCCTGTTTCGGCAATTTCCGTCGATTTACCCGAGGATTCTGTAATCGATTCTGACACGCCTGCAATTTCATTCAGCTTCTCATTCATTTGGCTGAGCCGCTGTGAGCTTTCTTCGACTTTTTCGCTTTGACTTTCAGCGCCGCTTGAGAACCGCTCGATGGCTAATGTAATGTGCTCGGTCGCTTTGCTTGTCTGGTCCGCGCTTGCCGTCAGCTGCTCTGAAGAAGATGCCACATTGTCGACCGATTCTTGAATCGTGCTGATCAGCGAGCGCAACGAGTCAGCCATTTCGTTGAAGCTTGTGCCCAGCTGGCCGAATTCGTCTTTGGAGCGGACATCGATTTTTTGTGTCAGATCTCCTTCGCTGATGCTTTTTGCAGAAGAGACGAGTTGATTTAAAGGCTTGCTGATCGCGCGGACGATAAAGTAAACAAGGATTCCGCCCAGAATAATCGCGCCTGCCAATGTCATGACTGCCATGTGAAGCACGGGCTGGGCAGCGTCTTTAATCTCTGCTGTATTCATCTTTCCGCCGATTTTCCAACCGGTTAGTTTGTTTGTCGTGAAGACCGTTTTCTTTTCTTTGCCTTTTTCATTAAAGGTGAACAAGCCGCTCTCTTTGCTGAACATTTGCTCTGTCAGATCAGCTTCTGCTTCTGTGCCGGCTTTAATTTTCGGATGGGCGACATACGTTTTCCCCTCGCCGATGATGAATGCATATCCGGTTTTTCCGATGCTGATGCTGTTTGCCGATTTGATCAGCTTGTCAATGTTCAAGTCAAGGGCGACTACGCCAGAACCGTCTTTATTCTGCTTGGCGATCGTGACGACCATATGCCCCGTTGATGCAGACTCATAAGGTTCAGTTACAATCGTTTTCCCTTTTTCCTGGACAGCCTGTTTGTACCAGTCGCGTTCTACCGGGTCATACCCGTCGGGCAGTGGAGCATTCGGATATTGTGCGTAAACACTATCTTCCGATCCGGTGAAGACGAGTTCGACGTCG
The DNA here is from genome assembly GCF_000011645.1 of Bacillus licheniformis DSM 13 = ATCC 14580. GTDB lineage: Bacteria > Bacillota > Bacilli > Bacillales > Bacillaceae > Bacillus > Bacillus licheniformis. The sequence goes on from NC_006270.3 coordinate 3,163,029, forward strand.
GGATTCTGTTTTGCAAACTGCTCAAACCGTTGTTTAATTGCAGTCTGGCCTTTCTCTTTGTACGCTTTTTGATCAATCCATTCGCTGAAATACGCAATGGAAGTCTCCTTGCTGCCGATATCTTGCTGAATAATGTCGTTCAGTTCATCGATATTGTCTTTCGCACTTCTCAAAATCTCATCCTCGAGCGTGCTGCTGGCCGTAAAATATGAAGTAACCGAAAGAACCAAGATCGGAATTGTTAAAATGAATATAAATGAGAAAATTAATTTTTTAGAAATAGAAGGACGTTTCGTCCAATTTAAAAGCTTTTTCATGTGTGATTCCCCTTTCTCTACTTTTATCGGAGACGGGGTCTATTTTTTAAATAAAAAAAGCGGAAAATTAGACCGTTTTCCTGCCCAAGCATCAGGCATACGCTAATAAAAAAGGAAAAGGGTGTATCCTATGATAAGTGTTTCGGGCTACCGGCTCCGTCCTGAGGATATCGAAAAACTGAATGTCAGTCAGACGCAGAGAGACATCGCAAACCGGATGCTGGCCATGCCGTCCGGATATAGATACGGTTCAATCTCAGAACTGTTATTTGAGCTGAGATTCAGAGAGCATACCGTCAAATCGGCCAGAGAGCTGATCAACAGCGGAGCGAAGTTTGCCACCTTTTCAAAGACATACGGGAATGAAGAGTTTTGGAGGGTGACGCCTGAGGGGGCTTTGGAGTTGAAGTACAGGGCACCGGCTTCAAAGGCGATTCGAAATATTTTTGAAAGCGGCCCTTCTTATGCTTTTGAGTGCGCGACTGCGATTGTCATCATTTTTTATATGGCGCTTCTCAAAACGATCGGCGACCAGACATTTGACCGGAATTATCAAAGGATCATTTTATACGATTGGCACTATGAGCGGCTGCCGATCTATACGGATAAAGGAAACGACTACCTTCCGGGAGACTGCCTGTATTTCAAGAACCCTGAATTCGATCCCTCAAGACCGCAGTGGCGCGGAGAAAATGCTATTTTACTTGAAAATAATCTCTATGCGGCACACGGCCTGGGGATCTTAAGCGGCGAAACAATCATTGAAAAACTGAACGGGCTGAGAAAGCCTCATGCACAGACGTCCGCCTATCTGCTTTCCCAAGTGACGCGGGTTGATATTCCGGCATTAATTCAAATGATCAGATAGCACATCGGCCGGCACAAGCTGATCCATCAGCTCCTTCACCGTCGTTTGCTCGACGGTGGCCCGCACGCTCTGTCCGGCCCACAATGACATGTTATCCGTATTCCCGTCAAGCTTCGCCTGTTTTCTCATCGGTTGCGTCAGCGTGTTTTGCAGAGGATAAGGCAGCGCTTCAGCTTCTTCCTGGCGTCTGTCTTCCATCCACTGATTGACGATGCCTCTTGCCGGCTTCCCCGAGAACAAACGGGTCAGGCTTGTGTCGGTTTCAACCGCTTCGAACAATTTTTGTTTGTAGGCAGGGTGTGTTCCGCTTTCTTCGCACGTCAAAAAAGCGGTACCGATTTGAACGCCCTGTGCGCCGAGGGCAAAAGCTGCAGCAACACCTCTTTTGTCAAAAATGCCGCCCGCTGCGATAACTGGAACCGACACATGATCTGCCGCTTGGGGAATTAAAGCCATCGAGCCGACAGCAGGCTCTCCCTTCGTTTTCAAGAAGGCTCCCCTGTGGCCGCCCGCTTCACTTCCTTGAACAATGATGACATCCATCCCCAGTTCTTCAAGCAGCACGGCTTCTTCAACTGAAACGGCGGTGCCCATTAAACAGCAATTTCGGTTTTTCAGTTCCTTGACGGCATCAGCCGGCGGAGGGCCAAACGTAAATGAAACGGCGCTGATTCCTTCTTTGAGAATGATTTCTATTTTCTCGTAAAAATCGTCCCAATCTTGTTTCTCATCTGTCACGGGTGAAGCCGACCGCGCCAAAGGTATCTTCTCTTGCCACCTTTCATATTCTTCCCGGGTGACGGTTTCCCGTTTTTCCGGAATGAAGAGGTTGACTTGAAATCCGGCTGATGTCAGCTTTTTCGTTTCCAGAATCTGTTGTTGAAGCACTTCCGGCGTCAAATAGCCGGATGCAAGGCTGCCTAAGCCGCCGCAGTCTGATACGGCGGCGGCGAGCCTTGGTGTTGTCGGCCCGCCCGCCATCGGCGCCTGGACCACAGGCTTTGACAAAGAGAGGCGTTCCATGAACTGATTCATTTTTATTTCCTCCTTTTAATCGGCTAAAATTTTAAAATAGCACGTCCGGTGCCTCGGGCCGTCGAACTCGCAGAAATATATGCCCTGCCAAGTCCCGAGGACAAGCCTGCCCCCTTCAATAATCATATGCTGCGATGCCCCGACCGTGCTCGCTTTCAAATGCGCCGCTGTATTCCCTTCCATATGGCGGTCAAGCTCATGTTCCCACGGATACACTTCATCGAATCTTCTCAGCATATCGCGTTTGACATCGGGGTCGGCATTTTCATTGATCGTTATACCCGCCGTCGTATGCGGACAGTAGACGATAACAGCGCCGCTGGAAACATCGTTTTCTGAGATGAATCTTTGGACGTCATTTGTGATATCAAGCATTTCATCGCGCCGGTTTGTTTGAATCTGTATTTTTTTCAACATACGAATCCGCTCCTTTCTTGGCACCCTTTCTCAATTCGTTACAAATCGCCGATTTCCTGTCTGATCAAATAAACGCGCGCCTCATAGGGTCTCATCATGAAAGATGTGAGGTGCTTGTGCGCGTTGATATCCAAGTTTGACAGCAGCAGTCCGTTCGAACATAACGGATATGCGGGATGATGGTAAAACGCCTGGCGTGCGCTGAGGTTCACGATCACGATGGCGGTTTCTTCTTCAAGCTTTCGCAAGTATGCAAAAATCTGCCGATCCTCAGCCAGAAGCAGTTTATATGATCCGTCGATGAAGACGTCATACCGTTTTCTGATTGCGATTAACCGTTTATAAAAATGATAGACCGACCGGGGGTCATGCTGCTGATGAACGACATTGATCAGCTTGTAATTTTCGTTCATGCGCAGCCACGGTTCCCCTTTGGTAAAGCCGGCATTTGGCCGATCAGTCCATTGCATAGGCGTGCGCGCGTGATCCCTGCTCTTTTTCCATACCGCCTTCATGATGTCTTCGTGTGAGCGGCCCTTTTCTTTTTGAATCCGGTAATAATTTTTAATCGAGACGTCATCATAATCGTCTATATCTAAGAAAATCGCGTTTGTCATTCCGATTTCCTGCCCTTGATAAATAAACGGGGTGCCTTTCATCAAAAAATACATTGCAGCTAAGGCCTTCGCGCTGACTGTTCTGTATTTCCCGTCATCTCCCCAAACTGAAACGGCCCGGGGCTGATCATGATTTTCGATAAAAAGCGCGTTCCAGCCTTTTCCTTCAAGAGCAGATTGCCAGTTTGACAAAATCCGCTTGAGTTCGGGGATATCGGGTTCTCCGCCTTCAATATCCCAAAGCCCGAGGTGTTCAAATTGAAAAATCATGCTGAATATACCGTTTGGTTCTCCAACCCAGTCCTCCGCTTCTTCAGCGCTGACACCGTTTGCTTCGCCGACTGTCATGATATGTGGATACCCGGCGAACGTATTCTCTTTTACATCCTGCAATAACGCCATAATCCCTTCGACATTCATATGATAAGCAAATGAAGGCACGAAAGGGCGCCCTTCCGGATTCGGCAGATCCGGCAGCCCTTCTTTTTTCTTAATGTGCGAAATCGCGTCAACCCTGAATCCGTCGATTCCTTTTTGAAGCCACCAGTTGATCATGTCATAAAGAGCGCTTCGCATATCACTGTTTTCCCAATTCAGATCAGGCTGCTTTTCGTGAAAAAGGTGCAGATAATATTGCTCTGTTTTTTCGTCATAAGTCCAGGCTGAGCCGCCGAATATGCTTTCCCAGTTGTTCGGTTCGCTTCCGTCCTTTCCGTCATGCCAAATATACCAGTCCCGTTTCCCGGAATTCCGCTCTGCTCTTGATTCGATAAACCAAGGATGTTCATCGCTCGTATGATTGATGACAAGATCGATGATCAGTTTCATTCCGAGCTGATGCGCTTCAGTTAATAGTTCGTCAAAGTCGTCCATCGTGCCAAATTCCGGCATGATGCTTTGATAATCCCTGATGTCGTAGCCGTTATCTGCATTGGGAGAATCAAAGACCGGACAAATCCAAATGGCATCTGCCCCGAGCTCCCTGATATACGGAAGCTTCTCTCTGATCCCGTTGATATCTCCGACGCCATCCCCGTTCGAATCCATAAAACTGCGCGGATACACTTGATAAACGACTGCCTCTTTCCACCATGCCCTTGCCATTCAAACACCCCTTGTTGTGAAGACATTATGATATATGAATAAAATATTTTTAGACTCCGAACATAAACATCCTATAAACTTTGATATACCAACGATTATACGTTTCTCAATACTAAATATGCTTTGCGGACTATAAATCCTTTGAAGACAGCAAGGGTGACGGCAAGAGTAGGTGAAAGAAGCTTTAATCCTTTTGAAACGGAGCATCTGTTAATACAGAATATGTAAAGCATAAATTACAGTTGCTTTTTTACCTATCGGTAAGTAAAATAAATATATAGATTATGCTAAGGATGATTTCAATGAAAAAGAAAATGAACACCCAAGATGCGATTGTTGAAGCAGCATTTACTCTTATTGCCCGACACGGCCTAAAAGGCACGAGCCTTTCAATGATTGCATCGGAAGTCGGCATTTCTAAACCGGCTATTTACTATTATTTCCCTTCTAAAGAAGAGCTTATCGATTATCTATTTCACATCGTATTTGATGATCACAATTTCTCTGAATATTTTTCAATCAATAAGTACACGAAGGAGAACTTTAAAAAACGATTAATAACAGACGGCGTACGCTATTTTGAAGAGTATAAACATAACTCTCCTGCTTTAAAAGTGGTACACGAGTTTGTTTTAAGTGCAGCACAAAAACCAAGATATGAGAAAAAGCTTAAATCTATCATGGAACAATTCTTAGAAGGTTTTGAAGCATTGCTTTCCTACGGTGTCGAACTCGGTGTCATCTCTTCTAAAAACACCAAAGTGAATGCACACTCCCTTGCCCTGATCATTGATAATTTGGGTAACTTTATGATTTTAGGAATTGAGATGGATTATAAAAAAGTATGGGAAACAGCAGTCAGTAATGTAATGAAAGGCAGTGAAAGATTTTGAATCAGGAAACGATTATTGGATTGTCTAAAATAGAGAAAACCTTATATTGGATCATTCCACCGGTTTTAGGAGCTGTTCTTGGATGGTTTTTGCCTGTTATAGCCGATTGGGTATTGACCATTCCAATCGTTCCTTTTAAAGGGCCTTTGGAATTTATCACATCACTAAACAGTTTCTGGGTTTCAATTATCGCTGCATTTATCGGAATCGTTGCCGGCCTATTTTTTTCACAATATATTTTCACTGAAATTCTTCAAGTGTTCATTTCTGATCAAAACGTGAAGCTGTTGTTTAAAGAGAAAGAAGAAGTGATTGAGAAAAAAGACATTTCTGCAATTTATCTTGAGAAGAAGGATCTTGTTGTTCTTGGTCATAAGGGCACTGAATTGTACCGTGAACAACTTGAATCAAAGAGAGCGCTAGCAGAAAGTGCTTTTAAACATCACGGCTATAAATGGGCAGACGAAGATCCCTTTAAGAATGAGTATCAACGCTGGGTTGCGGATCACCCCGATTTTCCCTCGCATATCAATACGCTACTTTTAGCCAGAGAACGAGCTTTACTGGATAATAAACATGAAGAGGCAAAAATTCTGCGCAAAGACCTGGCAAAGCTTGGAGTGGTTATTCAGGATGAAGATAAACGGCAATACGTAAGGATGGTATCGTAATATTTCAGTTGCGAACGCCTAAAAAAGAACATTTGGAATAAATTAAACACCGCTCTTTTTGCGAAAGAGCGGTGCAAATCCATCAGCGGACCGTTACGTCCCAATTGGAAATATTAATTTGTCCTGTGCCTCCGAAAACTTCAGTACCGAATTCCACACTGCTGACATACTTTGTTTTGGAAAGCCACTGTTTGGAGTCGGCAAGATAATTCGTGAAATCCCGAATATTCAGGTTCGCACTTTGGGTGTTTGCTGTTCTGATAAATGAAAACACGTTCCACCCTTTGCCGCCTCCAGCATCAATATAGCCTTTATATACTTTCCAACTGTGCCCGCCAATCGATACAGTTTCGACATAGGAACCGGCAGGTCCGGCGTTTGTGTTATTGAGCCAGATCATAATCTCATCGGTTGGAGCCGAATCCCAGCTCGCCTTGTTTGTATTGTGGAGCCAAATGTCATATGCGGCATTGTATGTGCCGTTTGCGCTGATCGAATAGCTGACTTTCGTGTTGATGTTTTTTTGATCTGACAATCGCGTCGGGAAGCCGCTTCCGGCAGTATAGCCTTCAGTCCAATGCCAGCCGCTGACGATCGACGGATAAGCTTTTACCGTGCTTGTATTGCTCGGCCAATTCCACACCCAGCCCATATCTGAATCACTATTATGATAAATGGTCTGCCACCAGCCGCTGACCTGGTCGGCTCCCCATACATTGTTGAATATGTAGTATTTTTTGTTTTTAAAATACAATTTATCCGACGGGTTTGATGACGAAGCGGCAAATGCTGAGAGCGGCCCTGCCAGCACTATGATGCATACGGCACCCCATAGCAGAATGGATTTTAGCAAATGGTTGTTTTTCACGTATTAAAAACCTCCTCATATTTATACATCATATTATAAAAAAGAACGACAAGGTGCACATTCGTAAAAAGTCATGATTTTCCATAGATATATCCTCTTATCTTTGAATAAATATCCATTTTATTGAAATAAGGAACGGCCATCGAACTAAAAAACAGCCGCGGCCAACCGCAGCTGTTTTTAAAAATCCGTTTTTTTCACTTCGATGAAACGGATATGATGATCTTCAGCATCAAGAATTTTAAATTCGCACCCCTCAGTTTTAAGGATGTCCCCGTTTTTCAGCTCCATCTTTTGCGTCAAAAGCCAGCCGGCGATCGTATCGACTTCTTCGTTTTCTATCGCGATATGAAGGAGGTCATTCACTTCGTCGATTAAAGCTTTTCCGTCCATAATATAATGATGTTCGCCTTTTTTTATAATGTGCGGCATTTCGTCCTGATCAAACTCATCCCTGATTTCTCCGACGATTTCCTCTAATATGTCTTCTACCGTAACCAGCCCTGCCGTTCCGCCGTACTCATCAACAAGAATGGCCATATGGATCCGTTCCTTCTGCATGCGAATCAAGAGCTCCTGGATCGGTATGTTCTCAATCACCCTGATGACAGGCCTCATTAAGTCAGTTAAAGGAATCGTCTCGTCGAGAAAATACGATTTAAACAAGTCCTTGCTGTTGACAATTCCGATAATATGGTCTTTATCGTCCTTAATAACCGGATATCTCGTGTAGCGTTCATTAATGACGGTTTCAATCGCTTCTTTTATGGATTGATCGGCCATAAGCGTCGCCATCTCCGTTCTCGGCACCATGATTTCCCGGGCCAGCCTGTTGTCAAATTCAAAAATTTTGTTGACGTATTTATACTCAGACTGATTGATTTCCCCTTTTTTATAGCTTTCAGACAGCATAAGCCGCAGCTCTTCCTCACTGATCGCCACTTCATGCTCTTTAACAGAATGGAACCCGAACAGCTTCGTTAACAGCCGGGCCGAGCCATTCAACAGTTTGATAAACGGAAACATGATTTTATAAAACAAAATGAGCGGCTTCGCCGTCCATAAGCTGACGGCTTCCGCTTTTTGAATCGCAATTGTTTTTGGCGCAAGCTCGCCGACCACAACGTGCAAAAATGTAATGATGATAAATGCGGCAACAACCGAAGCCACTCTTAAAACGGACTCAGGCAGGCCAAATAACTCAAAAAGCGGGTGAATGATCTGTTCGAATGTCGATTCTCCGAGCCAGCCGAGCCCTAATGCGGTGATGGTAATGCCGAGCTGGCAGGCAGACAAATATTCATCAAGATTTGTCACCACTCTTTTGGCCGCAATCGCCCGCTTATCCCCGCTTTCAACGAGCTGATCGATTTTTGTGCCGCGGATTTTGACGATCGCAAATTCGGCGACAACGAAAAAAGCCGTAGCTGCAATTAAAAGTATGACGAGTATGAGATTCAGGATATTCAAAAAAAGCCCTTACCAAATATGGTAAGGGGCCACCTCCTTAAAACGAATGGTTAGTCATTACGACCGGACAGGAAAATTGCGACGAAGCGCAGCAGCTCAAACAGCGAAACAAGCGCTGCTGCGACGTATGTCAGAGCCGCGGCATCCAGCACCTTGCTGACGCCTCTTTCCTCCGTGTTGCGGATCATTCCTTCTGAAACGATGATCCTTTTTGCCCGGGAGCTTGCGTTAAATTCAACAGGCAATGTCACAAGCTGGAAGAATACGGCCGCAGAAAACAATATGATGCCGAGTCCGATCAGATTCAGGCTTCCGAGCAGCATTCCGCCGATAAACAAAAACGGCGCCACTCCCGAAGAAAAGTTCACGACCGGAAACATCTTATGCCTCAAAACAAGTGCGCCGTATGACTCCTGGTGCTGCAGGGCATGTCCGCATTCATGGGAAGCAACGGAAACCGCTGCGATTGAACGGCCGTAGTATACGGGTTCGGACAGGCGCACAACGCGTGCTGTCGGGTCATAATGGTCTGTCAAGGTTCCTCTTACCGGTTCAACCGGGACATCGTAAAGGCCGTTTCGGTCGAGAATCTGTCTGGCCACTTCGGCTCCAGTTCTCCCGCTTGACGCCTCTACTTTTGAATATTTTTCAAAGTTGCTCTTTACTTTAAATTGTGCCCAAATCGATAAACCTAATGCAGCAAATGTTAACAAGTAAAAAATCATGCTCATGCAATCATCTTCCCTCTTGTGATAAGTTGTTTAAAAATTGTAATTGTAAATATATTTTAGCCCGAGGGATTTCCTTTTGTACAGAAAAGTGCACTATTTGTTTCTTCGCGGCAAACAAACCCCGATAAAGATCAGCACCATTCCTGAAATCATGAAGTATAAAGGCGGCCTAGTGAACAGCTCCTTGAAAAATTCCCTCCAGAACACCTCATCAGAGGAATGATACACGGCGTTTAAATCAAAAATGAATTGAATGGACGACGCCGCCATCAACTGGACTCCGATCAGTATGAAAAAGAGCCTCATTAAACAGGACATTCCGCTCCCATCCCTCATTCGTTTATAAAAAGTGTATGGAAGGACGGGAACCGATATGACGCCGGAGCGAAAATCTTCAGCTCTACCGGTTATTGTCGGTTAACGAAGGTTTATTATTACCTGAAAAATTTTTGCAAAAGAGGGATATACTGATTAAAAAGGCGAACTCGGGTGGTGACACGGTGAAAGTAACGGATCAGGAAAAAGAACAGTTAAGCACGGCGATCGATAAAATGAATGAAGGGCTTGATGCGTTCATTCTTCTCTATAACGAATCGGAAAAGGACGAGCAGCTGATCGAATTTGAAGAAGAAACGGCAGAGATGATCAGACAAGCGATTGAACAGCACGGGAAAGTTAGCACCAATCAAAAGTTAAATGCGATCATCAAAGAAATTTTATCATTTTCCCTGCGGAAAGACGGTGAAGAAGCATGAAATCAAACCGTGTATTCATCGCATGGCTGAGGTGGCCTATATATGTCCGCATCGCAATCATTATCCTTTTATTGATCCTCCTTTTCGGTCAGCTGATCACCTTCGTCGAGCCGCAGCAGTTTTCAAATGTTTTTGAAGGCATATGGTGGGCCCTGATCACCGTGTCCTCAGTCGGATACGGCGATTTTGTCCCTAAAACAGCGCTCGGCAAAATCGTCGGCATGCTCCTGATTTTAATAGGGGCAGCGTTTGTCACGGCCTATTTTGCAACGATGGCGACGGCCGCTTTCAGCAAGCAGCAGCGCTACGCCGAAGGCAAGGTGAACTACAGAGGCAAGGGGCATATGATCCTGATCGGCTGGAACGAGAAATCCAACAAGCTGATGAGGACGCTCCAGGCCGCCGATTCAAACAAAACGATCGTCCTCATTGATGAAACGCTAAAGGAAGGTCCCCTGATGGAAAACATTCATTTCATCAGAGGACACGCAGCGGATGATGCCACACTGCAAAAAGCGAATATCGAAGAGGCTGAAATCGTCTTTATAACCGCCGATCAGCATAAAAGCGAAATATCTGCAGACATGCAGTCGGTCTTAACATTGCTGGCCGTTAAAGGCTTGAACCCGTCGGTGTATTGCGTTGTAGAAATCTTGACGGAAAAGCAGAAAAAAAATGCCGAGCGCGCCGGAGCCAACCAAATCATCAGTACGGCGGACCTTTTAAAAACGGCGATGCTGCAGCATTTTCTCATTAAAGACCAGCTTCCTGATCCGCTTTTTACGGAAGCGGATATTCATTTCAAAGTCCATCGGGTTCCGCTTCCGAAGACGATGGAGGGCGCGTCTTTTCAAGAAGTGATCCGCCATTTTATGAAGGAAGACATTTTCATCATCGGTGTCCACCAAAAAGACGGGCCTGTGCTGTCTCCTTCTTTTTCGTACAAGCTACAGCCGACGGACCAGCTGCTGTCCCTTTAAGAAAGAAGCGCCTCTTCGAGTTCTTTTACATACGATTGGCCAAGCTTTTCATAGACGCCGGGAATATCGGCGTCTTTTTCTTTCGGTTCGGCAAACTGGTCAAAAGATGCGCGGAAATTCCCCTGAACGACGTAGTCATCCAGCGCTTCCTGATAGACATGGCGAAGCAAAAACGGCGTGCCGAGCTTGACCGTCGCATTTTGCGAATCAAGCTGTCCGTCCTCCGCCTCAAACGGAATCCGCAAAAACAGGTATCCGTCCTCATCATCAATCTTATAGTCAAAAAAGCCGCGGTCATATTCCCAGCCGCCGCTGATCACATAGCCGAGAGGCTTCAGCGTCTGTTCGAGGTGATAAAGAGAAAACGACCGGTTTTCCAGTTCAGAAGGTAAGCTTATCATGAAAAAAACTCCTTTTTTCGTTTTTATATGCCAGGACTTTAGCGCAATTGCTTATCAGGTTCGTTCAGATGGCCTTCGGTGATTTCTTTAAACAGGTTGTCCTCCGGCTGCTGCAGGTTGTTTTGCATGCGCAGGAATTTTTTATACTCTCCCATAGTGAAAGGCTTGGCATCATCCGATAACTCGTAGCCGATCTGGCCGTTTGATTCGAGCGTTACGTTTTTCACATCCGCTAACTTTGAAATCCCCTGTGTCCGGAGCCTCATTTCCAGCTGGTCGACGGTCAGGCGGTGCTTTTTTAAATTCTGCTCCTGGAGCTCCCCGTTTTCGATCAATACAACGGCTTTCCCCGCAATCAGGCTTTCAAAAAAATCAAATTTCATTTTCAAGTACTCGATCAACAGAAGGACGATGATAAAGATCGATGCAGCTGCCACCGTTTTAAAAATGCTGTCTTCTATAATCGGCTGAACGATGATCGTTCCGATGGATATCATGACGACGGTGGTGGCAATTGTCATCTGCGAAATTGATTTTCTTCCCGAAATTCTCAGCAGAACAATGCCCGTTAAGATGAGAAACAATGTTTCCAATACAAATGCCATGGTGTCACTCCAACCGTTTTATTTTTTTAGTATGGTTCAGAAGCTTGCGCGGTATGAGTATATTTGAACAAATAGGGAAAGACAATGTTATAAGGTTATTTTTGGGAGGAACCTCTATTGAAGAAAGGAAAAATAGTAACGGCTGTGATAGTGTTTCTCGTTATATATGCACTGTTTTCACTCGCAGGAATTTTATTTCCCGTAGACCGGGAATGGTATGAGTCATTAAACAAGCCGGATTGGACGCCGTCAGGCCGTTTGATCGGAACCGTCTGGAGCGTGCTGTTCGCCTTCATTTCATTAGCAGCGGCGCTCGTGTATGCTGCATATGACATGAGAAAAGCAGCTGCGCCATTTTGGATCATGCTGATCATCAACTATGTGTTTAACCAGGCATTCAGCTATTTTCAATTTACGCAAAAAAACTTACTTGCTGCCGCAGTCGACTCCTTTTTCGTAGCCATTACCGCTCTTTCGCTCACCTTTATCACACGGCGAATTCACAAAACGGCGGCCATTCTCTTTATCCCTTATGTGCTGTGGAGTTTTTTCGCGGCTTATCTCGCGTTTACGATTTACGGGATGAATCATTAGCCTAGAGAGCCCCGACGGCTGTAGCTGTGTTAAAATAGGGTGAACAGCAGCCTTACAGGGGGATCGGAATGAACCACTTTCTGCAAACTAAACGCATCGGCTTTTCTTTATGGAAGAAAGAGAATTTGAATTTGGCAAAGACATTGTGGGGAAATCGAGATGTGACCAATTATCTAACAGCAGACGGAATCATGACCGAAGGCGAAATAAGAAACCGTTTGCTGCTGGAAATCGAACAATATAAAACACACGGGGTTCTTAAAACAAGCAACAATGAATTCGTCGGATGCTGCGGCCTTCGCCCCTATGACCCGGAAAATGATGTGTACGAGCTTGGTTTTCATCTCGTCCGTTCAGCTTGGGGTAAAGGTTATGCATCTGAAGCGGCTGAAGCCATGATTGAGTACGCATTTAACAAAATCCGGGCAAAAAAGCTGTTTGCGGGACATCATCCTGAAAATACAGCTTCACGAAAACGATTGGAGAAATTAGGATTCGTCTACATACATGACGAATTTTATCCGTCCACCGGACTTCAGCATCCGTCATACGAATTAAAACAGCCTCCGGGACAATAAGTCCGGAGGCTGTGTTTTTTCAATTATTGATTCAAACGCTTCTCAAGCTCTGCTTTTTTCTCTTCGAAGCCAGGCTTGCCGAGAAGGGCGAACATGTTGACTTTGTATGCTTCCACTCCAGGCTGGTCAAACGGGTTGACGCCGAGCAAGTATCCGCTCATTGCGCAGGCTTTTTCAAAGAAGTACACGAGATAGCCGAACGTGTAAGCGTTCATTTCAGGTACGTTCACGATCAGGTTCGGCACGTTACCGTCCGTGTGCGCGAGCATTGTGCCTTGGAACGCTTTTTTATTAACGAAGTCGACTGTTTTGCCGGCAAGGTAGTTCAAGCCGTCAAGATCATTGTCCGCTTCTTCGATTGTCAGCTCGTGTCTTGGCTTTTCAACGTTCAGCACCGTTTCGAACATATCTCTTCTTCCTTCTTGTACGTATTGTCCAAGAGAGTGAAGATCAGTAGAGAAGTTGGCTGAAGAAGGGTAAATGCCTTTTTCGTCTTTTCCTTCACTTTCACCAAAGAGCTGCTTCCACCATTCTGCGAAGTACTGAAGGCCCGGCTCGTAGTTGATCAGCATTTCAATTGTTTTGCCTTTGTTATAAAGGACGTTTCTGACGACCGCATATTGATAAGCCGGATTGTCTTCAAGCTCTGATGTGGAGAAGTCTTTGCTCGCATCGCGGGCGCCCTTCATCATTTCATCGATATCGGCTCCGCTGACTGCGATCGGAAGCAAGCCGACCGCTGTGAGCACAGAGAAGCGGCCCCCGACATCGTCAGGAATGATGAATGATTCAAAACCTTCCTCATTAGCAAGCGTTTTTAATGCGCCCCGCTCTTTATCTGTCGTTGCATAAATGCGGCGTTTCGCTTCTTCTTTTCCATACTTTTCTTCAAGAAGCTTGCGGAAGATCCGGAAAGCAATCGCCGGTTCTGTCGTTGTGCCTGATTTAGAAATCACGTTGATTGAAAAATCAGCGTCTTCAAGAAGATCCATCACGTCTCTCATGTAAGAAGAGCTGATGTTGTTGCCGATGAAAATCACTTGCGGCGTTTTCCGCTTTTCTTTCGGCAGCACATTGTAAAATGAATGATTCAGCATTTCGATCGCTGCTCTTGCGCCGAGGTATGAACCGCCGATTCCGACAACCAGCAAAACATCGGAATCGTTTTGAATTTTTTCAGCGCATTTTTTAATGCGGGCGAATTCTTCTTTATCATAGTCAGTCGGAAGATCCACCCAGCCTAAAAAGTCGCTGCCCGCACCTGTTTTTTCGTGAATGGTATGGTGGGCGACTTTAACGAAGTCACGCAGATATGTAAGCTCCTGTTCTTTAAAGAATGGCAATGCTCTTGAGTAGTCAAAACGGACATGCGTCATATTATTAAACCTCCAGTACTAGCTGTTTTCTTTCAAATACCCGCCAGCGCTTTCATTTGCATGAGAGTGCGGGCCAAAGGGTTTTAAAACATGTCGATTTTCGGCGACAGCCTCTTCCCTTTTCACTTTATATGAACTCCTTCGTTAAATCAAGTGACGAAAAAAAGGAGGATGGAGGATGCCCGCCAAAAATGCATGTTTTTTCAGCCTCCACTTGCATTTTTGTCAAAAACATAACAATAAACAACGGCTCAAGGAATGGCGGTTCTCCTTGAGCCGTCAAGAAATCTTATAAAGAAGCCTTCAAAATAGACAGAACATCGTCTTTATTCAGCGTTTTAAAGCGGCCGAATTCGCCGTTTGCCATCGCTTTGTCGGCAATGAGATCAAGCTTCTCATCTGTAATGTCATAATCGGCAAGACGATTTGGCGCGCCAAGGCTGGTCCAGAATTCAGACAGTTTCTCGATTCCAACAAGCGCCACTTCGCGATCGGTTTTTCCTGTTTCATCTACGTCAAAAACACGGACGGCAAGCTGTTTAAAGCGGCCGACGTTCTCGGAAAGCGTGTGCTTCATCCAATTCGGGAACAGAATCGCAAGCCCTCCCGCATGCGGAATATCGTATACGGCTGAAACAGCGTGCTCGATATTGTGCGTTGCCCAGTCTCCGCGTGCGCCCATTGATAGCATGCCGTTCAGCGCAATGGTGCCTGTATACAGAATCGTTTCACGCAGCTCATAGTTTTCTAGGTCTTCAATGAGCTTAGGAGCTGTTTCAATTACCGTTTTAAGCAGGGATTCGCACATCCGGTCCTGATAAGGGGTATTTTCGGTATGGTGAAAATATTGCTCAAACACGTGGGACATCATGTCGACAATGCCGTAAATCGTGTGGTCTTTCGGGACGGTAAACGTGTTGACCGGATCAAGAATTGAAAATTTAGGGAATACGAGCGGGCTTCCCCAGCCGTATTTTTCATTGGTTTCCCAATTTGTGATCACAGATCCCGAGTTCATTTCAGAGCCTGTTGCTGCTAACGTTAAAACTGTTCCAAACGGCAGCGCATCAGCCGGAATATGTTTTTTCGTCACAATATCCCACGCATCGCCGTCGTATTTCGCTCCGGCAGCAATTGCTTTCGTACAATCAATGACGCTTCCGCCGCCGACTGCCAAAAGAAAGTCAATATCGTTCTCTTTGCAGATCGCAACTCCTTTATTCACAGTGGCAACACGCGGATTCGGTTCGACGCCGGGCAGTTCATGGACGGTCGCGCCCGCCTTTTCAAGGATTGAAATGACTTGATCGTATAAACCGTTTCGCTTAATGCTGCCTCCGCCGTATACGAGCAGGACATTGCGGCCGTATTGTTTCACCTCTTCTGCCAGCTTTTCAACTTCTCCCCGGCCGAATATCAGCTTTGTGGGATTCCAATATGTAAAGTTATCCATCTACATCTCCTCCTTTATTTACTATTATGGGAAATCGCCGAACGCTCTGTAAAGCGATCTGCTCCTCAGGCGTATAATGTTTCCAAATCGGTCGCAATCTATAAATGTGAAATATATGATTTCAAAATAGGAGGAATAACAAATGAATGCACTTCAACGTATTGCATTGGTTTTAACGATCATCGGAGCAATCAATTGGGGACTGATAGGATTTTTTCAATTTGACTTGGTTGCAGCCATTTTTGGCGGCCAAGGGTCTGCTTTAGCACGGACCGTTTACGCGCTTGTCGGAATCGCAGGTCTGATCAACCTCGGACTTTTATTTAAACCTGCTGAAGAGACCGCCGGCGAAGACGCCAAACAGCCGGAAATGCGTTAAAAAAACTCCGGCTTTTGCCGGAGTTTAAGATTGTTGACAAAATCCCAAAACGGCTTTTGTTTTGGGATTTTGTCATCCTTTCAGCGTGATTGAAAACCCTTGCAGTCTAGGAAGGCCGAGCATCGGAGCGGAGCGAATGTTGGAATTCGTGAGCACCGACGCGCAGGCCTGACAACGAATGCGAGGGTTTGTCGACACGCTGAAACTCCGGCTTTTGCCGGAGTTTTTTCATTTACTTCTTAATAAGATCTTTTCTGTTGGACTGCTCGATCCACTCTTCAAGTTTGTCTTTCAAAGTGTTGAATCCTTGTGGAGCAGCTGTATCTTCGGCTTGAACAGCCTTTTGTCTTCTAGGCTTGCTTTCTTTTCGTTCAGGAGCTGCCTGTGTAGCGCGGATAGAAAGGCTGATTTTGCCTTTTTCCTCATCTACGGAAAGAACCTTCACTTGCACCTCATCACCGACCGCCAAATGTTCATTGATATCTTTAACGAAACCGTGTGTTACTTCAGAAATATGCACGAGTCCCTGTGTTTCTTCATCTAATGCAACAAACGCTCCGTACGCCTGTAATCCAGTCACTTTACCAGTGTAAACACTGCCTACTTCAAACTTTGCTGTCATAACTAACAACTCCTAAATCTTATGAATTTAATCTCTTTTTATACGCAATAAAAAATTATATCATACAAGTCTTTATTAAGCAAAAAAACTTTTTTTAGCATTGTATGTTTAAAACCGAGTTGAAAGGGGAATACTAAAGAACAACTAAGGCTTTCTAGTATTCCCCCCTTATGTTGATGCGGACCTTTCAGGTGCGCATTTTTTTATTTTACTGCACCGACCTTCTCCACAAAGCGCTTCATTCTGACGAGTGCTTCCTGAAGCTGTTCAAGCGAGGAAGCATAGGAACATCTGATATAGCCCTCGCCGCTCGGACCGAAAACATTGCCCGGGACGACGGCGACTTTTTCGCTGATGAGCAGCTCCTCTGCAAACTGCTCTGAGCTCATGCCCGTTTTTTTAACGGATGGAAACGCGTAAAAAGCGCCCCCCGGCTGATGGCAGTCAAGCCCGATTTCGTTCAGTGAATCCACAAACACGTTTCTTCGGCGGCGGTAGCTTTTTTTCATCTTTTCAACGTCTTCGAGGCCGTTTTTAAGGGCTTCCTCCGCCGCAAATTGAGCCATGCTTGGCGCGCACATCATCGAGTACTGGTGAATTTTCAGCATAGGGTCCCTTAAATATGCAGGAGCTGCGACATATCCGAGGCGCCAGCCTGTCATGGCAAACCCTTTAGAAAAACCCGATATCAATATCGTCCGCTTTTTCATTCCGGCGATTTCCGCAAAGCTTGTATACGCTTCATCGTATGTCAGCTCGGCGTAAATTTCATCCGCTATTACAATCAGGTCGTGTTTTTCGGCAAAAGCCGCGATCTCTTCCAGTTCTTTTTTTGAATAAACAGAGCCTGTCGGATTAGACGGGGTGCAAAGAATGATGGCCTTCGTACGCTCAGTCAGAACGGCTTCAAAATCTGCAGCGCTCGCTTTAAATCCGCGCTCTGCGTTCGTATGAATGTGGACCGCTTTTCCCCCCGCCAAAGAGACAAGCGCTTCATAAGCGACAAAACAAGGCTCAGGAATCAGCACTTCTTCTCCGGGATCAAGGATCGCCCTGACCGCAATATCAAGCGCCTGGCTTGCTCCGACTGTAACAATCAGCTCGTCATCAGGAGCATAATCCAGATGAAAACGTTTATTCAGATAAGCGCTGATCTCTTTCCGCAGAGAAAGAAGACCCGCGTTTGCCGTATAAGACGTGTAGCCCTGCTCAAGGGAAAGGATGCTCGCTTCCCTTACATTCCACGCCGTCACAAAATCTGGCTCTCCGACTCCCAATGAAATCACGCCCTCCATTGTGGACGCAAGATCAAAAAATTTGCGGATGCCTGACGGTTTGATCTGCTGGGCTGCTTTTGAAATATAAGTTGTCCTCATTTAAGGAGACACCACGATTCTTTTGTCATCATCACCGGAGTCAAAAACTTTACCGTCATGCTTGTATTTCTTTAAAATAAAGTGGGTGGTTGTCGACACGACCGATTCAAGCGTCGATAATTTTTCGGACACGAAATGCGAAATATCCGACATCGTTCTGCCGCGGATGACAACAGACAGGTCATATACGCCTGACATCAAGTAAACGGATTCAACTTCCTGAAAACGATAAATCCGCTCGGCCACTTCGTCAAATCCGACGCCGCGCTTCGGCGTTACTTTCACATCGATCATCGCTGTCACGCCTTCATGGCCGTCGACTTTTCGCCAGTCGATCATTGCAGAATAATCGATGATGACCTTTTCTTTTTCAAGCTTTTCAATAATCGCTTTTGTTTCTTCCTGTGAAATGTTCGCCATTTTAGCAATCGTTTCAGGTTCGAGGCGGCTGTTTTCCTCTAATATTTCCAATATTTCTGTTTCTTTTTCTGTTAGCTTCATCTCGTTATCACACCTTTTATATGTCAAGAAATCTTCTGAATATTATAGCACGTTTTTATACGAATGTAAGGCGGTAAAAAAAGCGAAATCGCAGCGTGAAAAAATTTTTTTCGGGAACGATAAATAACATACTCAGGACTTAGGCGACAACATGCAGCCAGATTGTTTGAACATGAAAGAAAAACATTCGGAGTGATTTGGATCATGCTGTTAACAAAACC
The DNA here is from genome assembly GCF_000011645.1 of Bacillus licheniformis DSM 13 = ATCC 14580. GTDB lineage: Bacteria > Bacillota > Bacilli > Bacillales > Bacillaceae > Bacillus > Bacillus licheniformis. The sequence goes on from NC_006270.3 coordinate 3,181,861, forward strand.
TTCTATCGAGACCATTCAAGGGGTCAATATATATTATGAACATTACGAGAATCCAGGCAAGACATCGCTCGTTTTAATACACGGTTTTCTTTCTTCCTCGTTTTGCTACAGAAAAATCATTCCTCTTCTGAAGGATGAGTTTAATTTAGTCGCCGTTGACCTGCCTCCCTTCGGCCAATCAGAAAAATCCAGCACCTTTGTGTATACCTATCAAAACATGGCCAGGGTGGTCATCGAACTGATCGAAAGGCTGAAGATTAAAGACGCCGTGCTTGTCGGTCATTCGATGGGCGGCCAGATTTCACTTTATGCGATAAAGGAAAGGCCTGAACTGTTCAAAAAAGTCGTCCTGCTGTGCAGCTCAGGCTATTTAAAGCGTTCGCCCCGCTCGCTTATTTTCGGGAGCCATATTCCTTATTTTTATTTGTACATCAAGCGCTGGCTGTCAAAACAGGGCGTCCTGAAAAACCTCATGAATGTTGTCTACGACAGCTCCCTGATCGATCAGGAAATGATCAACGGCTACCTGAAACCGTTTCTCGATGATCAAATTTTCAGGGCGCTCGCACGTCTTATCAGACACCGGGAAGGCGATTTATCACCGGATGATTTGAAGAAAATCGAGACGCCTTCCCTCTTGATCTGGGGCGAAGAGGACCGCGTCGTCCCGGTACAGATCGGAAAAAGGCTTCATCAGGATCTGCCCAATTCCATTTTCTACTCCCTGCAAGAAACCGGACACCTCGTCCCTGAAGAAAATCCGGATTATGTATCAGACAAGATTGCCAATTTCATTTTGACATGAACATAAAAAAACCGCCGGTTGGCGGTTTTTAAATTCTGTTCAGCACGAACTGCTGTCTTTGATCACAAGGAGCCGTTCAGCCAGCCGTTTGCATTCCGACAGAGGCAGCGTCTGATCAAACGATACTTCAAAAACGGTCTGGATCGCTTCGCCCAGCCGCTCTGCATCGTCTTCCGTATAGACGGCCTGAACGATTTCGGCCGCTTCCGTTTCATAAAAATCGGGTCCGGCTTGAAACGGATCCCATTCCTTTATGATGTGTATGATTTGTGCTGCTGCCTGACTTTCTTTCATCATGATCACCGCTTCATATTAATGTTTCAAAGGCTATTGTATCACAACATGCCGGCTTGTCGATAAGGAAAGCCGCAGGCTAACGGCCGGCTTTTCCCCGCTTCTCCCTCCAGGCGATCAGCAGCAGCCCGATGCCGTTGACGAGAATCAATCCAAAGACGGTATTTCCGAGGGGCGCCCAGCCGTTTTCCCCCGTCAGCATCACTGACAGCACGACCTTTCCGATCAGCGTCACATTCAATACCGCAAGCCCCCACCCTAAGGAGCGCTTCCAAAATGCCGTGCCAATCAACACGAGAAAACCCATCATGAAAGCGAGCGTGACCACGGCTGAAAGCGGGTTGGACAAAAGCATTAGCTCGTAATCCAAAACGGCCTGCATCTCCGGATTGATCCGCTCGGGGACGGGAAACCAAACCATGCTGCTCGTCATCAGCAAAAAAGTAATGATGACACCTTTCCAAGACCGCCTATAACAAAAGTACGCGAGCGCCACCAGAAAGAGCGGGCGTATATACCAGCTCATTGGGTTGAGATGACGCTGAAAAGCCCACTCAAGGATGCTGCTCCATTCCACCAGCTGCCACTCCCTTTATTTTATAAAAGCTTTCATGGTTAAAACATTGCAATCTATCCTTTTCACAGTTAATGTATAACATATGAAAAAGACATGAGGTGAGATCATGGATTTTAATACAGAGCATAACAGACGCGGGACCCAGTCTGTAAAGTGGGACTTAACACAGGAATTATTCGGCGTAAATGACGCGCTTCCAATGTGGGTGGCTGATATGGATTTTCGTGCCCCTCAGCCTGTTATTGACGCCCTTCAGCAGCGCCTGGAGCACGGGGTTTTCGGCTATACATCTGCAAACGCGGGCACGAAGGAAGCTGTCACCGATTGGCTCAGCCGCCGGCACGGATGGAATACTGAACCGGCGTTTATCACCTTCAGCCCGGGCATTGTAACAGCGCTCGCCCAAGCGGTTCAGGCGTACACAGAGCCTGGCGAGCGGGTGGTCGTACAGCCGCCTGTATATACGCCGTTCTTTGATATAGTTGAAAAAAACGGGCGGGTTGTTTTACATAATCCATTAATCGAAAAAGACGGCCGCTATGAAATGGATTTTTCCGACCTTGAAAAAAAGCTTGTGGAACCGGATGTCAAGCTGTTCATTCTTTGCAATCCGCATAACCCTTCCGGCCGTTCATGGTCGAAAGAGGAACTGACAACGCTTGGCGAACTCTGCCTTAAACACGGTGTCACAGTTGTTTCCGACGAAATCCACTCGGACCTGATGCTGAACGGACTGAACCATACGCCGTTCGCCTCTTTATCTCCGGAATTCGCGGATATATCCATCACATGCATTGCACCGAGCAAAACGTTTAACTTGGCCGGGTTGCAGGCCTCAGCCATCATCATACCCGACAAAGCGAAGAGAACCGCCTTTGCAAAGGTCATGCAGCGTCAGGGACTGCATTCTTTAAATACATTTGCGATTGCAGCCATCGAGGCGGCCTATTCAAAAGGCGAACCATGGCTCGATCAGCTTATCCCATACATTGAACGAAATATGGAAGAAGTCCGCCGCTTTTTGGCAGAGGAGCTGCCCGAGGTCCGCATGATGGAGCCTGACGCCTCTTACTTGGCATGGCTTGACTGCCGAAAGCTCGGATTGTCGGATCAGGACATCAAACGGCTTCTCCTTCATAAAGGAAAGCTGATTCTTGAGCCGGGACCGAAGTACGGACCGGGCGGAGAAGGATTCGTCAGAATGAATGTCGGATGTTCGCTCTCTGTTGTAAAAGACGGACTCCGACGTCTGAAGACCGCTTTTTCGTAAGCGTTCCGGCTGAAAGCCGGGCGCTTCTAAGAGCGTTTATGGATGGTTTCATTCAATTCTCTTTCCAGCTTTTCCGCTTTTTCAGCTTCTTTTTTGGAATGCTTGATAATCAGCCGGAATACAGCGATCGCGATGATAAAGAAAACGGCCAGCGTAATAAAAGAAGGGATATATTCTCTTTTGTCTTCAGGAAAATAGAGCATAAACTGAATCAGAAACGGCGCCATTTTTCTTCCTCCCTGAAATGATTTTTTTACCATTTATTTATTATGATACCATTAGGAGGCAGATGCAGTGAACAACCAATTTCAAGTCGGAGATCGCGTAAAGGGCTTTTATAAAACAGGCGTCTACATCGGCGAAATTACGGATGTTAAACCGATGCACTACCTGGTCAAAATCCTCGCCGTGCTGACCCATCCGAAGCAGGGCGACCTTCATCATCCCAATCGGGCAGACGTCCCTTTTTTTCATGAACGAAAAGCGCTCGCTTACGGTGAACAGACGAATATCCCGCACCGCATGGTGAAGCCGTTCGATGAAGCTGTACCGGATTATGCGGATTCGCTCCGCTCAGCTTTGAGCCGCTTAAAAACGGATCTGCAAAACGATTCGTCCGAATACGCGGCAAAATCGCTTGAGCTTATTCATGGGCTTGAAAAAGAATATTTCCTGCACAAATAACCCAATCTGTTTGTCAGATTGGGTTTTTTATGTGGCGTGCGGAAAGACTTTTGAGAGGTCAACCCGTTCGCCGATCGTCGTCGGCTTCGGATTTTCCAAATACTTCTTATCCCGTTCTACGAGCCGAAACAACTTATACGTTGTCATCGCGTCGTCAAGCGCTTTATGCTGTTTTCCCGTTCCTGAATCGCCGTACTCTTCCGCTGCCTTCCACAAATTCGTCAATGTTTTGTCGCCGAAAAATTCCTTGTACTCCATGGAAAGGTCCCTCATCTCTCCTTTAAACGGAAACGGAACATGGTTGAACATGCAATTTTGCTTCAGCACTTTCATATCCATGTTTCCCCATGTAATGATGACGCTGTTTCGGTCAGGATCAAGCTCCCGCAGCTTTTCAATCAGCGCGTTAAACGTGATGCCTTGGTCAACCTGTTCCTGCGTGATGCTGAGAAAATTTTTGCAGCGCCTCGTTAATTTAGGGAACTTCTTCGGCTTAATATAGCTTGAAAACGTCTCAACCACCTCATCATGAACCGTCTTTACAATCCCTGCTTCTATGATTTCCGGGAAAAAATTTTGCGGGTGATACTTTCCCTCAGGCATTGTAAATTCAAAATCAATAATCAGTAAGGTGCTCGCTTCCAACTTTCACACCTGCCTTTCTATCTCAATATAAAAAACTTATGGTGGTAACGCAGCGGATTGAAATTATCCAAGCCTATAGTCTTCTGAATGTTTTCCAAAGTACGCTCATATTTCTCTTATTATATCATTATATTTCTATATTTAAGGTTTTATTTTCTGAAAATGTTGAAAATTCCTTCAAATGCCCATTTTTCGTCATTCTATAGAGCATCAATTCCATGCAGCTTTCGCATTTCATTTATAATGAAAGGGAATTCAAATTTTTTAAGAAGGTGATTCGCATCTCTGTTTATAAGAAAAACCTTGTGATCATGTGGTTTGCGAATTTTTTCGTGGCCGCAAGCTCCACAATGGTTCTGCCGTTTCTTTCCCTCTATATTGAGACGCTTGGCAGCTATTCGGACGGATTTACGGCAAAATGGAGCGGATACGTTTTCGGCGTCACATTTTTGATGGCCTTTTTAGTTTCTCCTTTTTGGGGAAGGTTCGGCGATAAACACGGCTATAAAAAAATCCTCTTGATCACGGGTACCGGAATCGGCACTTCCATTCTTCTCATGTCCCTTGTCTCGTCCGTATACGAGCTGTTTTTTTTGAGAATGGCGATGGGGCTCGTCACCGGGTTCATTCCCACTTCCCTTGCCATGATTTCGGCTCAGACGCCGAAAAAAACGGCTGGCAAAGTGCTCGGCACGCTGCAGATGGGCACGGTCTCGGGAGGATTATTCGGCCCCTTGCTCGGCGGTCTGCTCGCCGATCGCGTCGGTTTTACATATACGTTTTTCATTACGTCATTTGCGATTTACAGCGCGGTTTTCCTCGTGTTTGCCGGAGTGCGCGAACGGCCCCTGAAGCAGAAGCGCGATGCTTCCGCCGGGTACACGAGAAAGCAGGTTCTGCAGACGATTCTGCATCAGCGTCCGCTGATCACGGCGATGATCCTCACCGCTGTGATTCAAGTGGGAAACTTCAGTGTTCAGCCGCTGCTCGCTTTATACGTCAGCGAACTGCACGGAACTCAGAATCTCGCATTTTTTTCAGGGCTGGCTTTTTCTGCAACCGGCCTTGGAAGCCTGCTCGCTGCGAGAAAATGGGGCGCTTTGGGCGACCGGTTCGGCCACGGAAAAATATTGATGATTCTCGCGCTGGCTGCCGCGGTTTGCGTTATCCCGCAAGGACTTACATCTCAGTATGAAACGCTTGTGTTCTTCCGCTTTCTGTTCGGAATCGCACTTGGCGGGATGATTCCCTGCATCACCGCTTTAATCCGGGTTGAATCACCGGGGCCTATACAAGGAGAAGTGCTTGGCTATAATGTAAGTTTCAGATTTTTAGGCAATGTCATCGGCCCGGTGCTCGGCGGCATCCTTTCCAGCTTTTTCGGTATTTCTTCCGCCTTTTACGCAACTGCAGTCCTCTTTTTCGGCGGAGCATGCCTTCTGATGTTCCAAAGGTCCCAGCAAAAAAAATCAGAGGCGAAAGCAAGCTGAAATCGGATAAAAAAACTGCCAATCTATCAAATTATCCTTCTCGATATCCAAAAAGAATGGTACGATATGGCTAGAATTTAGCGAAAAGAGAGTGACAAAGTTGCGTTCATTTTTTGGATGGATTTTTCTGTTGATGTTAATACCTATATTTGTCTTTACCTTAATGGCCTCCGGCCGGGAAGCTCAGAATATGAAGCCTCTCGATCAGGTGCTCGATGAGAAGATCAATATAAAGGATATCGGCCTTGTACAAAACAGCTACATGTATGACAGGGACGGCGCTCTGATTTCCGAAATCGTTTCAGATCACCAAAACCGGGTATTCGTCCCCTATAAAGATATCCCTGAACATGTGAAGCAGCTGTTTCTGACTTCGGAGGACCGTCATTTCTTTCAGCATAAAGGCTTTGATTTTATCGGGATGGCCCGGGCCGCCGCAGCCAATGTCAAAAAAGGCGGCATTGATCAGGGGGCCAGCACGATTACACAGCAGCTTTCGAGAAACTTGTATTTGAACCATGAACGAACCTTCGACCGCAAGTTCACTGAGCTCCTGTATTCCTACCAGCTGGAAAAAAAGCTTTCAAAAGAAGAAATTTTTGAGAAATACTTAAACACCATCTATTTTAATCACGGGGTCTACGGAATTGGATCCGCGTCTTCTTTCTATTTCAGCAAGCCTTTGAAATCTCTCAGCCTTGCCGAAACGGCGTTTATTTGCGCGATCCCTAATAACCCTACATTATATGATCCTTTGAAACATTTTGACTACACAAAAACCCGCCAAAAGCGGCTGCTTGAAGGGCTGAAAAAAGCGGGCGTGATCACCGAAAAAGAATACAGCAAAGCCGTTAAGCAAAAAATTACGCTTAACGTGAAAGAAAAGAAAGACGACTATCCCGACTATACGACCTATGTCAACGAGGAATTCACCAAATTGGTGTCCGCTACGGAAGGGTTTGACGAACGGCTGAAAAAGGCAAAAACAAAAGAAGAAAAGAAAAAAATCGAAAAAGAGCTGTCAAACCGAATCAGCTCCCTCACGACAAGCGGAATCAAAATTTATACGGCGCTCGATACCAGCATGCAAAACCGTGTCGTCCAGCAAGTGAAGAACCGCCTCCCTTATGAAGGCGTACAAGGCGGAGCAGTGGTGATCAACCACCAAACCCATCAAATCGTCGCCATGTCCGGCGGGAAAAACTATAAAAAGTACGATTATAACCTGGCATTCCAAGCATACAGGCAGCCGGGGTCATCAATTAAGCCGCTCCTTGACTACGGGCCGTACATTGAAGAAACGGGTGCGACGGCAGGCAGCATGATTGACGCAAGCAAATTTTGCAGCAAGGAATACTGTCCGAACAACTTCAACGAAAGAACATACGGAACCGTGTCGATCAAGACAGCCTTTAAATATTCGTATAATACACCAGCCGTACGTATGCTGAACCGGGTCGGCGTGCAAAAAGGATTCAGCTATTTAAAACCGTTCGGATTCGATAAAATCGTTCAAAACGACTACCGTCTTCCTGCTGCGCTGGGCGGATTTACATGGGGCTTCTCACCGCTGGAGATGGCTGATGCCTATACGACCTTCGGCAATAACGGAAGCTACACATCCAGCCATGCAATCACAAAGGTGACGGATTTAAAAGGAAAAACGCTATACAAATGGAAAGACAAGCCGCAGCAAGTATTCAGCATGCGGACAAACAGCCAAATGCGCGAACTCTTAGCAGCGGTTGTTAAAGAAGGAACCGGAAAAAAAGCGAATTTCAGCGGCGGATATGTAGGAGGAAAAACCGGAACATCCAACGGGTACAGAGACCTTTGGTTTGTCGGATTGACGGATACATACACAATGAGTGTATGGGTCGGAAAAGAGGCAAAAGGCACTGTCGAGTACCTGCATCACGCGGGACCTCAACTTTTAATCTGGAGAGGAACGCTGCAATACGCATCTTAAATTAAAAAAAGGGGTGGATGAAAGTGGCGGATATGCCCGATCGAATCGTTCTGTTTGACGGCGTGTGCAACTTTTGCGACGGAGCCGTGCAATTCATTATCAAACATGATCCTGAAGGCTTATTTTCATTCGCTTCCCTGCAATCTGACGCCGGAGGGAATCTGCTCAAGCAATATCACCTCCCTTCCGATCATTTTAACAGCTTTATTTTGATCGAAAACGGCCGGGTATATCAAAAGTCAACGGCCGCCTTGCACGTGGTGAAAAGCCTCCCGGGCCTTTGGCGGGCCGCTTCCGCCCTCTTGATCATTCCCCGGCCGCTTCGGGACGCCGTCTACAGTGTCATTGCGAAAAACCGCTACAAATGGTTCGGGCAAAAAAGCGAGTGCACCGTTCCCGGTCCTGAGATCAGAAAACGATTTTTATCATAAAAAAACCGGAGCCGCCGGACAAACGTCCGCGCTCCGGTTTTTTGCATGGCTCAAACGGGCAGGCTCGCCATGACGCTGTTATAAAGCTTGATGATGATATACACCGTCCCGATCATAAACGTAAACCAAAACAGCAGCTCAAACATAATAAAACCGATTAATGACATGAATGAAAGCGTGCTGTGGATCGTATAAACGATAAAAATAAAATATACGAGAGTTGCGAGTAAAAAAAGCGCTGCAATTCCCGCGGCATATTGGACAAAAATAAAAGATAAAAGGCTTGCTCCTAGATACACGGCAGAACCGATCCTGATTTTTCTCAGATTCGCTCCTTCAGGATCTTTGGCAAAAAATAAAAGGGCAAGCTCTGTCACTGTATTGGCAATCAGCTTCAAAGCGGAAAATACCATGAAAAAAATCAGCGTAAACACAGCAAACAAAGCCATCCGGATGCCGCTCTCAGAGAAAAATTCGAGCATCCCTTTGTAGATGCCGAGAGAAGACAGCATCTGCATGGCATAGATAACGGAAGAAATCGCAAGAGATGAACTGAAAAGAAGAATTGCGATAAAAGGAAAAAAGCCTGTTACATACGTATTTTTCATAAAAAAAAGTCCCTTTCTGATATGTTCCTCATTCATTATGTACGACTTATGACCTGTTGACAAGAATATTTTCCATATTTTTAATTTCTGCTAATGCGGCAGAAAGGTGCAGGATTCTTCACAAATTCGCCATTTACTTGTAAAGTATTATGTGTTGACTAATCAATAGATCGCGAGGAATCGCCGTTGAAAAAAACATTAAAACTGCAGACACGGTTAACGATATTTGTCTGCGTCGTCGTTTTAATTTCTTTATTGATCGCGTTTTTTATGGTCGGCTCTGAGACCGCAAGGAACATTCGGGAGCAGGAGCAGCAGATTGCCCTGCAGACGGCGGAGATGGTCGCCGAGGCTCCGATTACGGCACAATCGCTGGAAAGCGGCGAATACGAAGAGCTCCGGAAATACACCGCCCGCGTTCAAAAAATCACCCAGACTGAATTCGTCGTTGTCATGGATATGAACAGCATCCGCAAAACCCACCCCGATCCGAATAAAATCGGAAAGAAATTTGCCGGCGGGGACGAAAAAGAAGTGCTGAAGGGCCGACGCCACATTAGTACGGCAAAAGGCACGCTCGGTGAATCACTGAGGGCTTTCGTTCCCATCTATAATAAAACGGGCACCCAGGTCGGAGCGGTAGCGGTCGGGATCACCCTTAACGAGATTGAGCAGATCACCCAGCAAAATCTCCGCCCTCTATATACGGTCATCGTCCTCAGCATCGTCGCCGGAATCATCGGAGCTGTCATCGTGGCGAGGAAAGTGAAAACGATTATGTTCGGCATGGAACCATATGAAATTGCAACGCTTTTGAACGAACGAAGCGCAATGCTTGAGTCGACAAAAGAAGGGATTCTCGCCGTTGATCGAACAGGAAAAATCAAGCTCGCCAATGCGGAAGCGAAGCGCCTGTTTCAAAAAATGGGGATCGAAGAGAATCCGATCGACCGGGATGTACTCGACATCTTGCCAAACAGCCGACTGAAACAAGTGATCGAAACACAGAAGCCCGTTCAGGACCGCGATGTCAGAATCAATGGCCTTGAACTTGTCTTTAATGAAGTTCCGATTCACTTAAAAAAGGGAAACATCGTCGGAGCGATTGCGACATTCCGCGACAAAACCGAAGTGAAGCACTTAGCTGAGCAGCTGTCCGGTGTTAAAATGTACGCAAACGCGCTCAGGGCGCAGTCGCACGAGTTTATGAACAAGCTCCACGTCATTCTCGGTCTTGTTCAATTAAAGAACTACGACGAGCTTGGAAACTATATAAAAGACATTGCGATCTATCAGCAGTCTGAAGCGAGCGGAATTATCAACCATATCAAAAACTCGGTACTCGCCGGCTTTTTGCTCGGCAAACAGAGCTATATTCGGGAACAGGGGGCCTCGTTGGAGGTTCATTGCAGCACGAGGATTCCGGATACAGCCAACACAGCGGTGATTCACGATTTGATCACCGTTATCGGGAACCTTCTCAACAATGCCCTTGATGCCGTTTCCGCCACTGAGAAGAAAAATATTTCGATTTCATTCCGCCATCATGACGGACAGCTTGATATTGAAGTCACGGATACGGGAGTCGGCATATCCAAGGAGGAACAGCAGAAAATGTTTGACCAAGGCTTTTCAACAAAGGGCCCCAATCGGGGGTTCGGTCTTTATTTCGTCGAACAAAGCCTTGAAAATTTAAATGGACATATCGTCGTGACGAGCGAAAAGAATGAAGGAACGACATTCAGTCTCCGCATTCCGTATGAACCAAAGGAGGATGACCATGATTGATGTATTAATTGTTGAAGACGACCCGATGGTAAGAGAGCTGAATAAACGTTACCTCAGCCAAGTAGAGGGATTTCAGCTGAAGGGCATTGCCGCTTCTTTTCAAGAGGCTCTCACCTTCCTCCGGGAAGAGCATATCGATCTGATCCTGCTCGACATTTATATGCCTGGCAGGAACGGCGTCGAACTGCTCACTGAGATCAGACGCCAAAATCAAGCTGTCGACGTGATCGTCATCTCAGCGGCCAGTGAAATGGATGTTGTTCAAAAAACGCTGCGGTTCGGGGCCGTCGATTACTTAATCAAGCCGTTCGAATTTGAGCGGTTTCAAAGCGCGCTCACTGATTACAAACGGAAGCAGCAGCTCTATGCTAGCAACCGGAATATCAGCCAAAAAGAGCTGGATTTTGAACTTTTTCAAAAAAAACGCGCGCCCGAAAAGGTACATTTGCCAAAAGGGCTGACCAAAAGCACGCTGAAGCTCATTTGGTCAAGCATCAGATCGTTTGACAGCTTGACGTTCACAACGGAAGATTTGGCCAATCACACGGAAATCTCTCAAGTTTCAATCCGCAAATACTTAAAGTTTCTGGAGGAAATCGAAGTTCTCAACGTAGAAATGGCCTACGGGACGATCGGCAGGCCGGTTTTCCAATATAAATTAAATACAAATGACTTGAATGTGATTAACCAATATCTATAACATGTCCCCGCCCGCTGCTCTCTAAAGACAGCGGGCGTTTTTTTTGTAACGGCCACATTTGACTCGCCATCATTGCCGGACAAGGATTTATCGCGCTCGCCGCGCTTGTGTTCGGTAAATGGCAGCCGATCGGAGCCCTGTTCTTCAGCTTCGCTCAAAGCTTAAGCATCATCGGGTTCACGCTTCCCTTCTTCAAAAGAAATACCAAACGTCTATATGCTGATTGCGCCTTACGTATTGACGATTCTAGCGCTGGCCGGATTTAGCGGCAGAGCCGAAGCGCCAAAGGCAAACGGTATCCCTTATATTAAAGGAAAACGATAACCGAACGATAGAATAAGAGAGCGGCCTGCTCTCTTATTCTTTTTTTGTTACCTTAACAAAAGATAAAATTTTTTGACGCCGCCATTGTCTTTACCACTTTTATGGTATGATGAAAAAGTCTGGTTATCAATCATTACAGGAATTTTATTGCAGACAGGAAGCAAATCGTATACAATTTAATATTGTTTAATTTCTATATAAAACGTTTTTATTTAAAGGATGCGAAAACATTGAATAAATCAGTCATACCTTCTTTAATTACGGTTGGAAACTTTGTTTCGGGCATCTCTTCAATACTGCTTGCATTCAGAGGGTATTTATTCTTAGCCATTATATTTGTTCTGATCGGCGCTATCTTGGACAGCCTTGACGGCATGGCCGCGCGCAGATTAAATGCCGTCAGCCCGTTTGGAAAAGAATTAGATTCTTTGTCTGATATTATCACTTTCGGAGTCGCCCCGGCCATCATCACCTATTCAATCGTTTTTTATGATGCTCCGATCTTAGGCCTTCCTTCGACATTGTTATTCCCTGTTTGCGGAGCGCTTCGGCTGGCGCGATTTAATATTCAATCAGAGAACCAGGATTATTTTACAGGCCTTCCGATCACCGCAGCCGGAACGATTCTGGTATGCTTAAACCTTTTCTCAGAAATCCTGGGCAAAAAGCCGTTCATTTTGATCATGCTGTTCCTGTCCTTTCTTATGGTCAGCAAAATCAAAGTCATCAGCCTGAAGGGGAAAAAACTATTGAAGAAAGTGAGCTAGTTTTTAATGGAGTTGGCAAAAGAATTGATTTCCCAATACGGGTATTTCGCGATATTCGGGATGCTTGTCCTCGGAATTGTAGGCCTGCCGATACCCGATGAAGTCATGATGACATTTGTCGGGTATCTGTCTTCTATTCATATATTAAACTATGAGATGTGCCTTTTGATCAGTTTTTCAGGTGCGATATCAGGGATGCTCATCAGTTATTTTCTAGGGAAGAAAATCGGTAAACCGCTGCTCGATAAGTTCGGGAAATGGATCGGTCTGACGCCGAAAAGACTGGACACCGTGCACCGCTGGTTTGAAAAATACGGCCCGTGGACGATTCTTTTCGGCTATTTTGTCCCCGGAATCCGCCATGTGACATGCTATCTGTCCGGCATGAACGAGATGGACATGAAAAGGTTCCTGATTTATGCCGGATCAGGAGCTTTTATTTGGTGTCTTGTTTTTATTACGATCGGATACACAATCGGCGTGATTTAAATACCGCTTGCATCCCGGATGATCAGTAAAGGAGTGAACAGCTTGAAAAAGCGGCTTTACCGGTTTTTGATTGAGTTGACGAATAAAAAGGGCGTGTCCCGGATGCTGGAAAAGTTTGCTCAGTCAAAGCTAAGCAAACCTCTCATCCCCTCCTATATCAAAACCTTTCATATTAATACAGAAGAGATGCTGGAAGATGTCCGCTCTTTTAACAGCCTGCACGAGCTGTTCATCAGAAAATTAAAGAGCGGTGCACGCCCCCTTCCCGCTGATCCAAACAGCCTGGTCAGCCCTGTGGACGGCGTCATCGAAGAAATGGGCACCATCACGCGCGACAAGCAATTTACCGTCAAACAAAAACTCTATTCTGTAGAAGAAATGATCGGACGATCCGAGATCGTGAACCGCTATGTCGGCGGAACCTATATCATTATCTATTTAAGTCCGAGAGACTACCACAGAATTCACAGCCCGGCTTACGGCACACTTGAAACGCAGTATTCGCTGGGAAGCACGTCTTACCCTGTGAATAAAATCGGTTTGACATACGGGAAATCGCCGCTGACAAAAAACTACCGGATGATTTCCGAATTTAAGCATCAATATGGGTCCGCCCTGCTTGTGAAGGTCGGAGCGATGTATATTAACTCGATCGTGATGCTCCAGGAGTCAAAAGAATGGCGCCGAGGCGACGAAATCGCATATTTCTCTTTCGGCTCAACCGTTATTCTGCTGTTTGAAAAGGATACCTTTATTCCTGATGAACGCCTTCACCCCTCTCTTCAAGTCAAAATGGGAGAGGTGTTAGGATCTCTTGCCAAAAGAACATCATAATGCACCGCCCCCGAAATGTGAACTGACCCGTTAAAATGAGACTTAGAAAAAACACCTATGCTGCCTGTCCCCTGTATTCCAGTGGGGACAGGTAGTTTAATTTTGCCTGAATTCGTACATGATTATATCGATACATGTATTGATTTACAATTTGTACTACTTTAGAATTGGATATAGATGCTCTACTTTGAGCGTTAAATCCTTCCGACTTTAGCGAGGAGTGAAAGGATTCAATGACGGCATTATCATGGCAGTTTCCTTTTCGAGACATGCTTGTGGTAATGCCTTTTTCTTTGGCCAAATTCTGATATGCATGTGAAGTATAGACAGATCCCTGGTCGCTATGAAGAAGTAACCCTACTGGTTTACGTAATTCTACAGCTTCCCTCAATGTGTCTAATACTAGGTTAATATCTTGGCTCGTACCTATTTTGTAAGCCACTATTTCGTTGTTATATAAGTCCATAATCGTTGATAAATATAACATAGTCGAGCCATAAGGTAAGTAGGTAATGTCGGTTACCCATTTTTCATTTAATCGGCTTGCTTTAAAATTACGATTGAGAGTGTTCGGCACAATAATATTACTCTCACCACAAATGTACTTTTGTCGCTTCTTCTTAACTTGACACTGAATCTCAAACTTTTGCATAATTTTTTGTACAGTTTTGCGGTTTACATTTATCCCATACTTTCTGTTTAAGATGGATTTAATTTTACGATGACCATAGTGATAGAAGTTTTTCTTACACAGCTTGATTACTAGCTCTTCTAATGAAGTTAGCTCAACTTTTTTATACTTCTTTTTCCAACGGTAATATGTTGACTTAGGTATGCCTAATACTCCAAGAATATCAATTATTTTAAAAGTGGCTGAGAGTTCTTCTACAACTTGGACAATGACTCGTGGCTCCAACTCCTTTCGATCTCCTGGTACTTTTTTATAATTGCCAATTGAGCCTCTAGCTGTTTATTCTTTAGTTTTAATTCTTCTAGCTCACTCATTTCCTCCGATTCTTTACCGTAGGAATATTGTTTTCCAACTTGTTGCGAAAATCGATAGGTTTGGCCTGTTTTGTACCATCGCATCCATGTTTTAATTTGAGTCTTATTTTTTATCCCCAGTTGTTCCATTATTTCTTTGTTTGTCATTCCAGCTTGTTTCATTTTAATTACTTCCCATTTTACTTCTTCTGCGTAATGTACTCTTGTGCCCATAGAAAAACACCCTCCTAAGAATCATATTGTATTAATACGATTCAGGGGGTGTTTTTTCCTTGTCTCATTTATTTGGGTCTCTCCAATGCGCTTCGGGGGTTTTTTAATTGCTGCTTAAAAAAGCTTTTCTCCATGGACAGGAAATCCCCTTTTTCCGCCTGGATATGGATCCCTAATAAACCAAAAGACCTATAAAACGATCAAAATCAAGGAGATTCCTTCTCTTTTTCCGCCCTTTTTCGTTTTAATTTAATTATCAATCGATTATTTTAATTTAAAAAACGCACAGAATTGACACTTTTCTTCTACAATTGAACACATACAAACATGGGGGTGTTTTTTATGGAAGCAGCAAAAGATTTGAAACCGATTACAAATCACGGTCATAAAGAAAATAAAAATATTTTCCATAAGCTGATCAACTGGAAAATCGGCGTGATTCCGTTTCCGCTATATATTGCGCTTGCGCTGATTGTTTTTCTGGCAGCTTACTTTAATGAATTGCCGAATGACATGCTCGGCGGTTTCGCGGTCATTATGATTCTCGGCATTTTTCTCGGGGATGTCGGACAGCGCATTCCGATTTTAAAAGATATCGGCGGACCTGCCATTCTATCGCTGTTTGTTCCTTCGTTCTTAGTCTTTTTCAAAGTGCTTAACCCTGCATCTATGGAAGCGGTTACAACTTTGATGAAAACGTCAAATTTCTTGTATTTCTACATCGCATGTTTAGTCGCGGGAAGTATTTTAGGAATGCATCGCACGGTTCTGATTCAAGGTTTTATGAGAATGTTCGTTCCGTTGTTGGCCGGGACGATCGCAGCGGTTGCCGCCGGTATTCTCGTCGGTCTGTTATTTGGCTACAGCCCTTATGAAGCTTTCTTCTTTATTATTGTACCGATTATTGCCGGAGGCATCGGCGAAGGCATCCTGCCGCTGTCACTCGCCTACTCGCAAATTTTGGGACAGTCCACCGATGTATTTGTTTCACAGCTCATTCCGGCCGCTATTATCGGAAACGTCGTTGCCATCATCTCAGCCGGACTGATGAAAAAGCTTGGGGAAAAGCGTCCTGAACTGAACGGTAACGGCAGACTCGTTAAATCGAAAAAAGACGATGAAATTTTCAACCAAAAAGAAGAGGAGCCGAAAATCGACTTGAAATTAATGGGTGCCGGCGTTTTAATCGCATGTTCCTTCTTCATTTTCGGCGGTTTGGTCTCCAAGTTCATCGCGATTCCGGGAGCGATCCTGATGATCATCGCAGCGGCTGCCGTAAAATATGCAAAGCTTCTGCCTGCAAGCATGGAAAAAGGCGCTCACCAGCTTTACAAGTTCATGTCATCAAGCTTCACTTGGCCGCTGATGGTCGGGCTCGGCATTCTTTATATCCCTCTTGATGATGTGGCGTCTGTTATTTCCCTGCGCTTCATCGCCGTCTGCGCTTCAGTCGTCATTGCCATGGTGACATCAGGCTACTTTGTCGGAAAATTAATGAACATGTACCCTGTTGAATCAGCGATCGTCACAGGCTGTCACAGCGGTCTCGGCGGCACGGGGGACGTGGCCATTCTTTCGGCTTCAGGCCGGATGGGTCTGATGCCGTTTGCGCAAATCTCAACGCGTCTCGGCGGGGCATCCACCGTCATTATGGCGACCGTTTTACTGAGGTTCTTCACCTCGTAAGGGCCGCATAAAAAAACAAAAAGGAGTCTGATCTATACGATCGGATTCCTTTTTTGTTTTCAGCGTTTCTCAACTCTGATATATTCTCTCGGTTTAAAGGGAGCTCTTTCTGTTCCCGTTAAGGACTGATCTTCCGCTCCCGTCTGTAGCGGCGTGTAATCACCGCGGTATTGAGGGCCTTCGGGTGTTCCGATCCCCGGAGTCTGTTCACGCGTCATTTCCCTGTTGATCATAAACGCTCCCGCAAAAAGCGAACAAAATAAACTTAGGCTGACAAAAGCTTTCCTTTTCATCTTTCATCACCTCAAATTCATCTTGTTCAAAAAAACTTTCCATTATACAAATGCCGAATTTTTTGTTAAAATTGTTTTCAGGTTCATAAGACCGCATAAACCGCGGTTACCATGAGATCATGCAGCCGATTAAAATTTGAGTTATAATTTGTCTAGGTCACCAGTTCTAAAAAAGTACATAACGTTTGAAAATTTTAGTATGGAACAGAATGTATTTATACATGCTACCTTAAGGGAGGTTAATATGACGTCTTTACATATTGCTATTTTATCGCCTTTTGCACTCGCCTTCTTGATTCCGCTATTGGCGAAAAACGTCAGAAAGATTCATACAGGCTGGTTTGTCCTGTTTCTTCCTGTTCTATTATTTATTTATTTTTTCCGCATGATCAAAATGACGGCGGATGGCGGAACATTAAAGGCTGTACTGGAATGGATTCCGTCCTTTGGGATTAACTTTACCGCGTACGTTGACGGACTCGGATTGCTATTCGCCCTTCTGATTACAGGGATCGGGTCTTTGGTTGTCCTTTACAGCATCTATTATCTGTCTAAAGAAAGAGAGCAGCTCGGACCATTTTACGTTTATCTGCTCATGTTCATGGGGGCAATGCTCGGCGTTGTTCTCGTTGATAACGTCATTGTACTTTATTTGTTTTGGGAATTGACCAGCATATCGTCTTTTCTGCTCATCGGCTATTGGTACAAGCGGGAAAAATCAAGATACGGCGCGACAAAATCGATGCTTATCACCATATTCGGCGGTCTTTCCATGCTTGGAGGCTTCATTCTTCTTTACACGATCACAGGTTCATTCTCGATTAGAGAAATGATCAACCAGGTTGATTTAATTTCGGGGCACGGCTTTTTCATCCCGGCTCTCGTGCTGGTGTTAATCGGAGCCTTCACTAAATCTGCGCAGTTCCCTTTTTACATCTGGCTTCCGGACGCAATGGAAGCACCAACGCCTGTAAGTGCTTACCTGCACTCCGCCACGATGGTAAAAGCGGGAATTTATATCGTTGCAAGATTCACCCCTGTGTTCGCTTTTTCAGGGGAATGGTTTTGGATCGTGTCTCTCACGGGGATTGTCACGCTTTTCTGGGGTTCGTTCAACGCCGTCAAGCAGACTGATCTGAAATCGATACTTGCATTTTCTACGGTCAGCCAGCTCGGAATGATCATGTCGATGCTTGGCGTCGGAGCGGCCGCACTGCATTTTCAGCATTTTGAATACTACATGGTTGCAGTAATCGCCGCTATCTTTCACTTGATTAACCATGCGACTTTCAAAGGCAGCTTATTCATGGCAGTCGGAATCATCGACCATGAAACAGGTACGAGAGATATCCGCAAGCTCGGCGGCCTTATGACGATCATGCCGATTACGTTTACGATTACGCTCATCGGCGCGTTTTCAATGGCCGGACTGCCTCCGTTCAACGGCTTTTTGAGCAAGGAAATGTTCTTCACCAGCATGCTCAGGATTACGAACTTTAACTTGTATAACGCTGACACATGGGGTTTTCTCTTTCCTGTGCTGGCTTGGATCGGAAGCGTGTTTACATTCATTTACTGCATGGTTCTCTTATTTAAAACCTTCGGGGGAAAATATCAGCCTGAAAAGCTTGAAAAACAAGCGCATGAGGCTCCAATCGGCATGCTGATTTCGCCGATTGTCCTCGTATCTCTCGTGGTGATTTTTTTCTTTTTCCCGAACATTCTGTCATACAGCATCATTGAACCTGCTGCAGCGTCGATTATGCCGACCCTTTTGGACGGTGACGAAAAATTCAAGGTTCATATTTACATGTGGCACGGCTTTTCGACTGAGCTCTATATGACGATCGGCGTCGTTGCTCTCGGAGTTCTCGCCTATTTGACCTTGTCAAAATGGCGGAAGGTCTACGGCCTCTTCCCGGAAACACTGACGCTGAACAAGTTGTACGACAGCTCGCTGTCAGGGCTTGAAAAAGGCTCCAACAAGATTACAAGAACGTATATGACAGGGTTTCTCCGCGACTATCTTGTTTATGTTTTTGTCTTCTTTATCGTGATCATCGGCGGATCGCTCGCTGTTACCGGGGGCTTTTCATACGATGTGAAAGGCAATGCTTCAATCGGCGTCTATGAGCTCGTTCTGTCAGCCGTAATGATTGCCGCAACCTTTACCACCGTTTTTGCAAGGTCAAGACTGACGGCGATTATCGGACTCGGCGTCATCGGCTACACGCTCGCGCTGTTCTTTGTCATTTTCAGGGCGCCGGATCTCGCGCTGACGCAGCTGATCATCGAAACCATTTCAGTCGCATTGTTCCTGCTGTGCTTCTATCATTTGCCGAAGCTCAGATTTAAGCCGAAATCGGCTAGGTTCAGGGTCACAAATGCGCTTGTATCGGTCGGCGTCGGAACTGTTGTGACGCTGCTCGCACTTTCAGCAAACAGCCAGCGCTCGCTTGAAAGCATTGCATCGTATTTTATTGAAAACAGCTATAAACTCGCAGGCGGCCACAATATCGTCAACGTAATATTGGTCGACTTCAGGGGATTTGATACATTGTTTGAAATTACCGTACTTGTCATTGCCGCTTTAGGAATATACGGCATGATCAGGCTCAGATTGGAGAAAGGAGGGGAAGAGCATTGAAAAAGGTTCAGACGAATGATGTGATCCTGCAAACCGTTACAAAGATTGCATCCTTTATCATTCTGCTCTTTTCTTTCCATCTGTTTTTTGCCGGCCATAATAACCCGGGCGGCGGTTTTATCGGCGGATTGATGACGGCGTCTTCGCTTGTCCTTCTGCTGCTCGCCTATGATTTAAAAACGGTGCAGAACATCTTGCCCGTCAACTTTATCTATGTGGCGGCCGTCGGCTTATTCATTTCCGTTTCCACCGGAATCGGCTCATTTTTGTTCGGCGCTCAGTTTCTTTCCCACGCGTTTGATTACTTTAACCTTCCGCTCTTGGGGAAAACGGAGCTTGCCACCGCGGTATTGTTTGATATCGGGGTTTATCTCGTAGTGGTCGGCGTGACCATGACCATTATTCAGACGATTGGGGAGAGAGAATAATGGAGATTTTAATGTCTTTTATTGTAGGAATTCTGTTCATGGCGGCGACTTATCTGCTGCTTTCCAAAAGCCTTTTGAGGGTGATTATCGGAACTGCCGTTCTCAGCCATGGCGTCCATCTGCTTTTGCTGACGATGGGAGGGTTAAAAAAAGGAGCGCCCCCCATTTTGAATGAAGAGTCGACAACCTATGTCGATCCTCTCCCTCAGGCGTTGATTTTAACGGCGATCGTCATTGCTTTCGGGGTTACCTCGTTTCTCCTGGTCATGGCTTTCCGCGCCTATCAAGAGCTGAAAATGGATGATATGGATCAAATGAGGGGAAATGATCAACATGAATAATCTTGTAATTCTGCCAATACTGATTCCTTTAATGGCCGCAATTCTGCTTATCTTTATGAACAGGTCGATCGTGCTGATGCGTGCATTCAGCGCCATATCTTCCATTGCGGCGATCGCTGCGGCCGCCGTTCTTGTGCAGACAGTCTATACGGACGGAATCCAGACCTTGTATCTCGGCGGGTGGAAGCCTCCGTTCGGAATCAGCCTTGTCGCTGATCAATTTGCCAGCCTTCTGGCGTTAACGACAGCCATTATCGGATTTCTGACGGTTCTTTATTCGTTTCGCTCCATCGGCGAAAAACGCGAGCGTTTCTTTTATTATCCCGCCGTCCAGTTCCTGCTTGCCGGAGTTAGCGGCGCTTTCTTGACCGGGGACTTGTTTAACCTGTTCGTATTTTTTGAGGTGCTTCTGATGGCTTCGTATGTGCTGATCGTCATCGGCGGCACGAAGATTCAGCTGCGGGAGTCTCTGAAGTACATCGTCTTTAACATTATTTCTTCCGCCCTCTTTGTCATCGGAGTCGCTTATTTATATGCGGTTACGGGCACATTAAACATGGCGGATCTGAGCGTCCGGATCAGCGAATCAGGGCAAACCGGGCTGATCACGGTCATCGCTGTTTTATTTTTGATCGTCTTCGGTTTAAAAGGCGGCATCTTCCCGCTGTATTTCTGGATGCCTGGTTCCTATTATGCGCCGCCAGCCGCTGTTTCCGCACTGTTTGGCGCACTTCTGACCAAAGTCGGCCTGTACGCGATCACAAGGGTGTTTACATTAATTTTCACCCAAGACGCCGCTTTTACTCATCAATTAATGGTCTGGCTTGCGGCGCTTACGATCATCTTCGGGGTCATCGGCTCGATCGCCTACTGGGATGTTCAAAAAATCATCATCTACAATATTGTCACTGCGGTCGGCGTCATCTTGTTCGGCATCGCCGCCAATACGCCGGCTTCAATCGAAGGATCTGTCTACTATTTGATTCATGACATGATCATTAAAGGAGCGCTGTTTATGCTTGGCGGAGCGCTTTTTGCCCTGACAGGGACAAACAACCTGAAAAAAATGAGCGGCCTGATCAAAAACCATCCCGTGCTCGGCTGGATGTTTATGATTTCAGCCGTTTCATTGGCAGGTGTTCCTCCTTTCAGCGGATTCATCGGCAAGCTGAAAATTGCAGAAGGCGGCTTTTTAAGCGGCGAATTCGTGATTACGCTGCTGATGCTTTTATCCAGCCTGCTCGTCTTGTATTCCGTCATGAAAATATTTATCAACGGCTTCTGGGGGGATGAACAGGAAGATGCTCCGGCCAAAAGGCAGCTAAAAGGCTACATGTATCCGGCAGCGGTACTGCTCTTTCTGTCGCTTGCCATCGGACTCGGAACCGAGCTTATCGCTCCGTATTTTCACCAGGCGGCTGATACGCTCGTCAACCCCGAAAAATATATTGAAGCCGTTTTGAAGGAGTAGATCGCATGGCATTACAAATATTGTTGAACTTTATTCTTGCGTTGTGCTGGATGTTTCTGAACAATGACTACACCGCTGCCGGGTTTGTCATCGGTTATGTGATCGGATTATTCTCGCTCTTTCTGATGAGGCGTTTTTTCCGCCGCCGCTTTTACTTGATTAACATTTGGGCGATCGTCAGACTGCTGTTTATTTTTATTAAAGAGCTCGTGCTGGCAAACGTCAGCGTATTAAAGACGATCTTGTCACCGCGGTTAAAAAATAAGCCCGGCATTTTCGCCTTCAAGACAGATCTTAAAGCGGACTGGGAAATCACGACGTTGGCAAACCTGATTACGCTGACACCGGGCACATTGGTCGTCGATATCTCCGATGACCGTTCGATTCTTTATATTCATGCGGTCGATATCGATGATGCCGAGAAAGCCATCAGTGATATCCGAATTTCGTTTGAAGAGGCCATTAAGGAGGTAAGCCGCTGATGTTTGAATTTATTTTGCAATTGTCACTCGGCATTTTGGCGGTCTCCACTTTTCTGTATGTCCTGAGGGTCATTAAAGGGCCGAGCATCCCGGACAGAGTGGTGGCGCTTGATGCGATCGGCATCAACTTAATCGGAATTACGGCTCTCGTGTCCATCCTGTTAAATACGACAGCATATTTGGAAGTCATCCTCTTGATCGGCATTCTGGCCTTCATCGGCACCGTCGCATTTTCTAAATTCCTTGAGAAAGGAGAGATTATCGAAAATGATCGAAGCCGCTAAATTGCTTATCGCCGTTTTGATCCTTCTTGGCGCACTGATATCGTTAGCCGCTTCCTTTGGAACGCTTAGGCTGCCTGACTTATACTCAAGAATCCACGCCGCTTCAAAAGGAGCGACACTGGGGATCATCAGCGTGCTGCTCGGCGTATTCTTTTACTTCTGGTTTCTGCACGGCTTCATTACGGCAAAAGTGCTGCTCGGTATCGTCTTTGTATTTCTGACGTCTCCTGTAGGCGCGCACCTGATCGCAAGAGCCGCGTATAATACAGGCGTTAAAATGGAAAAGAAAACCGTACAGGACGATTATGAAGGCTACAGAAATTTTCTGATTAAAAAGAAGGAAGATTCCTATTTATAAAAAGAAAACTCGCCCCTAACAGGCGAGTTTTCTTTATGTTTACGATGAAGGACGGCTGATGACCGCCATCGTGCACCTGGACGTGCAAATCAGGCTGTCCTGCTCATCGCGTATGTCAATTTGAAACACCATTGTTGATTTGCCCACATGCAGAGGCGTAGCGACCGCTTTAACCGTTCCGTCTTTTACCGATTTAATATGGTTGGCGTTGATCTCAAGCCCGAAGCATGCCTGCTCTTTTGGATCGATATGCTGATATGCCCCGATGCTTGCCACCGTTTCAGCGAGCGCAACGGACGCGCCTCCGTGCAGATAGCCGAAAGGCTGACGCGTTCTTTCATCGACAGGCATGACGGCAACACACCGTTCTTTGCTGCACTCCTTCAACTCGATTCCCAACGCTTCAAGAAGTGTATGTTTCGTTTCCATCACAATCGTCCCCTCATCAGAGTACACCTTCAGATTTCGCGATTAAAACAGCCTCTGTCCTTGATCCTACATTCAGCTTGCTGAATACGGAAGTCAAGCTGTATTCGATCGACCGCTTGCTTAAATGAAGCGCATCAGCAATTTCCTGATTTGTGTAGCCTTTTTCGACTTCTTTTAAAATCAGGCATTCCCTTTCAGTCAAGAGGTCGTGCTGGGTCTGCTGGCTGTTTGACTTCGATTTTTGCTGTGTAATCAACTGCTTGAAATAATCATAATCGACGACAATTTTATTATCCAGAACCTGATATATGTACTCTATAATCTTTTCCTTCGATTCCGTTTTGCTGATGGCGCCGTGCATGCCGGAACGAATCGCCTCTTCAAAATAATCTTCGACTTCATAGCCTGTGTAAACGATAATTTTGCATGATGAACATGTCTCAAGGATTTTCTTAGATAGGTCCATGCCGTTGATTTCACCCAAATTTAAATCCATTAAGATCAGGTCATACGCAGAAAAATCATGTTTCTTGAGAAATTGTTCGCTGGCTTCAGGGCTGAGGCAATCGACAACAAAGTCCTGGTTCGTTTCAAGAATTGCCTTCGTCCCCTCCATGACAGCCGGATGATCATCGATCACAAGTAATCTTCTCATAATTTCCTCCCTTTTGCGTAACCTTGCCCTATCACCATTTTATAGAAAAAACTTGGCGGATGCCAAGCAAAAATGTTAACTAAACATTACAATCCCATTTCAATGGCGACCCTAAAGCCTTTCCCTTCTGCTGTCTGTATATCCAGACTGCCGTTCAGTGCGCGGACGCGCTCGCGAATGCCCGACAGCCCCATGCTTGCGCTGTTTTGATAAAGCTTGTCCGGGTCAACCCCAATGCCGTCATCTTCATAATGAAGAACAACTTTTTCTTTTATGCAGACAAGCATAATCAAAACCTCATTAGCTCTCGAATGTTTAACCGCATTGCTTAAAAGCTCCTGCACAATTCTGTACAAATTCAACTGCGTGTCCAAGTCGAGCACCTTTGAGAACCTTTCCGTATTGAGGCGGATCTTATCGATCGATGAGGACTCCTGATGCTGCGCCGCCAGTTTCGAAAGGGCTTTGACAAGTCCGAGATCGTACAACAGCTGCGGCCTCAGCTCCTGGCACGTTTCCCTTGTCGTCTGGATGACGGCGGACATTTGCTCATTCATATTGATGAGCCTTTGCCGGATTTGATTCGTACAGACTTTATCTTTTTCAAAATCAGCCAGAAACATCTCGCTTTGATGCTTCAAGGAAATCATATCCTGCAGGACAGAGTCGTGGAGATCGCGGGCTAAATCAGATCTCTGCTTCTCTTCAATCGCAAACATCAATTTATTCAGCCACGCCGGATTCGGCCCTTCTTTTTTCACATTTTCCAGATGCTCCATCAGCTCGCCGATTTTCAGCACGTTTTCCAGGGAAACGCTCGTATAAAACGCCAGCGTCTCAAGCCATGAAATCTCATCGCGCGTCAGCCTAGGCGTATTTAAAACCGACAAACACAGCATGACATAAGACGTCCCGCCCCGTTCACCGATCTTAATCAAAAACCCACGGTCGACTTCGACGATTTTGCCGATGTCGGTGATAGCCCTAAAAGCTTCTTTTTCATAAGGCTTCCAAACTTGATCGTTTGCATTATTTTCAAGTAACCCTACGGTTCCATCACTCTTTAACTCCAGTACATAAGCCTGGCTGACAGGTAAAACATCAAGAATCGTTTGAGACAATTCCCTTAGCACTTGCGCTAACGATGTCGAGCTCCGTATAAGTTGGGTAAACTTAAATACACTATCTTGGTAATTAAATTTTTCAGAAAACCTTTTTAAACGGAAACGAAAATCAAGAATTTCTTTGAGATAAAAAACACCTAGCATAATAAAATTGGAGAGACCCAAATAAATGAGACAAGGAAAAAACACCCCCTGAATCGTATTAATACAATATGATTCTTAGGAGGGTGTTTTTCTATGGGCACAAGAGTACATTACGCAGAAGAAGTAAAATGGGAAGTAATTAAAATGAAACAAGCTGGAATGACAAACAAAGAAATAATGGAACAACTGGGGATAAAAAATAAGACTCAAATTAAAACATGGATGCGATGGTACAAAACAGGCCAAACCTATCGATTTTCGCAACAAGTTGGAAAACAATATTCCTACGGTAAAGAATCGGAGGAAATGAGTGAGCTAGAAGAATTAAAACTAAAGAATAAACAGCTAGAGGCTCAATTGGCAATTATAAAAAAGTACCAGGAGATCGAAAGGAGTTGGAGCCACGAGTCATTGTCCAAGTTGTAGAAGAACTCTCAGCCACTTTTAAAATAATTGATATTCTTGGAGTATTAGGCATACCTAAGTCAACATATTACCGTTGGAAAAAGAAGTATAAAAAAGTTGAGCTAACTTCATTAGAAGAGCTAGTAATCAAGCTGTGTAAGAAAAACTTCTATCACTATGGTCATCGTAAAATTAAATCCATCTTAAACAGAAAGTATGGGATAAATGTAAACCGCAAAACTGTACAAAAAATTATGCAAAAGTTTGAGATTCAGTGTCAAGTTAAGAAGAAGCGACAAAAGTACATTTGTGGTGAGAGTAATATTATTGTGCCGAACACTCTCAATCGTAATTTTAAAGCAAGCCGATTAAATGAAAAATGGGTAACCGACATTACCTACTTACCTTATGGCTCGACTATGTTATATTTATCAACGATTATGGACTTATATAACAACGAAATAGTGGCTTACAAAATAGGTACGAGCCAAGATATTAACCTAGTATTAGACACATTGAGGGAAGCTGTAGAATTACGTAAACCAGTAGGGTTACTTCTTCATAGCGACCAGGGATCTGTCTATACTTCACATGCATATCAGAATTTGGCCAAAGAAAAAGGCATTACCACAAGCATGTCTCGAAAAGGAAACTGCCATGATAATGCCGTCATTGAATCCTTTCACTCCTCGCTAAAGTCGGAAGGATTTAACGCTCAAAGTAGAGCATCTATATCCAATTCTAAAGTAGTACAAATTGTAAATCAATACATGTATCGATATAATCATGTACGAATTCAGGCAAAATTAAACTACCTGTCCCCACTGGAATACAGGGGACAGGCAGCATAGGTGTTTTTTCTAAGTCTCATTTTAACGGGTCAGTTCAAATAGATAAATATAGTGTTTTTAACTGTATTTAGACTATTACTTAATTCTTGTGTTAAAGTAAATACACCTACAGCTGTCAAGCTTGGTAAAATGGCTAACAATCCATAGTATTTAAAACGTCCCAATAAGAATTCAATGTCATATATTTTGGTAGCAATAAATTGATACACTAATGAGAAAGGAATAATCAACAAAAAGGGTACAACAAACATTGCCGGGAATATATAATCACCGATAAATACATATGGAATGACATAGAAAATTAAGAACGGAATAAACGCAACAAAATTTGTGATAACAAGTATCCTTAAAAAATAGGCTTGCTCAGAAGCTTTATTTTTTATTACACCATAAATGATAAGAGCAAAGGCTATAATGGTAACAACCAAGAAAGATACCAGGTTAAAGAGCTTAATGGAACTATAAGAAATCTGCAAATTATCACTGGAAATTTCCAATAGCAAATTCAATAAACCCACAGGGTATAGGAAAAGAAATATTTTATTATTGAAAAACTCTTTTCCTTTTTCCTTGAAATATTGATAAATATAGTGGAGATACAAAACAGGAACGAATTGAAAAGTTATCATTGTTATATAGATACTTAAACTATCTCCCTTTGCAGATCCCACAGAACAAGAATAAGCTGTTGATGTAACAAGCAGAAAAACAATTAAAATAAAAGCTGAAGCCGAATTTAATCTTTTGTTTGATTTTATTATGAAATAAACACAAAAAAGAGAAAGGAGATAAAACATCATTGGAATAATAAATAGAAATAGACTTTCATAACTCACCAATTCATATCCGGTCTCTACAAACCCTATCTCTCCATCTCTTTCAACGATCATCGATTTAACATCACTTAATTCATCAGCTAATTTCCCATCATCAGCCCTTAATTTTTCTACACTTTTACCATTTATCTCTAGAATAACATCCCCTTTTTTAAATCCTAGGGATTGAGCCAGTGACCCTTTTTCAATCTCGAATACTTGGTATTCGTTTTTTTCATTAAATTGCATTGTCATTCCAAGGTAACTAGAATGCAGATTTACATAGATAATATAAGGAACCAAGGAGAGGCTTAGCAAAATAATAATTAAAGATAGTTTATTATAATTAACACGCATTAATTTTACATCCTTATAATAGATAGTTAAGGAAGAATTTTAAATCCAAAATCCTCCTCCACCCCAACTCTTACCTAATAATCTAATACTGTCAACCACTACTCCTGTTTTTTCTGGATCAATGCCTAATAAACAAGCATCCCCATCAACAACTTTTTTTAATACTTCAGGATTTTCGACCAAAAAGTTCACAATATCTTGCATACATAGTCTCCTCTTTAATTGTTATTCAGCAGGGTAGACATCAAACGTTCTTTCTCCATATCCCCCAACTCAAGCTCCCCGATTCCCTTCTTAAATTTCTGAATAGCGAGCTGATTCATAACATACATATACTGAGTGACGCCTGCTGCCTTCAATTTCTCTTTATAGCATTTTATTTCTTTATCGGCAATTTTATCCTCAGTTTCAAATGTTTTTAACAAATCAATCGACGGCTGGTTAAATTTTCTTGACAAATATAAATACGCAAGCGTCCGCTTTTTCTTGGCGATATCGCTTTTTGAATCATAAAAAAGTGCTTTATAATCATTTTCAATTTGTGAAGCAATGCCCAGCTGGTAGGCGTACTTTTCAACCGTCGGGTCAAATTTGCCCGTAGCAAGCATAGCTCCCAGCACGCATGGCAAGGCTGTCAGCGCCCCGGATTTACGCTTGATCATGTCAAGGCACTCATCTTCAGTGGCAGGGCGGTTGCTGAGATCGTCATGCTGTCCCTGCATCGATTGAAGTGTATATTCCATTAGCTTTTCGAAAAACACCGGTTCTTTCGACACCGAACCGATCACTTTAATGCTTATTGTATAAAGCGCAGTCGCCGCATTCATTGCGACTGAACGGTTGATTTTCATCCAAGGTTCATCGGGGCTGTCTTCATCCTCTAAATCATCGAATATATCAAACGCAAGAATCAAGAGTTCAATGCCTGCTCCAAGGGTTTCTGCCGCATCGGTGTCCGTGCCGCCGAAACTTTGGTAATGATAAAAAGCAAGCTCGCTGAAATGCAACTGGTCCTTTGCATCTAGAAAAGCGTGCAGCGTCCGATTTAAGTCCGCATTGGGAATCTCAAGGTCTATAAAATGATTCATTCTTTGCTTGATTTTACTGTGATCTAGACAAAAAAGCTTAGAGATGGTGCTCCCTCCTTTCTTAATATTTTACTAAATCAAAATCCCGATTGACAGAGCAATTTTTTTATTTAACAATTATATAATAATTTATCCTTTTTTTGGGTTCGTTTGCACACAAAAAAAAGACTTGTCTGAAACAAGTCTTTTTACGAGGTTTTTAGATATGTGTACTTATCGTATTGATCAATGCTTTTGTTAATCTTGCGCAAGGAGTCCTTTGTTTCTCTGATTTCATTCTCTAGCCGCCAAAGCAGTTGTTTTAATTCTTCAATTTGTTGCTTTTCCACCGGTTCCACACTCCTTTTGGAAGATCAATCAATTTGTGTATAGTGAACGAGTCATAGGTATTTGATCTGTTAATACAAGTTTAAAGGGATTTGGTTTCTTTTTCACCGAAAAGTTGCATATAAATTCATGCGTTACACCGCAAACTTTAAATAGACCATAACACCCATTTTACACAACTTGCGATTAGTTCTCAAATCCTAATGAAACATAAAATTTTTGTTTGTTTTTCAAGGAGTCAAATAAAGATCGCATATAAACCCCTTTATCATCGCAAGTTCAGTTGTGTTTTGTTCGTTTTGCAACCTTGAGTCTAAAGTAGTAACTAGCGGGGAATAGAAAAACTTGAGTGTTCACGGAACGCAGATCGGGTATGCGCCACCGAAAAACACGCAATAGACCGACACGCATTTCGGCCCTTATAAAAAACCATCCCTTCGCCTTACACCGCAAAAACCGCAATTTGACCCGTAAAAATTGAAAAGAGGTGTTCATATTGCTTCCTCCTCATTGCTTTTGGATGCATCCATATCAACACGTCAGCTGCCGGCAGGTCTATCCCGAAGTTCAAGTCAGCGCCTTATTGCGCTCGGCAAAAGAAGCGGAGAGCTTGATGGCTGACGGACAGAGAATTTTAAGCAGGCTTTCAGCCTCGCGTACTTTGGCCCAGCAAATCATGACGGCTGCCCAAAGCAACCAAAAAAATAACGTGCTGGCCGCGCTCAGGCAAACCGGCGTCCGCAGCCAGCTTGATGCCTCATTCGATCCCGACGGCATTCGCATCATGCTCATCAGCCCCCGCAGCAGACTATTCCTGCTATTGCGTTGGTCTTAGCGCAAAAAAAATTCCGGTCCCTAAGAAGGAGCCGGAATTTTTTTATAAGAGCTTTTGACACCAATCAACAGCTTCAAGATAGCACTGGTACGCTTCATCTTTAGTTAAGCCTTCTGTCTCCGGTGTGTTGTCTTCCCATTCGTTTCGTTCGATCGATTTTGCAAGCCGCAAGATTTTTCGGTAATCATTTTCTTTTCCGAGCAGCGCCTGGCCCACTTCGTCTGTCAGCGGCAGTTCGCTGACGACTTCCGTTAGTTCTTTGTGCAGCAGTGTATCGATAAATGAAAACATGCCTGTCAGCATATAAGAAGCCGGCTGAGGGCGGTTCGTTTTTTTTGCCAGCAATTCGCAAAGCTTCGCGCGGATCAGCGAAATCTTGACGACTTCGTTCTTGCTGGAGTTTTGCTTTTTCGTTAAATCCTTAAATGAGAGGATGAAGATCCACCTTTTGATTTCTTTAAATCCGAGAAGCACGATAGCCTGGCGGATGCTTTTAATCTTTTGGATCGGCCGGTTGGCTGGAGAATTCAACAGCTTCAGCAGCTGGTAAGAAAGCGACAAATCGCGCTCTATAATATTTGTGACGTTTTCAATATCAGGCTGATCTTCGCTTAATTCATGCAGCAGCTCATAATAAGCGTGGAAATGATATGTAATGTCCTGACCGTCAATCACGACAGGCTCGCTGAAGAAATAGCCTTGAAACAGATGAAATCCGTCTTTTACAGCCTGCTCATATTCTTTTCGCGTCTCCACTTTTTCAGCGAGGAACGTCAGGCGGTGGTTACGGCATGATCGAAGGATGCTCTGTCTTTCCTGCTGCGTCGTTTTGAAAAAATCGATCTTCAAAATATCAATGGATGCCAAAAGCTGATGGAGCAAGTCCCTCTTCACGCGATGCTTTAAACAAAAATCATCGAGTGCAATCGTGTAGCCGAGGCTTTTCAAATGCCTGCACCTTTCGATAAGCTCAAGGGTAATCGGCACATCTTCAAGGATTTCCACAACGAGCTGATCCGGGTCAAAATACGTCGGCAGCCCTGATGCCAAAAGACCCTCGGTAAAATTCACGTAATACCTTTTGCCTTCTGTCAATTTATCGATTCCAATGTTTAAAAAGCTGTTAATCATTAATTCTGTTGTCGCTTGATCACCGTCAATACCGGAAAAAAAGTTTTTCTCGCTTTCCCTGTATAAAAGCTCGTATGCGACAACTTGTTCTTTTCTGTTGAATATTGGCTGTCTGGCAACGAATACCCTCATTCTTCTTCCCCCTAGCGACTGAGGTGCCTTCGCTTTTAAGTATATCAAATAATTGGGCAAATCCCGTCTGCTGTATAAAAATTCACCCAAATTTGAACTTAATATTGAAAAACAGATAATCCCCGAAGAAATTATCTGTTTCAATCCCCAGTTATGTTAAAAACTATCGTTTACAGAGTCAACCTTGATCCAGACCTTTTTTCGCCTTGATTTTCGCTTCGTGAATTTGCTGCATCTTGTTGTTCCAGCAAGCTTCGCTTAAATCGACAGGATATTCTTCGGGCTTGCTGATCCGCTTATACTCTTCCCAAAGCAAACTGAGATTTTCTTGAACATACCGCTTAATATCCTGAATGCTCGGATTCTCATAGACAAGCTCGCCTTTTTCAAAGATCGGCTGGTGAAGATCTTTCGCATCAAAATTCGTCACAAACTTGCTGATAAACGTATGAACGGGGTGAAACATCTTCAGCCGCTCCTGTTCATTGACCTTTTCATAGTCCAAAGCGATATAATCGCCTTCTGAATGATGGTTCAGCTGATTGATGATTCTGTACACCTTTTTCAAGCCTGGAGTCGTCACTTTTTCCGGATTCGAAGAAATTTTAATCGTGTCTGCCATCTTTCCGTCTTCTTCGATCGAAACAAGTTTGTAAACCGCGCCGAGAGCCGGCTGGTCGTAAGCGGTAATCAGCTTTGTGCCCACGCCCCAGACGTCGATTTTTGCACCCTGGGCTTTAAGGTTCATAATCGTGTACTCATCAAGATCGCTTGATGCAACAACTTTTGTATCTGTAAATCCGGCTTCATCCAGCATGGCTCTCGCTTTCTTCGACAAATAGGCGAGGTCTCCGCTGTCCAGGCGGATTCCCGAAAATTCAATTTGATCGCCGAATTCCTTTGCTACTTTGATCGCATTTGGAATGCCGGAACGCACCGTATCATATGTATCGACCAAAAAGACACATTTTTTATGGGTTTCCGCATATTTTTTAAATGCCGTGTACTCATCGCGATAGGCCTGTACAAGCGCATGGGCGTGCGTGCCTGATACCGGAATGTCAAACCGCTTGCCGGCGCGGACATTGCTTGTCGCGTCGAATCCGCCGATAATCGCGGCTCTTGCTCCCCACATCGCCGCGTCCATTTCATGCGCGCGCCTTGTTCCAAATTCAAGCGCCGTCTCTTCTCCGATCACACTTTTGATTCTCGCCGCTTTTGTGGCAATCAATGTT
Source organism: Bacillus licheniformis DSM 13 = ATCC 14580 (assembly GCF_000011645.1). GTDB lineage: Bacteria > Bacillota > Bacilli > Bacillales > Bacillaceae > Bacillus > Bacillus licheniformis. The sequence goes on from NC_006270.3 coordinate 3,214,272, forward strand.
TGGTAATTCACAATGTTGAGCAGAGCCGTCTCAATCAGCTGCGCTTCAGCCAAAGGCGCTTCGATCCTCATGATCGGTTCGTTGCCAAACACGATTTCGCCTTCCTGCATAGAATAAAGCGAACCGGTGAATCTCATATCTTTTAAAAAGCCGAGAAAGTCATCTTTAAAGCCCAGCTCTTCTTTTAAATAAACTAAATCGCTTTCAGTAAATCTGAAATCCCGCAAAAATTCAATCGCTTTTTCAAGACCGGCAAAAACGGCAAAACCGCTGTCAAAAGGGAGCTTTCTGAAAAACAGTTCAAATACGGCTTTCTTTTGATCAATGCCGTCGCGCCAATACGTTTCCGCCATATTAATTTGATATAGGTCTGTGTGTAGTGCTAGACTGTCGTCTGTAAAACGGTGTTCCAACCTTCATTTCTCCTTCCTCAATCTGACACTGAGGCTCCCAGGGTGTTTGCAAAATGAGAAAGAGCCCAGTCGTGTCCGTCCGGGTTAAAGCTAGCCACTGCGTTTTGATGAATGACAAGATTAAACCCTTTATTATAAGCATCTACTGCGGTATGGAGCACGCATATATCTGTGCATACGCCAACAAGGTGCAGTTCTTGAATATCCCTTTCACGAAGCTTCAGCTCGAGGTTTGTCCCGGCAAAAGCAGAGTACCTTGTTTTTTCCATGTAATAGACATTCTGATCGTGTTCGTGTTTTCGATAAAGCTTTTCAAGCTTCCCGTATAAATCCTGTCCTGATGTACCTTTTATATTATGCGGAGGAAACAAACGGGTTTCCGGATGAAGCGTATCGCCGGCCTCGTGTGAATCGACTGCAAATACGACATAATCGCCGTTTTGAATAAACGTATCCGCGAGACGCGCCACGGCGTCTTCGATTTTGCGGCCGGGTTCCCCGCACGTCAGCTTACCGTCAGCTGCGACAAAGTCATTCGTATAATCTATACATATAAGAGCTTTTTTCATTGCCGCCCTCCCCGCCTTTTGTATGATAGGTAACATTATAACTTATCTAAACGGACAAGTGAATGGCGAATCAATCGAATATGGCTGTCAAGCCGCGCCAGCAGCGGTTTTTTCTTTTTCAGAAAAAAACAAAAACCACGGGTTCGGGACCGCCTTGCGGAAGGCGCGTGCGAAAACCCGCACCTCATCTCTTGTTTAAAACCGACTGCTCAAAGATATCGTCCTGAACATAAATCGATTCTTTCTCTACGGCCTCACGCGCCGCGAGAACAAGTCCAAGGGGAGTGTCCGATTGCTGATCGGACACGATCGAAAAAGGGACGCCTTGCTTATTGGACTCCTTGATGTAAGGAGATAAATGAGAGTAGCCGATTTCGCCGTTAAGCAATAATGTTGCATCCGCTTTTGAGCCAAGCGCATCGATGACTTCCCGGTATGCCTTCGGACGCAGCACTTGTCCTTTAGTCAATGCGATGATGACCCTTTCCCTCAGCGAGCCTAAAAACAGTCTGCGTTCATCCGGCTTCGTTTCGCGTGGTCCGTACATTCCCTGCTGTAAATATTGATCCAATGATTGGTCGCTCACGTCTTAGACCCTCCAGTTTTATCCTGCTGGCAGCGTTTTTTAAGCTGCATTTTTTTATCAGTATGCCCACGAAAACAGCGGGCATGAGCCCGTGCTACATTTCGGTCACCCATTGTACGATCTTTTTGGACAGCTCCTCGGCCGCATCCGACTCAGCCACTTTCGACAATGACCGGTCAAGCTTTTCGGCGAGTTCTGCTTTTTCTTCCTCATAGGAAATCAGCGTGCTCCACTCCAGTTGCGGCACAGCCACAAGCGTATGAAATTCCTTTTTATTTTCATGGAGGTAAACGTCTGTGATCATCTGATCTTCGTTTAAGATGTTTGCCTTCCTGATTTTCATCTTTGTCACCTGCCTTATCTATCTTTTTTCCCATTATACTATAAAAAAGAAACAGCCTCTTTAAAAGAGGCTGTCACAGGTTCAATGACTGGGAACCGTCCATCACATCCGCATCTGTGAAGGTCGTTTTATTGATATCGTTATGAATCAATCCGTAGTCCCCTGTTTGAAATGTGCCCGCTCCTCCTCCGGAGGAATCCGTGCACTTCGGGGAAATCGCAAACACATCTCCAAAAAAGGCTGCGCTGTCATCAACGACTCGCCTGATAAAAATCGGTCCGACAATTGCCGGCATTTTCACACCTCCGCCATTTAATTTATTAGCATCATATGTGAAAATGGGCAAAACGTTCAGACTTCAGGATTTTCCGCCGTTTCTTTTTTATACCTCTGCCTTAAACGGACAAGGCGGACGATATTCAATGTAAAAGCCTTGAGCAGGGCATAAGCCGGAACGGCCAGGATCATGCCGAGAATGCCTCCGAAGCTTCCGGCGCCGATTAATAAAAGGATGATCGTCAGCGGATGCGTATTCAAGCGGCGGCCGATAATCAGCGGCGACAGCAGATTCCCGTCTGTCTGCTGAACGGCAACGACGATGATCAGCGCGATCAATGCTTTCGTCGGCGAGTCGAGAAATGCGATAATGACGGCCGGCGCCGCTCCAAGAAACGGTCCGACATATGGAATAATATTCGTCACGGCAATGATCAACCCGAGAATCAGCGCGTATTTCACACCGGCGATCCAAAAACCGATGAAGCACGCCGTTCCGACGAACAGACAAACAATGAGCTGTCCTTGAATGTAAGCCGCCAGCGTCTCGTACAAATCCTTAAAAATCTTCAGCCCTTCATTTTTATACTTGTCAGGCAGGATCTTGACAGCCAAATTCGGGAAACGGTGGCCGTCCTTCAGCATATAAAACAGGATGAACGGCACGGTAACAGCCGTGAGCGCAATGTTGGTCACAACGCCGAATACAGAAGTCAGGCTCCCTGTAATATTTTCAGGCAGGCTCGTCAAATATTCGCCGATTGAGCTTTCGATTTTGGCAACCGATACGAAGTCCTGATTCATTATCCAAGTGAACCACTGCGAATTCGACATTTGCTTAATGAAAATCTGGATCTGTTTCACATAGGAGGGGATGTTGTTGAACAGATCGGTAACCTGCTTTGTAAATACAGGACCGACTGCTGACAATACAAACCCGATGAATGCCACAAACACCAAATAGATCAGCAGAATGGACAGCGTTCTCGGCAGCTTTTTCTCAAGAAGCCGCACGATCGGATTGAATATAAAATACAAGATTCCCGCAATTAAAATCGGAGTAAATAGAGTCGATGCAAATACGATGATCGGTTCGAAAAGAAAAGACACTTTTGTCGACACATAAATGATAAGAAGAACCAATAAAATTTGCAGCGTCCAAAAATGGGTTTTTGATTTTAACAAGCTTTGTTTCCTCCCGGCTTTTTTCATTAATCTAAAAACTACTATTCACACTAACGTCTGTCAACTGTTTTCCTTCCATTCATACGAAAAAGCTTTGACAGGGTTTCATATTTCAGCGCCTTTTGAATAAAAAAGATTGACAGCTCCTCCTGTTGTAATTATCATGATTACAACAGGAGGGTGGTTTGATGAAGATCAGCAGCAGATTTACGATAGCCGTACATATGTTATCCTTGATGCACGTCCGAAGCGACCATTTGACATCAGAGCAAATCGCAGACAGCGTCAATACCAATCCGGTCATCATCCGCCAAATCAGCAGATTGCTGAAAAAAGCGGGCTTGATTGAAGTAAAGCGCGGCACAGGCGGAGCGCACTTATTACGGGATGCCGGCGCCATTTCTTTGTATGATGTCTATAAAGCTGTCGAAGTTGTCGGTGAAGGCGAACTGTTTCACACTCACGAAAACCCCAATCCTGATTGCTGGGTTGGCGCGAATATCCACCAGGTTCTTGAGCTTGTTTTATTAAAAGCGCAAACAGCCATGGAGAATATACTCAAAGAAATGTCTATAAAGGAATTGACTGATCTGATCATCCAAAAAAAGAATGCTTCTCAGTGAGGCATGATTTTTTCAACTCGTTGTAATAACTATACTTACAACAAGCATCTGGCACTGTGTTTTTTTCACCTCGTTGTAATATTGTTCATTACAACGGAATAAAAGGAGGTGGTTCCATGTGATCAACACAGGCAAATTCGGATTTCCATCACATTAAGGGAGGACTTAACATGACGAATCATATAAAAGAAATCAACTGGGAGCAAAACACCAACTCTTACATTCAGCTCATACCGAATATTGAGTACACAAAAGTGGAAGACACTTCTTTGACATTACATTTGCTGGTGTACCGCAATCCAATGGATGCGTTATTTAACAGGAAAGGCAATCAGGAAACATACCCGCTGATCATTTATTTGCAAGGGTGCGGATGGGGCTGGACAAAACAGGATACATCCGCCTTTATCCCCCAACTGGTTCCATTTGTCGAGCAAGGATATGTCGTGGCAAGCGTTCAATACAGAGGCAGCGGAGAGGCGGTGTTTCCGGCTCAGCTTCATGATGTGAAAACAGCAGTCCGCTTTTTAAAAGCAAATGCCGCCCGCTATAACATCGATCCTGATAGAGTCGGAGTCTGGGGGGATTCTTCAGGCGGCCATTTGGCTCTTTTGCTTGGATTGACCGAAGGAATTGAAGAATTTGAAGGCCCGGACGAATACCGTCATGTATCGAGCAAAGTCGATGCGGTTGCGGACTGGTTCGGTCCGGTCGACCTTCTGTCCATGAGCAAGTATCCGTCCATCTTCGATCATGATTCACCCAATTCACCGGAATCCAAGCTGATCGGCGGAGCTGTTCAAGAAAACAGAGTACAGGCGAAACAAGCGAGTCCGATAAGCTATGTTCACAGGGAAGCGCCTCCCATTCTGATTATGCACGGGGATCAGGACGATGTCGTCCCTTATCAACAAAGCGTCCAATTGTTTGAAGCCTTAATAAAAGAAGGCCATGATGCCCTTATGTATAAAATAAACGGGGCCGGACATAACGGTTTTACCCAGGCTCATACCCTGGACATCGTCAAATCGTTCTTCCGCAAACATTTAAAGCCTGGAAAAGCCTGAACATTGAAGGCCGGATATCCGGCCTATCAGTGTATATTCCTCTCTTTTATGAATATTTTCTAAATTTTTTTCAGTATATCGGTATAAAGTTCACCTTCAGAAAATAAGATGAAAACGCTTACAAATAAACCATGAGGTGAACAACGATGAAAAAACTGGTGCTGCTCATGCTTGTTTTGCTGCTCGTGTATCCGCATGTATCGAAAGCGGGAGGATTTAAAGGAGGAGGCGGCAATCCGGGCTACTGGTTCGCGGGAGACCCTGTAGAACATCCCGATCCCGCAAAACCGCCGATTGTATTCGTCCATGGATTAAACGGCTCTTCAAGCGCTTGGTTTGACGAAAACGACATGGCGGAACAGGCCTGGAAAAACGGGTATGACGCGGCTTTTATCGATCTCCACCCCGATAAAGACATGCAGGACAACGGAGCGATGCTGGCCGCCAAACTGCGCGAAATCTACCAGTATTTCGGCCGCAAGGTGATTCTCGTTTCCTACAGCAAAGGCGGAATTGACAGTCAGTCGGCTCTTATTCATCACAACGCATACCATTATGTCGAGCGGGTGATTACACTCGGAACCCCCCATCACGGCTCACAGCTGGCAGACCTTGCCTACAGCAACTGGGCAGGATGGCTAGCCGATATTTTAGGCCAGAAAAATGACGCCGTTTATTCACTCCAGACAGGGTTTATGAAATCGTTCCGCGACCAGACCGACAATCATCCCAATCGATTGAAAACCAAATATTTTACCCTGGCAGGCAATAAAATCGGCGGGTTCGGCAGCGCTTTATTTTTCGGGGGCGTCTATTTAAACATGTTTGGCGAAAATGACGGAGCCGTCACTGAAAAAAATGCGAGACTCCCTTACGCCACAAACCTGGATACAGGGAAGTGGGATCACTTCTCAATTATTAAAGGAAACCTCACGTTTCCTGTATTCATGCCTTTACTGACGATTCAGGCAAATGCAAATGAAACTGCGGCCACCAAAGAAAACTTATCGTACCCTTTCATCAGAGGGGGGGAAAATCATGGATTGAGAGAAGAGGAGTTTGCCGTTGAAAAAGGCGTCAAGGAGATAACCGTTCACTGGCTGAGCAATCATTCCTCGGGAAATATCAAATTGACAGATCCACGCGGCAAGCCGTTCAAAGATTTTTCAATCGCAAAGACGGCGGATGTTTTTGAAGGGGGGTTCGTCCATTCCGCTGCCATCAAAAATCCCGCGGCAGGCACTTGGAAGATCGCATCATCCGTCAAACAAAAAGAGGCGTTTTTGTTCATTGTGACTTTCGATTCTCCTCTAAACCAGCAAATCAAAAACGCAGTCACCAGAGAATCGTCAAACCTTGCGAATGTTAAGGCGTCCGTCCGCTCGATCCGCTACGAAAACGGAAAACAAGCCGAGAAAAAGTCGCTGAAACCTGCTTCTATCAATGCGCTGCAAAACAGCCTGTCATTCAAAAAAGCCGGCATGTACTCGGTGACGATAGACCTTTCAGGAAAAACGGCAGACAACTCGCCGTTTAACAGGACGATCATCCGCTCTATTTATGTAAATGACAAAGGGGAAAAGTTTGAAAACAGCCCTTTGTCCGATTAAACCGTTCTTTTCATGGGAGATAAGGATTCATCGACCATGCGGTCAAGCTTCCGGATTTTTTCAAGCGCCAGCTTATGATCGATTTTGCGGTAATGGTGGTTTCCGCCCGGCTCTTCGTCCAGCTCATCCGCTTTTTTGACGATTTGCTGCAGCTTGTTTTTATCAAGGTCCCCTTCTGGCAAATAGGAATCCGTATGAAGCAGAATCGCCAAAGCAATCTCTTTGGCCGCTTTCCGATCTTCGCCGAGGCGGATGAGAAGCTTGTGGGCGCGCTCGGCTCCCTTTATTGCGTGAATGTCGTTTTGCTTGTATTTTTCATAATCCCATTCTCCGTCGGTGTACCATTCATAATGGCCGATATCGTGCAGCAATGCCGCTTTTGTCGCGATATCGGGATCTACTCCAGCTCGCACCGCCAGGCGGTATGAGTGATAGGCGCAGGCTACAGCATGAGCTACACCGGAACGAGTTAAATATTTTTGTGCGATTGGATGGGTGAATACATCCATTAAAGTTACGTTTCTCATGTAAACCCCTCCTTTATATATTTTTAGAATCCTAACATATTTTCATGCAAATCTCAATTGATCTGGCACATCATATTCAAAATTGATAAATAAAAAACAAGCACAATCGATTCGATGTGCTTGTTTTTTTATTTTTTACAAAAACTCTTTAATATCATACACTCTGCCGTTTTCAAAGTCGGTCTCAAGCAGGTCGAGCAGAATGCCGGCCACATAAGAGGTGCTTCTCAGCTTTCCTTCTGTTTGATAGGTTTTGAATCGTTCAATTTCATGAAAATCTTTTTTCGATGATGAACGGATAACCTCTTGCATGCCGGTATCCATGATCCCGGGGGAGAAAGAAATCATCTTCACCGGATCAGACTCATCTTCCTGTTCAAAGCCGAATGTTTTCGTGAACATATCGAGCCCCGCTTTTGAGCTGCAGTAGGCACTCCATCCTTTATAAGGGTTTTTGGCCGCGCCTGATGATATATTGACAATCGATTTTTTGCCTTTATATGGCTTGAGCCATTTGGTAAACAGCTGGCTGAGCATCACCGGCGCTAACAAATTCAAGTCATAATGCAGCCTCAGTTCTTCCGGTTCAGCTTCGCCGGCGCGCTTGATCGGCGTCACCATTCCCGCATTATTGATCAAGGTGATCGAAGCAAAATCATGGGCTTGGACAGAATCTGAGAATTGCCGAAACCACTTTTCTGTTTCGGCGAGCTGCGCCAGATCGGCCTCATGCTGGATCAGCCTGTCATGACTGATATCAGACTTGGTCCTTGAAACAGCATGAACAATATGGCCTTTTTGCAAAAGCCCTTCGGCCATCGCGGCGCCAAGCCCTTTTGACGCTCCGGTAACAATGGATAAATGCATACGGCGTCCCTCCTTATCCATTATTGTACTGATTCATCAGCCCGCTTCTCAAGTGCTGCGGTTTTCTGCGCTAAGAACAGCCAACCAAAAGACAGCCGCACCGACAGCACCTTACAGAACCTCGGACTTTTCATTGCTGAGCGCTCTTATTTTTTCTGCTGCCCGCTGACTTTCGGAATCAAAAAGAACAGACCGGCGATGCAAAGAAGGATCAGCAGACCGTATAGAATGGGCAGGAAGATGGATTGCCGGTTTTCCGCAGAGTCATCTTCCCTTCCCGATAAGGACGGATTTGCCGAGAATGACAGGTCAAGCTGCTTTAGCTTTGAAGCCACGGAATTGCTTTCATTCGTGAAGCTTCCGGACAGGCTTTTCAGCTTTTCGATAGCATCTTCTTTTTTCGAATCTGTAAATGAGAATTCCTTCAGTTCTTCTGGAATTGATATTTCCTCTTTGTATTCCGCCTCTTCTTCCTGAAGGTAGTCCGTCTCGATTTTAATATCCTGCTTTTCGTACTCGTTTGGCTTTACATCGACTTTATCGGTTTCCTCCGCCTTCGCGATCGGAGTGAAAAGAAAGAAGGAGAGCATGACTGCCATGATCCCCTTCTTTCCCCATTTCGCATTACGCATCATGGTCAGTCTCGCTTTCTTCTGTTCTTGATTTTGCAAAATCGACAATAAAAGGAACAGCAATTGCGATGATCGTGATTAAAATTAATGCTCCGATTCCGAGTGCAAACTGGCTTCCAGTTCCGTACTGAATCGACATATATACGGTTGATACCGGATTGTTAAAGCTGAAGTTCGGCATCGCCAGGTCAAGCAGCGGCGCTACATAGAACAGCACCATGGCGGCTGTCGCGATTCCGCCTGCGATCGATCCCAGCATAAACGCCGTCCGGATAATGGCTGAACTTGCGACAAGCAGCAAGATCGTAAAGACCGACCACATGACGGCCTGATCGTCTGCGAGTGAGTAAATGTTCAAACCGAACAGGCTGATCATCAGTCCGACAATGATATTCAAAATGCCGAACAGCGCGCCCCTGACTAAGAGCGGAGCATTTTGATAATGGTGGCTGAAATATCCGATCAGCAAGCTGGAAAGCATCACAATCACGAGAATGACGACCGGCGGTACGTTTTGCGCTTTTGACTCTGGAACATCCCCGCTGATTTTCACCGGACTTGCCAGATGATCGTATACATATCCGTCGTTTCCTCCGAACGCATTTCCGAGAATGCCGTATACGTCTCCGCGGATAAGCTTTGTCGTCGCGACATTTTGACCCCAGTTTGAATTCAGGGTATCCGCTTTTTTCTGAACATCGTTTACACTTTCCTGAATATTGCTCGTGTACTCGATGACGCCTGATTGCGTTTCCGACAAGGAACCGAGCATGTTGGACAGCTGCAAAATGTCATTTCCAAGCGTATCCTGCATGCTGATGACCATCGTTCCATCTGTCGCATCTCCCTGCATGACTGCTGTTCCGGCGCCTTCCGGATTGCGCAGCTGTTCAGATACGGCATTTGCTCTGTCTGAAATCGTGCTGAGCTCATTCAGCACGTCAGTCTGCTTCTCATTAATGAAATCGCCGTAGCTTTTGACGAAATCGGTCATGTCTTTTGTATAATTTTCAATATCTTCATTTGTAGACAGCATGTTGTTTTTTAAATTGCTCCATTTTTCCGCTTCGGTTTCACCGATTTTAAGGACGGTATTCACGCTGTCTTTTTTCGCGGAGATGACATTGTTCTTAATTGTATAATCTACTGATCCGTATAGCGTTGTTTCATAGTTTGAAAGTAACTTATAGTATTTAAGTAACTGGTCTACATCTCTCGTACGAATCGTTGACTCAAAAGCCTTGCTTAACGTTTCTCTTCGATCACTATCTTTCGGAAGATACTCTAATATGCCATTTTCAATTTTTTTAATACTATCATAGATTACATCAAAATTTTTATTGAGATTCTCAATATCCACCTTCAAATCTTTGATTTCATGCTTTAAATCCTTAATGTTTTCTTTCAGACTACTAATTTTCTTATTTAAGTTTTCAATCTGTTTTTCCAGCTCTTCGTTATGAGTGTCCTGTTTAGCACGAAGATCTTCTTCCAATTTTTCAAGCCTTGCTGCGGCTTCGTTCAATTGTTCTTTTAACTTAGCATTCTCATCTTCCGGTTGTTCGTTTCCAGGTTTCAGCTGTTGATCATCTTCACCCGTCCCTTGATCATTTATCTCATCTGAAGGAGTTGCCGCGTCGCCTTGCTGACCGTTTTCCCCGGTTCCAGGGGAAGGTTCTTGTCCTTGATTCGGGTCTCCGGCAGATGGTTCTTTATCTCCTGAATTGTCGCCTTCATTCCCTGAGGAATCCTTTAGCCCGTCCGATAATTCTTTAAGATCAGCCGCAATGCTCTTCAATTCATCTTGCTGTTCTTGAAGATCAATTTTTAGATCTTTTGGTTCTTCTTCATCACCTTTATCCTGATCTTCTTTATCTTCATTACCTGGGTTATCATTTGAATCATCTTCTGAGCCTTTAGCCAGTTCTGACCGCATTGAAATTAAATCAGGTTGAAGCCCTCTGAGTCTCTCTAGTTTCGTTTGATCCTGATAATCATCGATCAACTGTTTCTGAATACTTTCAATCCCAATCGCCTGTAAAGGCACCTGATTTTCCCGCATCGTTTGCAGGTTTTGAAAAGAGTTCGCAGTCAGGCTGAATTGATTTTGCAAGCCGTTGAACGAAGCGGCCATGCCGCTCATTTGTTCATTGAAACGGCTTGTTGCGCTGGACTGCTTTTCCTTAATCACCGTAAGTCCGTCTTGAATCTGGCCTTCGCTGTCCGCTTGTGCAGCCATCAGCAGCTCCGACTGCTTCTCTTGATATTGTTTGTATTGATTGACGTTGTCGACGAAGCTGTCCAATTGTTTTTTGGATTCTTCGACGCTTGCGTTGCGTTCTTTTGATGTGCCTTCTGTTTCATTGATCGATTCTTTCAGTCTGTCGATCATCTCTTTTTGTCTTTCTACTTCGCCAGCTAAATTGTTGGAGCTCGGCTTGTAAAAATTGTACATCGCGTTTTGGAACTCCGACTCTTTGTTTACGATGCTGTCAAACTCTTTTCTGACCTTTTTGACTCCCTGTTTGACAAAGCGCCAGTACAGGGAAGACATTTTCTTGCTCACCGTTTTTTGCGCGTCCTGAAGCTCGCGCTGGACTTTTTCCTTGTTGACGGCGTCGAGCTGGTCCTGAATTTTGAATTCCAGCTCCGCTTTTTGCGGACGCTCATGGTTGTAGCTTAAAATGTTTTGCGAAAAGTCCGACGGAATGTAGACAATCGCATCGTATTGCTTCTCCGCAAGTCCGCTTTCTGCTGCGCTCCGGTTGACGACCGTCCATTTATAATCCGGACGGTCAACCAGGGAAGCCGAGATTTCGTTTCCCAGCAGCGCATCTTGATCAACGGTTCCGTCATCTTTCAAAACGCCGGTATCCTCATTGACAACGGCGATTTCCCTTGTCGCGTTCGATACCTTTTTCGTCGGGTTCTCACCGATGAAATGAAAAAACAGGACGGGCAGCAAGATGATCGTGACGATGGCGCTGATAATTTTCAGCGTGCTTTTTTGTTGTTCCGTCATTTCGCTTTCTTCCTTTCTACAGCACATAAAGGAATTTGAATTTTCCTCTCTTTGCCGTTTTCAACGATATAGCCAAAGCCCGGCAGAATTTCCGGCTCCTGGCGTTCATATGGGAGCTGAATCAAGTTCTGCTCGGATTTTTTCATCAATAGCATCGCGTGTCTGACCTGCTTGACTTCGCTTGTCAGCGAATCATAGCCTTTTGTGAACTCGCTGTGATTTCCGGCAGGTATAAAGTGGAAACCTAAATGGGCGTAAGATTTCATGAACATCGCCATTTTGTCCTGAATCGATGCGTCGATCGTCTGCTGGAACCGTGAAATTCCGTCGACAATAAAGACCATCGGTGAGAAATCAAGGTTGGCGATTTCTCCTTGTTTAACGGCTTCCAAATACATCGCTTCCCTTGTCCGGCAAATTTCTTCCGTCTCAGCGAGCCAGAGCAGAATGTCGTCTTTTGTTTCTAGATAGCTGATTTGATCCTCTGTCGCATATTGAGAAAGCCCTCTGTCTATCGAATCAAACACGGCGATTTTTTTCGTGTCATGGTCAAGCAGGTGCTCGAGCATGATCTTGATGACGTTTGTTTTTCCGCGCTGCGTCTGACCCATAATGAGGCAGTGCTTATTTTTCTCAAGATTAAAGTATACGGGTTCGACAGTTTCTTCATCGAGTCCCATTGGAATAAGGCCTCTTTCAGGCTGAAGCGGATAATCTCTCACAAACTGTGTGACGGAAAGCTCGAGCGGCAGCATCGGCACAGGCGCCGGCTTTCTCATGCCTTCCGAGCGTTCTGCGATCGCCTGAATGTCGGCTTTGATCCCTTCAAACAGCTCGATATCGTTGTCCGCTTCCACAGGCATAAACATTTGTGCGAAGTATTGGTTTTCTTTATTGATAATAACGCGTCCAGGGATCGGTTCAAGGCTGAATTCCGGCCTTCCGATAATCGAATATGCTTCAGACTGATCCATCAGATAGTGGACAACCCTCGTTTTCAGGTTGTTCAAGAGCGACTGTCTGATTGCATTGACCCTTGTCGCGGTCAGGATTAAATAAATTCCAAGCGACTGGCCGTCTCGTGAAAACTGGATAAATTCGCTTTCGAGTTCATGCATTTCGTCTTTAATGATGTCAAAGTTGTCGACCGTTATGAAAATAAACGGCAGCTTTTCCTCATTCAGCGCATTGTACATCTTGATATGGCTGATTTCTTTTGCACGGAAGAGATTTTTCCTGTGCTCGATTTCCGCCTTGATCCGGACCATAAATTTCTCGATTTTTCTCGTTTGGTCCATCAGGAAATAATCCGCGGTGTGCGGAAGCCTTGCAAGCGGAAGCAGCGTTCCGTTGCCAAAGTCGAAAATGTAGTAATGCAATTCTTCCGGCGTATACTGTTCGGCAAAGCTCATCATGAACGTCGTGGCTGTCAGGGATTTTCCGTAGCCTGACGAGCCGACGATGCCGATATTGCCGTCTTCCATCATGCGGTAGCTGATCGGCTCCTGGCTTTGCTTTTCAGGTTCATCGATATAGGCAAAGTTAAAGGCATCGGCTTCCTCCGACGGATAGCGCGTTTTCGGTATGCGTTCTTCAAGCGGCGGCAGCCAAGGGCTCGGGAGCTTCTCGATTCCCATCTCCGCTTGAATCCGTTCAATTTGTTCGACGACTGCCGAAATTTCCGTCACAGCCTCTTTTTTCGCAGCGCGATCAGCATCAACATCTGATAAAGGAATTAATCCGGTATCTGTGACGATCGCCACTTCATCCTCTGTGCCGTAGCCGTCCTCCATGTAAGGGGCTCCGCTCCATGCAGACTGGAACAGTTCATACACCTCGTTGTTGCCGACTTGCAAATAGCCGCGGCCCGTTACCGTGATGGTAGCCGCATCCCCGTTTTTGAGGATCTCTTTACTGTCATTCGCATCCTGCACCTTCAAGGCGACCTTGAATCTGGAGTTGCTCCAAATCTGGTCATCGATGATGCCGCCCGGTTTTTGCGTCGCCAAGATTAAGTGCACCCCGAGGCTTCGCCCGATCCTTGCCGCACTGACAAGCTCGCGGATAAATTCCGGTTCTTCGCTTTTCAGCTCGGCAAATTCGTCTGAAATTAAGAAAAGGTGCGGCATCGCCGTTTTCGCTTTTTTCTGTTTGTAAAGCTTTGTATAGTCGTTGATATGGTTCACTTTGTACTGATCAAAGAGCCGCTGCCTTTTCTTCAGCTCGCTCTTAATGGACGCAAGCGCCCGGTTGCTGAAGTTCTTGCTGCCTTCAATGTTAGTAATCGTTCCGAGCAAATGCGGAATGTTCCGGAACGGCTGCGCCATTCCGCCCCCTTTGTAGTCGATTAGCAAAAATGCGACTTCATGCGGGTGAAAGTGAACTGCCAAAGACAAAATATAAGTCTGCAAAAATTCACTTTTACCCGAACCGGTCGTTCCGGCAAGCAGCCCGTGGGGGCCGTGCGCCTTTTCGTGAAGGTTTAAATAAACAATGTCGTCTTTTCCTTTATAGCCGATCGGCACGGCCAAAGATTTGGCCGATTCGCTTGTCATCCATTTTTGTTCGATGCCGATGTCATCGACTTCCTTCACTTGGAACAGTTCGAGAAACGATACGGTATCAGGAATCGAATTCGTCATGCCCGTCTGGTGGTCAAGCGTTCTCAGCGTCCGGGAAAACTGTTCGTTGTCTTCCCTGTTGTGGTGATCCAGCTGAAACGGGATCTGGACGGCTTTCTTTTGCTTGATCAGAATGTCGCCTTCCTGTTCAGTAATATAACGAACAAGGGTATGAATGTTTTCGGACAGGCTTTCTTTTGTCTCTGCCGCCACGATTGTCGACACTCCGAGGTGTTTCTGCTTGCCTTCCAAATATTCTAAAATGACGTGTTCTGCGATGAGCTGCTGATTTGTGATGATAAACACAAAGTGCGGCTTAAACAAAGTCTTCTTTTTGTTTTCATCTAAATCCCGTTCTCTCAAAATCTCATATATGCTTGAAAGGAGCTGATCTCTCGTCTGTTCGTTGTAAATAAACCCTTTCGCATAAATATGAGGCATCTGAAAATGCGGGAGCCACTTCATCCATTCCCATTCTTGATACTCGGCTTCGTCAAAAATAAAGACAAAGCGCAAGTCATGATAGCTGTGGAAAAATGCGAGCTGGCCGACAAGCTGATGAATTTCATTTTTGACGACGGACAATTTTCCGACGACGCCCATCGGGCCTTCGGCAAGATTCACAGTGATCGGCGCATTTTTCAGCTCTCTGTAGACCTCTTCCATTTTTTGCGTTTGTTCAAGGAGATGGTCTGTATCGCGGTTGGCCAAATCTCCGCCGTTCAAATTGATTTGGTACGAAGATGCAACATTTCCCGTTCCAAGGCGGATTTGCAGAAAATCGGCGCTTTCAATCGATTTTTCCCAAATTCGTCCGCTGATCTCCTTTGTTAAATATTTCATTCTCTCAAATGTAGGAAAATGGAAATCAAGTACGAACTTTTGTCTTTCTGCAAGTTCATGCAGCTCTTTCTTTTTGTTTTCAAGGTAAAGGGTATAGACCCGCTCTCTTTTTTCTTCTCTTTTTTTACGCTGATTTTTGTCGCGGAAGTACTGCACGGTTGACGTAATCAGCGTCATCATAAACATCGCAAGGGAAACGATGATAAAGATCCCCCGCGGCTGAATGAGCGCCACGATCCCCATGACGATCAGCATGACGAGCGGAGGCAGAATCATCAGCCATAGGCCTCTGTTGTCTCCGTCGCTTTCCTGTGCCGGGAAGCTGAAGGATACTTTTTCATCCGGCAGGTCGTAAATCATTCTCGGCGGCCTGCGGTATTGCGGATATTTATTTTTTGTCTCGGAGCTCGGCTTAAGAATGTTCTCCAAAGACGTATCAAACTTCCCGAATCCCTCGATTTCCAAGAGGTCGTCTTCAACGATGCGAAGAATATTCAGTCCAAATGCGATTTCGTCTCCATTTTGCACGGAGACAGGGGCGGACACTTCTTCTCCGTTCAAATAAATTTTCGCGTCATTCGGCAGGACATTCCATTGCCCGTCGAGGCGGATGAAAGAGAACGTACCTTTTTCTCCAAAGAATGAATCCGTTTCATTGAAATAAACATCCGCTTCTTGATCGAGGGAAGAAATGACGATTTCCTGTCTCTCTCCCAAATAGTAGGCAGGAACGCTGTCGGCTTCTTCGGCTAAAAAGAGCGTCAGCTGTTCAGCGCCGCTTTGGACGGACGCCTTTCCGCCAAGCTTTAAAGAAGAGACCGTCTCCCCTCCCAGCTGCACGTTCAAAGCGTCTGAGTCCTTCTGCTTTTCCAGTGTCACCGGGCCTTTTTCAAATGAAAAATGCTTAATCGTGACAGAATGTTTCAAATCCGGCCCGATGGTGAGCGTGCGGCTGTTCTGATCATCCAGTTTTATTTTTTGATAGTTTTTATGATAAAAAATCCATAACAGACTCATTTCTCCGCCTCCTGCCAACAACAGGTGTTTTCGCTTTTATTTGTCATCTTTTTTCTTTTTGTCTTCCTTTTCTTTATTTTCTTTTTTCGCCTGTTCCTTCTCGGCCTTCTCCGTTTCAGCCTTTGCGGCCTCTACGTCCGCCTGGTTTTGCTCGGTGTTTGCCTGCTGGTTTTCTTCAGTTTTGGCTTTCTGTTCATCCGCTGTCCGCTTCAATTCTTCAAGTTCTTTTTCGAGCGGATCCAGCTGTTTCTGCCGCTCATCACTGGACAATTTATCATCGGCTTTAATGTCATCTGTGTATTTCATAAGTGCCAACATGATCTGTGCATTGTTTTCCAGCTTACGGGCCGTCTCAAGCGCTTCTTTATTGGCGCCGCGTCCGATCTGAATCCAGTAAAGGAAATTATTCGGATCGACTTGAAGCGTCAGGCTCTTCATGGCATCTTCCTGTAAATCGGCTTCCTTCAGTACATTGTCAACGATGATATACGAATAAGCCAGCTGATACTGAACAGAATCAGGCATCTCATCGGCATCATATTTATCAAGCGTACTGATGACTTTGCTGTACTGTTTATTTAAGAAGTAGCGGTTGCTTTCGATAAACGCCTGCTGTTTCGGCTGCGCGAAGAATAATGAATAGAAGGAAAATAAAACAGCCGGTATTAAGCATAAAATTAGTCCTAACCCTATGTACCTTTGAATCTTCCATTTCTTCTTCGGAAGATGGACAAGCATTTTTTCTTTGGCATCCAGTTCATCGATCCTCTTTTGAATGACGGCTTTCAAATCGCCGTATGTCCCGCTTGTGATGATGTCTTTTACCTGATCTGAAAATTTGATGGTTTCGCTGTATTTTAAATACTCTTCAAAAGAAAATTGCCCGTCGACAGCAAGCGCCGCGGCGGCTTTCACTTCATTGAAAAGTCTTTCTTCGTCGTGTTCATATGGCGGAATGCTTTCTTTCACTCCATAATGTAAAAATTTAGGCGTCAACCCTTTGTCAAAAACAATGTTTTCAGGCGCAGCGATCAGGTGCAGCCTTTTAATTGAATGTTCTTCAACGGCTTTCACGAGCTGGTACGCGAATAGCCACTTGCTTTTTTTATTTTTCCCTTTTATATAACGAAATTCTTTATATTCGGAAGGAGGCTGAATCATAATTTGGACTTCATCATCGGTCATGACGGCTTCTTTATTAAAGGAAGGATCGACTTCTTTAATGACGTTTGCTTCCAAGCCGTTCACAAGATTGATCTTCTCTCTTTGAAAACGAAAGATATATGTACCGTCTTCTTTCGTCATGACGGCCTCTAATTGGTCTTCGAGATACGTTTTCTTTTTCTCTGCCATTCATCCAGATCCTTTCATAATATTTCCAGACGGTCACCTGTCGTAATTCCGCATTGCGATAATGTATATTCGCCTGAAAAAACGGCATCTTTATTTGTCACCCTTACCCAGTAGCCTTCCCGGGGAGGCACCGGTATGCTTTTGGCTTGCCACGCAATGTCGACTACCTTTTTAACAGAATGGTAATCCGACAGTCTGAGGTCAAAGACGCTGCCGTCGTAATGTTTTAAATCGATGGTAATGTCAACATACACCAGTTCATCACCTCTCAATAGAAAAAGCGCCGTCATCT
Organism: Bacillus licheniformis DSM 13 = ATCC 14580; assembly: GCF_000011645.1. Taxonomy (GTDB): domain Bacteria; phylum Bacillota; class Bacilli; order Bacillales; family Bacillaceae; genus Bacillus; species Bacillus licheniformis. Next base: position 3,232,118 of record NC_006270.3, read on the forward strand.
TCTTTTGAATTAGGCGCTTCTCTCATTCTTCTAATCTGTAAATTAGCCGCGGATTTGGCTAGCGATGTCTTGGTCAGTGCTTTCAAGAGTGTTAGCAGTCTGATGAAGCTGTTTAGAAACGTCGCTTAGAAGTTCAGCCATTTTAATAAAAGAAGGTCTTAGCTCTTGGTATTGCTCTGAGAACGCACGGCTTGATTCACCTTCCCACATATCTTGAAGCTGGTTGATCATTTGATCAAGACGCTGATTGACCTGCTCAGTCACATCTCCGCTTTCTTTTTGATATCTGTCAGCCATTTGCCGCAGTTCAGCCGGCGTAACACGAATGATTCCTGACATATTCCTTATACCTCCTGCGCTATTCGCCCTAGATATGGGCTAAATAACTTATTTTTTTGAACGCTTTTATTATAAAAACAAGATTGAGGCACAGTCAAACAAATCTGTTGTTATTTTACAAAATGAGTCTAAAGGTTTATCATTCCTCTATTTCCACCCAGCAAAAATTATAGAAATCTAGTAAAAATATCTCAATTTTCTTCTTTCGGAACATTCGCATCAAAAGGCATGGTTCAATGTGACTATCTGAGACTAAAGCGTTTCCATAGGATAAAGGAAGGATTGCCTATGCGCAAAAAAGCCCGCCTCTCTTAGAGGCAGGCTTGTCTTGATCAGCCCGCTTTCAAGCCGGCTGACTTTTGTTTTTCCTTATTATAGTGGTGCAAAAAGAAATCGTCAGTTTCCGCCCGAATGACTTTCCATAAGAGCACAAGGGCGATCAAGTTCGGGATCATCATTAATGCGTTTGCCGCGTCGGCAAAAGCCCATACAGTATTCAGGCTTGCGACTGCACCGTAATATGCAGCAATGACATAAACGACACGATAAAGCGGCACCCATTTTAAACCAACTAAATATTCCAGACATTTTTCTCCATATACATACCAACCGACAATGGTTGAGTAGCCAAAGAAAATCACCGAAAACGTGACGATGTATTTGCCCGCGGCTCCCAGCGAAGAAGCAAACGCGGCGTTTGTCAGCGCGCCGGCATCAAGCGATGCATCGTGGGCAACACCAGAAAGCAGACCGCCTGAAGGATCCCAGAATCCCGTGATAATGAGGACAAGCCCCGTCATCGTACAAACGATCAATGTAACGATGAAAGTTCCCGTCATCGCAACCAAAGCGGCCTTGACGGGGTGATCGGATTTCGCGTTTCCTGCGATTAAAGCAGCGGTACCAAGACCAGCTTCATTTGAAAAGATTCCTTTCGACATTCCGTTTCTGATCGCCTCAGAGACGACCACGCCAGTAAAGCCCCCCGCGGCTGACACCGGGTTGAAGGCGTGATAAAAAATCAGCTGGAACGCCGGAATGATTTGATCATAATGAAGGAAAATAATGATCAGTGATCCGCCGATATAAAGTATCGCCATGACCGGCACAAAAATGCTCGCAACCGTGCTGACACGCTGAAAACCGCCGAAGATGATCGCAGCCGTCAATACCGCGAGCACAAGGCCGATGATCCAGCCGGGAATCCCGAAGCTCTGTGTAACGACTTCCGAAATCGTGTTGGACTGGACGGAATCCCCGATTCCAAAAGAGGCAAGCACACCTGACAATGCAAATAAAACGGCAAGCGGCTTCCACTTCTTCCCGAGCCCTTTTTCGACATAGTACATCGGCCCGCCCGAATATTCGCCCCGCTCATTTTTGACGCGGTATTTCGTGGCGAGCAATGCTTCGCTGTATTTTGTAGCCATCCCTAAAAGACCGACGAGCCACATCCAAAACAAAGCCCCCGGACCTCCAACCGTAATCGCCGTGGCTACACCGGCAATATTTCCATTTCCGATCGTTCCGGCAAGCGTTGTCATCAGCGCCTTGAAATTGCTGACATCACCGTCTGCTCCGGCTGATTCTTTTTCTTTCCCGAATGCAAGTTTGAATGCATATATCAATCTTTTAAATTGAAGCCCCCGCAGGATGAACGTCAGAAATAAACCGGTTCCCGCAAGCATAACGATGCCCGGGACTCCCCATAAAAAGCCGTTGATTTTCTCTAGAATCGCCAATGTTCCTACTCCTCTTATTTCAGAATAATTAAATTTGGTTTAATACATCGCCGTGTTTATGAAAAATAATAAATCACCAGCGACTTTTTTGTTGATTTTAACAAACAACTATATTCATAATAAAAGTAAGATGGGTATATGTCAAAATTTTTTCATGCAAACATAAAAAGTAGGGGTTTTTTATGAACAATCGAAACAATCCTTTTAAATATCAATATGACCGTTTAGAAGATGTGGCAGATCATATCAGCGAGGTGCTGGACTGTCCGATTACGATAGAAGACATCAACCACCGCCTCCTTGCTTACAGCACCCACAGCGACTACACGGACCCGGCGAGAACGTCAACAATCATCGGAAGGCGCGTTCCGGAAAAAGTCATCAACAAGCTTTGGAAGGATGGAACGATTCCCGCCTTGATGAAAACCGACGAACCGATCAGGGTCGAACAAATCGATGAAGTCGGCCTGTCGAGCCGCGTGGCGATTTCAATCTGGAAAAACAGCGAGGTTATCGGTTTTATCTGGGCGCTGGAAAGCCAAAAAACGCTGTCGGAAGACGAGCTTCACCTTTTGAAGCTGGCCGCGGATTCCGTAAAGAACAAGCTGCTGCCTTATCAGGTCCGAAAAAGAAAAAATGAACAGCGCAGCCAGGAATTTTTCTGGAAGCTATTGACCGGGCACATTTCGGAAGATCAGGAAATCTCCGACGGCTTTCACCAGCTTGGCATCGGAGTTCCTTCAACTTATTCGGTCATCATCATCCGGCTGAAAGACGAAATCGAAGAAAAAACCGAAAAGCAGCTCCATTACTTGCTGGAAACGACGCAGCAGCTGCAAATCCTTCTGGCTACAATCGACTATAATGAGCTGATTGTCCTCGCTTCGCCAAAAACGGGGCAAAAAGGGCAGCCGTTCAATGATTTAAAGCAATTTGCCGCGAATATACAAAAGCAACTTGAAGAGCGCTATAAACTGAATAACTGCACGATCGCGATCGGCGGAATGTACAGCTTGATCACCCTTGTACACCAGTCTTATCAGGAAGCGCTCTCGGCGCTGAAGGTCAAGGAGCGTTTTCCCGATGAGACAAGGCACCTCGTCAGCTTTTCAGAGCTCGGCATCTACCAGTATCTCGACGTGCTCAGCGAAAAACGGAAACATGCAAGCTATCCAAACTATTCTTTAATGCAGCTTGAAGCATATGATAAAGAGCACCACTCCAATCTTGTCGAGACGCTTGAACAATTCATCGAATGCGACAGCAACGTCAACACCGCCGCAAAAAAGCTGAACATTCACGTCAACACGCTGAATTACAGGCTGAAACGCATCAGCAAAATCGCCGAAATCGATTTAAAAAACATCAATGAAAAATTTACGATTTATCTTGAAATCAAGCTTCGCAACATGCATTTGTGAAATTCCACAAATGCATGTTTTTTTATTTTTCGATTCAAACAAAGAAAATTCTAAAAAGTCAGTATAAACTAAAGCAACAGCATTTTTACAGAAAAAGGAGGAATGATCGGATGATTATCGGCGTACCGAAAGAAATCAAAAACAATGAAAACCGTGTTGCTTTGACTCCCGGTGCGGCTTCTCAATTGATCGCGGCAGGACACCGCGTCATCGTGGAAAAAGACGCGGGGACTGGAAGCGGGTTTGAAAATGAGGATTACGTCTCAGTGGGAGCCGAGATCTCAGAACAAGCGGAAGCCGTCTGGGAAGCGGCTGAAATGGTGATGAAAGTCAAAGAGCCGCTCCCTGAAGAATATCCGTATTTTAGAGAAGGTCTCATCTTGTTCACCTACCTGCATCTAGCCGCAGAGCCTTCCTTGGCTGAAGCATTAAAGCAGAAAGGCGTGACAGCCATCGCCTATGAAACCGTCAGCAATGGCCGTTCCCTTCCTTTGCTGACGCCGATGTCTGAGGTAGCCGGGCGGATGGCCGCCCAAATCGGCGCGCAGTTCCTCGAAAAGCCGAAAGGCGGAAAAGGCATATTATTGGCCGGTGTACCCGGAGTCGCGCGCGGGAAAGTGACGATCATCGGCGGAGGCGTTGTCGGCACAAATGCGGCAAAAATCGCGGCGGGCCTCGGAGCCGACGTGACGATGATCGATTTAAGCGCGGATCGCCTGCGCCAGCTTGATGATCAATTCGGCAATCAAATTAAAACATTGATGTCCAATCCGGTCAACATCGCCGATGCCGTAGCGGAAGCCGACCTCCTCATCTGCGCGGTTCTGATCCCGGGTGCCAAAGCGCCGACTTTAGTGACGGAAGAGATGGTCAAACAGATGAAACCGGGCTCTGTGATTGTTGACGTCGCAATCGATCAAGGCGGCATCGTCGAGACGGTGGATCACATCACAACCCACGACAATCCGACCTATGTCAAACACGGAGTCGTCCATTACGCTGTTGCCAACATGCCTGGCGCCGTTCCGCGGACATCTACAGTTGCGCTGACGAATGTAACAGTTCCGTATGCGCTTGAAATCGCGAACAAAGGCGCGGAAAAAGCGATTCTTGAAAACCCTGCGCTAAAAGCCGGCGTCAACACAGCAAACGGCCATATTACTTATGAAGCCGTAGCCAGGGACTTAAACTATGGCTACGTTCCCGCAGAGCTTGCGATCGAAAATTCGTCGTCAGCCGCCGGCGCATAGCATCAAAAAAACAGAGCCTCGGAAAATATGCCCGAAGCTCTGTCTTTTTTTTATGATTCCGTTTTCCGGCGATCCTGAATCAATTTTGCCGCAATTGCAGAAACAGGAACCGCCCCAAACAGGACGATTCTCCACAGCGTCCGGTCAGAGGCATCGCCGACTGCGGCAAACAGTGCCAGAACTGCCGCAGCCGTCAGCAATAATAAAACAGCAAAAGCCTTTTTCTTGAATGATGCAATGAAAAGCCAAAAACAGGCGCTCAGCATTAAAAATATGAACAGCTGTACGAAAAACATATTCATCCTCCCCGCTAATCAAAGCTGTATCTTTCTTCTTTCCACGGATTTCCCCTAAGATGGTAGCCGTTTTTCTCCCAAAAGCCCGGATGGTTTTCCTTTGTAAACTGAATGCCCCTCAGCCATTTGGCGCTTTTCCAAAAATACAAATGCGGCATCACCGCTCTGAGCGGAAAGCCGTGCTCCGGCGTGAGCGGGGCGCCGTTATGGGAATGAGCCAAAAGAGACGAATCCTTCAAAAAGTCTTCGAGCGGAACATTCGTCGTCCAGCCTTCCTCTGCATGCAAGATGACAAATCTGGCTTCCGGAAGCGGCTTTACTCTTTCAGCGATCTCCTTTGTCTTGATCCCTTCCCAAACATTATCGAGCTTGGACCAGCCTGTTACACAATGAATGTCATTGGACACTTCGCTTTGCGGCATCTCATGAAGATCATCCAACGTCAGCAGGAGCGGCTGTTCGACAAGTCCGTAAATTTGCAAATTCCATTTTGACAGGTCTTCGTATTCCGGAACATGTCCTGCATGAAGAACAGGAAAAGATGTTGTGACATTTTGGTTTGGAGGCACCCTGTCGGACTTGTGCGGTTTTGTTTTCCCAAAAAACACGAAAGAACCCCCTTTGTTAACTCGAATAAAAAAGTGGTTGACAAACTATTTTGTGATCTCTTACGATAAAGTTGTGTGAATCACTGAGGAGGAACAAAGATCATGAATAATAAAAAACTTCGCGCCGGCGATATGGCGCTTGTCGGAATGTTTGCCGCTCTGATGGGGATCGGCGCTAATATCACTTCGTTTGCCCCGTTTCTGCAAATCGGCGGTATTCCGCTTACGATGCAGCCTTTCTTCTGTTTGCTTGCCGGACTTTTGCTCGGCCGTAAATTAGGTGCGCTGTCCATGATTGTCTATGCGTTAGTCGGCTTTATTGGCGCTCCGGTATTCGCTTCTTTTTCAGGCGGTATTTCCGTTCTTTTTAAAGGAAGCGCAGGCTTTATTCTATCCTATATTCCTGCCGCATATGCCGCGGGCTGGATCACGGACAAACTATCCGAACCGAAAACAGGCCACTTTTTCGCAGCCTCATTGATCGGTACGCTGATCATTTATCTGATCGGCGTCAACTATACGTATCTCGCTTTTTCCACTTGGCTCAATACACCGATGTCATATTCAGCCGTTTGGAAAATGATGGCCTGGTTCTTCGTGAAAGACTTGGCATTCTCCGTTCTGCTCGCCGCGCTCGCCTCAAAGGTTTTCCGGGCGGTTCAAAAAGGCGCAGGCTTCAGAAGAAATCCGACTTTTTAATAAAGAGAGCCCGTGGTGCGGTTCTCATTTTATTTTAACAAACATAGAAAAAAATTCCCCTCGTTTTGAGGGGAATTTTTTTAAAGAACAATCGCCGCGATCCAGCCGAACAAAATCAGCGGAATATTATAGAAGATGAATGTCGGAACACAGGTGTCCCAAATGTGGTGGTGCTGTCCGTCCGCATTTAAGCCGGATGTCGGTCCAAGCGTGCTGTCGCTCGCAGGTGAACCGGCGTCTCCGAGAGCTGCGGCCGTCCCGATAATGGCGATTGTCGCCATCGGGCTGAAGCCAAGCTGCATGCAAAGCGGAACAAATATCGTTGCGATAATCGGAATCGTCGCAAATGAGGAACCGATCCCCATTGTGATCAATAAGCCGACAACCAGCATCAGCAATGCGCCGAGCACCTGATTATTGCTGATGAAACCTGTTGACGCTTCAACAAGCGCTTTGACATCGCCCGTTTTTTCAAGCACATTGGCAAAACCGGCCGCGGCCAGCATCACAAATCCGATAAACGCCATCATGTTCATGCCGTTAGTGATCAATTCGTCCGCTTCGCCGCGCTTCATCGCTCCGCTTAAAAACAAGACCGCCAAACCGCTGAGCGCGCCGAAGATCATTCCGTCGACGTCTAAGCTCTGAGACAAATAGAGCTGTACGCTTAATGATACAGCGATGGCCAAAACGGCAATCGAAAGGCTTTTCTTCGTATAGGACGCCGACTTTTGACCGGCGATTTCCTTCATTTCATATGTGCGGGGTTTGCGGTACACAAAAGCAGCAACGGCCAAACCGGCAATCATCCCGACAATCGGAATGATCATGGCGATTGGAATATCAGCCAATGTGACAGAAAGGCCTGCATCTTTCATATTGTCTTTCAAAATCCCCTGGAAAATCTGGCCGAAGCCGACGGGAAGCAAAATATACGGAGCTGTCAATCCGAATGTCATCGCACACGCAATCAGGCGGCGGTCCACTTGCAGCTCATTCAAAATTTTCAATAACGGCGGAATTAAAACAGGAATAAATGCGATATGAACCGGAACGACATTTTGAGACATACAAGAAATAATTAAAATCACGAAGACGATCAGCGCTTTTGAAAGGGTTTTGCGCCTTGTATCGCCTTCTTTGCCGATCAGCTTGACAGCAGCTTCAACCATGGCATCCGGAAGACCCGTTTTCGTCAAAGCGACTGCAAAAGCGCCAAGGAGCGCGTAGCTGACTGCGACGGTTGCGTTGCCTCCGAGTCCTTCCGTAAATACGCTGACCGTCTGGCCGAGACCGAGACCGCCCGTCAGACCGCCGGCAAGAGCGCCCACAATCAGGGCTAGAACGACATTGACCCGCAGCAGGCTTAATATAAGCATCACAATAACAGCAATCACAACTGCATTCATATTTGAAACCTCCGAACAAACACTTTAGTTTGCTAATGTAGTAGATAATTAAAGTAATGAACGTATATTACCACATGTTTTATGAATGCGTCAATGAGACATCTGCGTTTTTTCCATAAAAAAATCCCCTTCTAGCAAAGGGGATGAAAGACTACAAATTTCCCGAAAACCGCTCGACAAACGTGACAAGCGTTCTCACCATCACGCCCGTTCCGCCTTTCGGTCCAAAGCATGAGTTTTGAGCTGTCGTTGCCGTTCCGGCGATGTCAAGGTGAACCCATGGCGTCTGCTCGGCGAATTCGCCGAGGAACGTTCCGGCCATAATCGCATGGCCTTCCCTGCCCGGTGAATTGTTAAGATCGGCCATTTGGCTGTTTTTTACTCTTTTTTTGTCTTTTTCAGTAATCGGAAGCTGCCAAATCGCTTCTCCCGCTTCTTCAGCCGCCTGTCTCACCTGCTGATAAAGCGGATCATGATTTGTCATCGCTCCCGTCGTTTCCGTTCCCAGAGCTACGACGACGCCTCCGGTCAGTGTCGCGACATCGATCAGCACGGAAGCTCCGTGGTGCTTCGCATATGTCAGTCCGTCAGCGAGCGCCAGCCTTCCTTCGGCGTCCGTATTCAAGATCTCAATCGTCTTGCCGCTCAAGGAAACGATGACGTCGTCCGGCTTCATTGCGCTTCCCGAAATCATGTTATCAGTCGACGGAATCACGGCAAGCACGTTTTGTTCCGGCCTCAATTCGCCGATCGCTTCCATCGCTCCCAAAACGCTGGCGGCTCCGCCCATATCGGACTTCATGCCGACAATCCCGCTCTTTGTCTTAATCGAATAGCCTCCGGTATCAAACGTAATCCCTTTGCCGACTAAACCGATGACGTCATCCCATGTTTCTTTTCCTTGATATTTCAAGACGATCATTTTCGGCGGCTCTTCTGATCCTTGGTTGACCGCGAGGAGACCGCCCATCCCGAGCTCTTCCATTTCAGCCTTTTCAAGAATTTCACATTCAAATTCGTATTTCGCCGCCAATTCAGCGGCATATGACGCGAGATCCGCCGCTGTCAGCATGTTCCCCGGCATGTTCACGAGGGTTCTCGCCGAATTCGTCGCATTTCCGTACACCTGTCCGACATGCAGACTCGCCTGAATCTCCTTCAGGTCATGGTCTGTCAAAACATAGACGCTTTGCAGACATTGATCAGGCACATTTGATCTGTGCTTGTAATCCTGCACTTCATAGCATGACAGCATGCACGATTCAGCCAATGCATGTGCGGCGTCAGCAGCTGGGACTTCTTCGGATACGAAGCTGTCGAGCATGACGGTTAACTCCTGCTTTCGATCTTTGTGAATCAGCTGAACAGCTTCGGCAAAGCACTGCTTCGCATCCTCGAAGGTAAATTCCGCTTCACGGCCCAATCCGACGATATAAATGCGTTTGACTCCCTGAAGCGAAGGGGTAAATATTTTAGACACTTTCGCTTTTTTGGAAGATACATCCCCGTCTTTCAGCAGCTGAGAAAGCTGGCCGTTCAAAAGGCGGTCGATTTCTTCAGCCTTACCGTACAGCCGGCTTTTTTTAAACAGTCCGATTAAAAGCGTTTCTTTTTTTTCGAAATCTTTAAAGGCATAAAACATGCGTTCACAGCTCCTTATCAGCAAAGTGAGTAAAATTAAAACAACAATGTTATAATAGGAAAAACATTTTTTCCCGATGGGGTTTCATATCATATATTTTAGCAAATAACTGCGTGCTTTTCTGAATTCATCTCTATTTTCTTTATAGAAAGGATGTTCTGCAAAATGGAAATCCTCACAAACTTTCCTTTGCTGGCGAGCTTTGCCGCGATCTTTTTCGCTCAGTTTATCAAGGTTCCCATTTACTTTGTCGTCTCAAAAAAATGGGATTGGCGGCTTGTCACAAGCACGGGCGGAATGCCGAGTTCACACTCAGCGGCCGTCACGGCGCTCTCGACCGGTGTAGCTCTTGATCACGGGATGGATTCTTCTTTGTTCGCCGTTTCCGCAATATTTGCCGTTATTACGATGTTTGATGCAACCGGAGTGAGAAGACATGCCGGAGAACAAGCAACAGTGATCAACCGGCTTGTCCGCGATTTTAACCGCTTTGTCAACGAAGCGAAGGATTTCCCTAAAAGCCATCAGGAAGAAAAACAGAAAAAGCTGAAGGAACTGCTCGGCCATCAGCCGATTGAAGTGTTTTTCGGCGGCCTGACCGGCATTGCACTGACGCTGCTTCTCGATTATTTATTGATGTAAAGCAAAAAAACGTTTAAGACGCCAGGTCTTAAACGTTTTTTCTTATTCTTTCGCCATTTTATATTTTTGTCTGAATACTTGCATCGATTTATTTTCATTCAGCTTCAGGAGATCCTCTTCGGTAATGGTGCCGTTTCCTTTTTTAATGACATAAACATCAAGTGTTTTTTTGCCCCATTCTTTATAAACATCCTCAACCGTCTCATAGTACAAATCGAGCCGGTTTCCCTTAATGGCTGATCCGGTATCCGCAACAACCCCATAGCCGTAGTCCGGGATGAACAATATGGTGCCGATCGGAAAGACCGACGGGTCGGCTGCAACGGTTGAATATAAATCTCTTTTTACTTTGACTCCCGAATATGTAATCCCGTAATCGGGATGATGAGGCTGTTTTCCCGTTGATTCAGCCCCTGCTGTATATCCGGTCGCGGTGACTTTTTGCTTCGGATACTTGCTCCAGTCAAACGCGTCTTCAAGCGATTTCGGTTTGTTTTTAATTTGTTCTGCGGCAGACAGAGACGTCTTTTCCGCTTTTTCTTCGGGAAGTGATTTAAAGGTGAGCATCAGCTGTTTCAAGGACAGATCGCGTTCTTTTGCCCAGCTGGATATATCCTGTGCCTCCACGCCTGAAACGGCAAAGAAGGTCGTCATAAAAGCAAGGACAAACAAAACTGTCATCAAGAAACGCCGGAACATAGTCATCACTTTTCTCAATTCTTCCACTCCTCTCACCATCTAGTTGTTTCCAAGTGGAAAAAGAAATATTCAGATGGCGAAAAAGTTTTGAGAAAAGTGAAAAAATTAACCGCAAAAAAACCCTCTCCCTTGAAGAAGAAGGCTTAAAACATTTGATATCCCCTTTTTCGCAGCGCTTTGATCGTAACGCCCGACAACAGGGCTCCGGCCATTCCGCTGGCTAAAATGATGATATCGGCAGCAGCCAAAGAAGCCACTCTGTCAAAAAGGCCGGAAAATGCCTCTCCCGGCGCCTCTACATAGCGAATCAGCTTTTCTTTATTCACAATGAAAAGGCATACAATTGGATAAATGACAGCCATGATCCATGACATTCTGAGCAGCATATTCAGCAGAAAACCGATGCCGAAAAACAGGACGAAAAATAAGACAACTGAAATGATGACAACTGGTAAACTAATCAAAGCCTCCACCCCCAATTCACCTCTTTTAGTGTACATTGGGGAAGGAACTTGAGTCAATCATTGGAAAGCTGTGATCAACGGTCTTTTCCTGTTCCCTTGCAGTTGCTGCACGTTTCCGAACCGCCGAGCAGAAGCTGAAAATAGCCTTTTCCTGAACAGAATGTACAGGTAGATTCAAGTCGATGGGTTGACGTTGTCTTCATCGGATACACACCTTTTTCTTAATTTTCTGATAATATATCATGAACGTTGTCAATAATAAAGTCAGAAAATATAACAGATCATTTGATGTAAGCGCTTAAAAGCGAAGCTTTCTTTCTTTTTCTTTCGTTTTTGAAGTTTTTAGCCTGAAATAAAAAGCCTGCAGAGGAAGCTGCAGGCTTCAGCGTGTCGACAAACCCTCGTTGTCAGACCTGCTAAGTCGGTGCTCATGAATAGAGGAAGGATCGGCGGCTAACCGCCCAGGCATCCTGCCTGAACGCCGCCGTCATCACCTTCTGTGAAAGTCTGATCAGAAAAATTTAAACTTGCCTTTTTTCAGAACAAGTCCCGGCCCGCCGATCATGAAAAGCGAGCGGTTGTCGATGATTTTTTTCATCATGGACGCCGTCGTTCCCGTCATCTTTCTGCCGAATGCGACGCCGATTGCATCGTGTTCGCCGAGAGAAGCGACAGAGCCTTTGTTATCAAATGAGAACGTTTCCGTTTCTTTGCCGTGAATCAGTGCGGCCAGATTGTTTGCGCACGTTTCGCCTTGCTGCATGGAAATCTGCGCAGTCGGCGGATAAGGCCTTTCGGTTTCTTCATTTATGATTAAAGAGCAGTCTCCGATAACAAATATATCATCATGGCCTTCAACGCGCAGGTCAGGTTTAACCTTCACACGGCCGCGCATGTTTTCAAAGCCGGATTCCTCAATGATCGGGTTGCCGCGGACGCCTGCGGCCCATACGACAGTGCCTGCTTTGATTTCTTCGGTCTGATCGTCTTTTCCGACGATGATTCCGTCAGGCGTGCATTCTTTCACGGCCGTGCCGATTTTGAATTCAACGCCTTTTCCTTCGAGGTAGTTGACCGCATAATCGACAAGCTCCGGTTCAAAGCCCGGGAGAACAGACGGCGCGGCTTCCACGCAAATTAAACGAACCTGCTGGCGGTCGATATCGTATTCGCGGCACAGCTCAGGAATGCGGTTGGCCATTTCACCTAAAAATTCAATGCCTGTAAAACCAGCTCCCCCGACAACGATCGTCAGGCGTTCCGGGCGCTTCTCGGCTTCTGTGTTATACGTCGCGAACTGATATTCAATGTGCTCGCGAAGCTGGCGGGACGAATTGATGTTTGAAATAGAGAAAGCATGCTCTTTCAATCCCGAAATTCCGAAAGTTTCAGGGACGGAGCCGAGCGCCACGACAAGATAGTCGTAACTAAGCTCTCCTGTTTCAAGGACGACTTTCTTTCCTTCTTTATCGATTTTCTTTACCGTATCCTGAACGAAATTGACACGGGATGTATTGATGACGTCTTTAATCTGATAGCGGCATCTGTCATGATGAAGCGTACCTGCGCTCGCCTCGTGCATCCAGGTCGTCTCATAATGGTAATTGTGCTTGTTGACAAGCGTAATATCCGCTTCATTGATGCCGATTTTTTTAACAAGTCTCGTAACGGTCATTAATCCACCATAACCTGCACCTAATACTACTACTTTTGGCTTATTCAACGGAATCACATCCACCTTTTCTGTATTTTACTGCTAAGCCGGATTAAAAATAGCCTTTGGGTTATCTTCTGCCGGCTTCAGGCTTTTTATGAAAAAAAGTTTGTGAAACCCTTCACTTTAGTTTGCCGAACAACGGAATGTTTTTCGGCTGTGCGACGAAAAATATTCACGAATCGTTAACAATTTGTTCACAACTACATCATAGCCGCTTGCAATTGCTTTTTCAAGGTTAAATATGCTCTGACGGTATTATTTTCCGCGCCTAAAAAAACAGACGCGCTCGTATTTATTTTATGTGATATGATATAATTAAGAACAATTTTCATTTAGGGGGCATTATTTTCATGCGTGAAGACACAAAAGTATATGATATCACAATTATCGGGGGCGGCCCTGTCGGCTTGTTTACCGCATTTTACGGCGGAATGCGGCAAGCGAGCGTCAAAATTATTGAAAGCCTGCCGCAACTCGGCGGTCAGCTGTCCGCTTTGTATCCCGAAAAATACATATACGATGTAGCCGGGTTCCCTAAAATCCGCGCTCAGGAGCTGGTCGACAATTTAAAAGAGCAAATGGCGAAATTCGATCAGACCGTTTGTTTGGAACAAGCCGTCGAAAGCGTTGAAAAACAAGCAGACGGTATTTTCAAACTCGTCACCAACAAAGAAATCCACTATTCTAAAACGGTGATTATTACAGCCGGAAACGGAGCATTCCAGCCGAGAAAGCTCGAGCTTGAATCTGCGGCACAATTCGAGAATGCAAACCTTCATTACTTTATAGATGATCTGAATCAATTTGCGGGCAAGCGCGTTGCGGTATTGGGCGGCGGCGACTCCGCCGTCGACTGGGCGCTCATGCTGGAACCGATCGCAAAAGAGGTGTCAATTATTCATCGCCGCGATAAATTCCGCGCACACGAGCACAGCGTCGAAAACTTGCGCAATTCTAAAGTCAATGTATTGACACCGTTTGTTCCGACCGAGCTGATCGGCAGCGAGCGAATCGAACAGATCGTCATTGAGGAAGTGAAAGGCGAGAGAAAAGAAATCATCGATGTCGACGATGTGATCGTCAACTTCGGTTTTGTTTCATCTCTCGGACCAATCAAAAACTGGGGGCTTGAAATCGAGAAAAATTCGATCGTCGTCAAGTCCACAATGGAAACGAACATCGAGGGATTCTATGCAGCCGGCGATATCTGCACATATGAAGGGAAAGTCAAGCTGATTGCGAGCGGATTTGGTGAAGCGCCGACCGCTGTCAACAATGCAAAAGCTTATATGGATCCTAAAGCGCGTGTGCAGCCGCTGCACTCTACAAGCATGTTTGAAAACAAATAAAAATGAAAAGGAGCCTGACACCGGCTCCTTTTCATTATATGATATTCAAATATGAGAAGATCGTTCCCAATATCAGCACAATTGTTAAGATGCCGACGACTCCCGCCGCAGTCAAGACAATCCGGTCCGTAATTTTCTGTGATTTTGGAAGCGGTTTTTCGCATCCGCATGCCTCGCAGACTTTTGAATCGTACGGCGTAAGCCCGCCGCAGCTTCTGCAGTTGATTTTTTCCATGGTTGAACCCCTTTTCTTTACTGGGCTTGGACACTAAATAAACCTGTCCAGTATAGAATAACAAATTGACGAATAGAATGTCTTAAGATTCACAAAATATTCTTAAATGAACTCCAAAAAACCCTTGTTAGGAAGTGACGATATGTCTTACTACAACAATCGCAATCAAGAGCCTCTGCCAAAGGAAGATATCAGTACGTGGGAATGTACGGCTGAGGACTGCAACGGATGGATGAGAAAAAATTTCACGAGCAGCGACCGCCCTTTATGCCCTCTGTGCAACAAGGAAATGATAAGCGGAAGCCGCTATATCACCTCTATCACCAACAACACGAGCAATCTGAATCGCATCTTTAACCAGAAATAAACACGGTTGTGTTCCGGAAGCCCATTGCAAAAACCTTGCTCAACACTTTGAGCGGGGTGGCTGCATTGCTCCTCTTCGCGAAGAAGCAGAAAAACTATGCTAAATCTTTCACCAATAGAATCTCATCCCGAATCGGAATGCCGTTATCAGCGACAAAGGGAATTTCCGGCTTTACTTTTCTTGCTTTGTCAACTGCGTTTACATACAACTCGGCCAAAGTATAGCCCCTCTTTTGATAAAACATAAGCGCCCGCATATTATCGTTCGTCGTGATCAGTTTAATCGATTTACACTGTTTTCGCTTTGAAACACGCTCCACTTCTTGTAAAAGGAGTGAGCCGATCCCTTTGTTTTCGACAACACTGTCCAAAGAGACGACTTCACATTCGTTTCCAGCGATGAAGTACGTAATCAAGCCTTTAATGTCGCTTTTTTCATCTGTTACAGCGAATCCTTCCAATTCATCGCAGCGGAATGTTCCGTGTGAATTGACCATTTCCGGACTTCCCCAATGTGTATGAAAAAACGCGGTAACGTCCGCTTTTGACAAGGCGTGCGTTGATACGAGTTTCATTTCTTTTTCCCCCAGACCATAATAAAACGCCTTTTCATCACGATGAAGCATCGAGATGAAAGGCGTTTTTTTCATTGCATATCGTTGACCTTATGTCAGCACTCTTCAGGCTTCCCCGCATTCGCTGCGGTTCTGAATGATGATCCGCAGCCGCATGAAGCGATGGCGTTTGGATTATCGATGGTGAAGCCTCCGCCCATCATCGATTGTTTAAAATCAATGACCGTACCGTTCATGATATCCAGACTTTCTTGGTCTACAAGCACTGTGATTCCATGCTGGACGAATTCATTGTCGTCTTCGTTTTTTTCATGTTCAAAACCCATGCCGTATGACAGGCCGCTGCATCCGCCGCCTTTTACTCCGATTCTCAAAAATGCGTTCTCCTCTTCATGCTCTTTCATCATATCCTTGATATGAAGAGCAGCCGCTTCCGTAACCGTGACCGTTTTTTCGCTCATGAGATTACACCTCCTAAAAGCTCATGTGTACCTTTATTATAAAGTCGCACGTCCGATTTCTCAAACAGACCGACTTATGATATAAAAAACTCGCCTTCACATACCGTTTCAGCGGGTCCCGTCATCATGACGCGTCCGTCGTTTTTCCAATTAATGATCAAATCGCCGCCGGCGAGATGGACGGTAATGTCCGTGTCCCGTTTGGAATAGCCGTTGAGCACCGAACTCACTGCGGCTGCGCAGGCGCCTGTTCCGCAAGCCTGGGTAATTCCTGATCCCCTTTCCCATACGCGGAAATGGAGTTCATTTTCGTTTTCAACTTCAACAAATTCTACATTAACCCCTTCCGGAAACCTTTCATCTTTTTCAATGAGCGGTCCCATCGTCGTCAGCGGGGCTTTTTCAATATCGTCTAAATAAAAGACGATGTGGGGATTGCCCATGGATACAGCGGTACCCTTCATTTCACGGCCGCCGAATATCATCTTTTCATTGATCGTCTCTGAACCCTGTTCACCCCGCATCGGCATATCTGATTTGAGAAGTCGCGGTTCGCCCATATCGACCGTAGCCGATACAACTTTTCCTTCATCCACCTCAACCTGAGCCTTTACCAAGCCTGAAAGGGTTTCAATTAAAAAGGACGTTTCCTCTACCAGTTTATGTTCATACGCGTATTTTGCAACGCAGCGCAAACCGTTTCCGCAGTTTTTGCCTTCAGATCCGTCGCTGTTGAAAATCCGCATTTTAACCGGCGCTCGATCTGAAGGACAGATGAGAATCATTCCGTCTGAACCGATTCCGGTGTAAACGGAAGACACTTTGACGGCCAAATCCGACAACAGCTCCTCAGGGAGATGTTCTTCAAACTGATTGACGTATATATAGCTGTTTCCTAAGCCGTGCATTTTAGTAAAACGAAAAGAATTCATAGCCGCCTCCACATTTTTTTCTTTCTTCTAGTATAAAAGCTGAAAGGGATGGATACAATATGGCTATCCCCCGTTTTTCATACATAAAAGCTCCCTGCATTCATTTGCAGGGAGCTTTTATCATGTTATCCGATAAACATTCCGGCGATCGCCGCGCTTAAAAGGTTGGCCAATGTTCCGGCCGCAACGGCTTTCAAGCCGAGACGGGCGATATCGGAACGGCGGTTCGGCGCCATTCCTCCAAGTCCTCCAAGCAAAATCGCCACAGAAGACAAGTTTGCGAAACCGCACAGCGCAAAGCTGATAATCGAAGCTGTTTTGACGGAAAGCTGATCAAACATCGGAGCAAAATTGGAATAAGCGACAAATTCGTTCAGAACGAGCTTTTGACCGATAAAGCTTCCGGCCTGGACCGCTTCATCCCATGGCACGCCGATGACAAAGGCGAGCGGGGCAAATACATAGCCGAGAATATATTCGAGTGAAAGGTCTTTAAAGCCGAACCATCCGCCGACTCCTCCAAGAATTCCGTTTAAAACGGCAATCAAAGCAACAAAAGCAAGCAGCATCGCGCCGACATTCAACGCAAGAGAGAGACCCGTTGATGCCCCTTTTGCCGCGGCATCGATGACATTTGCTGCGTCTTCGTCTTCAGCCATTTGAATATCTTTTTCTTCAATTTTCGGTTTTTCCGTTTCGGGAATGAGCATTTTTGCCATAATCAAGCCCGCAGGTGCGGCCATAAAGCTCGCTGCAAGCAAATATTCGAGAGGAACCCCGAGAAGGGCGTAACCGAACAAAACAGAACCGGCCACTGAAGCGAGTCCGCCTGTCATAACGGCAAACAGCTCTGACTTTGTTAAGTTTGCGATAAACGGCTTAATTACAAGCGGCGCCTCAGTTTGCCCGACAAAGATATTGGCAGCTGCAGAAAGAGATTCCGTTTTGCTTGTTCCGAGCAGTTTTGCCAATCCGCCGCCGATGAAGCGGATGATCACTTGCATGATTCTTAAATGGTAAAGAACTGCAATCAGAGATGAAAAGAAGATGATAACAGGAAGAACGCTTAAAGCAAAGGCAGCACTGTCGCCTACTTGTAAGAGAGGCCCGAAGAGAAAGCTGATGCCTTCATTCGCATAATTGACGAGATGCTGAACGGCTTTTGTAAACCAAAGAAACGCTTCCCTCCCCGTTTCCCATTTGAGAACGATGAATCCGAACAGGAGCTGGATCGCCAAACCGATTAAAATCGTTCTTATGTTAATTTTGCTCTTATGCTCGGAAAGCAGGAAAGCAATCGCGAAAATCGCCAGAATACCAAGAAGTCCCCATAAAATGTTCATGACCACACCTCTTATTATTATTTAAACTTTTATTAAGATATCAATTAATGATTGGCCTGTCCACAAAAATTTTCACGAATTTTTTCTCTTTTTATGTAAACCCTTTCATTTAAAGGCTTTGCATGAAAAAACGAGATCACCAAGATGACCCCGTTTTTAAATGAGTTCATTTTCATCAATGAACTTGTATATATTTTCGACCAATTCAGCCGGATTATTCGCTGTCACCATTTCTCCGTTTACAAGAGCATACATCGTCTGCATGCATTGTCCGCAGTAACTCAGGCAGCCGTATTCAACGACATCCAAATTCGGATCTTTCTCCAATATTTCCTTTGCCTCCTGAGAACCTTGGGCAAGATTGCTGACGCAAAACTCAACGATTGGAAACACCTTATTTCACCTCACATCGCCTTTTTATCGTACCCTAAATGCGTTTCATTAGTCAAAGTTTAAGGCTGGAGAATAAAGCTTTTGTAACATATTAATACTTTAAAGAGTTTTACTAATTATCGATTCTAGGCGTTAGTGTAGGTTATTTTCCCGAGAAATATTGTGATTTTACATCAAATTAGATATAATTCTAGAGGGTATTTACATAGTTTTTTATTTTTGCAGTGTAAAAGGTGAGTTTCTTAATCTGAGGGGAAAAGGGGAATTACCAATGAGAAATTTAGTCTTGCTCGGCGGCGGATACGGGAATATGCGCATCATTCATCGTTTGCTGCCTAATCAGCTGCCAGATGATGTGATGATCACTTTAATCGACAGAAACCCTTACCATTGTTTAAAAACGGAGTACTACGCACTGGCTGCGGGGACGATTTCCGATCATCATATCAGAGTGTCCTTCCCGGATCACCCGAAGTTAAAGATTGAATACGGGACGATTTCGTCTGTTGATTTGGAAGGAAAAAAGGTTTTGTTTCATGACAGGGAGCCGGTATCCTATGATGACGCCGTCATCGGACTCGGCTGTGAAGATAAATATCACAACGTTCCCGGGGCGCCTGAACATACCTACAGCATTCAGACAATCGATCAATCACGCAGCACGTACCAGGCGCTCAACAACTTAAATGCGGAAGCCACCGTTGCGATCGTCGGGGCAGGACTGAGCGGCGTTGAGCTTGCGAGCGAGCTGAGGGAAAGCCGAAAAGATTTGAACATCATCCTTTTTGACCGGGGAGAATTAATTTTGTCGAGCTTCCCGAAGCGTTTGAGCAAATATGTGCAAAGCTGGTTTGAAGAGCACGGCGTCAAGATTATCAACTGCGCCAATATTACAAAGGTGGAAGAAGGCATCGTCTACAATCATGACGACCCGATCCAAGCCGACGCCATCGTCTGGACAGCGGGGATACAGCCGAATCAAATCGTTCGGGATCTCGATGTGGAAAAAGATCCGCAAGGGCGCGTCGTCCTGACGCCGCACCATAACCTGCCGGGAGACGAACACGTTTATGTTGTCGGCGACTGTGCAAGCCTGCCTCACGCGCCGAGCGCACAGCTGGCCGAAGCCCAGGCGGAACAAATCGTCCAAGTGCTTGAACTGCGCTGGAAAGGCGAACCTCTTCCTGAAACAATGCCGAAATTCAAGCTGAAAGGCGTCCTCGGGTCGCTCGGCAAAAAAGCCGGTTTCGGTTTAGTTGCTGAACGGCCGTTGATCGGCAGAGTGCCTCGCCTGCTGAAATCCGGCTTGCTTTGGATGTATAAGCATCATAACGGGTAGGTTTGCCGCGTACATGCGCGAAACCTTGGAGTTTTAGATAAACAGCGTTTTTCTTTCGGGGCGCTCTCTCGCCTTCATGAGAGGATGCCCCTTATTTTTGCGCTTTTTTATTTCCGCCAAAAAGTCGAGCAGTCCGCCTTATCCGCAATATTAAACTCGATCATTTTCTCAAGCAATGAAAAATCCACCGGACGATCCCAGCGGAAACGGACAAGCTGCTTCGTATGATCATAGCCGGCCTGCACAATTTCCTCAGAAAAACGATCGATCCCAGCGCTTTCAGGGGCGACAGCCAAATGATTTTTCGCGACGCTAAAGCCGATAATAAATGTGCCGTGATCAGTAAACATCGGCTGATTCCAAGCGATTTTCGGCGTTAAATTTGGAAATGTCTCCGCTACCCAACCCAATACTTCTTCCATCCGGGCACGATGTTCCGGATGATCAATTCCCGCTAAATATTCTTCAAAGACTTCCATGCTGCTCCCTCCTAAAAATGATTACATGCTAAATTGCGCTGTTCAGTATAGAATTTCCCCTGCAATCTGTCTATTGGCATGCCTCACATTGGCGTTAAGACCATTATAAGGATTTATAGAATGACAAGCACTATAAATCGGGCAGATTTTTCAATAGGATTCGACCAAAAGCCGGTGAGCGCCATTCCTGTCATGTGTTTCATATTTTTAATCTTCGCAAGCGATTTGCAGGGACGCCGGTTATATTTGCTTTCATAAAAAAAGCGCCGCTGGCGGCGCTTTTCGAAGAGAGCTTGTCCGGTGACAAGCAGGGTTATGCGGTGTTTTGTCAGGCGGCTGGCGAATTTCCGTCAAAGCTGTCGAGAAAGATCGCTCTGCCCGCCATCAGCTGAGCCGGCTTATCGTCAAGAAAAATGGCTCGGCCGGCAAACTCGGCATCTCCCTTCGGCTGAGACGAAAAACTTAAAACGACAAGGCTTGCAAAGACGGCAGTCAACGCAACGGCAATCATCTTTTTCACTTTAACTCCTCCGTTCTTTTAAGAATTTGGTCTCTTGCATGATGAGATTCTTCAAAATATTCGGCAGCTTTGTCTGCATCTCCATTTTCTTTATAGTAAAGTGCGATATCAAATGTTAATTCCGCTACATCCGTCCAGAGATTGATCGTTTTAAGATATTCTAAAGCATGTTCAACCGTAAGTGGATCCTGTTCATCATACAGAGCATGAATAAGTTTAAATTTCGACAAATATTCCCTTTCTCCTGCTTTTTCCGCACGGAAAAATCCTTTTTCATACAATTTGCGTGCTTCTTTGACAACATTTGATTTGTACAGCACATGTGTCAGTTCAAACATGGAATGGATGCCGTAAACCGATTCTTCATGCTCTTTGATAAGCAGCGCTTCTTTGAAATGATGTTCAGCCAATGTGAGGAGGTTGCGATTGACATAGCTCAACCCTAAGTTGTGGTGAGCCATGCCGAGGAGGACATGATGTTTGATCAGTGCCGCGTCTTTAAGGGCTTGCTTGTAATGCTGTTCGGCTTCATCAAAACGAAATAAATCGAGTTTATTTGCCCCGATCAGCATATCGTTGCTGATCGCTTTTTGAATGTAATCATCATGTGCTTTGAAGGTTTTTAGAGCTGTTTTCGCATGGTTTAAGGAAAGGAAATTTTGTTTGATTTGATAGTAGGCGATAGCCAGTTTGTAATGGAATTCGGCGATTTCGATTTGATCGGGGATTGTCCTGAGCTTTTCCTCGGCTAATTTATAATAATTGATTGCATTTGTATAATCCTTCTTATGAAATTCGTACATGCCAGCGAAAAAGAAATAATAATATTCAATCATGTCATCTGTGCTTTGCATATCGGCTTTTTGCTCCTGAATATCCTCGAACAGTTTGTTGGAAGCGGCAAACTCTTCTGTCAGCAGCTTGTGCCGATAGTCTAAAAGATTAAAATAAAGAAGCAGATCTTGATTTTCTTCCATATTCGGCAGCTGGTGCTCAATGTCGCATTTAATCGAGACCGCTTGTGATACTTCGTGACGCTTGATCATGACATACCATTGATTAAGCATTCCCGCAACTTCCTCATACGCAATTTTTGTCTTCAATCGTTTATCCTTCCTTTCTTCCCATGTCATTTCCTTTTTATGGGTTGTTTTTCATTTTACAGAATCGCTTATTTTTTGACAATCACTTTTCTAAATATTGGCATAATTTCCTAAGATAACTCAAAATTCTGACATTAATCGTAACAATCTTCTTTATTTGTGCAAATCTCTCAGGAAGTATTTTCGTTTGACATCTTTTTTGACGGCATTTTATAATTATATATGTAAATATCAACATGTTTCGATTTACAATAAACAAATAAAGGAGCGGTTCATATGAATCAAGATGTAAAAGAGTTTGTAGGAAGCCATATGATCTATACGTATGAAAACGGATGGGAATATGAAATCTACATTAAAAATGACCATACCATCGATTACCGCATTCACAGCGGAATGGTTGGGGGACGCTGGGTTCGCGATCAAAAAGCCGATATCGTCAAGCTGACTGAAGGCGTCTATAAAGTATCCTGGACAGAACCGACAGGGACTGACGTTTCCTTGAACTTCATGCCGAATGAAAAGCGGATGCACGGCATCATCTTCTTCCCTAAATGGGTTCATGAACGCCCTGATATTACAGTCTGCTATCAAAATGACCATATCGACTTAATGGAGGAATCGCGCGAAAAATATGAGACGTATCCAAAATATGTCGTACCGGAATTCGCCGATATCACATTTATTGAAAATGCCGGAATCGATAATGAAGATCTGATTTCAAAAGCCCCTTATCCCGGAATGACGGATGACATCAGGGCAGGAAAGCGGGTATAAAAGGGAAAGTTAATGATATAATGACTGGACTTTTGTTAAGTCATCCAGCAGCGCTTTTATATCATCTTGCGACAAAGGTACAAGCATTTGGTCGTAGAGGGTGATGATCTGTCCGTCCTCATCGTGCTCATGCTGCCTTAAATAGTGCTGTAAAGCCTTGAGCTGGTTTTCTTTCAGACTGGTCTGCGTTTGAAACTGCTTGATTTTCTTTAATGAAAAAACATTCATTTCGTCATCAAAATCGCCTGACATGATTTGTCCTTCAATGCTTGACATGCTTGCTGTCCCTCCTAATTGATCTGGCTGATAGTTAGTCTGTCCGGTTTAAGAAAGGTGCAATCATAAAAAATAAAACAGCAAGGGGCATGTCTGCCCCTTGCTGTTTATCATGCAGGCTTATATCCTTGCTTTTCCATTTCTTTATACACGTCTTTCAGCTTCGGATTTCCTTCGCCGACCACTTGATCACCGACCATGACGAGCGGATAAAAATATTCGTCGTTCAGGATTTTTTCGGAGATTTCCTGTTTTTCAGGGTCGTTTTCCGGCGGCTGATGGATATCAATGTACGTGATTGAGAAAGGCTGGTCGGGATATTTTCTTTTCAGGGCGGCTTCTAGCCACTCATACGTTTCTTTTGATGACGGAAGGTTCACACAGCTTGGACAAAGAACGTCGGCACCGTAAACAAAAAGCTCGGCTTGTTTTTTCATCAGCGGCAGCTCCTTTCTCTTTATCTTTATTTTATTCTATTTTGTCCATCTGCTCCATATTGAAATGAAAATCGTTTTTTGTCTTTGCCGGCAAATATGATATAATATGTGGGAAAACGATTGAAACCAAACAATAGCTTTTTATTGTTCGACTGAATATAATGGTTGTATGATTTGAAAGGAGCGATACGAATGACGACAGAGGTCGAAATGAAAGAACAAGTACAGGAAGTGCTGGACAAACTTCGTCCGTTTTTACTCCGTGACGGCGGTGACTGTGAACTCGTCGATGTTGAAGACGGCATCGTCAAGCTTCGCCTGCTCGGCGCATGCGGAAGCTGCCCAAGTTCCACCATCACCCTTAAAGCTGGAATTGAGCGCGCCCTTTTAGAAGAAGTTCCGGGCGTCATTGAAGTAGAGCAAGTATTTTAATTTGAGAAGGCTGCCGTAACGGCAGCCTAAATTGTTGACAAAATCCTAAAACGGTTTTCAGTTTAGGATTTTGTCATCCTCTCAGCGTGATTGAAAACCCTTGCAGTCTAGGAAGGTCGAGCATCGGAGCGGAGCGAATGTTGGAATTCGTGAGCACCGACGCGCAGCCCTGACAACGAATGCGAGGGTTTGTCGACACGCTGAGGCTGCCGTAGTGTACGGCAGCCTTTTCTTTTTTATAGATAAGCTTCAAACCAGCCTGCAATATACTCAAGCCGCCTGATCCGCTGCTTCGGATGCCCGCTTCTTGATAAATCGTGTGACGCGTTCGGAAATCTGACGAGTTTTACTTCTTTCCCCATTTTTTTCAGCGCCGTGAACAGCTGTTCCGCCTGTTCAATCGGGCACCTGTCGTCCCGTTCGCCATGCAGAATGAGAAGAGGGGTCTCCACCTTGTCCGCGTATTTGAGCGGCGAATGCTCCCACAGTTTGCCTGGATCTTCAAAAAGGTCTGCACCGAGCTGCCAGTCTGTGAAAAAATAGCCGATGTCGCTTACCCCGTAAAAACTGATCCAGTTGGAAATGGACCTCTGTGTCACTGCGGCCTTGAAGCGCTTCGTGTGGCCGACAGCCCAGTTTGTCATAAAGCCCCCGTAGCTTCCTCCGGTGATGCCGAGCCTTTCTTGATCGACGAAATCATAATGTTCAAGCACGTGGTCAACAGCCGCCATTACATCCTTAAAATCTCCACCGCCGTAGTCGCCCCTCACCCGGTTGACAAAATCCTGTCCGTAGCCGTGGCTTCCCCGCGGGTTAACATATACGACGGCGCTTCCCTTTGCGGCCAGCACTTGAAATTCATGAAAATAAGCATTCGCATACATGGCGTGAGGTCCGCCGTGCACTTCCAGAATGAGCGGATACGTGTTTCCTTTTTCATATTGGGCGGGCTTTATCAGCCATCCGTGAATTGTCAGACCGTCCGCTGCCTGAAATTGAAGCTCCTCCGGTTCCGATATGATATGTTCTTCCGTAAACGCTTGGTTGGCATCTGTTAGTCGCTCCGCTTTTTCTTCACCCAATTGGAGATGGTAAAGTTCGCTCGGCCGGACGGGCAGGGCTATGGATGCCGCAAAGCCACTTTCGTCCGGATGCAGGCTGAATCCGTTCACATGCTCTTTTTCCAACCGGACCGGATAAGCAAGACCTTCGATTGATATGTAGTAAATGCCTGTAGAACCCTGGTCAGATCCGATGACATAAAAGCCGTTTCCGTCTTTGGTCCAGGCCGGTTTCGGAAGAACGCCTCCGACAAGGCTGTCTCCTGCCACCGCATCGCTGAGATGGACGTCAAGCATTTCCGTCAGACACGTTAGTTTTCCTGTTTCAATATCATACAGCCATGCTTTATCGAGCGTGGCGTTTTGATATTCTTTCTCGTTTCCGATAAATGCAAGGTGTTTGCCGTCAGGAGAAAACGATAGTGAAGAAAAAATGCCGTTTTGACCTGTGAGGCGCTTCAAATCACCTGTCGAAAGGTTCATCAAGTAGACATCGTTCACACGCATATCCGTTTGATTGGCGCAAAATGCAATCTGATCTCCGCACGGTGAAAATGCATGGCTGAAATGGTCGCGTTCAAGATCGGTCAGCTGTTTCATTTCCCCGGTTTCCACTTGAACGAGGACAAGCTGCGTATACTTTCCCCTTTTAAACCCTTGGCCGTCTGCTTTATATGACAAAGAATCGACTTCCAGCGGTTCGTGGTCTTCAATCTCGGTTTTCTTCTCATCGTCGACGCTTTCCTCTTTTGTCAGCTTCACTGAACAAAGCAATGACTTGCCGTCCGGCGACCATTCAGGCTGTGATACATCATAGGGAATATCGGTCACTTTTCTCGCTTCTCCCCCGGCGGCGCTTATCACGTAAATTTGTGCGGTTTCCTCGCGATTGGACGTAAATGCAAGGTATTTGCCGTCCGGCGACCAGCGGGGATGCTGGTTTCTGCCTTTCCCAAACGTCCATTGCACCGAAGCTTGTTTTTCGCGGTCGTAGATCATGATATGCGAATCATATGAGTCCTGTTTTTCGTTTACTTTTGTTTGGACGTAGGCGATTTTTGCACCATCGGGCGAATACTGGGGATCGGTAATGGATACAAGCTTGATGAGGTCTTTTTCGGTTATCAGCTGCTTCATGTCGTTTCTCCTCCTCATGTCTGTTTGCCATACTACTTCGACTTCCTAAATAAAAATCCTTGTTTTGAAGGCAAACAAAAAAAGAGCCGAAAAAGCTCTTTTTTCGTTAAACACTGTTTACTGATTTTCTTTCAACGATAATGCCTGTATCCGGGACATAAAGGCAGTCGACCTCACAGTGCGGAAACTTGGACGCAAGCTGGTTTCTCAGCGCCTCTCCTTTTCCTTTTTCAATAAAGGAAAGGATCGTCGGGCCGGCTCCGCTTAAAGCCGTCCCGAACGCGCCGTTTTGGCCTGCTTCATGCTCCACTTTCGAAAGCTCAGGGACGAGCGCCCTTCGGTATGGCTGGTGAAAGAGGTCTTTTTGCATCATGCGGCCGACAAGCTTCCAATCTTTCGCCATCAGTCCGGCGACGAGCATATTGCTGACCGCGCTTGCTTCCACGGCTTTCGGATAAGAGAGGCTTTCGGGAAGAACATCCCGCGCATCTTTTGTCAGCACTTCATAAAAAGGAATGACGACGACGACATCCAAATCGATGTCTTTCATAGAAACCATCTCTGTTTCATCTTCCTCATGAAGTCCGATGACAAGCCCGCCGAAAAGCGATGCTCCGGCATTGTCAGGATGGCCTTCTTCAAGGCTCGCAAAATGAAGTTTCTCGCGGTCTGAAAGCTTCAAATCGGCAAGTTCGTTCGCCAGCTCAACCGCAGCGGCAATTGCGGCTGCGCTGCTGCCGAGACCGCGCGCAAGCGGAATATCGCTCCACACTTTGACAAGGCTTGGCGGAAGTTCTTTTCCGAAGTGTGCGGCGGTCCGTTTGGCCACCTGGTAAATTAAATTGTCCGTTCCTTCAGGTATTCCCGCTACGACTTCTGTTTCAGCTTCAAAACGCCACTCATCATGAGGAAAAACAGACAGTCTTAAATAGCGGGACAGCGCCATGCCGACTGAATCAAAGCCCGGGCCAAGATTGGCCGTGCTTCCGGGAACCGTAACGGAAAACAGCATGTCAGCCTCAGTCATACACGAGCGGCTCCTTTTAAGTGTTCGAGAATAGCTTCTTCGTCTGTCGGCAGTGTGACAGGTTTGATCTGCGACACATCAACGGCTGTGTTCGGATCTTTCAGGCCGTTTCCGGTTAAGACGGCAACCACTTTCGCACCCGGCTGAATCTCTTTCGTTTGCAGCTGTTTCAGCACGCCCGCAATGGATGCGCATGATCCCGGTTCTGCAAATACGCCTTCTTCTCTTGCCAGGAGCTGATAAGCGTGGAGAATCTCCTCGTCTGACACTGCATCGATTTTACCGTTCGATTCTTTTGCAGCGTTGACCGCTTTATCCCAGCTAGCCGGATTTCCGATTCTGATCGCTGTCGCAACGGTTTCCGGCTTTTCAATTACTTTGTTTTTGACAATCGGGGCCGCGCCTTCCGCCTGAAAACCCTTCATGACCGGCAGGCCTGTGCCGTTTTTCTCATGATACTCTTTAAAGCCTTTCCAGTAAGCCGTTATATTACCGGCATTTCCGACAGGAATCGCTAGGATATCAGGCGCTTCGCCCAGCTGTTCACAAATTTCAAAGGAAGCGGTTTTCTGTCCTTCAATCCGGTATGGATTCACAGAGTTGACCAGCGCAATCGGCTCTTTCTCGCAAATGCTGCGCACCATTTTCAGGGCATCGTCGAAGTTTCCGTCGATCGCAATGATTTCTGCGCCGTACATGACGGCTTGGGCCAATTTTCCGAAGGCGATTTTGCCGTCTGGAATAATGACGATGCACTTCATGTTGGCGCGGGCCGCATAAGCCGCCGCAGCAGCCGACGTATTGCCGGTCGAAGCGCACATGATCGTGTCATTGCCTTCTTCTTTCGCCTTGGCGACCGCCATGACCATCCCGCGGTCTTTAAAGGAGCCTGTAGGGTTGACACCCTCCGTCTTGACATAAAGCTCGATTCCGAGCTTTTTCGAAAGGTTTTGCAGATAAATAAGCGGGGTATTTCCCTCGTTCAGCGTCAATTCCGGTGTTTTGTCCGTTACTGGCAAATATTCTTTATATTGATGGATGAGTCCTTTCCACATTAGCTCCAACCGTTCCCTTCTACTCGATAAGTGCTTTTCACCTGATGAACAACCTCAAGATCGTTCAGCTTTTGCAGGATATCCGTAAAATCCTCTTCTGACGTATGATGTGTCACAATGACAATCTCAGCCAGGTCGTCATGGCCTTTAATCGGAAGCTGAAGGATCTTTTCAAAGCTGACGCCTCTTTCTGAAAAAATCGATGTGATTTTCGAAAACGAACCAACCTGGTCTTTGACATGAATTCTTAAAAACTGCTGGGCAAAGATTTCAGACGGCGCCTTTATCTTCTTTTCAAACTGCGGATCGACAAAGCTGCTGCCGTTCACGCCAAGACGCATGTTTTTCATGACGGAGACCAAATCTGACACGACGGCGGTTGCAGTCGGCATGCTTCCGGCGCCAGGTCCGTAAAACATCGTTTCCCCTACGGCTTCGCCGTATACGTAAACCGCATTGAATTCATTATGGACGGAAGACAGCGGATGATGCTCCGGCAGCAATGTCGGCTGGACGCTCACTTCGACTTTTTGTCCGTCGCGCTGAGCGATGCCGATCAGCTTCATCGTATAGCCGAGCCGTTTGCTGAAATTGATGTCTTCATCAGACACTTGGGAAATGCCTTTCACTTTGACATCGTCAAGGTCGACATTCATTGAGAAACCGAGCCTGGCCAAAATCGCCATCTTTCTCGCGGCATCAAGACCTTCAACATCAGCTGTCGGGTCTGCTTCTGCGAAGCCGAGCTCCTGCGCTTCTTTCAGCACCTCGTCATAAGGCGCGTTTTCTTTGTTCATCTTCGTTAAAATAAAGTTGGTCGTTCCATTGACGATGCCCATCATCTTCGTAATCCGGTCTGAAGCCAGCCCGTCTTCAAGGCTTCGCAAAATCGGAATTCCGCCGGCGACGCTCGCTTCAAAATAAAGGTCGCAGCCGTTTTCTTTCGCGGCAGCCGTCAGTTCCGATCCATAGAGGGCGATCAAATCTTTATTCGCTGTCACGACGTGTTTCTTCGCCTGAAGCGCGTCAAGCAAATAGCGTCTCGTCTCCTCGATCCCCCCGATGACCTCGATAATGACATCTACTTCTGGATCTTGAATGACATCATAGGCTTCAGTCGTCAGAACGTCTTTGGAAAGCTCGACATCCCTCTTCTTATCTTTATCTTTTACAAGAACTTTTTGAATCGTAACAGGGCATCCGACTTGGTGTGTCAGCTTATCCTGGTGATCCTGAATAATCTTCACCACACCGCTCCCGACTGTTCCTAATCCTAGCAGCCCCACTCGTATCGCCTTCAATGAAATTCCACCTTTCTCTCTCTTGTCCGTCCTCTCTGAAAGGACATTTGTAAACACAACGCAGACATTTAAGTTACAAACATTATAATGGGGGATTCTTTTTTTGACAAGATGACATTTGCTGAAAACAAAACGTGAAAACGCTTTAGTCGTTGATATAATAAGATTCTATATATTCAGAAATATTTTTGTAAGAAAATCTTCCGAGCCGCTCAGGGCAGCCGGAAGAAACGTCAAATCTCGGTCTTTGCCTGCTTTCCTCTCAGGACAAGCGCAATATTTTCCG
Source organism: Bacillus licheniformis DSM 13 = ATCC 14580 (assembly GCF_000011645.1). Lineage (GTDB taxonomy): Bacteria > Bacillota > Bacilli > Bacillales > Bacillaceae > Bacillus > Bacillus licheniformis. The sequence goes on from NC_006270.3 coordinate 3,261,930, forward strand.
CACAAAGCCTCATCATGGCTTCTCTCGTTTCGACGGCGGCGCTGCCGATGTGAGGCAGCGCGGTGACTTGCGGCAGGCTGACGAGCGGGTGATCCTTTTGCACAGGTTCTTCCGCAAAGACGTCGAGTCCTGCGCCGGCAATATCTTTTTCGACCAGCGCTTCATATAAATCGTCTTCATTGACAACCTGTCCTCTTGAGACATTGATAAAAATAGCGGAGCGCTTCATCTTTTTAAAAGCGCTGCGGTTAAACAGATGCTTCGTTTCATGAGTCAGAGGTGTCAGGCAGACAACAAAATCCGCCTGTTCAAGCAGTTCATCGAAGGGCAGATAGGATGCGCCCAGTTCTGCTTCTGCATCTGGATTGCGGGTGCGGTTATGATATAAAATTTTCATGCCGAAGCCTTTCGCACGCCGGGCGACGGCTTGTCCGATGCTCCCCATCCCGACAATGCCGATCGTTTTATGATGGACATCCGCACCGGCCAAAAGCAGAGGACCCCAGCCCGTCCACTTCCCTTGTCTAATCCAGTCGCTCGCTTCGACGATTCTGCGGGCGGATGCCATCAGCAGAGCAAACGTCAAATCTGCCGTTGACTCTGTCAGCACGCCAGGCGTGTTGCAGCAGATGACGCGATGCTTTTGCGCAGCCTCCACATCGATGTTGTCATAGCCTACCGCCAAGTTGGCCACGACTTTTAAATGCGGCGCGCCTTTTAAAAGCTCCTCATCAATCGTGTCGGAAAGCATCGTCAACAGTCCGTGCGCCTTTTTTGCTTTTTCTTTCAGAATGGCGCGCGGACACGGTTCTTCTTCCTTTTCCCACATTTCAATATGGGCTTCTTCTTTTAACGCAGAAAGCTGTTCTTCAGGTAATTTTCTCGTCACATATACAAACGGTTTGTCCATGCTGCCTCGTTCCTTTCTAAGAGTAGCTTCCACTCTAAGCATATCGAAAAAATCCGAAAATGTTAACAGAAGAAAAGAACACCGCGAAGCTATGGTGTCCTTTTCAGCCAATTGACAGGCGGCATGCTTATCAATCCTGCGGATCTCATGCCCGCCATTTCTTGAAAGCCGTTCAGGAATTGCTCATATGCCGGCGCCTGAGACAATAAATAGTCGAGTCTGCTTTCAAAATAATGGTGCTCTGATTCAGGAGAAATATAGTACCCTTCAAGCGTCTCAAAATAGTGGAGCGGAAACAGCAGCCTGCTGTACATCAGCCGCTTAGAAAATGAGGATAGCGGCGCGGCTTGTTCGTATTGCTGAAGAAACAACATGATTTCATTGAAGTTTTTCCTTTCGTGAAACAAGCTTCTGGCATATTCCGCAAGATCCCTGGCCGCATGATCAAACACCCATTCCATCGGGATTTTAATAAGCGGCTCGCGCCTTAAAGCCTCGCAGGTGAGCCGCTGCTGGCAAATCGTTCCCGAGTCAGCGGCCTGCGGCTGATCATCCAATTCGGTATCTGCCAAATATTGAATCGCATTTTCGGTTAAACCGAGATAATAAGGAAACGATTCGATAAATTGTTTTTCAAAGGGCTGCAGCTGCCTTGCCTGCGTTTTTTGAATCCAGAATTGTTCCAGCTGGTCGAGCCGTTTCCCCCAAAGTTCTTTCCACTGCCCGATCCGCGAGGTTTCTTTTACCTCGTAAGGGTATCCCCTTCCCTTGTGATGAAATTCGGCGAGCTCCGCACCAAATGAAACGGACCTGTTTGTCATGCGGGGAGCAGCTTGAAGAAGCACATATGAGACGCCATTCTCCTCAAACGTCATCTCCCCGTCCTTTGTCAATATAAAAGATGAAACGTATGGGTCGCGCTGTTCTTGCAAATACTGACTCATACTAAACAATTCCGCCAGCTCATCCTGACTCAAGTGGGAAACAGGGACGATCAAAAACATCGAATTCGGGGTATGAAAAGCCTGATAAGACAAGTACGATGTAAGATCGCGAATGTAGATTCCGAATTTTTCTTTGATCAGCTCCTTCACGGACATCACTTCCTGCAAAATTTTTCTCCTTCTACACATCGTAATCATGAAGGGATTCGATTATGAATCGATCTGGAAAAAGAGTTCTAAAATCGTTACATTTTTAAAGTTGTTTGTATACACTAAGTAAAAAAAGATTGGGTGAAAATGATGCCGGAAAACAACAGCATGCATCAGATCGAAACAGCAGCAAAAGAATGGCTTGAGAAACGGGGCGTCAAGATTTCGGAAATTGCCGATCTTGTCTACGTATTGCAGAAGAAATATCATCCAAACTTAACAAAAGAAGAATGTGAAGAGAATGTCAACCGGGTCATGAAAAAACGTGAAGTTCAAAACGCCGTGATCACAGGGATTCAATTGGATATGCTGGGCGAGCAAAGAAAGCTCATGGAACCGCTCCAAACCTTAATCGAGACAGATGAAAGCCTGTACGGCGTCGATGAAATCTTATCCTTCTCCATTGTGAACTTGTATGGATCGATTGGTTATACAAATTATGGATATATTGATAAAATCAAACCGGGAGTGCTCGCACGTTTAAACGATAAATCAACAGGCGAATGCCACACGTTCTTGGATGATATCGTCGGAGCGATTGCGGCAGCCGCATCCAGCAGACTGGCGCATCGAGCAAAAGATGCGGAATAAGCCATTAAAAAAACACTTGTCTTTAAAAGACAAGTGTTTTTTGCGTTAGACGCGATCCAGCCATTCTGTCAGTGAATCAATGACATATGTCGGCTTTTCCTGATAGGCTTCAAGGTGTTCTTTTTTGGTCACGCCCGTATGAACGAGAAGCGTGTCCATCCCGGAATTCATTCCCGCCATAATATCCGTATCATAATTGTCACCGACCATCAGCGTTTCACTGATGTCTGTGCCGAGCACCTTCATCGCCTGCTCCATGATGATCGGCTCCGGCTTGCCGATAAAAATAGGCTCTGTCTGCGTAGAAACAGTTAATACTGACGTGAGAGAACCATTGCCTGGCAAGAGTCCTCTTTCTGTAGGAATGGCGATATCGCCGTTAGTCGAGATGAATGTAGCGCCGTTGCGGATGGCAAGACAACCGACGGCTAGCTTTTCGTATGTAATGCCGCGGTCGATGCCGACGACGACAAAGTCGGCGTCTTCCCCGCCGAATGCCAGCCCTTTTTCCTCAATGGCCTGACGGATCCCTTCTTCGCCGATCACATATACGGAAGCATCGGGTTTTTGTTCGGCGATGAAATTGGCGGTTGCCATGCTGGTTGTGAATACCTGGCTCTCTTCGGCCGGAATATCAAATGAAACAAGCTTGTCCGCCACTTGCTTCGGCGTGCGCGACGAGTTGTTCGTGACAAACAGATACGGGATGTTCCGGTCTTTCAGCTTCCTCACGAATTCGCATGCTTCTTCGATTTTTTCCGTCCCTTTGTACATTGTTCCATCAAGATCAATTAAGTATCCTTTGTATGTTTTCATGTTGTACACTCCAGTTCGTTTAGTGCGGTTTGAATGCGGATACCGGACCGAGTTCATGGTTTAAATAATCGCGGATCCGCGCCGGAAATTTCTCGAGCGTTTCCGCATGCCTGCTGAGCAGCTCTTCCAATTCTTCATGGTTGACGTTCAGGTAGTCTTGGACCAATGTCTTCCGATAGGCGATCAAATGTTTCAAACTGTCGCCTTCCGCTTGGCTGACAACCTTTTCATCGGTCAGTATATCCATAATGTCGTCATAGCTTCCCGGATCTCTCATAATAAAGCCGTCAATCATATCGTTCCCTATATCCAATATACATTCGATCAGCGTGTGGCCGATTCGTTCAAGCGCTTTTTTTTCGACGTCGGAAGTCCATTCTTCCTGCATTTGATAAAGCCGCAGCTCCTCTTCCAGGAAGTTGAGCGTGTTTTCGATTTTGTGTCGATCGACAAAATACATCATCAGTGCATCCCCTTTTATGATCGCTTATTTTCGCAGACGTTTTAAAACAAAGTAGGCACATCCGAAATTGCAGTACTCGTAAATATATTCATCAAGCGTGCTGATCTTCGTATCAAATGTGGCCTTTTGATTTTGATCGTCAAAAAAGCCTTTCAGCCTCAGCTGGCTGTATCCCCAATCCCCGACGATGTAGTCGTATTTATTTAAAATGTCGGAGTATCTGGCTTTAAACGCTTCTTCGTTAAAACCGTTTTTCACATCTTTGACGACTTCAAATGCAGCGTTCTGAACGACAATCATTCTTTTCACCTCTTTTATATGATAATTCAAACCCGGGCCGCCATCAATTGCTAAGAATAAATCCTCCCCTTTGGAAAAGCTATAAATGAGGAGGAAAAGCAGATGAATAAAAAAATTCTTTTAGCAGGGCTGGTGGCGCTGCCTTTAGCAGGCTGCCAGACGGCCTTAAACGATACCGAACACAATATATATGACGAAGACGGAAATACCGTTCACGTTGCAGACAAGAACCCTCAATATCAGGAAAAGTTCAGAAATGACAACCGAAAAGGCAGATTCGGATATGCGCGCCATCAGGCAACACCAGTCGCAAACAAGGAAGAAATGCAGGCGCCCCAAATCGACCGGGAAGAAATGGCGCATATTATATCTAGTTTAACGGTTCAGCTTCCCAATATTCAAGATGCGTCGGCGCTTGTGACAGACGAAGAGGCGCTAGTCGTGTACAAAACGGACTCCGGGCAGCGCAAACAGACGGCTGATCAAGTCAAAAAGACGGCGGCATCCGTCGTTCCGAGATATTACCATATCTATATTTCCGATGATCCGGACATGATGCAATCCGTCGCTAATTTCAGCCGGCTTGGAGCCAATTCAAGAAACGTCGATCAGCTGATGGCCGATACAATTAAGGAAATGCAAAAATCGCCGCAAGGCAAAACCACGACAGGTACAGATGAAAACGGAAACGACCTTGACGGAAAAGGAAAGGCGACCGAATCTTGACCTGAAAATAAGAAAAACGCCAGCGCATATGGCTGGCGTTTTTTCATCCAATGTTATGCCTGCGCCTGGCGTTTTTTAGACGCTTCATTCACCTGTTCGTCGGCATGGTATGAAGAACGGACGAGCGGTCCTGCTTCACAGTGGCTGAAGCCCTTTTCCATGGCGATTTCTTTCAGTTCGGCAAACTCGTCAGGATGGTAATATTTCTGTACTTTAATGTGTTTTTTGGACGGCTGCAGATACTGGCCGATTGCCATGATGTCGACGTTGTTCGCAAGAAGGTCGTCCATTGTTTCGATGATTTCTTCTTTTGTTTCGCCAAGACCGATCATGATGCTGGATTTCGTCGGGATGTCCGGCTGCATCTCTTTGGCGCGGCGCAAAAATTCCAATGATCTTTCATATGTAGCTCTCGCACGGACTCTCGGCGTCAGGCGGCGGACCGTTTCAATATTATGGTTTAAAATGTCCGGACGCGTATCCATCAGCGTTTTCAAATTATTATAGTCTCCGCCCATATCGGACGGCAGAACTTCGATTGTTGTAAATGGGCTTTTTCTCCGGACGGCGCGTACGGTTTCGGCGAATACCCCCGCTCCTCCGTCTTTTAAATCGTCACGGGCAACGGCTGTAATGACCGCGTGTTTCAGGTTCATGATGCTCACAGAATCTGCGACTCTTTCCGGCTCATTCAAGTCAAGCTCTGTCGGCAGCCCCGTCTTCACCGCACAGAAGCGGCAGGCTCTCGTACAGACAGATCCGAGAATCATAAAGGTCGCGGTACGTCTGACGGCCCAGCATTCGTGGATGTTCGGGCATTTTGCCTCTTCGCAGACCGTATGGAGGTTGTTTTCCCGCATTAATTTTTTTAAGCCCGTATAGTTTTCATTCGTGTTCAGCTTGATTTTAAGCCATTCGGGCTTTCTTAGGTGCTCGTCTTTCTTTGCCAATTCCATCATCTCCATTGTGGATAGTAGTCATGTTCAATACGAAATTTGTGACATAGCGCCGGATGAGTCCCTCTGCTTTGGAACCGCTTAAATAAAAAATGCTAAATCTTCATCTTTAGTCACTTTAACATAGTACAGATTTGTGAACAAGAGCTTGATTAGACAAGATGGAATTTCTAACATTTTCTTATTATTGATTTCTGCAGATGTCACAAACTAACCGTATTCAAACTGAAAGGAGCTAAGGACACTGTGAAAGCTGTATTATCCGTTCTCATCCTCCTTTTGCTCATCTTGCAGCCGTGCGCTCTTGCAAAGGAGAAAAAAGAGCCCGATCTGCAAAAGAGAATGGCCCTTTATCATAAGACAGAAGCCGCAACCCATATTCCTTGGTATGTTTTCGCGGCAGTCGACCAATACGAAATCAATATCCGCAAAAACCGCAAAGACTTGCCGAAGCAAAAAGGGCACACCGGGATATATATTCCGCAAAGCGTGTGGAGCGGACCTGAAAACCCCAATCCTAAAGATACATCGCCGCTCAGCATCAAGGTTTTTGACGGAATTGGAATGGACGGAAACGGAGACGGACTCGCAGAACCGGATCAGGATGAAGACGTCCTTTATACGTTTGGACAATACTTGTTGACATACGGAAGGGACATTGAAAATATCCGCATCGGTCTGTGGGAGTTTTACGAAAGGGATCAGACGGTCGGCATCATATCAGGCTTTATCAGGCTTTTTCAAAAATACGGCCACATTGATTTGGGCAAGCACGCCTTTCCCCTTCCCGTAAGATCAGATTACAGCTATAGAAGCACATGGGGAGATGCCCGCGGATTCGGGGGCAGACGCATTCACGAAGGGACGGATTTGTTCGCCCATTACGGCCTCCCCGTCCGGTCGACATGCTACGGCATTGTGGAAATGAAAGGCTGGAACCGTTTCGGCGGATGGCGGATCGGAATCAGAGACATCAACAATACGTACCATTATTTCGCTCATTTGAACGGTTTCACAAAAGGCTTGAAAGTGGGAGAAATCGTCGAGCCCGGCCAGGTGATCGGCTCAGTTGGAGCGACGGGATACGGGCCGCCGGGAACATCGGGAAAATTCCCGCCCCACCTTCACTACGGCATGTATAAAGACAATGGAAGAACAGAGTGGTCTTTTGACCCTTATCCTCATTTAAAGGCATGGGAACGGAAGGAACTTCGAAAGAAAAAATAAAAGACATCCCTATTTCAAAAGAATAGGGATGTCTTGCACTTTAAGAGGTTAGCCGGCCTGGCTTTTCTTGCTTTTCACAACCGCATTGATAATGCTTGCGGCCAATCCTCCCCAAATAATGACGATGCCGATCACCATCATTGCTATAGATGCGCCGTTCATGAGGAAACCTCCTTGTCATGTTGAAATGGCGTATATGCCAGCCCATTCTTCCATTTTGAAAGCGAAAGGATAAATCCGGCTGCGATCGCTCCAAAAGCGACGCACCATCCCCATTTCAGGAGGAATTCAACCGGCAGGTCGCCATAGGCTGTTGTGATATTCGTCTTGATATTATCAAACATCATATACCCCAGAACAATCGGGGTGACGACGCTCAGGCAGATTCTCCACCAAGCGCCGAGCTGAATGTCGGAAACCGAATTGGCGTGAGCCTGCAGAGCTTTCAGCTCTTTCGCAAACCATGCAATCGCAACGACTTCGATCAATCCGGCAAGCGCCACTCCGAAATTGTTGATAAAGTAATCGGCCGCATCGAGGAAGAACAGTCCGCCTTTCGTCGCAAATACGAGCGAACACAATGCAGCAGCCCCTCCGCCGAACAGGACGGCTTTCCGCCGCGGAACGTTGAATTTATCCTGAATCGCGGCAACATATGTTTCAGAGATAGAAATGAGAGATGTCAGACCTGCCAAAACGAGCGAGCCAAAGAATAAAAATCCGAAAAACGCATTAAACGCCGGAAACTCATTGATGATTTGCGGGAAGACGACGAACGCCAAACCGATTCCCGAAGAGACGACTTCTTTGACTGGAACGCCTTGCTGCGCAGCCATAAAGCCCAGCGCACTGAATACCCCGATTCCGGCCAGCAGTTCAAATGACGAGTTCCCAAAGCCGGTGATAAACGCATTGTTTGTAATATCGGATTTTTTCGGCAAATAGCTGGAATACGTAATCATGATGGCAAACGCAATCGACAGACTGAAGAAAATTTGGCCGTAGGCCGCCACCCACACTTTTCCGTTTGTAATCTGGCTCCAATCAGGCGTGAAAAAGGCATTCAGTCCTTGTGCAGCCCCATCAAGTGTTATCGAATAAATGACAATGATAAAAAATAAGACCACAAGCAGCGGAATGAAAATGCGGTTCGCGATTTCGATTCCTTTTTTGACTCCGGCAAATAAAATCCCCAATGAAACAATCCATACAATCGCGAGCGGAATCAGGACGCCCGGCACGAAGCCGCCGAATTGGCCGATGGCTCCTCCCCCGATATCAATTCTGTTTAAATATTTATTCATTAGGAAATTTTCTGTATTTTTACCCCAACCTAAATTGAATGAAAAGACAGTGTAAGAAATGGCCCATGCCACGATAACGGCATAATACGTCGAGATGACAAATGAGATGGCGACCTGCCACCAGCCGATCCATTCCTTCCCTTTCCCCATCCTGGCATAGGACAGCGGGGCTGAGCCTCTGTATTTATGACCGATTGTAAATTCCATGATGAGAAGAGGAATTCCTGCTGTCAAGAGCGCGAACAAATATGGCAGAAAGAACGCGCCTCCCCCGTTTTCATAAGCTACTGCCGGGAATCTCCAAATATTCCCCAAACCGATCGCAGAACCGACGGCTGCTAAAATAAAACCCGCTCTTGTTCCCCATTGCGGACGATTATCCATAAGCTTCCTCCTTTACCTTTTTGAAACATCTGAAAACAGTGAATTTTCTAATAATTATTATTGAATAGTATATACAGTCTTTTTGCCTAAGTCAAAGTATTTTTTTAAGAAAATAGACGCATGTCATTTCTAGGCCGCGCGAAAAAAAGCATTCTGCCTGATGTTTGCAGAATGCCTGGAAATCATTACTCTTTTTGTTCCTTTTTTTGCTCTGTTTTTTCATCCTTTGAAGGGATCTGAATCGATGGCGCCGTTTGGCTGCCGTTGCCGCTGTAGAAGTCGGGTACTTCTCCGTGCACAGCTTGAATCGTTGCCGGAATCGTATTTTTGACAACCGCCGTTTTTGTCGCAAACGGTATGACGACACGGACCTTGACTTCGACAAGCACACCGACATTTATTAATGCATTATTAATACCATATGGCTCGACACTTTGCTTAAAATCTGTAAAGACATCCCCCACAACATTAAACCGTACAGGTATTTTCGGCCCCAGGTTTCCAAGAAGCGAGTTTCCCGTTGCCTGACCCAGAGGAATATTATAGATTACACCATCATTCTTACCTTCGGGAGTTTTCGCAGAAGAATTAAATTCTTCTGTTTCTGTTTCCTTCAGCTTTTCGTGAAGTTGTTTCGTAATTTTCGAATGCATACCACTAAGACCATGAGAGTTGAAATCAATTGTTGTTACTTTTCCATTTTCATTCGTCTTCATTTCTACTAGATTTTTCACATTTTCATCTTGGCTCATATAATCCTCGACGGCTTCCTGGATGACGTGGGTCGCAATCCGGTTCGTTTCCATTTCAGCGATGTTCAGAAGGGTCGGTTTGATGGATGAGTTGATAATCAACAGGCTGACGGCCGTTGAAAAAATAAAAAATATAAACGAAAGCAGCATGACATATCGCAAAGGCAAAGGTCCTCTTTTTGACAGAGGGCCGCGAAGTCTTCGCAAGCAAAATCCCCCCTTACATCACAAGTGTATGCTTGTAAGAGGGGATATACGATTCAATCAGACAACTTTATTTCACCATTTTTAAAAGGGCTTCTTTTCCGCTCATTCCGGGATGAATGCCGAGCTCTCCGGCCGCATCGGTTACAGATTCGAGCGGGGCTTCGAGAAGCTGATCGATCGTCCGCACGCCGACGGCTCTGGCGGCGACGATTTTCCGTTCTTTTAATTTATCATTCAGCAGGGCGACATCAAGCGCTCCGCACATAATATATCCATGGTCATTGGTTACCGCCATAAAGTTCGTTTTCGGCAGTTTGACCGTTACAGCCGTAAACGGCTGATCTTCTATCATGATCGGAGTTAAATTTACCATCGCTATCCCTCCTTTACCATTAATGTATGATAAAGCGAGAGACATGTTCCGGTTTGCCCCGAATCTTAGAGATCTGTTTAGGACCGGTTTGCTTTTTTCAGCTTCCAGGCGAGCAGATCGCGCAGGAATTCAGGCATAAAGTAGTCAATATCTTCCGCATCGCGGATAACAGGAAACAGCGTTCCGAGTGTAAACATATCAATCGTGGCGAGCGTGTAGAACGCATCATCTTCAATGTCCGCTCCGTTGACGGAGAGCTTTTCCGGGTCAAGGCCGGCATACAGCATCTTCCCCATCACTTCGCCGCGAAAACCGAGCCCTTTAATGCGCAGCTTCTCGGTTTGTTCTGATGATGCATGGAGGATGACCTCTTTCAGCTCTCGTCCCGTCAGCTTCAGTTTGACCGGATTAATCGGATGCGGACAGATGCGGTGAACATCGGCTTTCGTCACCGGACCTTGTGAAAGAGACTCCAGCACAATGCCTGAGTTGACCATCCCGATTTCCGCCTCACACCATTCCTTTAAGGCATCTGCCAGCATTTGCGGAAGGGCGCTTCTGCGGAACCAGGCGGTTTCAAGGGTGTTGTCCAATGTCGCAATTTCCTCTTCAAGGAGATGTCCGGCTTCTCTCTCTTTTTCCTTCAGAAAACGAATCGTCTCCTCTGATTCTTCATTCCAATCTGCCGTCTTCATGACGGTTGCTGTGATGTTCTCAAGCGCTCCGTTATATGTCAGTTCAACATGACCGACATAGTTCCCGTACTTTTCCGCGCAGGCCAGCATAACGCCGTCTTTCATCATCCCTTCTTCAAGCAGGTGATGGGTGTGGGAGCCGAGGATCAGGTCGATTTCGGGAAAAGCCTCCGCGACGCGCTGATCGTCCAAAATGCCAAGGTGTGAAAGAAGGATGACAGTGTCGGCTTTTTCTTTGATTTCACTTAGCATCTCTCCGATGCTTTCAAATGCGTCTGTAACCGTCCAGCCAAGCTGGCGATAGATCGGATAGTACGGGACTGTCACACCGAGAATGGCAAGAGTTGCGCCGCTCTTCACCTTTTTGAGCAAATACGGCGCTGCCCAGCCGGGCCTCTTCCCTTCTCCGTCAAACAAATTGGAGACAACGACAGGAAACTGAGCGTTGTCATAAAGTGTATCCAACTCCTGATGCGGCAGTGTAATTCCTTCATTGTTCCCGATCGTTGCAGCATCATACTGCAGACGGTTCAACAGCTCCACATTCGCTTTTCCGAAGGTAGCCTCAGATATCGGATGGAATCTGTCGACATGATCGCCGAGGTCGAACAAAAGCACTTCTTCCCCCTGCTCTTCATGTTTCTGTCTTTGTGTCTGAATGTAATCGACGATTTTCGGCCAGTTTTCAAAATGGCTGTGCAAATCGTTCGTATGGTAGATATGGAGCTTTTCCGTCATGCAAATCTCTCCCTAACGTTTAACTAAACACGCCTTGATAGATTAATCTGATTCCGATGAGAATCAATACGAACCGCATGATCAATACGATCGTCTTTGTCTGCATCTTTTTGTTAATGTAGGCGCCGAGCTGTCCGCCAAACCAGGCGCCCGGGATCAATGCAAGCGCATAAAGCCAGTTGACATGTCCCGAGATGACATGGCCGGCAGAGCCCGCGACAGATGAAAGGAAAATGATAAACATCGATGTCGCAACGGCGACCCTTGTCGGAAATAAAAACAGAAGAATCATCGCCGGCACCATCAGCGAGCCGCCTCCGATGCCGAAAAGCCCGCCGAGAAAGCCCACAAAAAAGGCGATCGCGATTCCGGCTAAAGGATGGTATGAATACGTATATTCCTGTCCTTCATCACCTGTGAACGTTCTGATAACGCCCGTATGCTTTTTCTCGGCAGGTTTCACCCTTTTCTTTATCATTAAGGAAAGGGAAATGAGGATCATAAAAATCCCGAACCATAGAGAAAACGAGTCTGAGCTAAAATATGTCGATACATGGGCACCGACGATGCTGCCCGGCCCCGAGCCGATGAAAAAAATAAGGCCGCTTTTATAGTCAACGGTTTTATACTTCATATACGCAATCGTTGAAGAAAGCCCTGTGAATATGATGACGACCAGCGATGTGCCGACCGCCATCTGCGGTGTCACATGGTCAAACAGCGTCGGCAGCCCCGCCAGAAAAAGGAGCGAGGGAACGATGACGATCCCTCCGCCGAGCCCGACAAGACTGCCGATGGTTCCCGCGATAAACCCGAGTATGATCAAGATAAGATATTCCATAAAATAAGTCCTCTTTTCTAGCTGAATAAATCGAGCTGCCTTGGCGTAAGCCCTTTGTATTCAATGTTGAGCAGCTCCATCATTTGCTTACCGTTTTGAGCCGCATCACCGCCCGAATTGTTATTAAACAGCACGTAAACGTTTTTCGACTGCTGTTCAAGCAGCTCAAGGTTTCTTTTCCAGTCTTTTAATTCTTGTTCATTATATAAATACAAATATCTGACCTCACGCCAATTTTGACCGGAAGATGGCCTTAACCAGCCTTCCTTGTTGCGGCCGTGAAAACGGACGAGCGTTTTCCGGCTGTCAGTCGCGTGAAGAACAGTCGGGATGCTGCCTTCGCCCGCCTGGGGTTCATCGCAAATGCTGTGAATCCATTGCTGCTCCTCCATAAAAGCGAGCGTTTTGTCGTAAAACTGGGGCATAAACCATGACCTATGCCTGAATTCAAGCGCACACGGGATATCTCCCATTTTCTCTTTTACCCATCTTAAGTAATTGACGTTTTCTTTCTTGCAATCAAACCATGGCGGAAACTGAAAGAGGACCATCGCCAGCTTACCCGCTTTTATGTATGGCGTTAATGAGAGCTTAAAAGCAGCAAACATGTCGTCTTTCGTTTCAAAGGGGATTTCCCCGCGCTGATGCCCTGTCATTCCCTGATATGCCTTAACGATAAACTGAAAGGTTTCCGGCGTCTCCTTTACCCACTTTTCATTGTTCCGCTCGGGCTGTATCGCGTAAAAGCTCGCATCAAGCTCGACGATCGGAAAATGCGATGAATAGTGGATCAGCTTGTTTTGACTGCTTGTCTTGGGCGGATACAGGCTGTCATGATCCCCCCATCCTGTTAATCCAATATAAATCAATGCAGTTCACCTCTTCTTTTAGTTTATCACAGGTTTTTTTCGAAAATCTTGATCCAGGTCTGCTTGTAGCATTTCCTTTTTCAGCGGCGGGATACTTGAACATGAAAAAGAAGCCGGACATCCGGCTTCTTTTAACGGGCTTTCCTCGGAAAAAGGGTAAAGCTGAAACTGTACAAAAAATCGATGACAAGGATGATCGACCATAAAGAAGCGATGCGGATTAATGGTTCCGTTCTTTCCGGGTCGCCGATGAACAGGTGCATCCCGGCCAGCAGAGCCGCTCCGATCAGCCATGCGATGAAATGGCGAAACCAGCCTTCACGCTCTTTTTTGGCGTGTTCCCTGCCGTACTGCGGGCCTTTGTCAGGCTTCGGACCTCCGGCAAAGCGATAGGCAAACCTTTCATCCGCCCATTTGATCATGCGGCTCCCGAACGCGATGCTGACGCCGATATAAACGGCGGCGATGCCGTGCAAAACATCCGCTTGCGCCCCATTGTGCAGATCAAGCGACGTTGCAGCCAAAAGCAGTAAATCCAAAACCGGTGTGCATGCAAACATGATCAAACCAGCCTTTTTCCAGCCTGCCATATAGCGAAAAATAAGTCCAAGCAGAATAAAAATCCAAAAGCCGATTTCACAAGCTAAAATCAATAAACCAATCACCTTTTATCCGCCTCTCTTTTTTTAACACATTCGTACTAAAAAATTATAACACAGATGTATTAAATAATACACCCGTGTTATAATGTGTGTATGCCAAAAATAGTTGATCACGAAAAACAAAAAGAAAAAATTGCCGAAGCGGTGTGGAATGTGATTCACAGAGATGGACTTGAACAATGCACCGTCAGAAATGTCGCTAAGGAAGCCGGACTTTCGGCCGGGTCGATGCGCCATTATTTTCCTCATCAGTCTGAGCTTTTCATTTATTCAATGAGGCTTGTGGCAAACCGGGTCAAAACGCGTATCGAAAACATGACATTTAACGGTACACCGGCTGAAAACGTCAAACAGCTTCTTTTTCAGCTTATGCCTCTTGATGAAGAGCGAAAACTGGAAATGGAGGCATGGTATGCATTTACAGCCAAATCGCTCAGCGATCCGGAGCTCAAACCGTTGAGAAAGGAGATGAATGAAGGCATTTATTCAGCCTGCAAATCGGCTGTTGAAATACTGGTAAAAACCGAAAAAAAGACCGGGATCGATGTTCTTAAGGAAACCGAGCATCTATACGCCCTTGTCGACGGGCTGGCGCTTCATTTGATCATGGCCCCTGAAAGGCTGACGGCTGAAAGGATCGATACTGTATTGGCGGGTTATTTAAGATCGTTGGAATAGGAACAGATCTATCGCATTGCACCAGAAGGAACTCACACAACCACAGAAAAGCAGGCCTCTCAGCCTGCTTTTCTGGATTTAATGCTCTTGTTTTAAATTCTCACGGATTTCCTTCTTCATTTCTTCGACATTTCTTTTAATAATTTCAATTTCGTATTTCTCTTTTGCATCTGGAGGTAAGTTCTCATCTAAGTATTCTCGGAGTTTTTCTTCGCTGCGAGTATCATCTGGGCCGATTGATATAACTGGTCTGTTTTTCCAATCACAGAACTAACTAAACCAAACTTATCAAAGGCGTTCAGAAGTACTTCTTCAGTTGTTTTTTGATTTGGATCAGCCGCTTGTGAAGCTGTATTAAACAGTAACAAGAAAAGAACCAAGAACAAGATTCCGAACCGTTTTTTCTTCATTATTCTCTCCTTAAAATAATTTTTCCTAAGCACAGCATTGAGTTTCTATTTTTATGTATTTCAGCTTTCCGGGACACCGTTTATTCATATTTTAGGAGCCGGTCCTGAAAGCGTTAACGAGAGAGGTGATCTTTATTTTCTGGGGAAGTAGGCTCATGAGGTGGATCAGTGTAAGTTTATCTTCTCTGAATGGAGATATTTGACTGTTTTGCAACTTCTTCTTTTGCTAGCGATTGGAGGCGTTGTCATTATTTCCGCCTCTTCTACCTTGATACCTCCTTTATTTATTCACAAGTCTAATATAGCATAAACCTCTGCAAAATTTTTCAAATTACAAATTGATTTCACAAATTATTTTGCTGGTCATCACAAAAAAAACAGCCTGATCGCAGGCTGTTTTTCTGCACTAGTGAACCGCTTTTTGTATCTCTTTCGTTCAGCCATGTTCCACCTGTTGCCCCGCGCGTGCCGGAGCCGTCAAACACGAGCCTTCCTCTATCTCAGAAGCCTACTCATGATAGAAATCCAGTGCCGCCTGAAGCGCATTTCCCGGCGATACTGAAGCACCTGTGCGAATGAGAACAGCTTCGAGAGCAGCCAATGTAAAAAGAACATTTTCTTTCCGGCAGCTGTATCCCATCGTTCCGATTCTCCATATCTTTCCGGCCAGCGGCCCGAAAGAGCTGGCGATTTCGACGCCGAAGTCGTCAAGCATCATCTTCCTGACAAGATCTGCGTCAACCCGATCAGGAACTTTCACACAAGTGACGGTCGGCAGCTTTTTCCGGCCTTCCGTAAACAATTCGAGTCCCATCGCTTTGATGCCCTTGATTAGTGCTGTTTCATGGAGCCGGTGTCTTGAGAATCGCTCGCGGAGCCCTTCCTCAAGAACGACCCGCGCTCCTTCGCGCAAGCCGTACAGCATCGAAGTCGCTTCTGTATGATGATTAAGGCGCCTCGGGCTCCAATAATCCATCAGCATGCCGAGGTCAAAATAATTGCTGGAAATCGGCAAGCGTCCCGTTTCAAGCACGATATCTTCTCTTGTGGCAATGCCCCGTTCTACCTTTTTCCTTTCATTGATGCGCTTTTCAACCCGGCTGTTAAATGTGATCGGCGCCATACCTGAAGGAACGGATAAACACTTTTGCGTACCGCCGACGACCGCGTCAAGACACCATTCATCCGTATTGACATCCGTGCCGCCGATTGTAGCCACCGCATCGACTACACAAAGCACATCAAGCTCCCGGCAGGCCCGGCCAATTTCTTCGAGCGGCTGAATGCATCCCGTCGATGTCTCGCCGTGCACAACCGCAACAATCTCCGGTTTCGTCCGTTTGATTTCGGAGATGACCTCTTTCGGTTCAAAAACGTCTCCCCACGGGCATTCCATTGTATAAACATCAGCCTGGTACCGTTCGCAAATCTCGGCAAGCAGATAGCCGAACCGTCCGAAAATGGGAATGAGCACCCTGTCCCCCGGTTTGATGAGACTGGCAAGGACGGCTTCAAGCCCGGCCCGCGATGTCCCGTCTATCGGGAATGCCCATTTATTTGTCGTTCGGAAAATCTGCCGAAGCAGCGCCATGACGTCGTTCATCATGTCTGTAAATGCAGGATCGAACTGTCCCAGTACAGGTGAGGAAAGCGCCCTCAGCACTCTCGGATGAACCTCGACAGGACCGGGAGTCATAATTGTCCGTTTCGGAATATTCATTTCGCCAATTGTCATGATCTTTTTCTCCTTTCATTCATATGCCAGCCTGTATAATACATGAGTCAAGAGCTCAACGCCGGCTGCAAGATCAGCCGGTTTTGTCCATTCTTCCGGCGAATGGCTGATGCCCTTCCGGCTCGGAACGAACAGCAGTGACGTCGGGCAATGCGGGCCGAAAACCTGGGCATCGTGCCCCGCCCCGCTGACCATCTCCTGATAGGATACGTCAAGATCCTCGGCCGACTGTTTTGAGAGTTGAATCAAATCCCGGTCCATCCTCACAGGCTTCGCATCCGTCGTCTGTTCAACTGTGATCTGAACGTTCCATTCGCCGGCCAGCTCTGTGAAATAAGCAAAAATATCGTCGCAATACCGGTCCAACACCGCATCATGATGATGGCGGAGATCAAGAGAAAAAACAGCTTCTCCTGATATGACATTCGGCACATTCGGCTTTGCTTCAATCCTCCCGACCGTTGCTGTTAAAAGCGGATAAGCAGCTTTAGCCTTGTTCGTCAAATAGGAAATGCACAATGCCGAGACGGCCACCGCATCTTTTCTGGCGTTCATCGGCGTCGTCCCGGCATGGTTGCTTTCTCCCTTGACCATAACCGTAAACCGTCTTTGTCCGACGATGTCCGTGACAATGCCGATTTGACGGCCGCTCTCCTCAAGAATGCTCCCCTGTTCAATATGAAGCTCGATAAAGCACTTCACATCACGCCTGAACGGGCGCCTGTACCGCCGTTTTCCGAAACCGCAATCTTTCATCGCCTGCTCAATCGATACTCCGTCCCGATCGTGCACAGCCGGCGTCTTTTGACAGTCAAACAAGCCCGTTAAATTCCCCGATCCCCAAAAAGTCAAAGGGAAACGGCTTCCCTCTTCCTCGCACAGAGACACGACTTCGATTGACGTTTTCGGCCTGCCGTACGTGTCCAGAAGGTGTTTGGCAGACAAAAGGCTCGCTAAAATCCCGTACGCTCCGTCGAATTTCCCTCCGTTGATGACCGTATCAATGTGTGAACCGGTCAAGATCGCTTTCGTACGGTTCTCTGTACCTTCTATTCTCCCAAACAGATTTCCGGCATCATCGAAGTACGGCTCTATTCCCCAGTCCTCCATCTTTTCCTTCAACGACTGCTGGGCGCTGAGCCACGGCTTTGAATAGAGAAGCCTTGTCACCCCTCCTTCTCCGCTTTCACCGAATGATGCCAGCCAATTGATCATGTCTTCGATATTGCGGGCTGTACTTTCTCCGGTCTTATGAATACCAATGGTCATGTAAAGAAACTTCCTTTCTATTTTCTTGTTATATTTCTTTACAACTCTCTATATAAATACAATTTTACTGGTAACATGAAAAATAAACATCGGCATAAATGTCACAAATCCGCTCATTTTTTGTTGAAAATGACTAAAATGACAAAGGAGGCCTGTACAGATCAATGAATATCTATGACATGATGAAACTCCCTGTATTTAAAGGCGCAACGCTTGCCGCTGGAAAGGCGGGCGTAACCCGGAACATTGAACACATCAATATGATGGATGCGCCAGATATTGCCGATTATCTGCATCATGGCGAACTCCTCGTCACGACCGCATACCATTTAAAAGACCGGCCTTTTTTATTGAAGGAATTGATTGAAAGGATGATCAGGCGGGGCTGCGCCGGACTCGGTATCAAAACCCGCTTTTTGCAGGAAATACCCGACGAGGTGATCAAGCTTGCCGACGAGCGGACATTTCCGATCATCGAGCTAAATGAAGATGTCCGCCTCGGTGATATTGTCAATCATACACTGAGCCATATTCTAGACAAACGGACGGCAGAACTCGAACAGGCCATCGCCGCTCAAAAAAAGTTCACAAGCCATATTATGAGCGGAAAAAGCATTCAATCGCTCTTGC
Organism: Bacillus licheniformis DSM 13 = ATCC 14580; assembly: GCF_000011645.1. GTDB lineage: Bacteria > Bacillota > Bacilli > Bacillales > Bacillaceae > Bacillus > Bacillus licheniformis. The sequence continues at coordinate 3,280,620 of NC_006270.3, forward strand.
ATAACGTCTCTGCTGTTTTAAAGCTTCCCGTTCTTCTATTCAATCAGCACCTCAAGCCGATTGCCTCCTCAAAAGCAGATGCCGCCGGGACGCTGTCGGATTATGAAGGAATATTTCAAAAAGGAAACAGAACGGGGCTCACCTGTTTTTCAACGATTCCCGACAAACAAACCTATTCGGTATTTCCGATCTATACTCATGAAAAAAAATGCGGCTTCCTCGTTGTCTGCGGGATGATTTCCCCTTCAGACAAAGGCTTGCTGTTAACCCTCGAACAAGCCGCCAATGTCATCGCCTTTGAGCTGCTGAAGGAAAATGCGCTCAAACAATATTTGCGAAGAGCGCGGAACGAGTTTTTCAGAAATTTTTTGGACGGCGCCTTTTCCTCTGCTGAAGAAATTAAAAACCGAGCAAAAGAATTTCAGCTCAAGTGGGATCAAAAATATGTGTGCATCGCCGGCAAATTGGACCGCCGCGAAAAATCGCTCAGCTTCACGGAAAATCAGCTTGAATCAGATTCCGTGTTCGAACGCCTGGAAGAAGAGCTGGTTGACTTCCCGTTTCCTCCGCACCTTTTCACAAAAGGAAACATATGCTTCCTGCTGGCCGAGGCGACGGACAGCTGGGCTGAAATGAATGCAGCCGTGGGCGGATTTTTAAAGGCGTTTCAGCGCCATGCATCTGAGCATTTTCAGCGGACGATTTCTTTTGGAATCAGCAACCTCAGCCATCAGCTGAGAGACGTTCCGCACATTTGCAAAGAAGCCGTCGATGCGCTCCACTCCGGCCATTTGTCAGGCAGCACCGAGTTCATCCAGACGTACCATATGAAAGACGTGTCAGAGCTTTTGCGCATGATTCCGGCTGATGATTTGAAGACATTTTACACGCATGCGCTGCATCAGCTTGCCAGCCTGCCGAAGGATGACCCAGGGCTCCTGCAAACATTGTCCGTCTATCTGGAAACGCACTGTCAGATTTCTGAAACGGCCAAGCGCCTGTACATCCACAGAAACACCGTCATCTACAGGCTTGAAAAATGCGAGGAACTGCTCGGGAAAAGCCTGAAAGATGCGGACACGACCTTGCGCTTGAGACTCGCGCTCAGAATTCAAATGCTGCTTGGGTTGTGAGAAATCCCTTCCCCGCGGCAATCGGAGGATGTAAAGCCGCGCCGGCATATTTGATGATTTGAGCATTTCACCATAAAAAAGCCGGCATATGTGCCGGCTCCCTTATACTTTTTCAGGAATTGTGCGCGCCTGCTGCTTCCGCCCCCAGCTGACTGCCGCCAAAAAGCTGAGCACGAGAACGACCACACCAAAAATATATGGAATTTCTACGTTCACATCGAATAACAGACCGGCCACTGTCGGTCCGACAATGTTGGCAAGGCTCATAAACGCATTGTTCATGCCTGCGGCAAATCCCTGTTCATCTCCGGCCATTTTTGAAATCAGCGTATTAATCGCCGGTCGAAGAATGGACGTCAGCATGAAGAAAACAATTGTTGCCCCGAAAACCAGCCAGTACGAACCGGCAATCGAGCAGACGGCAAGCGCTCCGGCAGAACCGATCAGCGTCATGTTCATCAGCTTTTTTTCGCCGAAGCGGTTCGTCAGCATCCCGAGAGCCACCGCCTGGACGAACACGCCGATCAGACTTGCCGCTGTTATGACAAAGGCAATGTCTCCCGGTGTAAAGCCGTGCTTATGATCGACATAAAGGCTGAATACCGCCTCGAAATTCATGATCCCGAAGTTCAAGATGAACACGAGGATAAACAGAAATGCATACGGCGACCGCAGCGCGCGCGCCATTTGCTTAGCGAGCGGTTCGCGCTTTTGAACGGAGCGGCGCTTTTCAAGCATCTTTTCTTGACTGAGCGTTTCCGGGAGGACAAGAAGCGATAAAACCGTCGCCAAGCCGGCTAATCCGGCTGACACGTAAAACGGGAAGGTGAGCCCGAACGCCGCCAAATATCCGCCTGCTCCCGGACCGATGACAAAGCCGAGAGACATCGCGGCGCTGATCAGCCCCATCCCTTTGCTTCGATCCTTTTCCGATGTGATGTCAGCGATGTAGGCAAACATGGCCGGCACCAAAAACGCAGCTCCCGCTCCGCCGAGAAGGCGGGAAACAAACAGCAGCCACATCTGGCTCGCCAAGGCGAAAAGCAGCTGGGAAACCGCAAACGCACCGATTCCTAAAATGATCATTTTCCGCCTTCCGTATTTATCAGTCATTTCCCCGGCAACGGGCGAAAACAGCAGCTGGGTAATCCCCGAAGCCGCGATCAGCAATCCGAGCGTGCTGCCTGACGCGCCGAATTCTTCTATAAACGTAGGCATGAGTGGAATAATCAAGCCTATACCAAGCATCACGATAAACACGTTAAGCATGAGCATATACAATCTGGCCATCTTTTTCATCTGCGGATACCTTCCTTCAGCCCGAAAATACCGGACAATCTTAAATTCGAACAATTACTAAATTAGTATATCCACAGATAGGTTTAAAGTCTAGTTTTTTCATATTTTTGCATATTTTTTCTTCTCAAGGAATGATGGGTAAATAAAAAAGCGGAGATTCCCCCGCCTTTTTATCCATTTACGACCAGCCGACAGCGTTAGCAAACATCAGGAAAAGCACGGCCGCTCCCATCCAGAGGCAAAACAGCGGAAGGATGAATCGCAGCCATTTGTTCCAGGCAATCCGGCTGATCGCAAGCGTCGCCATAAAATATCCCGATGTCGGAAAGACGATGTTTGAAAAACCGTCTCCGAATTGGAAGGCCAGAATCGCCGTCTGCCGCGTAATTCCGACGATATCAGCCAAAGGCGCCATAATCGGCATCATTATTAAAGCCTGTCCGCTTCCGCTTGGAACAAAAAAGTTAAACAGCATCTGTGTAAAGAGCATCGCCGTAACCGTTAAATACGAAGGAAGCTGTGAGACAGCATGAGACAAGCCGTAAACAATCGTATCCATGATCTGCCCGTCGGCCATAACGACTGCTGCAGCTCTTGCAATGCCGCAAATCATCGCACCGACGAGCACTTCTTTAAAACCCTCATTAAAGGACTCGGCAATGTCTCTCGAATTCATGCCGGCGATGTAAGCAGGAATGATGCCGAGCGCCAGGAAATAGCCCGCCATTGTCAGCATATCCCACCTGAAATAAATTACACACCCAATCAAGCCGGCAAACAACCCAAGCGCCGCGATCCCGGCCCATTTCACCCGTCCGCCTGCTTTAAAAGCCGGCACGGGTTCGACTGCTTCCTTGCCCGTCAGGCTTTTTTCAGGATGCGCTCTGATCTTTTCCGCATATTTGAGCACATAAACAGCGGCAATCGCCGTAACGACAACAAAGATGACCGCCCTGTACCCCATCCCGGAATAAAGCGGGAGACCGGAAATCATTTGTGAGGTTCCCACGGTAAATGGGTTTGTCAAAGCGCTCGTAAAGCCGGCGATCGTCCCGCACAATGCGATTGCTGCTGCTGTCATCCGGTCATATCCGAGGGACAGCAGCAAAGGAAGAATGACAGGGACATAAACGATCGAAAGCTCAGGCGTCCCGATAAAACAGGAAATGCCGGAGAAAACGAATATTAAGACAGGCGTAACGAAAACAGGCTTGTTCCTGAACTGATCGGCCAACAGACGGACGCCGAGCTCAATGACAGATGCTTTCCTCAGAACGGCAAAAGCTCCGCCAATCACAAACGTAAACACAATAATCGGAGCCGCTTCTGTCATCCCTTTCGGAACCGCCGTAAGCAAGCCAAGAATATCAACCGGCGTCTGTTCGACCCGTTTGTAGGACGCTGGATCAATCATTTCCCTGCCGTCCGGACTTTCCACCCGTTCATATTCGCCTGCCGGAATGATATATGTCGCAAGCGCCATAAGACCAATCATGACAGCCAGAATGACATAAATATGCGGAAATTCCTTTTTGCGTTTTTCGTTCTTTTTCACCTCTTCTGTTTTGTAAGCCGGCATTCCCATTTTTTAATCTCCCCTTCTTCCATGTTAAATTTTTTAACATATTAAATGATCGCAGCGCTGATAGCATTGAAAAATCCTCTAAATTTCAGCGTGTTTTCAGTTAAAATACATAAATCAACACGAGCAATCCAGAAAATCGTCACATTTTCTATCAATCATTAAGCTGATCATCTCGACTGTTCCTTTTCTGCATTTTCATGTAAAGTCATAAGAAAGATCAGCATGTAAAGGAGAGAGTTGACATTGCAGCAGTGGATTAAAGAAGTGGCCAGAGGAAAAAGGGGCGCCCGGGATTTAACTTATGAAGAGGCCAGACAGGCTGCTGAAGCGATTGTTACGGGAAATGCAAGCCCCGCTCAGACAGCCGCGTTGTTAATAGCGGAGAGGATCAAAACGGAGTCCCCTGAAGAATTGTTCGCGTTTACCGAAGCATTGCGGAACAGCTCGGAATCATTGAGCCTTTCCAGAGCTGTAAAAGAGGCGGTCATCGATTTTGCAGGACCTTATACAGGAAGACATTCTTTTTTAGCAACCATTCCCGTCTCCCTCCTTCTCGCAGGAAACGGCGTTCCTGCGTTTCTCCACGGCAGCGATGCATTGCCGCCCAAATATGGAACGAGCGTAAAAGATGTCCTGGACAAACTCGGAATCCCCTCTGAGACTGCCCCAGCGCAAACGGCACGCTCACTCGAAAAGGCTTTAATCGGATTCGCCGCCGCCGAAACATTTTGCAAACCGTTTGTTCGCATGAGGAAAATCCGCGAGGAAATCGGCGTCCGCACCGTGTTGAATACAGCAGAAAAACTGGTCAACTTCTCTGATGCCGACAAGCTTATGATGGGCGCATTTCACCGGACGGCCATACAGAAAATGCATCCCGTATTTCAGCGCTTGACGTACAAAGAAGTGTTCATTGTCCAGGGGCGGAGGGCTCGGAAGATGTGCCGGTCCACAGAGGCAGCTTTGTGTTTACAATAAAAAACGGCGAGATCGATTCTTTTATATTAAAACCTGAAGAATACGGACTTTACGCAGAGGAAGCAAAGCTCAACAAACCGCTGTCTGCTGAAGAGCAGGCGGAAAAAATAACAGCCGTTCTCGCCGGAGATGAATCGGCGGATACGGAATACGAAAGAAAACAAGTCATCATGAATGCCGCATTGCGCTATTATTTGTTCGGATACTGCGCGGCCATTGAAGAAGGTGTCCAAGCGGCGGAAAAACAGCTGAAAGAAAAAGCCGGTCTGGAAGCTCTTGAAAGGTGGAAAGCTTCATTTACAAGACCGTAAGAAAACCGTAATCAAAATGATATTTCCTTTTCATGAAAAGATTGGATAATGAAAGAAATGAAAAGGAGGGGATCGATAGATGAACCGAAAGTGTGTCATTCCGTTTATTTTGATGTTGTCGGCGATGTGCGCGCCCGCCCAAAACGCAGAGGCCTTCCAGCTGTTTTCCTTACCCGTACAATCCTCGGCTCCGGCAGATTACTACGAACAGGCGCAGGGCAAAACAGGTGAAGCTTTAAAACGAGCGCTTCACGACACAATCGACGATCATCGAGAGCTGTCTTACAGCGAGGTATGGGAAGCGCTGAAAGCAACGGATGAAGATCCGGCCAATCGAAACAACGTGATACTGTTATATTCCAGAGAGTCGCGCTCTAAACAGGCGAACGGGGGGCAAACGGGCGATTGGAACCGCGAGCACGTATGGGCAAAATCGCACGGTGATTTCGGGACAAGCAAAGGACCCGGGACAGATTTGCATCACCTCAGGCCCAGCGATGTGCAAGTTAACGCCGCCCGCGGAAACCTTGATTTTGACGAAGGCGGCAGCCCCTATCCCGGAGCTCCCGGAAACTACTATGACGGCGATTCCTGGGAACCTGACAAAAGCATCAAAGGCGATGTCGCCAGAATGATTTTCTATATGGCGGTCCGCTATGAAGGGGACGACGGTCATCCGGATCTTGAAATGAACAATACAACGAACAACGGGTCTAAACCGTACCACGGAAAAATGTCGGTTTTATTGAAATGGCATCATGAAGACCCTGTCGATGCCCTCGAAAGAAAGCGGAACGATATCATCTATCAGCAATACCAGCATAACCGCAATCCGTTCATTGATCACCCTGAATGGGCGGAGGATATTTGGGGCTCGGGCGTTTTGAATTGAACAAAAAAAGCGCCTGCTCAGCGCTCTTTTTTCAAACCTCTGTTTTTTTGTTCAGCACCGATTTTTTATCCATAAAACGAAAGAAATCTGCTGTGCAGCAGCCGCGAGGCACGGCTTCATGGGCCGATTATCTACACTGACAGCCCAGATCCCGCAGTCTCCGTTCAAACAGCCGAGCTCAATCCGAGCCTTCCTCCACGCACATCTAAAAGCGTGTCGGCCGGCTTGATGGAAGCCGGCCTTTTTTCTCCGTTCATCTCAAGGGTTACTTCCATCCTTTTAGCGCTTTGTCATAAGGTTTCCTTTTTCAGCATGCCGAGAATGTCAAACAGAGTATGTTTGATGACAAACGTGCGGTACTCTGCGGAACCTTGCGCATCGTCCAATACAGGACCGGGCAGGCGGTTGATCGCCTCTTCCACCCTTTGACCAACAGGGAGTGCCTCGTCATTCAACGCAGATTCCACTTCAGCGGAGCGAAACGGATAAGAGCAGACACCGCTGAATGCACAGCGGACGCGTCCGTCTATTTCGAGAGCCGAAATCGTTGCCAAAGGATATCCCGTATCCCATCGCTGCCTCACTTTTATGCTTGCAAAAGGCTGATGAAGATAGCGTTCTTCAATCAAAAGCGAAATGAGGATTTCTCCCTTGCTCAGCTTCAGCTGCTGATCAAATACGTCGTGAATCAGATAGCGCTTTTTCCCCTTGTCTCCAACTGTCACCACTTTGCTGTCGGTTAATAAAAAAGGCAGCACCGCTTCGCGGTAAAAGATCTGCCCGCAAATATTGCCGCCAAGCGTAATCTTATTGCGCGCCGTATGGTCGGCCACCTCTCTCGCCGCTTTGCTCAACAGCGGAAAGCCGCCGTTTTCCGTGATCTCCGTCAGTGTTAGCGCCGAGCCTAAAGCAAGGTGATGCCGTTCAAATTGCAAAGTCCTGCACTCAGGTATATCTTTAATATCGATGACGGCATTTGTATGGATCACATTCATCCGTCCGAGCATCAACTGTTCTGTTCCGCCGGAACAATACGCCGGCTTTTTCCCCTCCCGCTCCAGGCTTTGAAAGAGCTTTACCGCTTCCTGCGCAGATTGGGGGCTGTAATACTCAAAGTCAAACTGGATCATGGCGGTCCTCCTTCATTTTCCAAATTTGTTTGGAATCAGAGGCAGCCGATTCAAAAAACCGGCATGCACTTCAAATAAAGCCAGCTCATTCACCCAAAATTTTACTCCATGAATTTATATTGAACAATATTCTATTTTAAAACTGTAAACAAGAAAAAAGTTCACTCGAAGCTAGAGTGAACTTTTTTCTGCACGTTGATTCAACTTTCAAGCGCGCCGGCCGGATCATATAAAGCGATATCAAGCTCAGGCTCTTCTCCCAAAGCGAGCCTTGCCAATTCAGCGCCAAGGTACGGACCTGACGTAAGCCCTGAAGCGCCGAGACCGTTGGCAACGAGGAGCCCGCAAATGTTCGGCAATGAGCCGATCACGGGGAGAAAGCCCGGTGTAAACGGCCTGAAGCCTACGCGCGCCTCAAGCAGCTCGCTCAATTCCAACCCCGGCGCAACGGCGAGCGCCTTTGAGAAAATTTCGTGAAGGCCGCCGGCCGTTACCCGAAGATCGTCCAGTTCCGCTTCATTTTCGTGAGTAGCGCCGGCAACGATCCGGCCGTCTTCAAATGCCAGTATGTATTGGTCATTCGGAGGCATCACAACAGGCCAGCTGCCGGTATCGGCATCAGGAAGACAAAGGTGGACGATCTGCGCTTTTTGGTAGCTGACTGAAAAACGAACGCCGAGCGGCTTCAAGAGCTCGTCCGCCCAAGCTCCCGCTGTGACAAGCACCTGATCAGCGTATATTTTCTTGCCCCCTGTGGAGATCCCTGTTACCCGGTTTCCTTCATAGAGCAATGAAGCGTTTCCTGAAACAACAGAAGCTCCGTATTTTTTTGCGGCATTCACAAGTGAGCGGCGCAGCAATTTTCCATTCACGCGCGCGGCTCCGCTGATATGAACCGAGCTGTACCCCTCTGCCAAAGGCGGAAATAAACGCTTCGTTTCCTCATGGGATAACCGGGTGATCTCGCCGATTTCGGGCGCATCCTTGCGCCTTAGATGCGCCCGTTCTTCCATTTTCTCCAGCTTTCGCTCGTCTGTATGCAAGCTGATAGCGCCTGTCCGTTTATACCCCGTATCCGATTCTCCGTCAGCTTCAAGCTGCTTGATTAAATCGGCATAGTACGCCGCACCGCCTTTTGCAAGCTTGTACCATGCCTGGTTCCTGCGCTGCGAAAGCCAGGGGCAGACGATTCCAGCCGCGGCATCTGTAGCCCTTCCCCGCTCTCCGCGGTCAATCAATGTCACATCCGCGCCCTTTTTTGCAATATGATAAGCGGCTGAAGCGCCGAGGATGCCGCTCCGACTACAATAAAAGATTTCATGACTAACACCTTTTTCATTTCTGTTTATTCTACAAATATAACGGATCACACCGATGGAGCACAACCTAACCAGCGGCTACCGATATCACGCCAAGCACCATTAAGGCAGCCGCGATGATCCTCAGTCGTCCGAAACCTTCGGACAAAAGAACCGCCCCCATCACGGTTCCGATTAAAATGCTGATTTCCCGAACAGGCGCCACATAGCTGACCGGGGCAAATACCATGACACTCAGCGCCAAAATATAAGCCAAAGAATTAAAAACCCCGACCCCGACAGCTTCCATCCGGTGATGCTTCCACTCAAACCGGACTTCACTCCAGCTTTTCGCGGCATAAGGAGTCAATATGACCAGGCGGCCGAGCGTATTGCAATAATCCAGCAGCAATGGCGGAATGAGAAACCGGCTGACCGCTGCTTTATCAAGGAGAGTATATGCGGCAATAATGCCGCCGACCGCCAGCCCGTAAAGAACCGGTGTGAACGAGCCTGATTCTTTTAACCGCTTCACTCCCCCTGTAAAAAAAAGAATGCTGATCACAATCAATAGAATCCCTATAATAGCGGGCAGCGTCAACGTCTCGCCAAAAAAGGCGACCGCCAGCATGCAGGTGAGCAGCGGGCCTGTCCCCCTCGCGATCGGATAGACAAGGGAGAGATCGCCCTTTTTGTATCCTTTTTGAAGAACAAGAAAAAAGCCCAAGTGAGCAAGGATGCTCGCCATGATGATGACAAGCTGCCAGATGCCGATCTCAGGCTTTTCATATATGACGACACCTATGGCCAACGGCGTGTAGATGACGGCTGCAATCGCTGTGAACAGCCAGATAAACGGAACGCCTCCATCGGCTTTTTTAGAAAGATAGTTCCACGATGCATGGATAAATGCAGAACATAATAATACGCAAAAACCCACGACAGTCATTACACAGCCCTCCGTCCATCATAAAAGAGATCAATGCTTGATGACAATGTAGCGCTTCAATTCCCCGTGCCACTTCTTTCCTTTGACGGCATCCACCCAGACGTCATACTTGCCCGGTTTCAGCTTTTTCGTCGGAAAGCTCACCCGAAAATGAGGCTTTCCGCGCGTTAAATGAACATCTCGATAGATCAGGACAGTCCCTTTTTTATTGATCAGCCTGACGGCAATCATCGTTCCCGTAACAGGGCTTTTTCCAGTGACAACGATCGAAGTGGCTGATTTCGTATATGTATTGGCATCCGTCCTGAATTTCACCGCGCCTTTGGAAGGCATAGCAAAGGCTTCTGTACTCCCGGCAAATGCGGCCAGCAAGAAAACAGCGGCTATCAACACAGCCTTTTTCAACATTTTCACTGGTCATATCCTTTCTTATACAGTATGAATGTCACATGCTATACCCTTCATTATACATGACAATATGATCTAATAAAGATATTTGACAAGAAGATCCTGTTCTTCTTTAATGGACAAATACTGTATAAAGGAGGTGATTTAATGTATTAAGCAAAGATGAAAAAATGAAACCCGCATATAGAAGAAGTTACTGTTGAAATACAAGGCTATGAATTTACCGGCTTTTCAACTGTCTGTCCCACTTTTATAGAAGAGGGTAAAGAGTATCCCGTCATGATCAAAATTTACCATTTTCTAATCATGAAGCATTCCCCAATCGTAAAACCTATGATAAAGACCGCGCAAGCTGAGGAGTAATTCGGATTTTCCATTGACACCTCGCAAATTGCGAATCCGGTCCCCACTTCCAAAAGAATAAACAGATAAGATACGATTCTGGATTTTAAATAGCTTGCCATAGACCGACCTTTCTTTCTGCGATTACTTAAAATAATAATCAAGTAATCAAAATTTGAGGTTTTAATAATGCTGGGGGAAATTCTTTTTTATAGTAAGAAATCCTGCTGCTTTAACTACCCCTAGAACGATTTAGTTTACATGTAGAAAAGCACTCCTTTGAATTTGTCTTCTCGCATTAACTGTTATCCGGTAGAATTCCACTGCATCTCGAATTTTTTCTTTTTTCTCTAATAGTTCAGCCGCTATAAGACCGTATTCCTCCATGTCTGCATACTTGCCTTTACTTTCGAAAAACTTGAACGATTCGCGAACCATATCCAGATCAAATGAAAGATAAAGCCCTTTTATTAAATCAAACTTTGCAAGCATATCTAAATTCTTGTTCTTTTCAGCCAACTCTTTGCCTTCATAGTATAGGTCATCAGTTATTGACAACTTCCCTTGCTTTGCCCTGACATGTGCGAGGTTGAATAATGTTTTTGGCAAAAAACTATGCTTCTCCTCTTTATAAAGGTTCAGAGCTCTTTGAAAATTGTAGGTTGCTTTATCGACATCTTCCAATTTATTGTAGCATATTCCGATATTTAAATGTGATGAACCCATAAGATGAAGAATTCCTTGTGTCTCTGACTCTTTAAGCTCTTTATTTAAATTATGTAGAGCTTTTTCGGGATACATATGATCTAGCCAGTTACCTGCAATAATAAACTGACTTTGTACTCGACGCTCACCGTAAGTATCATACTTTTTGAATAAGTTATACGCACGACTTGCATAATTCATCGAAAAGATGGTTTGTTTCATATGGTAATACACTTCAGATGCCTTGAAATAAAATTCAGCCTTTTCCAGTTCATCACAATCAAAAGAATCGAGTTTTTTCTCGGCATCCCTATAAAAATTCAGCGCAAGGATTAATTCTTTTTGTCTGAAATGATACATTCCAGCGAAAAAATGATAATAATAATCCAACATTCCTTCCAGATTATTCTGATCGCGAATCTTTTTGAACTCATCAAAACGACTATTTAAATTTACACCGGGTTTAGAATACATATAATCAAGTTGAAGATTATGCCGGAAGAGCAGTAAGTTGTAATAGACAATCACATCCTGATTTTGTTCCATTTGTTCTAATTCTCGTTCAACTTCTTTCTTAGTATCCTCAGCCTTGCCTGTCCAATTGTTTTTTAAGGCTGTATACCAAAAATTCATTTTCGTCGCAACCAAATCATATGGTATCACGCTCACATATCCTCTTCCTTTCTCGCAAGATTATAATTTTTCTAAAAACCCAAAATAGCAATTCCCTTTTTATTCATAGTCATCATTTTACATAAAAGTAATAATTTTTCACAACAACATTCTCAGAAATCTTTATAAGTTAGAGGTTTTTTGGCCTAATCAATATGATTCGTTTTCCGTGTTTGGGTGAATTTTAGAAGTATAGGAAGGAAGGCAGAACAGATGAAGGATTATATTTTCCTGTTGATATGTAATTTGGCATAACTAATCGTTAGGAAGCAAAATTCAAACCTCTTTTATGAAATAAAAAGCTAAAGAAAAAACCGCAGATACATTTCTACGCCTTTTAGAAAATCGATAGGCAATAGATTATATCTGCGGTACACAAACATAAAGTTTATTCGGGTGCAATCAAATCGAAGTCTGATCACCCCCTTTAGTATCAAGGGTTAACCAATAGACCCTTCCATCTCGAACTTGATAAGACGGTTCATTTCGACTGCGTATTCCATCGGCAGTTCTTTCGTGAACGGCTCGATGAAGCCCATGACGATCATTTCTGTTGCTTCTTCTTCAGAAATACCGCGGCTCATCAAGTAGAAGAGCTGCTCTTCAGATACTTTTGATACTTTCGCTTCGTGCTCCAATGAAATGTTGTCGTTCAAAATTTCATTGTATGGGATTGTATCAGAAGTTGATTTGTTGTCCATGATAAGCGTGTCGCACTCGATGTTTGAGCGGGCGCCTTCGGCTTTGCGTCCGAAGTGTACGATTCCGCGGTATGTGACTTTTCCGCCTTGTTTTGAGATTGATTTTGAAACGATTGTGGATGACGTATTCGGTGCAAGGTGAATCATTTTCGCACCGGCATCCTGATGCTGTCCTTTTCCTGCCAGGGCGATAGAAAGCGTCATGCCGCGCGCGCCTTCGCCTTTCAGGATAACGGCAGGATATTTCATTGTCAGCTTGGAGCCGATGTTTCCGTCGATCCATTCCATCGTCGCGTTTTCTTCACAAACCGCACGCTTTGTCACAAGGTTGAAGACGTTGTTCGCCCAGTTTTGAATCGTTGTATAACGGCAGTAGCCGCCTTTTTTAACGATGATCTCAACAACCGCGCTGTGAAGGGAGTTCGTCGTATAAACAGGTGCTGTACATCCCTCTACATAGTGGACGTGAGCGCCTTCGTCTACGATGATCAGCGTCCGTTCGAACTGTCCCATGTTTTCTGAGTTGATGCGGAAGTATGCTTGCAGCGGAGTATCCACTTTTACGCCTTTTGGCACGTAGATGAATGATCCGCCTGACCATACCGCTGAGTTCAAGGCCGCAAACTTGTTGTCAGTCGGCGGGATGACTTTTGCCCAATGCTCGCGGAAAATGTCTTCATTTTCTTTGAGGGCGCTGTCTGTGTCTTTGAAGACGATCCCTTGAGACTCAAGGTCTTCTTTCATGTTATGGTAAACGACTTCTGACTCATATTGCGCGGATACACCGGCCAAATATTTTTGCTCAGCTTCTGGGATTCCGAGCTTGTCAAATGTCTGTTTGATTTCCTCAGGCACTTCGTCCCATGATCTTTCTGAACGCTCAGAAGGCTTTACATAGTATGTGATTTCATCAAAGTTTAATGAGTTTAAATCTCCGCCCCATTGCGGCATTGGCATATTGTAGAAGTGTTCAAGAGATTTCAAGCGAAAGTCGAGCATCCACTGTGGCTCTTCTTTCATGCGTGAAATTTCTTCAACGATTTCTTTTGTCAATCCCCGCTCTGAACGGAAAATGGAAACGTCTTTGTCGGCAAAACCGTATTTATATTCGCCGATATCCGGCATTTTCTTAGCCATCCATTTTCACTCCAATCTTTATTCGTTATCGCTGTTTTCTTTGGAAACGCCTTTTTCGAGGGCTTTCCATGACAATGTTGCGCATTTAATTCGGGCCGGAAATTTTGAAACGCCTTGCAGAGCTTCAATATCTCCTAAATCAATCGAATCGTCGTAGTCTTTGCCCTGCATCATATCTGAAAAGATCCGTGACATTTGAAGGGCGGTCTCCACGTCTTTCCCTTTGATCGCCTGTGTCATCATAGACGCAGAAGCCATTGAGATTGAGCATCCTTCGCCTTCAAATTTTGCATCTTCTACTTTACCGTCCGTTATCTTCATCGTCAGCCTGATCCGGTCACCGCATGTCGGGTTGTTCATGTCAACGACGATGCTGTCATTCAAAACCCCTTTATTTCTCGGGTTTTTATAGTGATCCATAATCACCTGGCGATACAGTGTATCCAAGTTCACATTAAAAGACATTTGTGAAATACTCCTTTGTCTTCTGAAGAGCTTCAATCAGTTTGTCGATGTCTTCTTCCGTATTATACAGATAAAAGCTCGCTCTTGCAGTGGCGGAGACGTTCAGCCATTTCATTAAAGGCTGCGCGCAGTGATGGCCGGCTCTGACGGCGACCCCTTCTGCATCCAGCACGGTTGCCACATCGTGCGGATGAACGTCTTCAAGGTTGAACGTCACGAGTCCTGCACGTTCGGCCGGACCATAGACAACAGCGCCTTCAAGCTCTTTAAAGCGCTCCAGCGCGTATGCCGCCAAACGGTGTTCATGCGCTAATATTTCATCAAGTCCGATGTCTTCAAGGAAGTCAATCGCCGCTCCCAATCCGATCGCGCCGGCAATGATCGGTGTGCCGGCTTCGAATTTCCAAGGCAGCTCCTTCCAAGTCGATTCGTAAAGACCGACAAAATCGATCATTTCTCCGCCGAATTCTGCAGGTTCCATGTTTTCAAGCAATGCTTTTTTTCCATACAATACCCCGATTCCGGTCGGACCACACATTTTGTGGGCTGAAAACGTATAGAAATCGCAGTCCAAATCCTGGACGTCAATTTTCATGTGCGGCGTGCTTTGCGCACCGTCTACGACCATGACCGCGCCGTGTTCGTGGGCGATTTTGGCCATTTCCTTAATCGGGTTGATCGTACCGAGAACGTTTGAAACATGCGCTGCAGAGACGATTTTTGTATTTTCCGTCACCGTTTCCCTGACATCGTCCAAGGAAATGGTGCCGTCTTCCTGAAGCGGAATGTACTTCAGCGTGGCGCCGGTTGCTTTGACAGCCTGCTGCCACGGAATAATATTCGCATGGTGCTCCATCGGTGTAATGACGATTTCATCACCGGGCTTAAGGTTTGCGCGGGCATAGCTGAGCGCAACCGTGTTCAGGGCCGTTGTCGTACCCCTTGTGAAAATAATTTCCTGCATCGATTTCGCGTTTATAAACTTCCTGACCTTCTCACGTGCTCCTTCATATCCATCCGTTGCTTTTGTTCCTAATGTATGGACGCCGCGATGGACATTGGAATTGTAAGAGTTGTAATACTCATCAAGCGTCTCAATGACGACGCGCGGCTTTTGCGAGGTGGCCGCGCTGTCCAAATAAACGAGATCGTGTCCGTTGACCTGTTGGCTGAGAATCGGAAACTGTTCGCGAATATCTTTAGCATTCATTATTTTACTTTCCTTTCAATCACAGAGACCAGCTGCTTCTTCACGCCTTCAATCGGAAGTTCATTGACAACCGGTGCGAGGAAGCCGTAAATGACGAGGCGCTCTGCTTCTTCTTTAGGAATTCCGCGGCTCATCAAATAGTAGAGCTGAACCGGATCGACGCGGCCGACAGATGCAGCGTGTCCTGCCGTTACATCGTCTTCATCGATTAATAGGATCGGGTTTGCGTCGCCGCGCGCTTTTTCACTCAGCATAAGAACGCGTGACTCCTGCTCTGCATTTGATTTTGACGCGCCGTGCTCGATCTTTCCGATACCGTTGAAGATCGAAGACGCGGAATCTTTCATAACGCCGTGTTTTAAAATATAGCCTTCTGAATGCTTTCCGTGGTGAATGATTTGCGTTGTAAAGTTTTGAGTCTGTTCTCCTCTGCCGACGACAACCGTTTTCGTATCGCCGAATGTGCCGTCTCCATGCAGATTCGTCGTGTTTTCAGAAATGGTGTCTCCGTCATTCATCAAACCGAGCGCCCATTCAATTTTGCTGTCGCGTCCGAGTGCAGTTCCGCGGCGGCTGACATAAGCCGTTACCCCTGCGGAAAGGTTGTCGACGGCTCCGTATTGCACGCGGGCATTCGCGCCTGTGATCACTTCTGACACGATGTTAAAGACCGCTTCCTTAGGATTCACCGTGCTGATGTAGTTTTCTACATATGTGACGGCACTGTTGTCATCTGCAACGACAAGTACATGGTTGAAAAGCGTTGTATCGTTGCTTTCATGGACATAAACAGCCTGCACCGGAGCTTCCAGCTCGACGTTTTTCGGTACGTAAAGGAAGGCTCCGCCGTTCAGGAGGGCTGCATGCAATGCAGTTAATTTATGCTCATCGGCTTTTACGCCGTCTTTCATAAAGTACTTTTTGACAAGCTCGCCGTGTTCGCGGAACGCAGTATGAATATCTGTAAAGATGACGCCTTTATCCTGCAGCTCTTTTGAAAGAGAAAGGTAAGCCGGCGTCTGGTCTCTCTGGACATAAAGCGTTTTGTCTTCATTTCCAAGATCGATCAGCGATTTGACCTCATCTGAAAGATCATCCAAAGAATCAAGCGGTTTATTTTCTACAGTATGCTTATCAAACCGTGTAAAATTCCAATTTGTAATTTTTGTTTTATCAGGTTTCGGCAGCGGCAGATCTTCTGCTTTTTCAAGCGCTTCTAAGCGTAGATCTTGCAGCCATGCCGGTTCCTGGTGCTTCTCAGAGAAGCTTTTGACATATTCCCGATCTACAGATAGTTTTGTTTCCAATGTCATGTTTATCCCCCTAACGCTTACGCTTCTTGACCGACAGTTTCGTCTTCGATTCCAAGCTCATGCTTAATCCAGTCATATCCTTCAGCCTCAAGGCGCTGTGCAAGTTCAGGTCCGCCGGATTTCACGACGCGGCCCTGCATCATGACGTGCACATGGTCAGGCGTAATGTAGTTCAAGAGGCGCTGATAGTGCGTGATGATCAGGCAGCCAAAGTTCTCGCCGCGCATTTTGTTGATTCCTTTTGAAACGACTTTAAGGGCGTCGATATCCAAACCTGAATCGATTTCGTCAAGAATCGCGATTTTCGGTTCGATCATCATCAGCTGAAGGATCTCGTTGCGCTTTTTCTCACCGCCTGAAAAACCTTCGTTCAGGTAGCGCTGCGCCATATCAGGGTCCATTTCAAGAAATTCCATGTTTTCGTCCATTTTGCGGATGAATTTCATTAAAGAAATCTCGTCGCCTTCTTCTCTGCGCGCGTTGATCGCTGAACGGAGAAAATCGGCATTTGTAACACCGCTGATTTCACTCGGATACTGCATAGCCAAAAACAGACCGGCTTGAGCGCGCTCGTCCACTTCCATTTCCAGAACGTCCTTGCCGTCCAGCGTGATGCTTCCTTTCGTCACTTCGTATTTAGGGTGTCCCATGATCGCCGCGGATAAAGTTGATTTACCCGTTCCGTTCGGTCCCATTACAGCGTGGAATTCCCCGCCTTTTATTTCAAGGTTTACACCTTTTAAAATCTCTTTCCCTTCAATCTCAACGTGAAGATCTTTGATTGTTAATGTCGAAGCAGCCATGAAATATACCTCCAATTATAGATAATCATCATTCTCAATTTATTCTCATTCTAATTTTATAACAAATGAAAATTGAATACAACAATAGTCTTCCTATCTTTTCGTGTACATGTTCTCAAGTTTAACAAAAAACGATTTGTTCTTAAAGAGATTGGGACAAGAAAACTTCCCGGGGCAGAAAAGCGGAATTTATTACCAAGCTGTCGAAAACAATCGGTACATCCGTCATTAAGAGCGGGGATGGTTTGCTCCCAGGCTGCACGATTCATGAGGGGAACAGCGCTCCCCTTCTATTTGAACCGTCACATGCTCCACGTTGCATTCTTTCCTTAGATATTTTGATACTTGTTTTAAAATTCTATCCCTGTCACTGTTTTCATCCGCTACGATATGGCAGCTTAATGACGGCATATCGGATGAGATCGACCAAATGTGGAGGTCGTGAACCTCCCTGACCGACGGGATGGAAAGCAGGCCGTTTTTAAGCGCCTCCGCATCAATGTCTTTCGGTTTTCCTTCCATTAATATATGCACCGAGTCTTTCGTCACCCGCCAGCCGCTGACGAGAACCAAAGCAGCGACGACGGCGCTGGCGATTGGATCGGCGATGTTCCAATTGAAGAAAAGCATAAGGAGGCCCGCGATGATCGCCCCGAAAGAGCCCAGCATATCGCCGATGATGTGCAAAAAAGCGCTCCGCATATTTAAATTCCCGCTTGTGTCGCCTTTCATTATTACCCAGGCCGCAGCAATGTTGACGAACAGACCAACCGTCGCAATCGCAAGCATACCCCTTCCCGCGACTTCCGGCGGGCTGAAAAAGCGATTGTATGCTTCCCAAAAAATATAAAGTGAAATCAAAAGCAGGGTGATGCCATTGATAAACGCAGCCAAAATCTCAAAGCGCCTGTAGCCGAATGTTTTGCTCGCGCTTGCGGCCTTTTCCCCAATTTTAAACGCCAAGAGGCTGAAGCCAAGCGCCGCAGCGTCGCTGAGCATATGTCCCGCATCTGACAGCAAAGCGAGGCTGTTCGTCAATATTCCGCCTATCACTTCAATCATCATAAAAGTAAAAATTAAACCGAAGCTGATGAACAGCGCTTTTTGATTTGCTGATCGGCTGCCATGGTGGCTGTGTCCTGTATGTCCGTGAGAATGAGCCATTTTAAATCCTCCTCTTAAATTGATATATGATCATGTATTCATATTTAAATTTTACCTTTTCCTTTAATTAAGGTCAAGCGGCTTCTAAGAACATGGAGAAGGACGGATCGGCATCCGTCCCCCTCGCGTTTTATCCGATTATGGGCAAGTCTGATACGATCTGCTTGCTTTTTTGATACTGCTTTTCTCGTCTTTTCTCAACTTCAAGCCGATTCACATGGCTTCTGCTGTACTCCTCGTACCCCATTCCATGCGACTTGTGCATCGCTTTTTCCATTTCGGCCGTGAATTCAAGGTCAAGCTGATCTTGGCTTGAACAAATAATGAATCATCCTTTCAGAGATTTTCTTACATAGTACCAGTTATATACAAACTCTGCAAAGATGTGTGTGCTTTCAATATGCTTTCACGGTCGAAAAATCAATGCTTCATCTGCTGGAATTCTTCCATCGCCTGCAAAACGAGCGTGACGGCTTGGCTCATGGCTGCGCCTCCGCCAAATGCAGCAGTTACACCGACTGCCTCAAGAATTTCTTCCTCCGATGCTCCGCAATCCAGGCAGCCCTTGATGTGATAAATAATGCAATATTCATCCTGCGTATTGACACTGATGCCCAGTGCGATCAGCTGCTTATCCTTTTCGCTGAGCACGCCTTTTTTAAAGCACTCTTCGGTAAATTCGTTGTATTTGGCGGCAATTCCGGGCATTTTTTCGGAAAAGATGCCGATCCCCGCCTTATATTCGTGCAGTGCGGATTCGATAATGCCTTCTGATTCATGCTGATTCACGTTTTGTTCCTCCATTTTCAGTAGGTAGTCTTTTTTATTATGAGCCTCTTTTCAAAAAATACGCGAAAAAACCCCGGTTTTCTCCGAAACCGGGGTGTTCTTTCATTTACTCAGATACAGAAATGACAGAGCCTTTATATTTTTTGTCGATGAACTTTTTGATGTCGTCAGAGCGCAATACTTCCATCAGAGCTTTTACTTTGTCAGAATCTTCGTCGCCTTTGCGGACGGCGATGATGTTAGCGTAAGGATTGTCTTTTGGAGACTCAAGTTCGATTGAATCAGTTTTCGGATTCAGCTTGTTTTGGATCGCATAGTTCACATTGATGAACACTGCGTCTGCTTCATTAGCTTCGTATGCTTTTGCCGTCATTTCAGGCGCCACATCATTTTTGATTTTCAGGTTTTTCTTGTTTTCTGTAATATCTTTTACTGTCGCATCTACTTTTTCAATGCCTGATTTCAGCTTGATCAGTCCCGCATTTTCAAGCATTGCAAGCATGCGGCCCTGTTCAGCGGCATTGTTGCTCATAATAATTTTTGCACCGTCAGGAAGGTCTTTTAAAGATTTATACTTTTTAGAGTAAATGCCGAATGGCTCAAGGTGTACCGCACCGACGTTGACTAGATCGTAATCTTTGTTTTCTTTCATTTCCTGTTCAAGGTAAGGGACGTGCTGGAAGTAGTTCGCATCAAGATCTTTTGTAGCGAGCGCTTTGTTGATCAGTTTGTAGTCCGTGAAATTTTTGATTTTAAGCTCATAGCCTTTTTCTTTCAAAAGCGGTTTTGCTTCTTCAAGGATTTCGGCGTGAGGCGTCGGCGTCGCTCCGACTGTAATGACTTTGCTGTCTTTATCTCCTTCGCTGCTGGAAGATCCGCAAGCGGCCAAAACGCCTGCAAAAATGATGAATAAAGCTGTTAATAAACCTTTTTTCATGTTGGTGTCCTCCCTAACGTTTGTCTAATTTATTTGTTATAAAATCCCCGATAAATTGGATGATGAACACAATAGCTAAGATGAAAATAGTGGCGATCAGTATAATATCGGGATTGTTCATCTGAAAGCCGTTTACATAGGCAAGGTTCCCGAGTCCGCCTGAACCGATTGCTCCGGCCATCGCTGTCGAACCGATCAGTGCAATGGCTGTAACCGTAATGCCTGAGATCAGCGCCGGCATCGATTCGGGCAGGAGCACTTTAAATATGATCGTCGATGTTTTTGCCCCCATCGATTTCGCTGCTTCAATCACGCCTTTGTCGACCTCGCGCAAAGCAATTTCAACCAGGCGGGCATAGAACGGAGCGGATGCGATAATCAAAGCCGGAAGAGCGGCATTCGGCCCCAGAATCGTATTCATTAAAAACTTTGTGAAACCGAGCAGCAAAATAATCAATATGATAAAAGGAATAGACCTGAACACATTGACGATTGCCGAGATTACACCGTTAACGACTCGGTTCTGCCAAATGTTGCCTTTTGAAGTCAAATAGAGCAGCATGCCGAGAATCACTCCGATGATAAAAGCAAACAATAGGGAAATTCCTGTCATATATATCGTTTCATACGTTGCTTCCCACAGCTGCTCCATATCTACGTTTGGAAACAGTTTTTCAAACATTCGTGATCACCTCTGCTTCTACCTGGCGGCTCTTGATGAAATCGACCACGTCATTGACCTCGTTTTCACGTCCGTCGACATGTATGAACAATGAACCGTATGCACCGTCCTGAGTCTGCGAGATTTTGCCTTGAAGGATGTTGACTTCAACATCGAACTTCCGAATGATCTGCGTGATCAGCGGCGATTCGGCCGCTTCGCCGACGAAAGTGAGCTTGATCGTCCGCCCGGATGTCGTTTCTTCGAGGAAATGCTTCAGCGTTTCCTTTGTTTCCACCGGTTCTGTTACCTGCTGAACAAAGCGCTTTGTCATTTCTTCCTTCGGCTTGATGAAGACGTTCAGTACATCGCCTTCTTCTACGACCTTTCCGTTTTCCATGACGGCCACTCTGTGGCAGATTTTCCTGATGACATGCATTTCATGAGTGATCAGGACAATGGTCAGTCCGAGCCTTTCATTGATATCGGACAGAAGACCCAGAATCGAATCAGTCGTCTGCGGATCAAGCGCTGATGTCGCTTCATCGCATAACAGAACTTTCGGATTGTTTGCGAGCGCCCGTGCGATGCCGACGCGCTGCTTTTGGCCTCCGCTCAGCTGTGAAGGGTAGGCGTTTTCCTTGCCTTCAAGACCGACAAGCTTAATCAGTTCAGCGACTCTTTCCAGACGTTTTGCTTTGCTGACACCGGCGATCTCCAGCGGAAACGCAATATTGTCGCGCACCGTTCTCGACCATAACAGGTTGAAATGCTGGAAAATCATGCTGATTTCCTGCCTTGCTTTCCTCAGCTTCTTCCCTTTGATCTCGCTGATTTTTCTGCCGGCTACTTCAACCGTGCCTGAAGTCGGCTGTTCAAGTCCGTTCAAGAGACGGATCAAGGAGCTTTTTCCGGCTCCGCTATATCCAATAATTCCGAAGATTTCACCTTTTTTAATCGTAAGGGTGACATCTTGGACAGCATTGACATCTCCATGCTTTGACCGATAAATCTTTGAAACATTTTGAAGATTTATCAAAAGCCATCACCTGCTTTCTTGCTCAATTCTCATAGTTGTCTAAATTCCTGATCAATCAACGAAAAAAGCCTTTCTGCACACATGAGCAGAAAGGCTTTGGAAAAGTCTGGGCCTTTCTCTCATCTTTCAAAGCATAACGCTTCGCGTGAATTGGCACCATTTCAACACGTGTTGATGGTTGCCGGGTTTCATAGGGCACTTCCCTCCACCTCTCTGGATAAGAGAAACATATATTTATTTTTTGATTATTATGATCGGAATTCTTAAAGTAGGATATCATGCGAAAAAATAGTTGTCAACTATTTTTCGTAAGACAATCGTCCTACGGCGAAAAGAGACGAGCGTAAACGCCCGTCCCTGTCTGACTAATACACGGAATGTGCCGATTTTTTGAATTTTTAAAAAGTCTATGAATAAAGATCGCTGTTTTTAAAGAAGCCGTCCGTCAGCCATAAAATCGCTTCAAGCTTCAATAAAGCTCTAAAAGAGCCTTTTACTTTAACAGTGCCGCGCTGTACGAGATGCTGCAATGAAATGTCGCCATGAAGAAGGTCAATAATCTCGCTTTGCTCTCCAAAAAAGGTCAAATGAGCTTTTTCTACAGGAGAATATTTTTCCATTTCCCCTTTTTCGTTGATTGCTAACGTAAAAGCTTCTTTCTCTCCTTGAAACGTAATCAGCAAAGCCGTTGTAGATAATAGAGGTTTTAAAAAAAGAGCCTTGCCCTCTCTTTCTATCAATCCCATTTTCTCCAACTGTATAACCTCCTGTAAATTGGTCATACTTACAGATTCTCTGTCTGCTGCAGGAGTTCCTTTAGGAATTGCTCGACAAGTTTTTGCTGGTTATTTCCCGAGAAATATGTCAAAACCGCCCTTAATCCACAAGATTTTGTTTAATCGTATCATATAAGTAGGAAACGGAGTGAAAAGCGTATTCTTTTTTGACGACTCGCCCTTTTTTGTAAAGGATAAAACACGGGACGCTTTCAATTTCCTGCTGTTTGGCAAATGACGGGGAGTAATTGAGATTGTTTTTATAAAAAGGAATGTCCTTCATCATTTCATCAACGACCTCCAGCATTCTTCCGGCCAGCTGACACGTTCCGCAGAACGGCGTGTATACATATAGAAGACAAGTTTCATGCTCTAGCCGTTTTAGCTCTTTTTCTTGAAGTTCTTGCATCTGTTGAACCGCACCTCAATACGTTTTATAATAGATATTTTGTATGTACCCGGATGTTTGAACGAAATAATACTTCTGCAACATGCTGACTCGGGGCGGAAGCGACTTCTTTGTATACTCTATCAATGTATAGATGCGAAGCTTGGGGAAGCTCCCTCTTCAGCTGCCGGCGGAGCTTTTCGCCTGATTCATCGGCATCCACCAGGATATAAACGTCTTTATCGAACAGCGTCTCAGCGAATTCATCGAGTTTTGCCTGGCTGATCGTTCCGTTTGTGCATATGATGTCCACGGGCTCTTCGATGACATGCTTCACTTTTTGCTTATCTGATTTCCCTTCGACGATCATGACTTTTTCATTTTCCGGCATATGGATCACCTTTAAAGATTTACTTGTAAAAAAAGGCAGTGAATATTCACCGCCTGACTTGATTAACACCAGCCTTGGTGGTCATCACAGTCTACATATTTAGCATCCGGTCCGCTTACGGTATCCGCCATTTTGTAAAACTTTTCATCTTGGAATGAATATCCAGATTTCAACTCGTATTGATCCTTGCCGGTCATTCGGCCGATCAGCTCATTTTCATGATACAGCTGCGTTCCGCCGTTTTTTAATCGGCTTTCCACATGTTCTGTAATATCAATACGTTCTTTTTTCAGCGTCAATTTGGACACCCCCTCCTGATATAGAGTATCCAAACGACGAATGTCTATCCTGTTTAGTCTTCTTTTATCATGTCCTCATATTGCCCGGCTGTCATCAGGTTTTCGATTTCAGAAGCGTCTGACGGCTCGACGACAATCATCCAAGCCTTTTCATACGGAGACTCGTTGACGAATTCAGGGCTGTCTTCCAGATCTTCGTTCACTTCGACCACTTTTCCGTTGATCGGGGCATACAGCTCAGAAACGGTCTTTACGGATTCAACGCTGCCAAAAGGCTCGTCCGCTTTGATTTCGTCTCCCACTTCAGGAAGCTCGACAAATACGATGTCTCCAAGCTCAGATTGTGCAAAGTCTGTAATGCCGATTCTGACTTTATCTCCTTCGGTTTTCACCCATTCGTGTTCTTCTGAATAACGCAACTCTTTCGGTGTGCTCATGCTAACCCCTCCATAAAGTGTTTTAATCGATCCTACATTGAAGATATCATATTTTGATGTGTTATAACCAGTATGTCTTAAACTGATCTTCTTTAAAACCGACCGTTACTTTACTGCCGTCTGTCGTAATTGGGCGTTTGATCAGCATACCGTCTGATGCAAGCAGTTCCAGCTGCTCATCTTCAGACATGCTTTGCAGCTTGTCTTTCAGGCCGAGTTCGCGGTATTTTTGGCCGCTCGTGTTGAAAAACTTCTTCAATTCAAGCCCGCTTTTCTCGTAGAGCTCTTTCAGTTTTTCCTTGCTCGGCGGCTGTTCTGCGATATGTATCCCATTGATTTCTTTTCCGTGGTCTTCGAGCCATTTTTTCGCTTTGCGGCATGTCCCGCATTTCGGATACCAGTAAAAATCCAAAGCCATACATACACCCCTCTCATTTAATCGAGGTAATTTTAACATAGATCGAATGAAAAACCTAAAACAGTGCTCGGGTTCTATTAACAGCTCAGAAAGCCCTGCATTAAAGCAGGGCTTCTCGTTTAAACGATATATTTCTCAGCTTCAAAGACTCCCTTGGCTGCCTGGCGCTTTTTCTCAATCACGTTGACAGGCGTAAAGCGCGTCAATTTGCGCAGCGCGGACAGCATCATGCGCAGCGAATCGCCTGATTCCATCGCAATGAGCGATTCTTTGGCATGGCTTTCAATTTCCTGAAAGGCTTCCTGCGCAAAAATTTGCGTATAAAGAATTTTCTGTGCGTTTTTGTCTTCGCCGGTTGCCCGGATGGCTTTTTCAGTACGTAAAATAGCTGCTTCCATTGCGTAGATCTGGCTGACAATGTCGGCGATGTTGACGAGGATTTCCTGCTCCTGGTCGAGCGCTTTTCCGTATTTTTGCGCGGCGAGTCCCGCGATCATGAGCGCGGTCTTTTTGGCGTTTCTCAGCAGATACTTTTCCTGTTCGAGAACGCCGTCACCTGGTTCTTCAGGCATGAGCATCATCAGTTCTTCCTGAAGAGCCTTTGCTTTCTCAAACAGAGGAAGCTCGCCTTTCATCGCTTTTTTCATGTAGGTGCCCGGGACGATGAGCCGGTTGATTTCGTTTGTGCCTTCAAAAATCCGGTTAATCCGTGAATCGCGGTAAGCCCGCTCCACTTCGTATTCCTGCATGAATCCGTAACCGCCGTGGATTTGAACGCCTTCATCAACGATATAATCAAGCGTTTCAGATCCGAATACTTTGTTAAGGGAGCATTCGATTGCATATTCTGCGATCGATTTCGCAACCTGGCGCCCGTCTTTTTGCTCTTCTTCGCTCAAGGTGCCCATTTTGTCTTCAAACAGCCCGACCGTACGATAAACAGAGCTTTCCATCGCATAAAGTTTGACTGACATGTTGGCGATTTTTTCCCCAATTAAGCTGAACTTTGAAATCGGTGTCTTAAACTGCTGGCGCTGATTGGCGTATGAAGCGGACAGCTCGATGACCCGTTTCGAAGCGCCGATTGTCCCGACAGCGAGCTTATAGCGTCCGATATTTAAAATATTGAAGGCGATGACATGCCCTTTTCCCGGTTCACCTAATAGGTTTTCTTTTGGAACTTGAACCTGGTCTAAGATGAGCGTGCGGGTCGAAGAGCCTTTGATGCCCATTTTTTTCTCTTCAGGCCCTGTGGAGACGCCTGAGTAGTCTTTTTCCACAATGAAGGCCGAGAAATGTTCGCCGTCTATTTTCGCATAGACGATGAAAATATCAGCAAAGGCTGAGTTTGTAATCCATTGCTTTTCGCCGTTTAATATATAGTGGGTTCCCGCCTCATTCAAAACGGCCGTTGTTTTTGCCCCTAATGCATCAGACCCGGAGCCCGGCTCTGTTAAAGCATAGGCTGCAAACTTTTCCCCCGTTGCAAGGGACGGCAGATACTTTTTCTTTTGCTCCTCGGTTCCGAAAAATACGATCGGAAGCGTGCCGATCCCTACGTGCGCCCCGTACGATAACGAAAAGCTCCCCGCTCTTGAAAATTTTTCGGTGATTAACGCCGAGCTGATTTTATCAAGTCCGAGTCCGCCATACTCCTCAGGAACGTCAGCTCCGAGAAGCCCGAGTTCGCCGGCTTTTTTCAGAAGCCTGACAGAATGATCGAAATTGTGCTCTTCAATTTCGTCGATGTACGGTAGCACATCTCCGAGAATATAATCCTCAGTCGTTTTGGCGATCATTTTATGTTCATCTGTGAAATCTTCCGGTGTGAACATCTGATCAGCCGTTACCTCTTCGATCAGAAAGGCGCCGCCTTTTTTCATATGATCTTTTGTTTGTTCCATTGTTCCATCCCCCTTGTGATTAAACTAATTCGAATACCCCTGCTGCTCCCATGCCTCCGCCGATACACATCGTCACAATGCCGAATTGCTCGCTTCTCCGGCGCATTTCGTGGATCAATGTCAGCGTCAGCTTTGTACCCGTGCAGCCGAGCGGATGTCCGAGCGCAATCGCTCCGCCGTTGACATTGACTTTTTCTTCATCAATGCCAAGCGACCTGATGACCTGGATCGCTTGCGATGCAAACGCCTCATTTAATTCGAATAAACCGATATCCGACAGCTCAAGTCCCGCCATCTTCAGCGCCCTTGGGACTGCTTCCACAGGGCCGATGCCCATCACTTCCGGCGGAACGCCGCCGACTGCGAACGAACGAAATTTTGCGAGGGGCTTTAACCCGAGTGCGTCCGCTTTTTCTCTGTCCATGATCATCACTGCGGCAGCCCCGTCGCTCGTCTGCGAGGAATTCCCTGCCGTAACCGAGCCGTTTGCCGAAAACGCCGGTTTCAACGTTGACAGAACGTCTTTGGTTGTCCCCGGGCGTACACCTTCATCGGCAGAGAAAGTAAACGTCCGCTCCTTCAGGTTATGATGTTCATCCACTTCTCTGACGGTGACGTCCACCGGGACGATTTCATCTTCGAACTTTCCTTCCGCGATCGCCTTGGCTGCTTTTTGATGGCTGTTGACGGCAAATGCATCTTGGTCCTCCCTGGAAACGCCGTATTTGACGGCAACCTGTTCAGCCGTATGGCCCATTCCCATATAATATTCAGGAGCCGTTTCCGCCAGAGCCGCGTTCGGTCTGACGATATGACCCATCATCGGCACGATGCTCATCGATTCGGCGCCGCCTGCAATGATCGTGTCAGCAGCTCCAAGCATGATTTTTTCGGCCCCGTAAGCGATTGATTGAAGTCCTGATGAACAATATCTGTTGATCGTAACGGCCGGAACTGTGTGCGGCAGACCGGCAAGCGCGCCGATATTGCGCGCCATATTCAAGCCTTGTTCGGCTTCCGGCGTAGCGCAGCCGATGATCAAATCATCGATATTCCCTTCATAACCGCCCGCTCTTTTCAGCGTCTCTCTCACCGCATATGCGCCTAAATCATCGGGACGGACAGTCCTCAATGAGCCTTTTTTTGCTTTTCCGATCGGGGTTCTCGCCCCCGATACAATAACTGCCTCTTTCATTATTTTCCCTCCTAATTACGCAAAGGTTTGCCTTTCACAAGCATATGCTGCATTCTCGCCTGCGATTTCGGTTCGCTCACAAGGCTCAGAAACGCTTCTCTTTCCAAATTGAGCAAGTATTCTTCCGTTACTTCGGCGCCGAATGGAACTCGGCCGCCCGCGATGACAAACGCCAGTTTTTTCGCAATCTTCATGTCGTGTTCAGAGATGGCGCCGGAAAGTTTTAACGATTCAGCACCGAGCAGGAGCGCCGCATAGCCGGTTTCGCCCGTCACCGGAACTTTCTCTTTCACCGGCGGACGGTAGCCGCTTTCGGAAAGTGTCAGGACGAGTTTTTTGGCATCGTATAACAAGTGATCCTGATTGATGCTGATTTGATCCTCTGCGGTTAAGATGTTCAGTTCTTTCGCTTCTTGAGCCGAAGTCGACGTTTTTGCAAGGGCAATTGTCTCAAACGTCTTGATGGCGGCCTCCTGGATATCCGGTTTAACGCCTTCAGGCAGCCCTTTCAAGTAATTTAAATAAAGCTCTTTATTGCCTCCGCCGCCCGGAATCAGACCGACGCCTGTTTCAACGAGGCCCATGTATGATTCGCTTGAGGCTTGAACACGGGCAGCAGGCAGGCATAGCTCAGTCCCCCCGCCAAGCGTCATGCCGAACGGAGCAGCGACGACCGGCTTGGAACTGTATTTCACTTTCATCATCGTCTCTTGGAACTGACGGATGATCATGTCAATTTCCATATAGTTGTCGTCTTGAGCTTCCATCAGCATCATCGCGAGATTGGCTCCGACGCAGAAATTTTTGCCCTGGTTGCCGATCACAAGCCCTTTATAGTTGGCGTCTACTTCCTCGAGAGCAAATTTCAGCATTTGAATGATGTCCAGGCCGATTGCGTTGCTTTTCGAGTGAAATTCGAGCAGTGCGACATCATCGCCTAAATCGATCAAACTTGCCCCGCTGTTTTTCTTGATGACGCCTTTTGTTTCTTTGAGTGACGACAAATGGATCGTTTTCTTGTTTTCTTGAAGCGCCCTGTATTCGCCGCTTTCAAAACAGTAGTAGAACGTCTTTCCGTTTTCCTTAAGGTAGAAGGTTTCATGTCCTTTTGCGAGCATTTCCTTCACCCAGTCCGCGACCTTCCAGCCCTCTGCTTCAAGCTTTTGCACCGAGCTTTTCACACCGATGCTGTCCCACATTTCAAACGGCCCTTCCGACCAGCCGAATCCCCATTTCATCGCCTGATCAACCGCCGTTATGCTGTCGGCGATTTCCCCTGTCAGCTCCGCCGAATATACAAGCGTCGGAGCTGTAATCTTCCAAAGGAGGCTTCCCGCCCTGTCATCGGAATAAACAAGCGCTTTCAATCTCGCTCCTGCGCCTTTCATTTGCTTGGCCGCTTCCAGTCCCGATGTTTTTAATGTTTGACGCGCGCTGTAGGTCATCGTCATCGGATCGAGCTCAAGGATGTCTTTTCCTTCTTTTTTGTAAAAACCTTGTTTCGCTTTGCTCCCGATCCAGCCTTTTTCGAGCATTTGTTCAATAAATTCAGGGAGCCGGAAAACGTTTTTTTCTTCGCCCGTGACTTGGTTATAGACATTTTTGGCAACGTGTGAAAATGTATCAAGGCCGACGACATCGAGCGTTCTGAAGGTCGCGCTTTTCGGGCGTCCGATCAGCGGACCTGTAATCGAATCGACTTCGCCTATCGTGTAGCCGCCTTTCAGCATTTCCTGAACCGTCACAAGCAAGCCGTAGGTTCCGATGCGGTTGGCGATAAAGTTTGGCGTGTCTTTCGCTTCAACAACCCCTTTGCCAAGAACGTCTTCGCCGAATTTCTTCATAAAGGACAGCACTTCGGGCTCCGTTTCGTCAATCGGAATCACCTCAAGGAGCTTTAAATAGCGGGCCGGATTGAAGAAGTGCGTTCCTAAAAAGTGCTTTTTAAAATCAGCGGACCTTCCCTCAGCCATCTGCCTGACGGAGATGCCTGATGTGTTGCTGCTGACGATGCTTCCTTGTTTTCTGTATTGATCGACCTTTGAAAACACTTGCTTTTTGATCTCCAGGTTTTCGACAACAACTTCAATAATCCAGTCGGCATCTTTAATCTTTTCAAAATCGTCTTCCATGTTCCCTGTGCTGATACGGCTGATATTCTTCTTTGAAGTCAGCGGAGCCGGTTTTTGCTTTAGCAGCTTTTGTACGGCTGTCCGTGCCAGCCGATTGCGCACATCCGGGTCTTCAAGGGTGCGGCCTTTTTTCCTTTCCTCATCTGTTAATTCATGCGGCACCATATCGAGCAGTAATACAGGAATCCCGATATTGGCTAAGTGAGCCGCGATGCCGGAACCCATAACACCGGAACCGATAACGGCGGCTTTTCGAATATGCTTGACCATGAAAGATCCTCCCCCACCTTTGAATGAATACTCATTCATTTTTACTCCAAAAAAATAAACTCTCCTGTCTTCTTTCATCTTAAAAGATTTTGGAAGCGAGTTCAATAACTTGGTGCAAAATTTCTGAATTTTTTTCATCGGGTATGATCTTGCCGTGTTTACATGTTTCCCCGCTTTTGGGACAAACCAATAGAGAGGAGGTGAAGGCCTTGGTACGTGAAAGAAAAAATCCATCTTCTGCCGCAGTCAGCGCCGCAAGCATAAAAGGCAATGCAGGTCCGGATTATAAAAAGACGGATGCGGGCGGTAAACGGACAAGCCAAAACCAGCAATATAAAAAGCATAATATGGATGTTCCTGAAGATCACTAAGCCCCTTTAAGCATCCGGTATAAATTTCCGCTGTGTTAGGAAATCTAAAAATAAACGCTAAAAGGAGGCAGACGCATGCAGCAGCAAGGAATGACAACACCGCCGCCGGTCATTTCAACGAAGGACCATCTGTATTTGCAGGATATGCTGAACTGGAACCTGCTCGCGATGAAAAAAGCGCATTTTATGGCGGATCAATGCCAGGATCAGTCTCTTAAAACAGAACTCGACAGGGTCGGCCAAATGCACCATCACCATTACAATATGATATTGGAGCAGCTTCGTCAAAATCAAACGCAAAACCCGTCAGCATACATGCAATAGGAGGTCAATGATGAATCAGCAAAACCAACAGAAAATCGGCAATCAGGAAACCCCTGTCCCAAAGACGAGCGCGATGAACGACAGGGATTTTGTCAACGAACTGCTGACAACCGAAAAATATATGACGTCAGCATACTCGACGGCGCTTAATGAACTAAGCCATGAATCGCTTTACCAGGCCGTACAGCCGCTGTTTAACGAGGCGCAAAACGCTCAGCGCAGATTGTACCAGGTAATGTTTCAAAACGGATGGTACAAGGTGGAGGCAGAAGATGCCCAAAAAATCCAGCAGTCCTATCAGCAGTTCCATTCTACACTGCAAGACCAGTCGCCTTATCAGCAAAATCAATAAACAAAAAATAAGCAGAGGAATCTCTCTGCTTATTTTTTCTGATTAGCCGCCCGGTGCGCTTCATTACGTTCTTTAATCTGGCGGATTACTTCTTTTATCCCCTGCTTCGCATCCGGATAAGCTCCGTTCCAATGCTTGGCGAGGGGCGGCATGCTTTTGGCGATATGGCTGTAGATGATCCACATCTTCACCTGTTCTTTCAGTTCTTCGTCCGTTTCGCCCAAAAGCAGTTCCGTATATTTCTCGACCAGTCCGTCCAGCTGCTCCCTGAGTTTTTCCACTCACGACACCCTTTCTTTATGTTTATTTCTCGGGCATGTTCTGCATTTGACGCCGTTTTCGTCTGTTGCATAATACAGACAGCAAGTCGTGCGTGTCCGATCCTCCGCATGCTGTCCGGGATAAAACCTTTTGAGAGGGTTTTCGTCCTCACCTTCATCAAAAAGGCCTGGCTCTGCTTCGTAAAGAAGAAAACGGAAATCTCGCGCCGCCCGTGCCTTGAGCTTCGGATCTTCCTGAAGCATGTCGTACATCCAATACAGATAAACCGCAATATTTTCCCAAAGAATGTGCTTTGAAATCGAGAATGTCTGTCGACAGGCCTCGATCATGCCGCCCAAATGGCGCCTGAAGATATCTTCGGTCAATTTTTTCAGTTCTTCGGTGCGGTCCCCTTCGATAAGCTCAGCACCTTTGTGAAAATAAAACGACGGCGTCCATCCTTGATCATCCGCTTCTATCTCCCACGATACGGAAGCCGGGTCGGCTGGGAGCCGTTTTCCGCAAACCGTAAACAGATAGAAATGCAGCGCAGCAAGCATGCCGCCGCGCTTAACGAGCATTGAAGCCGCAACTTTTTGATTCGGAGCGTTCAGCCTGTCTTTTATAGCTTCTGCATAACGGCCTAAAAAATCCTCATCAAGGAGCATGTTTCCTTTAACAGAGAATAAGGAGCCGGTCTGCTTCGTTCCAAGGCGGAAACGAAGCAATGACTCAAGCTCCTCTTTTGTTAAATTAAGCATGGGACTGAACCACCTGCTGGACGATGCATCTTCCTTTTCCGTACGGAATGCAGTGCGGCGTGCCGAAAAGCGGATCTTTCGTCACTTCGCAGTCCATTTCAAAAACGTCCTGTACAAGCTTGCAGTTGATAATGGATTCAGGCCGGCCTTCGGCATATATCTTTTTATCTTTAATCGCGACGAGGTGATGGGCGTAGCGGCAGGCGAGGTTCAAATCGTGCAGCACCATCACGATCGTGCGCTTTTCGTGTTCATTTAATTCAAACAATAGGTCCAGAATTTCGATTTGATGCGTCATATCCAAGTATGTCGTCGGTTCATCCAGTAAAATGATATCCGTTTCCTGGGCGAGCGTCATCGCGATCCAAGCGCGCTGCCGCTGGCCTCCTGACAAGGAATCGACTGTACGCTCAGCCAGTTCTTCCATTCTTGTCGCTTTCAAAGCCCTTTGCACGGCCTCTTCATCTTCTGCTGACCATTGCTTCAGCCAGTTTTGGTAAGGATACCGCCCCTGCTTAACGAGCTGGAGAACGGTCAAGCCTTCCGGAGCCGAAGGGCCTTGAGGAAGAATGGCCAGCTCCTTTGCCACTTCTTTCGTCGGAAGCTTGGCGATGGAGCTGCCTTCGAGGAGCACCGAACCGCCCTTTGGCTTCATCAAACGTGCGAGAGACCGAAGGAGAGTCGACTTACCGCAGCCGTTGCTGCCGATAAATACGGTGATTTCACCTTTTGGGATCGTTAAGTTTAACTCATCAATAATGATTGTTTCTCCATAACCTAAGCTTAACGTTTCTGTTGAAATGGCACTCATAAATGAAATCTCTCCTTTTATTGGTTTCTGCTTTTATACAGCAAGTAGATAAAGTAAGGGGCGCCGATCGCGGCGGTAAACACACCGGCAGGCACTTCAACGGGAGAAAAAAGCGTGCGGCCGATGATGTCGGCAATCAGCACGAGCAATCCTCCGATCAGCGCGGCAACCGGCAAGAGGGCGCCGAATGACGATCCGACAAGCCTTCTTGCGATATGCGGGGCCATCAAACCGACAAAACCGACAGTTCCGGCAAAAGCAACGGCGATTCCGGCAAAAGCAGTGCTCAGAAGCAGGAGCAAAAAGCGGTTTCGCTGAACCGAGCTGCCCGCTCCTGTCGCCAGTTCTTCGCCGAGCGTCTGGATATTGACGTTTCTGGCGGCGGCTGCCGATATCAGCAAAAGGACAAGCGCAGCCGGCAATAAAACGTTCACATCCTGCCAGTTGGAGCCATATACTGATCCGGTAATCCAGACGTTCGCCTGGGACATTCTGTATATCGGTCCTTTTATCATAAACAATGTCGTCAGCGACTGGGCAAGCATCGAAAATCCGATTCCGATCAAAACGAGCCTGAAAGTTGAAGAGCCGTTTTTATATGAAAGAAAATAAACGAGCATTCCGGCGAGAGCCGCGCCGATAAAAGCGGCGACCGGGAGCCAGCTGATGCTGACCGTAAGCGCATTATTTTTATTGGAAAACAGCATTAAAAACAAGACAACGGCGACTGAAGCCCCGCCGGTCACACCGATAATATCCGGCGAAGCGAGCGGATTGCGGATCAGACCCTGGAGGATCGATCCGGCTGCCGCCAGACAGATTCCGGCAAACAGAGCAACCAAAATCCGCGGCATCCTGAAGGACATGATGATCAGGTCATCGCCCGGATCCCCCATGCCCAAAAACGTTTTCGCGACGGCGCCCGGAGAAATAAAACGTTCGCCGATGCCGGCGCTGAGGATGACTGCACAAGCCGTCAACACCAATAGGATCACGAATGAAAACAGCGCTTTTCTGCCGATCAACAATGAAATGCCGCCTTTTCCGATTCTCAGCGTGCGGTAATTTTTCATTTTTGGAACCCCCTTCTCGCGATATAGACAAAAATGGGTGTCCCAATGATGGCTGTCATGACGCCGACAGGTACTTCTTCAGGCATGATCAGGTACCTTGCGCCAATGTCTGCGGTAACGAGCAGGATGGCTCCAAGCACGGCGCAGTACGGAAGAACCCAGCGATGGTCGTGCCCGACGATAAATTTAGCAAAATGCGGGATGACAATGCCGATAAAGCCGATCGGCCCGGCCACGGCGACAGATCCCCCGGCTAGCAGGACAATCGAAACCGCCATCAGCGCTTTAATCAGCCACGTTTTTTGGCCGAGGCTTTTTGCCACTTCCTCCCCCATTGTTAAGACATTGATTTTGGATCCTAGCAAAAAGCTGATGATGAATGCCGGCACGATATATGGAAGAACGGAGACCAAGAGGCTGAGGTCGCGCCCCTGGACAGAGCCCGCAAGCCAAAACAGCGCCTGCTCAAGGGCTGCTTCATTAACGGAAAGCATCCCTTGCGTCAATGATGAGAACAGCGCTGACATCGCCGCCCCTGCAAGCGTCAGCTTGACCGGCGTCAGCCCTTCCCTTCCGAGAGAGCCGACAAAATAGACGACAAGCGCGGCAAACGCTGCACCGAAAAAAGAGATCCATGCAATCGTCTGAAGCGAACCGACGTGAAAGAAAAACAGCGCTCCAACAACAAAGAAACCGGCACCCGCGTTCACGCCGAAAATTCCCGGGGAAGCAAGCGGGTTTTTTGTCATCGCCTGCATTAAAGCGCCGGCAACCCCGAGGGAAGCACCGACAGTTGCAGCAATCAGCGCGCGCGGCAAACGCACGTTTTTGATGACAAGATGTTCATTAGAGCCGCTGAAGCCGGTAAAAGCCTTGTAGGCCATCGACCATGACGTATTCGTATAACCGTATACGATACTGGCGCAAACGGCGGCAGCCAGCACCAAAATAAAAGACAGTAGTGCGATCGTTCTATATTTATTCGTTCTTAAGAGCATAAATTAAAATTCTCCTAGTTTGACTGAAACATCTACTGGTAATTGTATCAGATAACATTGATCTTGAAAATCATTTTCAATTAACAATTGACAAAATTCTGATCAAAAATTATGATCAGGATGAATGACTTACATACCTAAGGAGGACACACATGAAGAGATGGTCAATTGTTGGATTTATCGCTTTGTTAGCGATTTCAATTCTTGCAGCCTGCGGCGGAGGCAAGGATGACTCTGCAAAGGGCGGAGAAAATAAAGATACGATCACCGTTAAACACGCAATGGGTACGGAAGACCAAGTGCCTGCAGACCCAAAAAGAGTCGTCGTCCTGACAAATGAAGGAACCGAAGCGCTTTTGGAACTCGGAATCAAACCTGTGGGTGCAGTCAAATCCTGGACAGGCGATCCTTGGTATAAGCATATTCAAGCCGATATGAAAGGCGTTAAGCAAATCGGACTCGAAGGCGAACCGAATATCGAAGCGATTGCCGAGCTGAAGCCTGATTTAATCATCGGGAATAAAATGAGACATGAAAAAATCTACGACAAGCTTGAAAAAATTGCTCCGACTGTCTTCTCTGAAACGCTGCGCGGCGAATGGAAAGACAACTTCTCCCTCTACGCGAAAGCGGTAAACAAAGAGGAAAAGGGCAAAGAAGTTTTAGAAGATTTCGATAAAAAAGTCAGCGAATTAAGCGACAAGCTCGGCGACCAGAAAAAGAAACGGGTGTCGGTAATCAGATTTATGGCCGGCCAATCAAGGATTTACTATAAAGATTCTTTCCCGGGAATTATCCTGGATCAGCTCGGATTCAAGTATCCGGAAAAACAGGAAAAACTGTTTGAGAAACAAGACGACAAATTTGTTTTTATGACGGAAAATAAAGAATCGATCCCTGATATGGACGGAGATGTCCTGTTCTATTTCACATATAAACCTGCCGAAAGCAAAAAAGAAGCTGAAACATGGCAAAACGATTGGACAAGCGATCCGCTGTGGAAAAAATTGAACGCTGTAAAAACCGGAAACGCCCATGAAGTCGACGATGCGATCTGGACGACGGCCGGCGGCGTAAAAGCAGCGTATCTGTTCCTTGATGACATCGAAAAATACTTTTTAAAATCTTAAGCAAAAAAGAGCATTTCCAGTTTGGAAATGCTCTTTTGTTTATTTTCCGTTATAGATTCTGGACGTGCCATCAGGCCATTTCACCCGCAGCTGAAACCGGTCATATTGTTCGTCAAGATTGAAGGCCTCGAGCACATTGCTGATCACGTCCTGCTCTGGATCGGATTTGGCGATCGAAAGCTCGCTTAAAACCATTTTCATTTCGTTTAAAGCTTCCTCCCCTTCGCGGTCCGCTCCGTTCAGATAGTCTTTAATCGATGCTTCTTCCCGCTCCTGTTTGTCGTATACGGCTTCAAACGTATTGTGCTTTCCATGGCCATAGTTCACTTCCAATGCAAATGCAGCGTAAGGCACGCTTTTCACATCTGAAACAGGGGCGTTATCGGGAACGGCCTCCTTGCCTTCCGCATGTTCTTCCGCTATGGAGCCGCAGCCGGTCATCAGGATCAGGACGAGAGCGATAACGGCCATCCGAAATTGATTCATCCCGTTCATCTCCTCTATGCACATTATCCTTAGCTATGTCCACTTTGCGGAAACTCATTCAATCTAAGCGGAAGCATTTATGTCATCGCTAAAAATGCTTCTGCATCTCGGACAGCCGGCTGAATGGCCGCTTCCCAGAAATCCCGCTTCGTCAGATCGGCGCCGAGATGCTTCATGGCCAGTTCTTCAACAGACATGGAGGCTGTATCTTTTAAGAGAGCAATATATTTTTCTTCAAATGCCGCACCCTCTTTCAGCGCTTGCGCGTAAATGCCAAGCGAAAACAAGTAGCCGAACGTATAAGGAAAATTGTAAAACGGAACAGACGTAATATAAAAATGAAGCTTTGATGCCCAAAAATACGGATGATACTCGCCAAGCGCACCGCAAAACGCTTCTTTCTGAGCTTCTTCCATCAGTTCGTTCAGCCTTCCGGCGGATACGACGCCGTTTTTTCGTTCATCGTAGAAGCGGGTTTCAA
The DNA here is from genome assembly GCF_000011645.1 of Bacillus licheniformis DSM 13 = ATCC 14580. Taxonomy (GTDB): domain Bacteria; phylum Bacillota; class Bacilli; order Bacillales; family Bacillaceae; genus Bacillus; species Bacillus licheniformis. The sequence goes on from NC_006270.3 coordinate 3,317,799, forward strand.
ATAGGAACCTTGCGTGAATGTTCATAAAAAAGGCGACGCTCCGCTGAACCTTATCTTCCAGAAGGACGATTTTTTCTTCGTCTGAACCGGCTTGTTTTAACGCCGCATCGGCCACGATCATTTCTGCAAAGGTGGACGCCGTTTCCGCCACATTCATCGCATACGCCCTGTTCAGCGGCCTGACGTCCAGCATGGATTCCTGATGAAAGGCATGGCCAAGCTCATGCGCCAAGGTGGAAACGTTTGACTGGCTTCCTGCAAATGTCATAAATATTCTTGATTCCCCGCTGTCAGGAAAATTGGCGCAAAAGCCGCCCGGACGTTTTCCTCCCCTGTCTTCAGCTTCAACCCATCTGTCTCTGAGCGCCTTTTCAGCAAAGGAGGAGAGCTTTTTTCCAAACGTTTTAAACTGCCCGGTAATAAAAGCGGCTGCCTCTTGATACGAATATTCCTTTGCTGCTGAACCGATCGGCGCTTCGACGTCATACCAGCTCAGTTTATCCAGTCCGAGCAAAGACGCCTTCCGGGAAAGATAGTCTGCAAACGGCTTTTTATGATCAATAATGACCTGCCACATGACATCAAGGGTTTCCTGCTTCATGCGGTTGATGTCCAGCGGTTCTTTCAATACATTGTCCCAGCCTCTCGCCTCATAGACGTTCAGTCTGAAACCGGCGAGGTGATTCAGCGTGCTGCTGAGCAAATCAGCGTGCTGTTCCCAGCCGTGGTCCAAATTTTCCGATACGGAGCGGCGGATCTTTCTGTCAGGTTTAGATGTCAGGTTCTGCGCCTGTCCGACAGACAGAATTTTCGTCTCGCCATCTTCTTCATACGGAATTTGAATTTGGTCGACGATGCTGTCGTACATATCGCCCCAGGCATGATATCCGTCAACAGACAAGCCTTGAATCAATGTTTCCTGTTCGGAACTAAGCTTTTCCGTTACCCGCTCTCTTCTCTCATTCAAAATATAAGCGATATCGGAAATGCTTTCATCTTGAAGGATCGCTTCCCATTCTACATTTGGGACAACGGCAAATTTGCTGTCAAGCACGACCAGCGCCTTCTGCGCATCGGCAGCGAGCCGGGTGACCTCAAAATTAAGGGCATTCGCCTTTAAATCCGCGGTGTCCTGGGCTTGGAGACATCCGACAAAAGCGTCTGCTTCGCGGATTTTAACATCAATTGTTTCAAAAAGCGCCAGCGTTTCTTTCAATTCATCAAGGCCGCTTTTTGAGACGGTAAGAGCCTCGGCCGAACGTTTAAAAGTTGAAAGCAGTGTTTTAATCTCATTTAAATATTGGCGGAATTCGGCGGAGCCGCTCCCGCCTTTAAAGAAAACCTCGAGATCCCACGTATCCTTAAGTTGATGAAATGTCATTGTTCCCGTCCCCTTTCATTGGCTTGTTTCCATTATAAGATAAATTTGCCTTTTCAGGGCAAATAAAAAAACGGCCGGCTTGTGAGCCGGCTCGCCTCTTCCCTTATCATATTACAGCTGCCTCATCCGCTTGACCGCATAGCTGGCCGTCAATAAACCGATTAGGCCGAACACAAATAAAAACAATCCGCCTTTACTTTGCGGTTGACCCTGAATAGCATCTGTACCGTTTGTCATTTCCGCGCTGAATGGTTCTGCGATTTGCAGGGCTTGAAGCAGCCTGCCATCCTCCCCTTTAATGTTAAGGATTCCGTCCGTGTCTACATTTTCACTCAGAACTTCGCCTTTCTTTTTCGTAACGTATAAAGGGTCCTTCAGTTCATGGCTCGTCCCGTTCTGGTCCGTAAACGCTTCTCCCTTTTTGAGTTCTTGTGTTTCGAAATTGTGAAATCCCTCATCCAGAAGAGCTTTTGTATCGCTGTACATCATTTTCTTGCTATCTGCCTTCATGACGACCGCAATTAAATCAAGGCTGCCCCGCGTTGCCGTCGTGACAAGGGTATGCTTTGATTCATCCACAAATCCTGTTTTGCCGCCGGTTATACCTTTGTAAGGAATCTCACCCGTCAGCATTCGATGATGGTTTTTAAGCGTCGTGTCCCATGTCTGTCCGTGCCAATCCGTTTGCTTTTCCGAAAAAAGCGCTCGGAACGTTTTGTTTTTCATTGCGTACTCAGTAATTCTCGCCATGTCGGCAGACGTCGTATAATGATTTTTGTCAAACAGCCCGTGAGGATTCATAAAATGAGTGTCATGCACTCCGGCATGTTCGGCAATAAACGCGTTCAAATCATCCGCAAACTGTTTCACGCTTCCGCTGAGATGTTCGGCGATCGCCGTACCGGCGTCATTTCCCGAATTCATCAGCAGCCCTTGGAGCAGCCGTTTTAATGGAACCGACTCCCCCTCTTCCAGATATACGCTTGATCCTTCCGTTTGAGCGGCATTTTTGCTGACTTTCACACGATCTTCCAAATTTCCGTTTTCTATTGCATAAATCGCCGTGGCAATTTTGGTTATGCTGGCTGGATACATTTTTTTGCGGCTGTTTTTTTCATAGAGGACCTGGCCCGATTTCCCATCGATCAATATAGCGGAAACGCTTTTGATTTCCGGTTTGTTTTTTTCTCCTGCTTGAGCCGAGCTATGAAAAAACAGCGTCAGACATAGTACAATAATGAACAGGAGGGATCGTTTAACATTCATCGTGTCACCCTGCCTTCTTTCTCTTTTGCAATTTTTATAAAAATAGGTCTTTTAGCACTTTTTAAATTTTACCAATGATGAACTGTCGCTGACAAGCCTTTTCTTGTCAACAAGCCAAAATTTTGAATGGAGGAAACTCATTGAACAATAAAATCGCAATTGTAACGGGCGCGACGAGCGGATTTGGTTTATTGACCGCTTTAAAACTCGCAAGCACTCATTTCGTAATCGCAACGGCGCGCCATCCAGAAAAAGCGGAAGCTCTGCGGAACCGTATAGCGGAGCTGTCGATCGAGTCATCGATTGCCGTCGCTGAACTTGATGTCACAAACGAACAATCGATTTCCTCATTTTCCGAAGAGCTGAAGCAGTACGGACAGATAGACGTTCTCATCAATAATGCAGGAACGGCATACGGCGGATTCGCTGAAGAGCTTTCTCTTGGCGACTACAGAAAACAGTATGACACCAATGTTTTCGGCCTGGTGGCAGTCACAAAAGCGGTCCTTCCTTATATGAAGAAACACAGCGGCGCCAAAATCATCAATCTGAGCAGCATCAGCGGGCGGATCGCTTTCCCCGCTTTCTCGGCATATGCTTCATCAAAGCATGCAGTTGAAGGCTTTTCAGAAAGCCTCCGCCTCGAACTCCGTCCATTCGGCATCAATGTGGCCGTCGTCCAGCCGGGATCGTACCAGACGGCGATTTGGGAGACATCGTTTGCCGCCCAAGTCACTGCACCTGATGCCGAATCACAGTACAAAACATATTTCGAGCGGATCTCCGCCTACATTGCAGCGAGCCGCAAACATTACGGAAACCCGGATGATGTGGCTGAATTGATCTGCCGACTCGCTGCAAAAAAGCGGCTGAACAGGCTGCGCTATCCGATCGGCAGGGGCGTCCGTCTCTCGATCCTTCTCCACCAAATCCTGCCATGGCGGATTTGGGAACGTGCGGTCATAAAAAAATTGCTTAAATGAGGTAATTTAAAATAATTATAATTTAGTATTGATTTTAATTTTGTATTTGTTATAATATAATTAACAAATGAAAAACACGAGGAGGAAATATCATATGATCTCTCAACAATTAAAACAGCAAAATCCTGTACTTGAAAACTCAATGAATACGAATTTGTCAAACTGGTTCATCCTTTACACGAAGCTTCACCGTTTTCACTGGTACGTAAAAGGGCCGCAGTTCTTTACCCTACATGAAAAATTTGAAGAGCTATACAACCATGCGTCAGAAACAGCAGATGTGATCGCGGAACGCTTGCTGGCCATCGGCGGACAGCCGCTCGCCACAATGAAAGAATACATTGACCACGGCACAATTGAGGAAAACGGAGCCGAAAAAACGGCCGAAGAAATGGTTTCCGCACTGGTAAGCGATTACCGTCAAATCCGCGATGAAATTCAGCATACCATCGAACTTGCGGAAGATAAATCAGATCATTCTACCGCTGACCTTTATATCGCCCTGACAGAGGAAATTGATAAGCAGATTTGGATGCTTTCTTCATTTTTGGACAAGTAATATGAAAAAGCCATGGCGTTTGCCATGGCTTTTATTTATGATTTGCTTTTCGCAAGTTTTGCTTTCATTGTTGTTTGCTTTCCGTTTCTCAGCACCTCAAATGTGACAGTATCTCCTGCTTTTGCTTCTGTATAAAGAATTTTTCTGAGGTCTGAGGTGGTTTCGACGTTTTTGCCGTTCATTTTGGTGATGACGTCGCCGGCTTTCATACCCGCGTCTGCCGCAGGCGATTTCGGCGATACTTTATCGATGTACACGCCTTTATTAAGCTGGTCTCCGAATAGGCCGAGCGTATTTTGCTGGTACTGTTCAGGCACCTGCTGCATATCGATCATTTGCACGCCGAGGAAAGGCCGTTCCACTTTCCCTTTTTCCAAAAGCTCGTCAACGATCGGCTGAACATCGTTGCTCGGAATCGCGAAGCCAAGCGATTCAACACCGCTTTGGCTGATCTTCAGGCTGTTGATGCCGATGACCTGCCCGCTGCTGTTAATCAGAGGCCCGCCGCTGTTTCCAGGGTTGATCGCCGCATCTGTCTGAAGGACGTTCATATCCCAATTCCCTTCAGATGTTGAGACTTCAATCGTCCGGTTGACACCGCTGATGATGCCTTCTGTAACCGTTCTTGAAAATTGAAGGCCGAGAGGGTTCCCGATCGCAATTACTTTTTCGCCGGCGCGCAGTTTTGCGGAGTCTCCGAAACTTGCAACCTTATCAACGCCTTTGCTGCTGATCTCTAAAACAGCCAGATCAGTCAAAGCGTCGCTGCCGATAATCTTGGCATCCGCGGTCTTTCCGTTGTATAAGGAGATGGTCACCTTCGAGGCGCCTTCAACGACATGGTTGTTTGTGATAATGTAGGCCTTGCCGCCGTCTTTCTTAAAGATGACGCCTGATCCCGTGCCGCTCTCCTCCACGTCGTCTTCAGAGAAGCCGAAGCTCGTTTGAATATTTGAAACTCCGACGATCGCAGGCTCCAAATCTTCCACCATATCAGGTACGTTATCTGCGTTCGTGACAGGTTTTGTGGTGAAATTCTGCGACTGCTTTGGCTCTGTCTGTCCGGTTCCGGCAGTTTCGCTCGGATGATCGCCCGGCAGATACGGGGAGATTCCAAGCACCAAGCCGCCTCCGATGATCCCGCCCAAAATCGGGCTCAGCCACGAAGCCTTGCGCCGCTTTTCTTTTGCCGCTCTCGTTTCCCTGGCATCTTCCAGGGCTGCAGCGGTTTCTTTATTCGTAAGATCTGACTGATCGTCTGTATCCTTCTTTAAAATCAGCTCGGGCTCCTTTGCCGGCTGTTCTGACTGCTGCTCCTCAGAACCTGCCGTTTGCGGCGTCTGCGCTTCTTCGTGAAACTGCTCTTCATTTGCATGTTTTTGTTCGTCATCGCGTCTAAAATCCATAAGCGTACACTTCCTTTATTTTTCTTGTCTTCAACTATCGCAAATGGCATTAAAGCTTTAACATCCACAAAAAAAGAGACCCGGCCATCGTTCACTCTGTTTTCATTCCCTTTCTTCCCTGATGAATATGTTACGAAAACATTGTGGGATAAAAATGAAAAGAATATGTGAAATTATGAAAATTGACCAGACTTATGTTAAAACTAGTATAATGACGTAGAAAGGATGTGAACCGCCCTTGTCATACTCCATTTATCTAGTTGAAGATGAAGAGAATTTAAATGAATTGCTGACAAAATACTTAGAGAGTGAAGGCTGGCACGTCACTTCTTTTCTAAACGGTGAAAGCGCCAGGCAAAAAATAGGCCAGTCACCTCATTTATGGATTCTCGATATCATGTTACCAGATATCGACGGGTATACGCTAATAAAAGAAATAAAAAATCAAGATCCGGAAGTCCCCGTCATTTTTATTTCTGCGCGCGATGCCGACATTGACAGAGTGCTGGGGCTTGAACTGGGCAGCAGCGACTATATATCTAAGCCGTTTCTCCCCAGGGAGCTGATCATCCGCGTGCAAAAGCTGCTCAAGCTGATTTATAAAGAAGAACCGCCTGAGAAGAAAAAAGGAACGCCGGTTTCCTGCTATGAAGTCTATGAAGACTTGAGAGAAGTCTATGAAAATGGCAGCATGATCAATTTGACGTCAAAGGAATTTGATCTTCTGCTTCTATTTATAAACAACCAGGGCCGCGCCTTTTCAAGGGAGGATATTCTCACCAGCGTCTGGGGAGTCGATTACTTCGGAACCGACCGCGTCGTCGACGATCTTGTCAGAAGGCTGCGCAAGAAAATGCCCGAACTGAAAGTGGAAACCATCTACGGGTTTGGCTACAGGATGTTGAAATCATGAAGAACAGGTCGCTCGCCTTTCAAATTTGGAGTGTCATTTGCGGCATCCTGTTAACGGTCTCGATTTTGCTGACGTTTCTATTCTCGACGACACTGCAGAACTTTTTCACTGATGAAATTTATACAAACATTGAAAATGAGCAGCATGTTCTGACGGAATACGGATTTTCCGATTCACCGGAAAGAGGCTTCGGCGGAAGCAGCGGCTCGCGAAGCACAAACCGCCACGTTCAGCACGTCCTGCTGCCTGAGAAAGGAACCGTCTATCAGAGCCCGCAGATTCTCCCCGATTCATTTATCGAGAAGGTGCAGAAGCTCGGGAAAAGGCAGGACGAGTCATCGAAAAGGTATTCGGAGAATGTCAACGGAGAGCACGTTTTCTTTGTGCTCAAAAAAATCCAGACCCAGGACCAGACGTTTCTGTTGTTATCCTATGCGCTTGATTCATACAGGGACGATTTGTCTCATACGCTGTTTAAGCAGCTGCTGTTTATTTTGATCGTCGTCATTTTGCTGAGCTGGATTCCTTCTATTTGGCTGGCGAAATATTTATCAAGACCGCTCGTCACGCTTGAAAAGCACGTCAAACAAATCTCTAAACAGGATTGGGATGATCCCGTGATTGTCGACAGGGAAGACGAAATCGGCAAGCTGGGGCACACCATTGAAGACATGCGGCAAAAGCTCATCCAGAAAGATGAGACAGAACGCACGCTCCTGCAAAACATCTCCCACGACCTGAAAACGCCGGTCATGGTCATCCGCGGGTATACCCAGTCGATCAAAGACGGCATCTACCCTAAAGGAGATTTGGAAAACACGATTGAAGTCATTGAAGGCGAAGCTGAAAAACTTGAAAAGAAAATCAAGGATCTTCTTTATCTGACAAAGCTTGATTATTTGCTGAGACAAGAAAGACAGTACGGAACTTTTGATATACAAGAGGTCATTAAAGAAGTTGTTGAACGCTTGAGATGGTCCAAAAAAGAATTGAACTGGAAGATTGATCTTGAAGAGGAAACAATGTTGACGGGCGATCAAGAACAATGGAGCAAGCTGTTGGAAAACGTTCTTGAAAACCAGATCCGCTATGCGGAGACATTCATTGACATCAGCGTCAGGTCGACGAAAGAACATACGTTGATCACCATTAAAAATGACGGACCGCACATTGAAGAAGAGATGCTTTCCAGCCTGTATGAGCCTTTTAATAAAGGGAAGAAAGGCGAATTCGGCATTGGACTCAGCATCGTTAAACGAATCTTAACGCTCCACCATGCTGACATGACCATTCGGAATGATCAAACCGGTGTGTGCTACTCAATATCCGTTCCGAGAAATTAGACTGTAGACGCTGCAGTCTTTTTTCATATAAACGAATAGCCGTTGAAATCCCGGTAGCTCGGCTTCACTGTGTTTTTTGGCTTTTTCATCCATTTCTTTTCGCACAGGACGTGCTTTGGATATTTAACTTTGTCCACCTTAATTCCCCTGCTGCGCAGGCGCCTGATCATGTCATCGATTTCTTTCATCAACCTTCACCCTTTCTCCGCAAATTTTGACCACTCGGTCACCTTACTTTATAATATAAATAATATCAAACAAAAAAACAAGTTACAATCTAGTTAAAAATATAACGGAGCAAAAAAAGTGACCCGCCAGTCACCCCGGTCCGCCGAAAGCCGCTTTTGGGTTCGATCTTTCAGGAAGGTGAAAGCTATGAAACAAAAAGAGAAAGTCATTATTGAAACAGCCATCAAACTTTTCGCTAAAAAAGGATACAGTTCTACTTCAGTTCAAGAGATTGCAAAAGAGTGCCAAATGTCAAAAGGCGCTTTCTACATTTATTTTAAATCAAAAGAAGCGCTCCTCCTTTCAGTCCTTCACTACTACTATGAAAGAATCTTTACCCGAATCCAGAAAATCAAAACGGAGCATGACAATCCGCGCGATGTGTACCGGATGCAGCTCGTCGTTTTTTTCGAAAACATTTTGGAGCATAAAGAGTTTATCACGATGCAGTTTAATGAGCGGTCGATGCCGATCAATGAAGAAATTGAGGCGTTTGCGAAAAAAATGCGGAGAACCACGCTCAGGCTGCACATCGAAAACATCCAGAACATTTACGGCAAAGACATTGAACCGTACAGCGCCGAACTGTGCTTTATGATCAACGGAATGAGCGATGTCTACCTTGAGCTGATGATTTTGCTGCACCATTCGTTCGACCTGCAGTCTCTCGCCGACCACATGCTGAACCGCCTCGACGATTTGGCGAAGGGGATGATCAAGCGCAATGACCAGCCGCTGATCCCATTCGAAAAAGCAGACGAGTGGTTCGGCCCATTTTACACATTTGATCCGCTGAAGGACGCCCTGCTCAATGAAATGCGCGTCAAAGCGAACAAGCAGTACAACGGCGCTCCTCCTGCAGACCTTGCCGAAAGCCTGGATATTCTGGAGAAAGAGCTGAGAAAAGAAAAACGCAAAAACGCCATTATCAAAGGCATGATAGCCAACTTGAAGGAATATCCCGCGATTCGAAAAGAAACGGACAAACTCGCCGAATTGCTCAAAAAAGACATGCACCATCCGCACGGATGATCCGCAAAACAAAACCGGCTGCAATGCATGCAGCCGGTTTGTTGATTATGCTTTCGGTTTCACCATTTCTTCAGGTTTAACAACTTCGTCGAACTGCTCCTCTGTCAAAAGGTTCAGCTTGAGAGCCGCTTCTTTCAGCGTCAGCCCCTCTTTATGAGCCAGCTTCGCGATTTTCGCAGCATTTTCGTATCCGATATGCGGGTTTAGAGCCGTAACCAGCATGAGAGAGTTGGTCAGGTTCTTCTCAATTGTTTCCCGATTAGGTTCGATTCCTACAGCACACTTGTCATGGAATGAATTCATGCCGTCGGCAAGAAGCTGAACGGATTGGAGGAAGTTGTAAATAATCACAGGTTTAAAGACGTTCAGTTCAAAGTTCCCCTGGCTCGCGGCAAAGCCGATCGTTGCGTCATTCCCCATGATCTGGGATGCGACCATTGTCAGCGCTTCGCTTTGCGTAGGGTTTACTTTTCCAGGCATGATCGAGCTTCCCGGCTCATTTTCCGGGATAAGCAGCTCGCCGATTCCGCAGCGAGGTCCGCTCGCAAGCCATCTGACATCATTGGCGATTTTCATGAGATCTGCCGCAAGCGCTTTAAGCGCCCCATGCACGTGTGTCAGTTCATCATGGCTTGTCAGCGCATGAAACTTATTAGGCGAGCTTTTGAATGTCTGCCCGGTCAGAGCGCTGATCTCTTCGGCAACGGTGCTGCCGAATTCAGGGTGGGCATTAATGCCTGTTCCGACGGCAGTTCCGCCGATGGCAAGATCGCGGATTTTTTCAGCAGCTTCAAGAATCATCTCTTTAGAGCGGTCCAGCATGTATACCCAGCCGCTGATTTCCTGTCCCAATGTCAGCGGTGTCGCATCCTGCAAATGAGTGCGGCCGATTTTGACAATGTCTTTGAAAGCTTCAGCTTTTTCATGCAGCGTGCTTCTCAACCGGTCAATCGCCGGAATCAGTTTATCGTGAATCGCGAGGACAGCTGCCACGTGCATAGCTGTCGGGAATGTGTCGTTAGAGCTTTGGCTGCGGTTGACATCATCATTCGGGTGGATTTTCAGGCTTGATCCTTTTTCCTGCAAATAAGCCGTTCCCCTGTTTGCCACAACTTCATTCATATTCATGTTGCTCTGTGTTCCGCTGCCGGTCTGCCAGACGACCAGCGGAAAATGGCTGTCATACTTTCCTTCTAAAATATCATCGCATACGGAAACAATCGCTTCCTTTTTTTCCGCCTCAAGATTTCCAAGCTTTTCATTGGCAATCGCAGCGCTTCTTTTCAAGATTGCAAACGCATACACAATTTCCTGCGGCATTTTCTCGGAACCGATTTTAAAGTTCTCCTTGCTTCTTTGGGTTTGGGCTCCCCAAAACTTATCCGCGGGAACCTTGACTTCACCCATCGTATCTTTTTCAATTCTGTAGTCCACTTTCTTATCCCTTCCTTCTCTAATTCTGCAATATTCTATATTTCGATAAAAATCGATAAAACCCTTCCATTTAAATTTTATCTTTATTTTAATTTTAGCTCAATATAAACCCGGGTATCTTTTGCATATTTATATTTCGGATTTGTTTTACCGTATTCTTTCGATACATATGAAACCTCATAATGCTTAGAAAAAGATTGAATAATGCGTTCAATCTCCTCCGGTTTCCCCGTAAGCCTGATTTGCGCCAACTTTCTCACTCCGTCTCTGTTCAATGAAAATTTCGCCAAACACTACTGTAACACAGTATATTGTTTTTTTAACAGGAAAAGATAACCTATACAACTCCAGAAACACCAGGGCAGGTGACGATCATGACTCAATCGGAATTCAAGGAACACATCCATGAAAATCTCGCAATGCTCCTTCCCCATCTCGAGCATAACGATGATCTGATTCAAAATAAAAAAATGCTGAAAAACGGAATCATTTTTTACTTTTTGTACTTTAAAGATTTGAATGATGACAAGAAAATCCAGAAGGCTGCGAAATTGCTTGTCTCCGATGACAGCTCCTATTCATTGGAGGATGTCCGGCTCCGCTTAAACAAGCTGAATGCGGAACCCGTTACAGCAAAAAAGGACGCGATTAACGCAATCTTCAAAGGAAAATGTCTGCTGTTGATCAACGGTTTGAATACTGTATTTGCACTGCCGACAGCTGAGAAAAAGAAAAGAAGCCTTGGAGAAGTGAATACAGAAAACGTCGTCAGAGGCCCGAAAGTCGGTTTTATCGAGGATGTCGATACAAATGTGGCTCTAGTCAGGCAGCGTGTCCCGGATAAAGAACTGACCGTGGAAAAAATCCCGCTCGGCAAGAGCAAGTTTAAAGACGCGACCATTCTCTATATCCAGGGCAAAGCGGACGATTCGATCATCAAAGATCTTAAAAAGCGCCTGAAAAAAGTTCAGCTGGATGATATTCAAGATACCGGCGTTCTTGAAGAATTAATCGAAGATAATAAGTACTCGCCGTTTCCGCAGATCCAGAATACCGAAAGACCTGACAAGGTTTCTTCAGCGCTGTTTAATGGACGGATCGCAATTTTTGTTGATTACTCGCCATTTGCCCTGATCGTGCCGGCTTCTTTCGGAATGGTGATGCAGTCCCCGGACGATTTTTACGAAAGATGGATCGCCACGACCTTGATCAGATTTCTTCGGTTCAGTTCGATTTTCATCACCCTGTTCCTATCGGCGTTTTATATTTCGCTTGTATCTTTTCATCAAGGCATGCTGCCGACGGCTCTCGCTGTTACGATTGCGAGCACGCGCGAAAATGTGCCGTTTCCGCCGCTCCTTGAAGCGCTGATTATGGAAGTGACGATCGAGCTCTTACGGGAAGCGGGACTGCGGCTTCCCAATCCGCTAGGCCAGACGATCGGCCTCGTGGGAGGCGTCGTCATCGGCCAGGCGGCGGTCGAAGCAAATATCGTCAGCTCTGTGATGGTGATCATCGTCAGCATTATCGCCCTTGCTTCATTTACTGTGCCGCAGTACGGCATGGGCCTGTCGTTTCGCGTGCTTCGTTTTATTTCCATGGTGGCTGCAGCCGTGTTCGGGCTTTACGGGATCATATTGTGCATGCTCGCCATCTTCACCCATTTGGCTAGGCAAAGAAGCTTCGGCATCCCGTATTTTAACCCGAACCATTTTTTCAGCTTAAAACATACGGATGAAGCCATTATTCGTCTGCCAACAAAAGCTCGGGAGGTGAACCGTAAAAATGGATCCAAAAAATCAGCACGATCGGATTAGCACGTATGAAGCCGCTTCGATCATAACCAGCACAATGCTCGGCGCAGGCCTGCTGACGCTGCCCAGGGCGCTGACGCAAAAAACGCTGTCGCCGGACGGATGGATCGTATTAATCTTTGAGGGGCTTGTCTTTTTTCTCATTATCTACATCAATGCAAAAATCGTTAAAAAACACAACGTCCTGTCTTTTTTTGATTACACAAGAGAAGGCTGCGGCTTTATAATCGGGAATATTCTCAACCTGTTAATCGTTTTATACTTCATGGGCGTGGCCAGCTTTGAAGCCAGGGCGATGGCTGAAATGGCAAAGTTTTTCCTTCTTCAGTTCACGCCGATGAGCGTGACGATTTTCGCTTTTATCGTCTGTGCAATTTATTTGGTTGTCGGGGGTATCAGCGATATGTCAAAGATATTCCCGTTCTTCCTGTCCGTTACCATTGTCATTCTTCTGATCGTCTGCGGACTGAGCCTGAATATGTTTCAGCTGAACCATTTGCGGCCGGTTCTCGGCCTTGGTTTGGAGCCGGTCAGCAGAGCTTTGACGGTCGTTTCCATTTCATTTTTAGGGGTGGAGCTGATGATGTTTCTGCCGAAATACGTCAAAAACAAAGAAAAGCTTTTTAAGGCATCGGCGATTGGATTTGGGATACCGCTCTTCTTATATATCCTCACCTTTGCGGTCGTTGTCGGGGCGCTGACCGCGACTGAGGTCATGACGTTGACATGGCCGACGATCTCGTTGTTTCAGTCTTTTGAGATAAGAGGGATTTTCATCGAAAGGTTCGAATCGTTTTTGCTCGTCATTTGGACGATCCAGTTTTTCACAACGTTTGTCGTCTATACGTACTTTGCCGCTTCAGGACTTGAAAACGTATTCGGATGGCCTGTGAAAAAAAACGTCCTCTTCATCGGCGTTGTCATCTATCTAGCATCCCTTGTCCCGCGGGACGCCAACCAGGTCAGCGCCTTCAGCGACTACCTTGGATATATCTTTATCGTTGTCTTCTGTGCACTTCCGCTTATGATCTTTTTGCTCGTGTCCATCAAAAGGAGGTTTACTTCTTCATGAAAAAAAAGGGAATGTTAGCAGCCCTTTCTCTGCTTCTCCTTTTAACAGGCTGCTGGGACAGCAGGCAGATCGAAAAGCTTAGCATCGCCATCGGCCTTGCCCTCGATAAAGGCGAGGACGATAAAAACGTGAAATTGACGTATCAGTTTCTTGTTCCTAAAAAGATCGGACAAGACGGCAGCGCTCAGGATCCGTCTAAAGTGGTGTCCACCTCCGGAAACACGGTCCATCAAACCATCCGTTCCACCGCTTTGAAAAATTTCCCGGTATTCTCGCAGCATCTGCAAGTCCTGATTTTCTCAGAGGAGCTTGTATCCGATATTTCTCTGGAAGCATTGATCAATCAATTTATTAGGGACAACAGCATCAGAAGGAGCAGCGAGGTCTATATGACGCCCGGAGCTGCCGACAGCATACTGAAGGTTGATGGTGCAAGTGACCCTGCGTCCGACGTGATCCACAGCATCTCTGAAAACAGAGCTTCGACGATCAAGCTGCTCAAGCCCGTCACATTGAACGATATTTCGATTAAAATGCAGTCTGATTTATCTTATATCATGCCGAAGGTTGTGATCGAAAAAGGACAGCTTCAGCTTGAAGGCGGCGCCGTGATCAAAAACAACAAATACCATGCAAACCTTTCGCCGTCTCAGATCGAAGCGCTGAATTTATTAACTGGCAATGTCATCGGCGGAGTGATCGACTCAAGGCATGATGGACATTTGTTCTCGTATGAAGTGTTTTCGATGACCCACCGCGTGCGGGCGATGAGGCAGAACGGAAAGTACAAATTCGTCGTAAATGCCAATATTAAAGGAAGGCTGTCAGAGGACTGGTATCTTGGAGAGGATTCTTTTAATGACCAATATATAAAAAACATAGAGAAATCGGTTCAAAAAGACATCAAAAAGCGGGTTGAGCAGCTGATCCATGTCCTGCAGCACGATATCAAAACGGACGTCACCGATTTTTCCGACAATGCGCGGATCAATTTTCCGAAGGAGTGGGAAAAAGACAGATTCAATTGGGACAAACACTTCAGCGAAGCCTATATCGACTATCATATTAAAGCGACGATTCAGGACTTTGGAACAAAAGGTGCGACAAAAAGCAGATAGCGCCCCGTTTTTCTGATAGAATGTGTTTGAAAGGGTGATGAGCTTGAAGCGGATATTGCACATGACAGGCATTTTTTTGATTGCAGCGGCAGTCATTCTGTCCGGATTCATTATCAGTGATGTCGCCTATGATCCGTTTATGGAGGATTCGCAGTCGATGCTTTTCTTCACGATCGGCACATACCTCACCACTCCGTTTTTTTGCTTCATCGGCGGATTCATTTTGCTAGGCATCGGCAAGTTGATCGACTTGCAGGAGAAACACAATGCCATAGTGGCCGAGCGGCTCGACATCATTTGCCAAAACGGTACAGCGGGCGAACATGCACGCGAAGAAAACGAGGCCGCCCAACTTACCGCCCGCACGGTTGAAACAGATTCATTCACTCTTCCTGCAGCCGAGGATCGAAAATATTGGAACGGCTGAAAAACGGCTTTCTTGAGAAAGCTGTTTTTTGTTTGATCAGTCGACAAGTTTGTTTCGGTGGGCGTAGATTGCGGCTTGTGTCCGGTCGTCGACTTCAAGCTTGGAAAGGATGTTCGTCACATGCGTTTTAACTGTTTTAATGGTGATATATAATTCTTCGGCAATACCTTTGTTTGTCTTGCCCTCTGCTACAAGTTTGAGGATTTCCAATTCTCTTGCCGTCAGCGATTGATGAAGGGGCTGTTCGCCGGCTGAATGTCTCAGCTTGGACAACACTTTTCCTGCGACTTTGGCTTCAAGCTTTGGTTCTCCGACGCTCGCAGCCCTGATCGCATCGGCGATTTCACTCGCTTTCGACGTTTTCAGCAAATAGCTGAGCGCTCCGGCTTCGATGACCGGATAGACCTTGTCATCATCAACGAAGCTCGTCAGAACGATGATTTTCGGATCGGCAAGCTGCCGGCATATTTGTTTCGTGGCCTCAATTCCGTCCATCCCTTCCATCACAAGATCCATCAAAATCACGTCGGGTTTGGTTTCAAGCGCCAATTCAACGCCGCGCTTTCCGTCTGATGCCTCCCCAATCACTTCAATATCAGGCTGGGATTCCAGGAAAGCGGCCAGCCCCATTCTCACCATTTCATGATCATCAATTAACAATACTCGAATCACCTTTTAAGCCTCTCCTTTTTGTTGTTCAAAAATCGGAACCTTTACATCAACCTGTGTTCCTTTTCCCGTAAATGAAATGATTTCTGCCACTCCGCCGACTTCGCTGGCTCTTTCCTTGATCGAGTTCAGCCCGTACGAAGATGTTTTGACGGCATCCATCTTAAATCCTTCGCCATTGTCAATGACTTTCAACTGGAGCTGTTTGTTCCTGAGCAGCAGTCTGACGGTGACTTTTGTCGCTTTTGAATGCCGGAACACGTTTGAGAGCGCTTCTTGAACGATCCTGAACAGGTGGTCTTCCACACCTTTCGGAAGTTTGCCCGCATCCTCAATCTCCCAATCGATGTCGATCGACTGTTTCGCTTTAAATTCTTTCAAAAGGTCTGCAAGCCCTTCTTGTAGACCTTTCCCTTCAAGCGTAACAGGTCGCAAATGCAAAAGGAGCGCCCTCATTTCATTCTGGGCATCGGCCGCCATTTTTTCGACCATTTTCAGCCTTTGAGCGAGCTTTTCATCAGCCGCAGCATCGATTCCCTCCAAAACAGCTGAAGTCATCATGGAAATCGCAAACAGCTGCTGGCTCACCGCATCATGCAATTCGCGCGCGAGACGCTGCCGCTCTTCGGAGATCACCGATTTTTTCATTTGATCCTGCCATTCCGCTCTCTCATTGGACAGCTTTTGCAAAGAGGCAACCTGTCTTTCGATCCGTTCGGCCATCTCATTGAGCTGGTCGGCGGCCAGCCCGATCTCATCGTCTCCAAGCGATGGAATCCGGTAGGCAAAGTTGCCGTTTTCGTACTTTAGAATAGACTCGATCAGCTTTTCAAGCCGTTTTTTCAGCTGATTGCCGAACATATAGCCTGAGCCGAACCCGACAGCTGTGCTGATCAATGCGAGAAGCGCGATAAACGGAATCCCGAACCACCTGGAAACGATGAGCACCCTCGGATCCAGCTGGTAATAAAACAGCATAAAGCCCAATACAGCAAGAAAAATCGTAAAGCTGACACCAAGGGATAAGCGGACGGCGCGCCATTGAATGTTTGCAAGTCTGTTCGTTCTCATATGAACCGCACATCCACATCGCCGATAAACAGCGAAATCGAAATTTTGACCCGTCGTGCCGACTGCTCGTAATTCTCTGTCTCGGAATAGATTTGATTGCCGATGCCGCTTTTTCGGCCGCCGATGACGTCAATGTCTCCAACGAATGCAGAAGAGCTGATGGACACCTCAAGATCGGACGGAATGTAAATATCGACATCTCCGATCAACCCCGTAATGACGATGGTGTTTTCGCCCTCTGAAATAATCGCCTTTGACAAATCGATTTTCACGTCACCGATAAACCCGGAGATATTCAAGTCATTTAAGTCAAAAGGTGTTTTCATCAATTTTACATCACCGAAAAAGAAGCTGCGCTGGCCAGGGCTGTTCTTCTCCTGAAGCGGCTTGAAATCCGCCTTTTCCTTTCCCCTGTCTTTCGGCTTATGGCGGTCAAATACCGGCTGATTTGTCACCAGCCGGTACCCCGCATAAATTAAGAAAGCGGCAAAGAAAAAGCCGAACAGGCTGAATGTAATGCTGAAGATGTCTTTCAGCAGCAGAAAGCCTGCAAAAATATACATGACAGACCCGAGCCAGCGGCGGGAATATTTGTGGAGAAAATACCCGGCAAAAAGAAAAGCGAGCGGCCAGAATAACGCGTCTCCAAGCCCGCTGTTTTGCAAAAATATGCTGATTCCGAAGAGTACGATGATCAGTCCGATCAGCTGGTTTTTTGTAAGACGCATGCTGACTCGAGCCCCCTTTCTTCTTGTCGATTACTCAATTGAGACATTCCCGCTCGTAATTGAGATGTCGATTTTATTTTTTCCATTTCCTTTTTTTCCAGTCAGCGTCCGCTTCTCATTGGCGACTTGGTCAAATGAATAGGAATGACTGATGTTTCCGCTTGTCGACTCGGCTTCAAGACTGATGTCGGCATCATCGGGCAGGCTGAGCTTGGTGTTTCCGGATGTCTGTTTGATGCTCAGAGAATCGTTGATCTCTGTAAAGGAAGCGCGCAAATTGCCCGAAGTCTGTTTGATGCTGAGTTTGCCGGTGACATTTTCAAGTTTTGTATTACCGGATGTGGAGCGGATATCAGCAGCTGCCGTTTGAACGTTTTCCAGCCTGACCGATCCTGACGTCCCTTTTACAGAAAGGTCTTCCGCCTGAAGGTCATCGGCCTTGAGGCTGCCGCTTCCCGACTTTAAGGCTACATTTCGCAAATGCAGACCGCCGCCGGACAGTTTGACATTTCCGCTTCCAGAAGAAATCGACAGATCATCTTTATATTCAGAAGGGATCTTGACAATCAGCTCATTTTTCTTCCAGAAAAACGGCCAAAAGCCTTTCGAATGAGCGGAAAGCTGAAGAGTACGCCCCTGTTCGGACGAATCAAGCCGGACGTTTTTTCCTGAAATCTCGGCTTTTATATCATCGCGGTTTTCAGCTTGAATGTTGACTGTTATACTCTTTGCATCAATGTCAATTTTATCGATGTCTTCCGCCTGTGCATGATATGTGCGGGCTGACTCTTCATCGAAGCCGAAGAAAGAAAAGCCTTCACGCCCATTAAACATCATGCCTGCAAGGATGAGAATGCCGGCGATGATCAGCAGTTTTCCAACCGTTTTTTTCATTTAGAAAACCCTTTCGGCTAGTAAGTGTATGCTCCTTATTATAAGGAAAATGGTCTTTGAAAGAAATCAAAAATTGCATAAGGGGCTGTGAGAGCCCCTATTCGTTTATGCATTTCCCGCAGGTGTCTGCTTTTCCAAGCCTGTCTTTTTAGCCCTCATTTTTTCCAGCTCTTCTTCCACTTCTTTTGCATATTCAAGGCGGCCGAATGGGCTGCTTGATGAAGCTGATAATTCAGCATAGCTGTTCACCCTTGTTTCCATCTCTTCAATCCGGTTTTCCATTCTCATAAATTCCCGGTAGGCGCTTTCGCTGTCGATTTTATTAAATGATGCATTCATATGTTCTTTCGCTTTCACCGCGTTTGCCCTGGCGATCAGCGCATGCTTTCGGTCTTTGATATCGCGCAGTTTAACCTCAAGTGTCTCCAGCTGTTCCTTTAATTCAGCAAGCTGCTTTTTCGCGTGCTGGTGAGCGTCCTTGTATTCAGCAGCTTTTTCTTCAAAATACTTCATTTCTGAGAGCGCCTTTTTAGCAAGTTCTTCTTCACCCGCATCAAAAGCGAGCTGAGCCTGGTTTCTTCGCTTGACAGCAAGCTTTTCGGCTTCTTCCACTTTTCCTTTAAAACTATGTTCAATTGTCTGCTGCTTGACGATGGTATGCTTCGCCTTGGCGATATCGCTTTCCATGTCGCGTACGTATTGATTCAGCATCACCCGTGGGTTCTCCAGTTTATCCAATCCTTCATTTACTGATGCGACAAACATGTCTCTGATTCTTTTTAAAGCCATGATCTCGTCCTCCTAAAATATTATTTATTCTTTTTCAAAAAGTCTTCCCACTCTGCATCAAAGCCTGTGTCATATGAAGCTGCGGAAGGCTCCGTTTTCTCTGAATAAAGGATGTCATCCTGTTTGTCATCTTGCTTCATCATTTTCCATCCGAAATAAACCATCGCTGCAGCAACCGCGATGCCGATCAGAAACGGCAATGACCCTCCCAAAAACATGATGCCGAAGATCGCGGCCAGTACCGCGGCAAACTGGCGTCCTTCCTTCCATTTTTTCACGGAATAGAATAGAAGCAATGCTCCAATAGCACCTGTAACCAATCCGCCGAAATGGCCTCCGCCGAAGAACAGGGAGACGCCAAAAAGGATTAGAAAAAAGCCGATGATGGACTTCCCATTTATATTCATATTTGCTCCTCCTTTCTCGTTCATGTCTTTACTATAGTCAATTTCAGGCTTCGACAAAACGAGTCACAGATTGATTTTGCCGTACGACCAGGGTCGTATGGCACATCGGACCCGCTCGCATAAAAAGACCGCTCATCTCAGCGAGAGAGCGGTCTTTCTGCAGGTTGCCTTGCTATGATTCAACTTTAGGATTCCAGCCGTCCAATACGTTTTCAATTGTCCATTTCTCAGCCTCATGATCGGCAAGCTGCCTTCGGGCCTCATGCGAAATCGCACCCGGACCCGTATTCCCGTATTCGTACAATCTGGCATCGGCCGCAGAAAAGCCCGACATATCCGTCCATCCTTCAGGCTTGATGTGTGCGCCTAAATCGCAGCGGTGATATAGCACACTGGCGATGGCGTCGGGGTCTCCTCCCGGATGCCATGGGCGCCCGAGGTATACCGTTCCATCTGCGGCATCGCTTGTCACTCTGCAGTTTGTTATCAATAAACCGAACGGCTTTGCGATATGCGTGCTCGCAGCTGTCACATAACCGTTGTTTGTAGCGGACCCGCGGTCAGCGCTATGGATCTGGCACTCTTCAAACACAGCTCTTGCTCCTCCGAAAATGAAATCGACATCGCCTTCTATATAGCATTGATAAAAATATTGTGTACCGTCATTGACAAACAGTGTATCTTGTCTGCCTATAAACCTGACATATTTGAACGTCATCCTGTTTCCTTTCGCATAAACCGCCACCGCTTGCGTATCGGTCGTGTCGACTTTCGTGCGGTCGAACGAGTTTTCAAACGTCAAATTTTCGGCTTCAACATGATCCGCATAAATAAACACGCTTGAACTTCCGGTCGTGCCGTATTTCCCTCCTCCTTCCTTTTCTTTTCCGGCATAGTTGTCATACGTAATCACAGTCTCGTAACGATTTTCGCCGATCAGCTTCACAAACGGCTTTGTAGCCGGAATATGAACGACTTCTTTGTAAACTCCTTTTTTAATGAATATCACTTTCTGTTCCCGACTGTACTCAGGCAAAGCATCGATCGCCTCTTGAACGGTTTGAAATTCGCCGTCTCCATCCTTCGAAACCGTCAGCCGTATAGCAGCTGCCTCCCGATTAACCACTTGAACACTCCCTCTCTTTGAAAACGCTTACTTAAAGTTTACGACAAAAAGCCGTTTTCCCCTGCCGGAAAACGGCTTGATTTGATCAATCGGCCCGTTTCTGTTAGATAACGATTGGCGGATGGCTCATTCATGATTTTTTCTTTGTCCGGAATACATCAGCGCTTCGTTCATATTCGACATCCACTTCCCCGAGACGGTGATTGACAATGCGCGCCGCCGCAAATAAATAATCGGACAGCCGGTTGACGTATGGCAGCGCAAGCGGCGGAATGTCTTCTTCTTTGGCCAAAGCGACAATCTTTCGTTCAGCTCTTCTGATGACCGTTCTCGCCGCATGCAAAAATGATGCCGCTTCTGTTCCGCCCGGAAGAATAAACTTGGTCAGCTGCGGCGCTTCCTCGACATAGGCATCAATTCGTTCTTCAAGCATGGTGATTGATTCAGCCTTGAGCTTGCCTTCTTCCTGAACATTGACATGCGCCAAATCACTGCCGCAGTCGAACAGCTCATGCTGGATGGCGGTCAACTCTGACAAAATATCATGAAAGAGCGCCTCTTCTGCTTTTAAATAAGACTGAGCCAGCCCGATGAAACTGTTTGCTTCATCCAGTGTGCCGTACGCTTCCACTCTAAGATGATCTTTATCGGCCCTTCCGCCAATTAAACTCGTTTTTCCCCGATCGCCTGTTTTTGTATAGAGTTTCATTTCATACTCCTCTCTTTACCACTTGTCTCTATAGTATACCCTGTTTATAACGGCTGCATAGATCGTTTCATTATGAAACACAAATTTCCGGAACAATCATTGAAACAAAGTATCGTTGAATAAAGAAACACTCGCTTTTATAATAGAATTGTAAACGGTTTTATTCAAAGACAGGTGGGATGAGGATGGAATTTAATCAGCAAACGGCCATTATCACAGGTGCAAGCCGCGGCATCGGCAGAGCCATTGCGGAGTTGCTTGCGGATAAAGGGGCAAATGTCGTTATCAATGGGACAAACGAAGAATTGCTCAAGTCCCTGTGTACACAATTGAATACTGAGAGAAAGTGCGCTTCTTATGTTGCCGGTGATGCAAGTTTGCCAGAAACAGCCTCGCTTCTCATCGCTGAGGCAAAACAGCGGTTTGGGCGGATCGATATTTTGGTCAACAATGCCGGCGTTAATTTGCGCAAAACGACCGTTGATACGTCGCTTGAAGAATGGAAAAGAGTGATAGATTTGAATTTAACCGGCACCTTTCTCATGTGTCAGGCTGTCATCCCGGAAATGATCACGCAGGGCGGCGGAAAAATCGTGAACATGAGCTCTACGACGAGCAAAACACCGCATCACAATGCCTCTCCTGCTTACGGTGCATCGAAAGCAGGCATCAACTATTTAACGATGCATTTGGCAAAGGAGCTTGCTGAACACCGCATTCATGTCAACGGCGTCTGCCCGGGACCGATTGAAACGGATATGAGCAAGCAGTGGAGCGAGGAGTACCGCGCAGCAGTCGTCGAACGGATTCCGCTGAAAATGCTCGGCTCACCAGAGCATGTCGCAAACGTTGTCGCCTTTCTTGCCTCTGACAAATCTGACTTTATGACAGGCGAAACCATTAATATTAACGGCGGCACCTATATGAACTAAAAAGAAGAGCCTCCTTAATCGGAAGGCTCTTCTTTTTTTATGCATGCCGCTCACGCGTACCGGACAGCATGATCGCCTGTCTCACCGCTTCTTCTATACTCGCAGGATCGGCTTTGCCGGTTCCCGCAATATCAAAGGCTGTTCCGTGGTCAACACTCGTACGGATAATCGGCAGGCCGACTGCAATGTTCACACCGGCTTCAAGGCCAAGCACCTTAATCGGGCCGTGTCCTTGGTCATGATACATAGCCACCACTATATCAAAGTCGCCTCTCACTGCTCTGAAGAAAAGCGTGTCAGCGGGCAGCGGACCGAATGCCTGTATACCTTCACTTTGTGCGCGTTCAACGGCAAGGACAATTTTCTCTTCCTCTTCTCCATGTCCATCTCACCGGCGTGAGGGTTCATGCACACGGCGATTTTAGGCTGCGGAATGCCTTCGCGAATGAGCGTGTCATGCGCCAATTGAATTGTCGTTACACCCGTTTCGCATTACGAGAGAGTCCGTTCAAACGATTGGGACAGCCCCTCCAACTTAAATCATAAATGATGCAATATAGGGATACCATTCATTTCATCAAGTGCCGCGCGCGCTCGTTCAAACGGCTTTATTCTTGACCGGCAGCGGCCCACGTTTCCGGAACACGTACATAGTCAATCACTGCCAAAATAAACGTTATGATCGAACCGCTTAAGACATCCACCCAAACTCCCCCTTTGTTTGTGAGCCTCTTACAGGCTCATGGTGAAAAACATGTACAGATCCGGGCAGCCTACATATCCAGCAATTTCAAATAGACAGCTTCAATCTCCGCAACAGACATCGGCTTTGGATTGTTATCCATGAGCCTTTTGACGTCGGCAGCCGCCTCAGCAAGCGATGGCACATCCTCTTTTGATACCCCGAATGTCTTTAAATTTTGCGGAATATTTAAATCGGCGGTCCACTATTCAATTTTTCGTATAACCCGCTCTGCTTGGCTGGACTTCGAACCTTTTGGCTCGATTCCAATTACGCCGGCCACGTCCGAAAGGCGGTCAGTTACATGATCCGCGTTGAAGGCCGTTACATGCGGAAGCAGCATTGAATTGGCCACACCGTGCGAAATCTTGTATTTTCCCCCTAGAGGGTAAGCCATCGCATGAACCGCCGCTGTTCCTGCGCTTGTCAAGGCCATTCCGCCATACATGGCGCCAATGAGCATTTTTTCTCTCGCCTCCAGGTTATCTCCATGATGGTAGGCCTGCTGAATGCTGGAGGAAATCAGTCTCATAGATTCAAGCGCAAACATGTCGCTGAATGGATTTGCTTTGTTGGAAATATAGGATTCGAGTGCGTGTGTAAATGCATCCATTCCGGTTGCAGCTGTGATTGCCTTTGGAAGTCCGGTCGTCAAAACTGGATCTAAAATCACAAGCGACGGCAGCAGATAGGGACTGACTATACCAATCTTTAATT
This sequence comes from Bacillus licheniformis DSM 13 = ATCC 14580, assembly GCF_000011645.1. Classification (GTDB taxonomy): domain Bacteria; phylum Bacillota; class Bacilli; order Bacillales; family Bacillaceae; genus Bacillus; species Bacillus licheniformis. The sequence goes on from NC_006270.3 coordinate 3,341,559, forward strand.
CTTTCTCAGGGAACGTTACAATCGCATTCGGCGTCACTTCTGACCCTGTTCCGGATGTTGTCGGAATCAGCACAAGCGGAACGCCGGGCTTTTCAACGAGATTCGTGCCAATCAAAGCAGAAATCGGTTTTTCATTTGTTTTCAGAACAGAGAGGATTTTAGCCGCATCAAGCACACTGCCTCCGCCAATTCCCAAAATCGCGTCATGGCCTCCTTCAGAAAAAAGCTGAAAAACCTGTTCGATATTTTGCTCCGTCGGCTCAGGCTGTATATCCGTGTTGACTTCACTTGAGATGCCTTTCTTTGCAAGCCCTTCTTTAATTTGGTCTGCATAGCCGAGAGAGACGATCGACGGCTGAGTTAAAATAAACACCGAACGAATCTGATTCAATCCAATTTGATCTAAGTAATCGCCGAGCAAATTGAGTGAATGTGGACCAGCCTCAATTCGGGCGGCCGTTCGAAAATGATAAAGCGTTTTCATAATCTTACTGCTCCTTTGCCAGTTTTGCTTCAATTCCGTAGCCTTCCAGCATCTTTTTCACTTTTAGCAGCGGCTCTCCCGACAGTTCTGCAATCGGACGTTTAGGCGGTCCGACGTCGATGCCGGCAAGCTCCGCTGCTTTTTTTAGCGGCGCCGGCAGTGAACCGAGTGAAAACGTATCACGGAGCGGCTGCAGCTGCTGTTGATAGTGCTCGCTCTCTTCAATGTTTCCTTGTTTAAAAGATTCATAGATTGAAACAACGGTGTGCGGAAACACATTGGCTGTGGCAGCCACAGCTCCTGTCCCTCCCGCCTTCAATGTGTCTAAGATCAGCGAATCAGTTCCTGCCAGAACGGAAAAGGACTGTTCTTTTGTACGCTCAAGATACGCCTTAATATTGGCGAAGCTTCCGCTGCTGTCCTTAATGCCGATGATGTTCGGCAATGCCGCCAGCCTTTCAACTGTTTCGGGCTCCAATGATACGCCTGTTCTCGACGGAATGTTGTAGAGCAGGACAGGAAGCGCGACATTTTCGGAAATCGTGCGGAAATGCTGATACAATTCCTCCTGCGAAGGTGCAACAAAGTATGGCGTAATAATCGAAAGAACATCCGCTCCAAGATCCGCCATTTGATTGAATAAAGAAATGGTCGCCTCAGTACTGTTTTCACCTGCTCCGATGAAAACAGGCACTCGTTTATTAACCGCTTTTACAACTGTTTCGGCAATTTGAAGCTTTTCCTCTTGCGAGAATAAATGAAATTCGCCATTTGTCCCTAAAGCAAAAATGCCATGGACGCCTGAATCAATTAGACGATTCACCAGCTTTTCGGCTGCGCCCGGATGAAAGGCCTGTTCTTTTGTAAGCGGTGTCAGTATGGCAGGGATAATTCCCTCTACTTTCAAGTGACTTCGCTCCCTTCTGTTGCATTTTTAAACAATCAAATAGTAAAACGCTTTCTCAAATTTCATTATAAAGGTGTTTTGATTAATTAAGCAACATTTTTTAGGTTCGGAACAAAAGAGTAAAATCTCACCTTCAGCTGATGCGTTTTAAAACAATAAAAAAACCTGTCAAAAGACAGGTCAATTTAATCTTTTAAAGCTTTCACACAAGCGGCTGTTTTATTTTGAATTTGTGTCAAAAAAGCGGTTTGATCCGCTGACCGGCCGGATTGAGTGGCCGCTACAAGGACATCACTACACGGAACATGATGCTGGGCTGCGGCAAATGCCGCAGCGCTTATCGCCTTCACAAATTGACCATCCTGCAAACAGCCGTCAACTAACACCCACATGATCAAACGCCCCATCGTGTCTTTCATACCGACGATGCAAAGATCACCGCTTTCCGACACAATATGGCAGTCAGCCAATTCAGCATCATGTTGGATAAACAGCGTTTCCTGTTCAAAAGCTGACGAGCCATGCGGCCATCCAGAGTTATTTCCGCTGTCGAAAATAAGTTTTCGTCTCCAAGCAAAGCCCCTTTCTGAGGACAGAAGCCGCAGCGGGCGGTCTGCCAAAAATGCGATGCCGTGCGGCAAATATTGTTCAATTCGCTCTTTTAAAAAGAGGGGCTCGGTTTTCCGCGGGATGTTTTTCGCCATAATTGTAAACTGCGGATTTGAACGCTGAGGATGGTCCAGTCCAGTGATGTCCGTATCATACACTCGTCCGATGCGCCCAGCAGAAAGAGCTGCTTCCGGGCGGTCAAGAACTTCTGCTTTTCCATCTTTTAATAGGAGCAGACGGTCACAGTATAAACTCGCAATATTCACATCATGAAACACCCCGACCACTGCGAGTTTGGATGCAGCCGTTTCTTGTTTCATTAAATCAAGCAGACTCTTTTGAAATGACAAATCGAGAAAACTCGTCGGTTCATCAAGCAGCAAATATTCGGGTTCCTGGGCAAGTGCCTGCGCTAAATACACCCGCTGCTGCTCTCCGCCGCTCAGCTCATGGATGGATTTTTGGGCGAAGCGAAGCGTGTCTGTCTGCTTCATCACCCTCTTCACGATATCATGGTCTTCCGCCGTCAGCTGCCGAAAAAGGCCTGCTTGATACGCGTAGCGGCCAAACTGTACCGTTTCCTCCACCGTAAAGGAAAAGGCCTGCTCCGTTTTTTGAGGAAGGACCGCCATTTTGCGAGCGAGCTCCTTCGTTTTGTACTCCCCGACTGAACGGCATTCAAGCAGCACCTCGCCGCTTCGGGGGGCAATTGTTCCCGACAACATTTTCAGCAAAGTGGTTTTTCCGCTGCCGTTCGGACCAAGAATTCCTAAAAATTCACCCGGCTTTACAGCAAAACTGATATCCTGTAAGACATCCGTTTTTCCATATCCGCCGGACACCCGGATGACATCAATCATGAACTCGCCCTCCCCGGTAGCGCCGAATTAATATAAAGCCGAAAACAGGTGCCCCTATCAATGCGGTAATAATGCCGATCGGCAGCTCGGACGGCTCGATAATGGTTCTCGACAAAAGATCTGACAGCACGAGGAACGAAGCGCCGTTCAGCATCGAGAGCGGCAGAAGATGACGGTGATCCGTAATCGACAGAAGCCGGATAAAATGCGGAATGACGAGGCCGACAAAACCAATGGTTCCAGACACAGCAACCGCACTGCCGGTTAAAATAGCTCCCGCCAACAGAACGATATATTTACTCCGCTTCACATTCACGCCGAGCAGCCTCGCTTTTTCCTCGCCATAAGTCATCACATTCAGTTCCCTCCCGCTGATCAAAAGCGCGGCAGCGCCCGCAGCAAAAAAGGGCAGAAACAACGCGACATAGCCCCAGCCCCTCATCGATACGCTCCCGAGCAGCCAGTGGACGATCGGTTTTAAATCATCGCCGGTCAAAGCGATCATGAGAGAAATAAGCGCACCCAAAAACGAACTGAAGATGATCCCTGTTAAAATCAAAGCGGACAGGGTCAACGAAGGGTGTACGAGCCGCGCAAAAAACAAAACCAAAAAAATCACGATAACAGCCGCAGCAACGCTTAAAAACGGCAGTGTAAAACTTCCGATCACCGGCAGCTGAATCCCAAAAAACAGCGTGACCACGGCACCGACGGCCGCGCCAGACGAAATGCCAAGCGTATATGGATCCGCGAGCGGGTTTTTCAAGAGCCCCTGAAACCCGGCTCCCGCGGCAGCCAGACCCGCGCCGACAAGAGCGGCCAAAACCACCCTCGGGAGCCTGATTTTCATGATGATGTTCGCCTCTGTCGGATCGGGATTTAACCCTTGAATGCCAAACCATTCTTCCAAAAAAACCTTCATAATAGAAGGAATGGGAATCTCCAAAGATCCGATAGAGATTCCCATAAGAACGGATGCCGACAAAAACAGCAGGCTGAAGGCATATGCCGCAAAACGGTTATTTCTTAAAAACGTCAGGGTAAATATGTTCAGCAAGCTCTTCGACCCCTTTGATCAATCGCGGCCCCGGACGGGTCACGAGGTCAGGGTCCACGTCGTATACTTCATTATTTTTGACGGCTTTGACACCGCTCCAGCCGCTCCGTTTTTTAATTTCGCTGACAGCGGATTCGCCGTTTGTCGTCACGATCGCATCGGGATTCAGCTTGACGATCGCTTCTTCCGTTATCTTGGCCCAGCCTTTCTGCGCGGAAGCAGCATTTTCCGCATGGATCGCTTCAAGCATTTCATTCATAAAGGTGCCTTTTCCGGTCGTATAAATGTCCGGAGCCGGAGACACTTCGACAAATACTTTCTTTTGATCTGCTTTAGATATGGCTGCCGCTTTTTCTTTTATGCCAGCCAGGTCAGATTTCATGCTCTTGACCAGGCTCGCTGCTTGATCCTCTGCGCCTGCAGCCTTTCCGATCATTTCGATCGACCGGTACGTCTCTTCAAAAGAGGCCGCATCATTTACAGTCACCACCGTAATTCCTGCATCTTTCAGCTGCTTCAGCCCTTCTTCGGCACTCTGCATGCTGGAAGCGTGGGCCAGGACCAAGTCGGGGTTTAACGAAATGATTTTTTCCGTATTAAATTCCATGCCCCCGATTTTTTCAACGTTTTTCACTTCTTTTGGATATGTATCAAAATCCGTCACGCCGACGACTTTTTTCCCCAGGCCGAGGGCGTATGTAATTTCGGTATTGCTCGGCATCAGAGAGACGATTTTCTTCGGTTCTTTTTCAATTTTGACCTCTTGTCCTGAGGCATCTTTTATGGTGACCGGAAACGCTTCAGCCGCCTTCTCCTGTTTTTGCTCGTCTGCCGGTTTTTGCGCTTGGCCGCAGCCGCTAAGGACGCCGGCAGCCAACAGCAGCGACAGCAATAAAAGCCCAAACTTCTTCATCCTGCTTCCTCCTCGGGATAAAATAAAAACATCTCTACTCAGTAAAGATGCAGCAAACCAAGAACGTACAAATAAGTGCACATCACTTATACGCATCTGTCCTCGCAGATTACGCGGTCATCATCCAGGCGGTTATTCCGGCTATTGGTTCATCGCTCCCGGCCTGTCCGAACTACTAAGCGGAGCTCTCGCCGGCTTCCCCTCTTAAGCTGCCGATCAGCAGCGCCTTTCTGACTCATTCGTATCCTAATTTCGGAATTATTATACTATAATCGACACAGGTCTGTATATGAGATTCTGAAAAGGAGATTTTCAGCTGAAAAACGTTGTTTTTGCTAAAACAATTACGATATATTGCATATAGAGAAAGGGTGATTTTATGCCGATACCGAAAAACTATACGCCTCAGGTCAGACTTTCAGCAAAGGAAAAAGCGTTTCACCAATTGCAGCGCTGGATTGTAGACGGAACCCTTGAACCCGGCGAAAAAGTCACGGATGTCGATCTGGCCGAAGCGCTCGGCGTCAGCCGCACACCGGTCAGAGAAGCGCTTCAGCTCCTTGAATCCCAAGGGTTTGTGGAAATGAAGCCGGGAAAAGAAACAAAGATCACGCTCATTCATCCCGATGATGCGCTGGCCGTCTATCCTCCGCTCGCACATCTCCAGGCTTTGGCGGCAGAACTGGCTGCGCCGCTTTTGACGGAAGAAGAGATCGCCGAGCTCAAAAAACTCGCTGCTCAATACGAAACCGCGTTTAAAGAGGAAAGGAACCACGATGCAGCTGAACTGGACGAACAGTTCCACCATTTGATTACAGAAGCGGCTAAAAACCCGTATGTTCTTCAGTTTTCTGCCGTTCTGCAGCTTCATGTCAGACGGATGAAGTATGTGTTTTTCAATCGGCCTGCTGCTCCGAAAATGCAGTCCGCCGCCGAGCATTGGAAAATCATCGCCGCTTTTGAAAAAAACGATCCGAAATTGGCGGCTGAAGTGATGAAAAGGAATTGGCTCCGTCCGATGGAAGATATTCATAAAGTTTTAAAAGGCAGGGAACAATAAAGCGCCAAGCACGATTTTCGACCGCGGTATCCAGCTGCGATATACTGTTTATTAGATGTTTTCTTTCATCTTAACTCTGAAACAAGGATTGATGGCATATGGATTTAAAGCTGAAAAACAAACTCGTGCTCGTAACGGGTTCTACTGCTGGTATTGGAAAAGCAACGGCGGAAGCCTTTTTGGCGGAAGGCGCCGAGGTCATCGTAAACGGACGGACAGAAGAAAAGGTCCAGTCGGTCGTTGATGAGCTTTCCCGGCACGGAAATGTTCACGGAATTGCCACTGATTTATCCGATCCTGAAGAAAGCAGGGCACTGGTCGAAAAAACCGCTGAAATCGGGGAGCTTGATGTCCTCGTCAATAATATGGGCTTCTTTGAAGTGAAGGATTTTACAGACGTGACAGACGAAGAGTGGCTCAAATATTTTGAAGTAAATGTTTTAAGCGCCGTTAGGCTTTGCCGCGCGTTTTTGCCGGCCATGCTGAAGCGGAATAAGGGAAGGGTTCTCAATTTGGCAAGCGAGGCCGGCATTAAACCGCTTCCGCAGATGATCCCTTATTCCATGACAAAAACCGCTTTGATCAGTTTGTCAAGAGGTTTGGCCGAAATGACAAAAGGGACAAATGTGACCGTCAACTCTGTTCTTCCGGGACCTACCTGGACGGAAGGCGTCGCCAATTATATGGAAGGTGCCGCCGCTCAGGAGAAAACCGATTTAGACACCTTTGTCAAAGATTATTTCAAAGTGAATGAGCCGACTTCTTTGATTCAGCGCTATGCAAAACCGGAAGAAGTGGCGAGTACGATCGTCTACCTCGCTTCCGAAAAAGCTGCGGCTATCAACGGTTCAGCTCAAAGAGTGGAGGGCGGAATCATCCGCTCGATTTAACCGAAATCCTCTGCCGGTCGGCAGAGGATTTTTTCCTTTTGGTTAAGAACCCTGCTTCAGACCTCCCGTCAGCCTTTCGCGGTCATCCGGCTCAAAGCCGTTCAGCCGTTTTAAACATGATGCACGCCAATTTGCCGACAGTTCCTCCACCTCGAGAAGTTTTTTGATGCCCTCAATATCGTTCTTTTCATGATGCTTGATGCGATTTGCGTATGAAATCGTAATGCCTTTAGGGTGGCGTGAGATTCGTTTCAGACCATGCTCCTTACAGACGAACCCTTCTTTCAGCACGCGAAAGTAAAAACCCGTAAATCCGGTATCTTGTACCTTCAGTATCATGTCCGGCATACCGTACCTTACGGTTAGTTTATAGCAGGGCTGCCTCGGCTGGCTCACCTGTACAACAGCTGCACCCAGCTGAAAGATGTCGCCGATATGAACGTCATCCTCCAGCAGACCCTTGATCGTTAAATTTTCGCCAAATGCTCCGTATTCCAGCTTTCTTTGCAGTTCCTTTTCCCAAAAGAGATAATGTTCATACGGATAGACGCACACTGCTTTTTCCGCGCCGCCGTGATGAATGAGATCCCCCTGTCCGTCCCCCGTGAAATTAGTAGATGACAGGAAGATGGGGCCGCTTGCCGGCTTCTTGTATATTCCGGTAGACACAGCTTTATTTTGAAACTGAATTTCCTCTGGCTTCCCTACATTGATCGAAAGGATATCGGCATATTCCATTCATATCACCTCTTACATTCAAATGTCCTGCAAACCCCTTTTGAGATTTAAGTATAATCGACCTCTTACCATAAAACTATTCAATCGTTATTATAAAAACAATAGGTTAAACCTATCATTGGAATTCGGCTGTTTTTCAGATGGAGAGGAGGAAAGAGCATTGGAGCTAAAGCAATTGGAATACTTTATGGCATTGTGCCGGGAGCTTCATTTTACCCGCGCCGCCGAAAAACTGAATATCGCTCAGCCCTCGCTGAGCCAGCAAATCCGTTTGCTTGAACACGAAATCGGAATGCCTTTGTTTAACCGTTCAGGCAAACGCACCGTGATGACGGAAGCGGGAAATATTCTGCTCCAGCACTGTTACAATATCTTTCATGAACTGTCACAGGCGCGAGACGCGATCAGCGAGCTTCAAGGTTTAAAACGGGGAACGCTTAAAATCGGGGCGCTTTTGACCGTGGTTAATTATTTGCTTCCCCGGACCGTGGTCGAATTTCACCGCAGCTACCCCAATATTGAATTGTCTGTTTTAGGGCTGAGAACCGGGGATATTTACGACCGGCTGCTGCAAAATGAGCTCGACTTGGGCATTGTAGCCCAGCGGGTGGAACATCGTGACTTAGAAGCCGTCCCATTCCTTACCCAGCATCTCGCCCTCGCGGCGCCTGTTGACAATCCGGTTGCAAAGCGGCAGTTTGTCACGCTTGACGTGTTAAGGGAGATTCCATCCATTTTGCTGCCTGAGACGTATTTTTTGCGGCAGCTGATCAACGAAAAGTGCCGCACGCTTGGATTCGAGCCCCGGCCGGTCATGGAAATGACAACGATGGAATCGATCATGAACATGGTCGGTAAAGGCATCGGCGCCACCATTTTGCCGAAAGGCTATCTTAATGCTATTGGAAATAAATCCATTCAGACGATTCCGATACAAAAGCCGGATTTGACGACGGAGATCAGCATCGTTTACCGTAAAAACAAGCATATGTGCGCTGCAAGCCGGGTGTTTATGAAACTGCTGATTTCCTCGGTCAAAAGCGAAACCGCTGATGCGCCGCCGCGTTAAAAGAAAAATCCTCTGCATGTCTGCAGAGGATTTATGTTTAGGCTTTGTGTGAGTCATAGCGTTTTCCGTTAATATACAGATTCGAAAAAACGGGGTCTTTCACATGTTTCAGTTCCATCGGAACATCGACGCCGTCGATCTCGGAATCAGCCACTTTCAGCCCGGTGACCGGAGAGTGGTCGTATGCCAGCACCCTGATCCCGTATTGTCCGCCCATGCTTTTCAGCTGCTTAACATCAACCGTGCGGACGACAGGTTTGAAATCTCCGGCATCTCCTTCTTCATATTCCATATCGATGGCGATCACTTCGCGCTTCAAGCTTTTGACCGTATTTTTGTGAAAGTAGATGTTTTCAAGAACGCCGCCACGCACCGAATTCGTTTTAATGCGGAGGGCTCTGTCCAAGTTCGGGCTGTCCATAAGATTGCCCTCTGCGATGACGTTCTTCACGCCGCCGGAAATTTCGCTTCCGATCGTGACCCCTCCATGCCCGTCTTTCATTTCGTTATGTTCAATGACGATGTTTTCCGACGGAATGTTGATCCTTCGGCCGTCCGCATTTCTTCCCGATTTGACGGCGATGCAGTCGTCTCCATTATCAAAATGGCAGCCCTTGATCACCACGTTTTTACACGATTCCGGGTTGACTCCGTCGGTATTGGGGCCGTGTCCGATGACTTTGATGCCGTCCACTGTCACATTCTCGCAAAGCACGGGATGAACTTGCCACATCGGCGAATTCAGCACAGTGACGCCTTGAATCAATATATGTTTGCAGCGATACGGCTGAATGAAATTCGGCCGCAAATAATGCCCTTTTCCAAACTGCCGCTCAGTGACCGGGATACCGCGCTCAGCCATTTCAAACAAAGCGTTCCGATCTTTTTCCTGTGAAGGCTGGCCGTTCGTTCCTCTTTTCCACGGCCACCAATGCTCGTCATCTCCTTGACCGTCAAGCGTGCCCTTTCCGGTTATCGCAATATTATCGGCTTCGTAAGCGTAGATGAGCGGTGAATAATTATAGAGCTCGACTCCTTCAAACCTCGTCAGCACAACAGGGAGATAATCTTCAGGGTTCTGACTGAATTTGATCACCGCTCCCTTTGCAATATGAAGATCCACATTGCTTTTCAATCTGAGCGCACCGGAAAGAAACACGCCTTCAGGAACCGTTACTCTTCCGCCGCCGGCTTGGTGGGCTTGATCAATCGCCTTCTGTATCGCTTCGGTCGAATCGTTTTTTCCGTTTTCGTCAGCCCCAAACGATGTGACATCAAATGAGCGATTCGGAAATACCGGAACCTTCAGCTTCTTTACAATCTCTTCTTTTATTTTCTGCAGACTCACGTTACCGCCCCCTTTATAATGTGACGCCTGTTTTAAATATCGCAAGCTCCCTGAAATCGTTTATCTCATTGTTCAGCTGCCTGCCGCTTGCGACTTCGATCAAATACGCTGTCAGCTCCTTCAAAACGTCATCTTCTGATCGGTCTTCGAGCACCTTTCCCGCATTAAAATCGATCCAATGGCGCTTTGCCTCATAAATCGCCGTATTTGTCGAAATTTTCATCGTCGGCACAAAGGTGCCAAAAGGAGTTCCCCGTCCTGTCGTAAATAAAACGATTTGACACCCTGCAGCGGCCAGTGCGGATGAAGCAACAAGGTCATTTCCCGGAGCACTCAGCAGGTTCAGCCCTTTCTTTTTCAAAACGTCCCCGTATTCAAGGACATCCGCCACCTTTGAAGTGCCGGCTTTTTGCGTACAGCCGAGCGATTTATCTTCCAATGTCGTAATGCCGCCCGCTTTGTTTCCCGGAGACGGGTTTTCATAGACGGGCTGCCTGTGATCGATAAAGTACTGTTTAAAATCGTTGATTAAGCGGACAATTTTATGAAACACTTCCTCATTTTCAGCCCGCTCCATCAATAGCGTTTCTGCCCCAAACATTTCAGGCACTTCTGTCAACACCGCCGTTCCCCCTTGGGCGATCAGAAAATCGGAGAGCCGGCCGAGCAGCGGGTTCGCGGTAATGCCGGAAAATCCATCAGATCCGCCGCACTTCAAACCGATTTTCAGTTCAGAAAGCGGAACATCTTCGCGGTGGTCACCTTTTGCATGCTTATAAATTTCCTTTAACAGTTTGACGCCTTCCGTGACTTCGTTTGATACCTCTTGGGAAAGCAGAAACTTGACCCGGCTGTGATCGTAATCGCCGAGCGCTTCGCGGAATTCGTGAATGCTGTTGTTTTCACAGCCGAGCCCCAGCACAAGGACACCGCCTGCATTCGGGTGGTTGACGGCATTCGCCAAAATCGTTCTCGTGTTGATATGATCGTCGCCAAGCTGTGAACAGCCGTACTGATGCTTTAATACGTGAACGCTTTCAAAAGGGGCGATGGAGCCGACCTCAGCCTTAAATTCTTTGATGATCAGCTCTGCAATGCCATTTACACAGCCGACAGTCGGGACGATCCATAGCTCGTTTCTGATCCCGGTTTTTCCGTCTTTTCGTTTAAAGCCTTTAAATGTAAGCGGTTCTTTTTGATAGCGGTTTTCCGTAAACTTCGGCTTGTAGCTGTATTCTTCGACACCGCCCAAATTCGTTTTCACATTTTTCGTGTGCACCCACTCTCCCGTCTGAATCATTTCAGTGGCGTGCCCGATCGGAAAGCCGTATTTGATGACGTTTTCATTTTCAGCGATGTCTTTTAAAGCAAACTTATGGCCTTTCAAAATCGGTTCCTTGATCACGATGGTTCGTTCTCCGACAGTGACCGTTTCACCGGTCTGCAATTCTCTTAACGCAATGCCGACATTATCTTGAGGATTGATCATCAAGCAGTCTTTCATTACATGTCCCCCAGCTCAGCCATTTGGCTTTTCATCATTTTTTCCAGCGCCTTCCTCATTCCCGTTTGTTTCATGTCCCTTAAATATTCAGCCGTCTTGTCCGTCAATCCGGGCATGTCGTTCAGATTTTGCCCCCACACTTTTTCAAACCCAAGAACATGGAATGCGATGTTCGAAACGTCTGTCTCTTCCGTCCAGAGCCGTTTGAGGAAAGCCAGCACCTCATCGTCGTCAGACAGCGGAATGGCCCCATCATCCCCATCCCGTTGGCCTCGGTAAAAATAAATTAAGGCGCTTAAAGCAAATACGGTTCGAGCCGGAAGTTTGCCTGTTCGTTCCGCATATTCCATTAAGACGGGCAAATTTCTGACTTTGAATTTTGCAAAGGAATTTAAGGAAATATCGATCAGCTTGTGACGGATAAACGGGTTTTTAAAGCGGTCGAGAATCTCTTCCACGTAGTTGTCAAGCTCGCTATCGGGCATATCGATCGTCTCGAGCACCTCCCGCTGGATCAGCTCTTTCACAAATGAGCCGATAAGCTCGTCTTCAGCCGCTTCGCGAACCGTCTCAAGGCCTGCCAAATAAGCGACCGGCGTCATCGCGGTATGGGCGCCGTTTAAAATTCTCACTTTTCTTATCCTGTACGGCGTCACATCCTGGACAAACTCGACATTCAGACCGGCCTCATGAAGCGGAAGCTCGTCTCGAAGCCATTTCGGCCCTTCAATCACGAACAAATGATACGGCTCCGCCTTCACCATCAAGGAATCGTGATAGCCGGCCGCCTCTTCAAGCCGGTGTGCATTTTCTTTCGGGAATCCCGGTACGATCCTGTCCACAAGCGTATTGCAGAACACGTTTGCCTCTTCAAGCCAATCGATGAACCCTTGTTCAAGCGCCCACGCGTTTGTATAGCGCAGCACAATGTCTTTCAGTATTTTCCCGTTATCCTCAAGCAGCTCACACGGGAGGATCACCAGACCTTTTTCCCTGCTTCCTTGAAAAGTCATGTATCGTCTGTATAAAAGTGCAGTCAGCTTCCCTGGATAGCTTTTCTGCGGACGGTCGGACAGACGGTCTTCCTCGATATAAATGATGCCGGCCTCTGTCGTATTTGAAAATACAAACCGCAAATCCGGCAGATCGGCCAGCTCCATAAATTCATCATAATGCTCATAGCTGCTGACGACTCTGCTGATTGATGTAATGACAGCAGAATCGCGAACCTCCCGTCCTTCCCGGAAACCTTCAAGATAAAGCGTGTAAAGCCCATCCTGTTCTTGAAAGGCCGTTACTGAACCGCGGCGCGGAGGCACGACGACGGCACTGCCGTTAAAATCGGTTTCTTCATTCAATCTATGAATCTGCCAGTCAATAAACCCCCTCATAAAGTTACCTTCCCCGATTTGCAAAATCCGTTCGGGGCGGCTCGGCTTAGACCTTATCCGTTTGGACAGCCTCTCCATTTCAATCCCCTCCTCATTTCTGCACACGTTCACATTTTACAGCGCATCAAAAAAATGATGCTATAGATGCTTAACTGAATTGCGAATGATCAGCTCCGTGCTGATGAGCGTCTGCCCGCCTTCTGCCTGCGGGTTTTCGATCAATGACAGCAGGCTTTCCGCACCAAGCATGCTGATTTTTTCAGTCGGTTTTTTTACCGTCGTCAATGACGGTGTCGTATACGCCGAAAATCCGCTATCGTCAAAGCCGATAATCGACATATTGTCAGGACAGCGTTTCCCGTTTGCATAGAGGGCGTTCATCGCGCCGATCGCCATATCATCATTGGCGCAAAACAGGGCTGTCGGAGGATTCTTCAGCTTTAGCAGCGTTTCAGCCGCGCGAAAGCCGCTTTGCATCGTATAATCGCCTTGAACGAGGTATTCGCCGGGCATATCAAGGTTTGAGTCGCGAAGCGCGCGAAGAAAGCCTCCTTTCCTTTCTTGAGACGATTTAAAGCCTTCTTTCCCCTGCACCATGGCGATCTGTTTGTGGCCGTTTTTGATCAAGTATGAAGCAGCGAGGAAAGCGCCCTCGTGTTCATTCGCCAGTATATTGACAACGGAGTGCCCTTCGATTTTTCTGTTCAGCACGACGACCGGAATATTCTGTTTGAGGACATGCTCAATAAAAGCCTGATCCTGTTCGCTTTGGCTGATTAAAATCATGCCGTCATAGCGGTTGCGGTGAATGGATGACAAATCATGATAATCGTCGATTCCCCTGACAACCATATTATAGTTTTCATCGATCACCTTGTTGACGCCGCGCAGGATGTCTGCAAAGAAACTTGAAGACGTCCCGTCTGTCAGGCTTGTTAAAAACAGGCCGATCGTAAAAGACTTTTGCGTGACAAGGCTTTTCGCATTAAAATTCGGTTTATAATTCATTTCGGCTGCGATGTCGAGTATTTTCTTTTTCGTGTTCTCTTTTATCAGCGGACTGTTGTTCAGCGCTCTGGATACTGTGGTGTGCGATACATTCGCCAGCCTGGCGATATCTTTAATCGTTACTGACATTGTTTTTTACCCGCCTTTTCTTGCTGTTGTTACCATCAGTTTACCATATCAAAAGCGCTTTTTAGAAAGTGAATTTCCGCTATGTTCTCGCTTTGATTTCCGCGACCATTTCGGCGTGCTTCTGATCCGTCAAACGGTACAGGTAGCCGAGAACGAGAATGGCCGCCGTCAGCGCTGCTGCCGGATACAAAAGGAGAATCGCTTTAATGCCGAGCAGCGTCCCCGCTTTTTGGGCCGCATTCGGCACATAGCCGATGATGCTGAGACCGATCCCTGACAGGAAGCCGGAGAGCGACTGAGCCAGCTTTCTCGAAAAATTAAACAGCGAGTATACCGTTCCTTCTTTCCGTTCCCCTGTTCTCCACTCGCCGTAATCGATCGCATCTGATACGAATGCCCAGGTGATTCCGTTCGGAATGCTGATGCCGATGAAGGCGATGCTTGCGAGAATCGTAAAAACAAAGACATTGCCCGGTGCGAAAAAATTGATCAGATCGGCACAGACAGAAACCGCGAGCCCCAAAATGGCGGTATGCTTTTTCCCAAAAAGCTTCACGAGCTTCGGCAGCATGATGACGCCGATAAAGGATGAGCCGATGATGATGAAATTCATGTAGGCCATCAGTTCGGCGTTCCCGAGGTTATACTGCGCGAAATAAATCAGCATCGCGGATTTAAGGTTATAGGCTGAAATCGTAAAAATTGTCATGAATATTAGCGTAAGGAGCGGCTTGTTCGTAAAAAACGTCTTTGAAATCGCTTTGAATGTCACTTTTTCCTGTTTGTACTTCTCATCTTTTACGACGATCCGTTCCTGACAGTTCCTGTAGCAAATGTAGAAAAACAACACACCCAGAAAAGACATCAGCCCCATGACGACCGGATAGGCAACCGCAGGGTTGTCAAACCTGACAATCATCGGGATGACAACAATGCTCGTCACAAACAGGGCGCCCAGCGAGCCGGCTTGGCGAAAGGAAGCAAGCGAAGTCCGTTCCACCGAGTTTTGCGTCATGGCAGCCCCGAGCGAGCCGTAAGGGATGTTGACAAAGGAATAGCCGAGACCCCAAAGCATGTATGAGGCATAAGCGTAGATGAGTTTGCCCGTCGGTGACAGATTCGGCGAGATGAAGGTCAATATCGTCAAAATCGCAAGCACAAAGCTTCCGTATAGCAGATACGGCCTGAATTTGCCTTTCGGGCCGATATTCTTCCTGTAGTCGATCGATGTTCCCACAATCGGATCGACAAAAGCGGCGAAAAGTTTGCTCACAAGAAAAATGCCTCCGGCTGCCGCCGCCGGAATGCCGGCAACATCCGTAAAAAACTTCAGAAGATAGAGCTGTCCAAGGTCAAACATAAATCCGTTCCCAAAATCTCCAAAACCGTAAGAAACCTTTTCTTTTAAACTTAATTTCTCTTGAGTGACGGCGACTGTTTCGGTTTGTTTGTTCGTCGATATTTCCATGAAAAAGCAGCTCCTCTGCTAGCCAATTTGTGAATCTAAGCTTTCAAACGATCTTTCACTTCAAACTGGAAATAGTGTTTTGCATTTTCGTAGCAGATCCCTTTTACGATCCGGCCCAGCAGTTCGATATCATCCGGCGCTTCGCCGTTCTCAACCCATGTGCCGATAACATCGCAGAGCAGGCGCCTGAAATATTCGTGTCTTGTGTAGGAAAGAAAGCTGCGCGAATCAGTCAGCATACCGATAAAACGGCTCAATAGACCGATGTTGGCAAGCGATTTCATTTGTTCGAGCATGCCGTCTTTCGTATCGTTGAACCACCAGGCGGTACCGTGCTGGATTTTCCCCGGTATCCGGCCGTCCTGGAAGCTTCCGCAAAGGCTTGAAATCACGACATTGTCCCGCGGGTTTAAAGAATACAAGATCGTTTTTGGCAGCGCATCTTTTCGATCAAGAGAATCGAGAAAGCTGCACAAAGGCTTTGCGATATCCTGATCATTAATCGCATCATATCCCGTATCAGGCCCGAGCTTCCGGTACATTTTGCTGCTGTTGTTGCGGAGGGCGTTAATGTGGAGCTGCATCGCCCAGCCCTTCTCCGCATAGCATGTTCCCAAAAAGTGCAAGGTCAAGGATTTGAATTTGCACTCTTCCTCAGGCGAGGCGCTTTCCCCGTTCATCACCTTTGCAAAAATCGGGCGCACTTCGCTCTCATCTGTTTCCGTGTACATCATTTGATTGATGGCATGATCCGATATCCGTCCGCCTGCTTCATGGAAAAAGTCAATTCTGTTTTTAAGCGCTTTCAAAAAATCGTCATAATTCGCTATCTTCATACCGCTAGCTGTTTCAAGCTTTCTCACCCAGGCGGCAAAACCCTCTTGATTGATTTCCATCGCCTTGTCTGGCCTAAATCCAGGTAAAACGCTTACATTAAAGTCTTCATCTTTCAGCTTTACATGATATTCAAGACTGTCTGTGGGGTCATCTGTCGTGACAACCGTTTCAACGTTTGATTTTTCAATCAAGTCTCTGGCGCCGAACCCTCCTCCGGCCAGCTGTTCGTTAACCCGCTCCCAAATATGCGGCGCGCTCTTTTCATCAAGCCGGTCATCGATGCCGAAAAACCTCCTCAGCTCCAAATGGGTCCAATGATAGAGCGGGTTTCCAATCGTCATCGGAACCGTTCTTGCCCAGGCGCTGAATTTCTCCTCGTCTGACGCATCTCCTGTAATAAACTCTTCGGATATTCCATTGGCCCTCATTGCTCTCCACTTGTAGTGATCACCGTAGAGCCATACTTCGGTCAGGTTTTTAAACGTTTTGTTTTCGTAAATCTCCTTCGGGCTCAAGTGGCAGTGGTAGTCGATGATCGGCATTCCTTTTGCATACTGATGGTACAACACTTTCGACGTTTCATTCGTTAAAAGAAAATCGTCATTCAAAAACGGCTTCACAGAATCTCCACCTTTCTTTATTTATAAATGTTAACGTTAACAAAACCATCTGCAGCATAATGTGAACGTTAACATTTAATCTTATTTTATACTAACCGCGCCTTCTTTTCCATTATTTTCTCAACATAAAAGAAGCCTAAAGGCAATAACCTTTGGCTTCTTCTTTTTCATACCGCTTATTTGGCGGCTTTAGGGTTTTTCTTAAATTCCATCGTAATTTCCGTCCCTCGGCCTGTCCGGCTGTCAACTGCGATGCAGCCGTCGTGCAGGTGGACAAGTTCCAAAGAAATAGCAAGGCCGAGACCGCTTCCTTCTGTCGCATCTTTTGTATGCGTTCCCCTGTAGTAGCGGTTGAATAAATTTGAGACGGTTTCAGAGTCCATGCCTCTTCCGTTGTCTTGAATTTTAAGAATAATATATTGCTTGGATTCTTCAAGGATCACCTTGATGTCAGTGCCTTTTTTGTTATGCTTGACGGCGTTGGCGAGGAGGTTTTCCAAGACTCTTCGGAACCAGCCCCTGTCTATCGCAAACTCGGTATCTACTTGCTTGTATTCAAAAGACACGTTGTACCCTTCTGAAAATGAATGGCGCTTAAACTCCTCAACGAAGCTCTTTAAAAACGGCACGAGCCTCACTGTCTGGCGTTTAATCGGCAAAGCGTCGTTTTTCAGCCTGTACGTCAAGTTCAAGTCTTCGATTAGCTGTGACATGTAGTCCGACTTTTCTTTCATCGCCTGGCCGATTTCGCGGATTTCCTCTTTTGACCACTCATAGTTTGGAGACTCCAGCATCATGCTGTAGCCGTAAATCGTGCTGAGCGGCGTTTTTAAGTCATGGGAGAGCCCTGCGATCCATTCCTCCCGGGTCGTTTGGATTTTCTTGCGGTTTTGCTCGTCTTTTTTCAGCGTTTCCGTCAGCTGCTCCATCGATTCAAACACTTCTGTGAACAGCCGGTACGGCTGTTTTCGCTTCCCTTTTTTGTTCCGGCTTCGCGGGCGGCCTTTCCGGTTTCTCGGTTCTTCAAATCGCCCTTTTGAAAGGTTGACGATCCATTTAATCGTATGGATGATCGGCATGCCGAATCTGAAAGAATACCAAATGGTCATAGAAGACATCAATAAGATCAGAACGCCGATCACGATGAGAACGATTTTTAAAGCGAGCCCGATCATCGTCCTGTTGAACTCATGATCCGGATTAAAAATCGGGTTCGGCGTAGCGGCGATCAGCCATTCTGTCGCGCTTAATCGCCTGTATGAAAACTCGTGCTCGTAGTTCCATGGCTTTGATCCGTATTTTAAAAGCTCCAGCTCATTGATTCCCTGGCTGTAATCTATGTCCTGGTAGATCGAGTCCAGCATTTTCCCTTTTTCGCTGAACAAATAGACGGACCCTTTGTTTTTCTTAATGAAATCAAGCGTGCTTTTTTTATAGGAAGAAAGGTCTGCCATATCCTTCTCTTCTTTTTCCAAATAGGACAGGATCGTATCGCTTTTCGACTCCCATCCGAATAAAATCACGTAGTCTTCACCATTGAAATTGGCAGACCAGAAGTTGACTTGATATTTTTTAATTCTTTTTTTATCAAAAACGGATACCAGGTCTTCCCTGTGGTACTGCCTCTGAATTTCCGCAGGAAGACGGTAGGAATAAACGGTTTTCTCCTTGCCGTCTAATATTTGAAGCCAGCCTCCCTGTTTGTCGATAGCCGATTTCAAGATATCTTCGATCTGCCAATTGTTATTGTCATCCACGCTGACCCAGCTTTCAAACGTGTCTGAAGTGGCTTTTGCCAAGCCTGTATCCGCTTCGCTCTCGCTTAATCGGAGAGCGAAAAAAATGAAGGATAACAGCAAGGTCGCGAGAACAAGACCGAGAATCAAAAAAATCTGACTGACAAAGTGGAGAACGAGCTTTCCTCTGAGCTTCATCCTTCGCTCTCTTTTCGTGCAGGATTGGGAACGAACTTATATCCAAGGCCGCGAATCGTGACAATATATTCGGGGCTGCTCGGGTCTTTTTCGATTTTCTCCCTCAGCTTTCTGATATGTACCATGACGGTGTTGCTGTCTCCATAAGATGGAACGCCCCACACTTTTTCATAAATTTGATCCTTGGAAAGCACCCTGTTCGGATGATCGCAAAAATATTGCAGGAGCTGGAGCAGCTGCGCCGAGCAGCTGACCGTTTCGCCGTCCACGATCAGCTCCGCAAAGTCGGGATGAAATATAAAGCGTTCATATTCGTAGGCTGAAGATACTGAAGCAGCTGCAACTTCTTTATGTATATACGTTCTTTTTAAATGGGCTTTAATCCTGGCGATTAATTCCAGAGGATTAAAAGGTTTTGTAATATAATCATCAGCCCCGTAGGCAAAACCCGACAGTTTATCGAGATCGGATGTTTTCGCCGTCAAGAAGAAGATCGGAGCGTTGGTGTGCCGCCTGATTTCAGGAGATACATCAAATCCTGTCTGTCCCGGCATCATGACATCGAGAAGTATTAAGTGCACGGTGTCCTTTTTCACGATGTCGAGCGCTTCTTCTGCGCTGCTTGCGGTCAGAACTTCTGAAAATCCTTCCTTCGTGAGGACGCGCTTGACCATTTGAACAATGGCGTCTTCGTCGTCCACAATCAAAATTGTCGCATTTTCCAAAATCCTTCTTTCCTTTCTGTCTATATCATGTATTTTATATCCTCATCTTACCATCTATTATATCTATATCGGCACACATTTTCTGATTTTAAAGTAAAAATAAACTTTTTTAGAAATGATTTTTTACTTTACGAAATCATGGAATAAAAAAACAGACATCTGTCCGATGTCTGTCCAGATTGTTGACAAAATCCCAAAAAGGTCTTTTGTTATTGGGATTTTGTCATCCGGTTGCCAGCCTCTGATCCTCTTCTTTTTTCAATAGATCGTAAGTCAGGCACACCGGTTTTCCTGTGCGCGGGTCTAATATAATTTCAGCATCAATCTGAAACACCTTTTTTAATACTTCTGATGTCATGACTTCATGAGGGGCGCCCTCTTTGACAATCGCACCCCGGTTCAGCGCCACCATATGATGAGCGAAGCGGGCGGCATGGTTGAGGTCGTGAATGACCATCAAAATCGTTCGGCCTTCTTCTTGATTGAGCTTTTCCAGCAGTTGCAGAATTTCAAGCTGGTGCGCCAAGTCCAAATAGGTTGTCGGTTCGTCAAGGAGCAAGAGCTCCGTTTCTTGGGCAAGGGCCATCGCAATCCAGACGCGCTGGCGCTGTCCTCCAGAAAGGGCTTCGATCGGCCGGTCATAAAAAGGCAACATTCCTGTCACTTGGAGAGACCATTCAACCATGCGGCGGTCATCGGCCGAAAGCCTGCCCATTCCCTTTTGATGAGGAAAACGGCCGTAAGAAACGAGCTCATATACGGTCAAACCGCCTGGCGCCTCAGGCGTCTGCGGAAGAATCGCCATCTGTTTGGCTACATCCTTCGTCGACATTTGGTGGATCGCTTTGCCGTTTAAATAAACGGCGCCCGTTCGCGAACGCTGTATGCGCGCCATCGTTTTTAATATGGTTGATTTGCCGCACCCGTTCGGACCGATCATGGTCGTCACTTTTCCTTTTGGTATGTGGAGGTTTAAGTTTTCGACAATCATCTGTTCGCCGTAGCCGATCCCCAGGTTGTTTGTTGAAAGAGACACGTTGCACCCTTCCCTTCTTTAATTTGTTTTCATAAGCAAATAGATAAAATACGGTGCGCCTAAAGCGGCAATGACAAGCCCTACGGGAATTTCCGAAGGCGCCAGTATCATTCTTCCAATTAAGTCCGCCAGCAAAAAGAGCAATGCTCCGGTCAACGCGGAAGCCGGGATTAAAAGCTGATGCTTCGGCCCGACAAGTCTTCTGGCAATATGCGGAGCCACGAGACCGAGAAACGTAATGTTTCCTCCAGCCGCTACACACGCGCCGCTCAGCGCGGCTGCCGACAGAAGCAGTGTGCGCCGCTCTTTTTCAACTGCCGTTCCGAGCCCTGTTGCGAGCTGATCACCGAGATTCAGCACGTTTAAATAGCGCGCTTTATAGAGGATAAAAGGAATCAGCACGACAATCCAGGGCAGCACGGCCGAGACAAAGCTCCAGTTCGAACTCCATATATTCCCTGACAGCCAAACAGCCGCCTGCATAAAGTCATTTGGGTCCATTTTAAGCTGCAGCATTAAGATGGCCGCCGAAAACGCCGCATTCACTCCGATGCCGACCAAAACGAGGCGAATGGGATTCAAGCCTTTTTTCCACGCCAGCAAATAGATGGAAACGACTGCAAAGCAGGCTCCCAAAAATGCGAATATCGGCAGGGAAAAAACGAATCCTTTTTGCAGGTTGCCAACGTCTCCCTGAAAATAGAAGATGAACAGCACAACGGCAAAACCCGCTCCCGTATTGATGCCCAATATCCCCGGATCGGCCAGGTCATTCCGGGATATCCCCTGCCAGACGGCTCCGGAGACAGCAACCCCTGCACCGATCAGCATGGCGAGGATCATGCGCGGCAGACGGAATTCAAATAATACAAGTTCATCCTGCGGCGTTCCAAAGCCGAACAGTGTTCTCAATGTAGCAAGCGGGTCGATGCGGATTTCTCCCATGTTCATGCTTAATAAAAACACGGCGGCCGTCAGCACGGCCATGACGAGCATCACCGCACCCGCCCGTCTGTTGTTTTTCTTGAGCATTACAGTCCACTCCTTTCCCTGCGGGCCAGATAGAGAAAGAATGGTACGCCGACAAGCGCAGTTACTGCTCCGACAGGTGTTTCAAACGGCGGGTTGACCAGCCTTGCCGCAATATCCGCATAGATCAGAAGAACAGCGCCAAGCACAGCTGAGCATGGAATGATCCAGCGGTAATCAACCCCGACCAGAAAGCGGGTAATATGCGGAATGATCAATCCGATAAAACCGATCGCACCGGCAACGGATACAGTGGCACCCGTCAGCAGAACAACGGACACGATGCCGATCGCTTTTACCGTCTTCGTATATTGACCGAGCCCTTTCGCCAGCTCCTCACCCAGGCTTAGAACCGTGATGGAACGGGCGATGACAAAAACGACCGCCAAACCGAGCGCTGCCGCCGGAATCAACAACTGAATGCTGAGCCATTTCGTGCCGGCGACACCTCCGGCATACCAAAAACTGACGTCGCGCGCCACATCAAAGTGGATCGCGATGCTCGTAGAAAGAGCGCTCAGGAACGTGCCGACAGCCGTACCGGCCAAAGCCAGCTTTACAGGCGTAAGACCGCCTTTTGAAAACATTCCGATTCCAAAAACAAGCCCCGCTCCAAGAGCGGCACCGGCAAATGACCAGATCATCAGCCCGATCGATGAGGTTCCTGGAAAAAAAGCAAACGCAACAGCAATTGCGAAAGCTGACCCGTGCGTGACGCTCATAATTTCCGGCGACGCAAGAGGATTTCGCGTCATCCCCTGCATCACGGCTCCGGAAACCGCCAGGCAGGCGCCCACAAGAGCCGCACTTACCGTCCTTGGCAGTCTGAGTTCCTGAATAATTTGATGGGCCGTATTTTTCGCGTCAAAATGAAAAATGGCGTCCCAAACCGTTCCAAGCTTTATATCAGCCGCACCGAGCGCAATCGATAATGCGGCGCCAAAAAGCAGCAGCATGATTCCGCCGGCCAGGACAAATACAGCTCCGAGCGGACGGCTGATCGGTCTCTGTTCTTCATCAGTGCCATCCGCGCCGTTGATATGATGTATGTTTTTGTAAGAGCTCACTCGATGCCATTCCTTTCGATCTTTTTAACCGATAACGATTATCATTTTCATGTTTAGTATAACAGGCCTAAGCAAAAATTTTAATCAAAATTTTCGGCAGGAATCAAAAAGCCAGCCGATCTTCCGCTAAAAGACCCGGCTGGCAAAGAGCTTTATCACACTTGATTATTTTTGAACTTTTTGTAGACGAACGGGTAGATCGCAAGACCGACGAAAAACAGCCCGATTCCCAAGATAAAGGTGGTCAAGTCAGACGTGCCTGAAACGATGACCCATAAAGAGTACGCAAGAGCGGCCAAGGCAATGATGCCGTCTCCTGTTCTTGAACCTTTCAGCTCGCCGTATGTCTCCCCTTTGAGGATGAGCTTCAAGCTGAAAAGAGCCGCTATGAGATAAGGGACAAGGTAAGCGAGCGTCGCCGACGTTGTTAAAAACGTAAAGGCTTCGCTGATCGTTCCCGAAATCGTTGAGAAAATAAAGATCTGCGACATCACGTTTGTGACGATCAATGAATTGACCGGACTTCCCTTTTTATTCGTTTTCGCAAAGAAAGCAGGAAAATCACCGGCTTTTGCCGCCTGATACGGAACCTCTGCGCCGATTAAAATCCAGCCGAGCATCGATCCGAACAAAGAAACGATTGCCAAGACCGCCATAATCACGCTGCCGAAGCTGCCGATAATCACGTGCAGCACATCAACGAACGGTTTATCTGATGCCTGGAGCTGATCGTGCGGGATGACGCCCATCGTAATTAAAGTGATGATCATATAAATGCCGAGCGCAATTAACAGGCCGGTAATGGTCGCGCGTTTGACATCACGCTGGGATGATGCGCGCCCTGATAAGATTACCGCAGACTCGATGCCGACAAACGCCCACAGCGTTGAAATCGCCGCATTGTGAACCTGTCCGCCCAGCCCTATGCTTTTGCCTTCTGATTCGATTGGAAAATAAAATGATTCGAATAATGCCGTTTGAAAAACGAACAAACCTGCAACAATAAACAGGACAAACCCAAGCACTTTGGAAAAAGTCGCCAAAAAGTTCAGCTTGCCCGCTCCATTTATGCTGGAGACTAGGATAAAATGCGTCCCCCATAACAAAATCGTACACACGATGAATGTCAAGAGCTGGCCAAGTGTAACGGGGTGTCCGCCGAATTCAACCAGCTCGCGTCCGTCGGTTAAGATCGGCAAGAAAGTCGTCAAATAGCCTGCAAGGCTTGTAATGATGGCCACGTTGCTGATCCAGCTAGCCACCCAATACCCCCATACCATTGTAAAACCTGCCGCATTCCCTTTTTTAGGGTCTGAGAATAAAGCTCTTGCATAGCTTTGCGGACCTGCTTTGAGATCCGGGCGGCGAATGGATAAATGGCCGAATACAAGGGCGATCATCAGCACCCCCGCACCCGTCACCAGCCATGCCGCCGTTACGCCGAGCGGGCTAGCCGTCTGGGCGAGTGTGCTGGGGAGCATAAAAATCCCTGAGCCGACCATATTGCCGACAACAAAAGCCGTAAGAAGCCAGAAGCCCCATTTTTTTGTCTGTTCCATAAGATATAACCTCCGAGCATTTTATAAAAAATATGCCGGACCAGACCGTGAGATCATTCAAAATAAAAAAAGCATGAACAAAAGTCCATGCTTTGGTTAAACATACACTCTTGATCTCCGGATAGCCCTCCGCGGGAATACCCGCGGCAGTCCTGCACTTATTCAATGCAGACCCAGCATAAAGAATGAATGGCTTCCTTATGCTTCGGCGCTGATGCCTTTTGCATATGATCATCGGCCCCATCAGCCTCACACATGCGACTCATCATCCGCGCAACCTCTACCTCACTAAGAGTTAAGAGTGAGGATTTATCACATATTCTGAAAAGAGGTTACCAGAGAAATTTTGATCTGTCAAAGGGAAGTGATGGAAAAAACGGACAGCCGCGCCAAAAGGCCGCCTTTTTTGGCAGCCTTCTGAAGAATGGAAGACGGGCTCTCTCCATCTGTCATTTATCGGTTATTTTTCTTTTTGTTGACCGCCTCTTGCAGAGGGTCTCCTTTCAGCGCTTGTCCTGCGTCTTCAAGCGCCCCCCGAACGGCGTTTTGGTCCTTTTCCTTATTTCCTCTATCTTTATTGAAGAAAATACCCAAATGAATCACCTCTTTAAAAATGTGGTACAATTTTAATTTGGCTTATCAAATTTAAATTATGCAGAACCTTGGAATGTGTTTTTTATCTGAAAACGCCATATTTTAGATGTAAACGCGCCGATTGTTTAGGAAAATGTTTTTTTCAGCTGACAAGTTGTTACCATCTGTCTTGAAGGCCGTCAGAACTCTTGATATAGTTTTCATTAGGAAATTGTTATAGGTCTTAAAGGAGAAGCGATATGACAGGAAAAACACACATCATGGGAGGGGTCGCTTCTTGTACGGCTGCTGCTTATTTTTACGGATATGATCCGGTGTTCATGACAGCCTCGGGCGTTATCGGAGCATTGATTCCGGATATATGCCATACAAAAAGCAAGATAGGCAGAAGGCTTCCGATTTTATCAGCAGTGGTCAGTTCTGTCTTCGGGCACAGGACGTTTACACACAGCCTGCTCTTTTTGCTCATCACGGCATTCGCGGCACATTTATATTTTGCAGATCAGAGCATACTTGTCGGATTGATGGCCGGAATGGCAAGCCATCTGCTCCTCGATGCCGGGACTGTAAACGGCATCAAACTTTTCTTTCCGTCCGCCATTAAGGTTCGTCTGCCCCTTTACATTAAAACCGGCGGGAAGGCGGAACAAGTCGTTCTTGCTGTGCTCACCGTTGTTTCGTGCTATTTTATTGCGAACTTGATCGCCTGACGAAAGGGACGGTTTGACCGATTGCTATATGATGCTTTTTTTAGTCATTTTATCTTGGTGTTCTTTACCTGCGGGGATTATATGTGAGGAGCTATTTATATGAAAGAACAATTTTTTAAAAAGCAGTGGTTTTTATGCCTATCCATATTTTTCATATGGATGAAGACGTACTTCATCTACAAGCTGGGCTTTAATTTACAAATCGACAACGCACTTCAGGAACTGATCCTGTTTATCAACCCGCTTAGCTTTCTCATCCCTGTACTCGGCATCAGCCTCTTTTTTCGCGAAAAATCGCAGCGCATCTATTTAATCGGGGCTAATGTCGTCCTGACGGGCATCTTGATTGCAAACAGCATTTTTTATGGTTTCTACATCGATTTCATCACCATTCCCGTCCTGTTCCAGGCAAAAAACCTCGGGGGGCTTGGAAGCAGTTTTCAGGAGCTGTTTAATCCGGTTTTCATCGCGCTTTTCCTGGACCTGGCTCTCATGGTCTGGCTGGCAAAAACGCGCGAAAGAACCGGCAAAAAGCTTTCCGCTAAAGCCGTTAAGATCTACTATGCGGCAGCCGCCGGAACGGTGCTGTTTAATCTCGCCCTGTCGGAGCTGGATCAGCCGAAGTTTTTAAGCTACTCTTACGACAGGGAAGTGCTTGTAAAAAATATCGGCTTGTATCAGTTTCATCTGTTGGACGGCATTTCACAGACCTTTAATTTGACACAAAAAGCGGTCGCTGATGAAAACAGCCTGGCAACGATCGAAAACTACACAAATGCCGACTACAGCAAACCGAACCAAGATATGTTCGGAATTGCCAAAGGACGAAACGTCATCTTTGTAACGCTTGAATCCACCCAGACATTTGTCATCAATGAAAAGGTGAACGGCCAGGAAATCACGCCGTTCATGAACAAGTTCATTCAAAAAAGCTATTATTTCGACCATTTTTATCAGCAGACCGAACAGGGGAAAACGTCCGATTCGGAATTCATTGTCGCTAATTCGCTCTATCCGTCTCTGAGCGGTTCGGTGTTTTTTACGAAGAGCGAGAATGCGTACAATTCGATGTATAAAACACTGGCGAACCACAATTACAGAACATCGGTTTTCCACGCCAACCATAAAAAATTCTGGAACAGGGACGTCATGTACAAAGCCCTCGGCATCGACAGCTTTTATGACGTCTCCCATTTTCATGTGACACCTGAAAATTCAACGGGCTGGGGGCTGAAGGATAAGGAGTTTTTAACGCAATCGGCCGACTTGATGAAAGACTTGCCGCAGCCCTTTTACAGCAACCTGATCACATTGACGAATCATTTTCCATTTCAAATTGATGACGAGGATAAGCTGATCGATGAGTACGATTCAGAGAGTGACATTTTAAACCGGTATGTCACGACTGTACGCTATGAAGACGAAGCATTGAAGCATTTCATCGCAAAACTGAAGAAAAACGGCCTTTACGACAATTCTGTGATCGTGTTCATGGGAGATCACTACGGCATATCAGAAGCGCACAACGATGCGCTGGCTCAATTTTTGGGCAAAGACGAAATCACCCCCTACGATACCGTTCAGCTGCAGCGGGTGCCGCTGATTATCCACATTCCGGGGGTAACGGATCAAGACCCGAAAACGATATCCGAAACAGGCGGCCAAATTGATGTCAAACCGACATTGCTCCATTTGCTCGGAATTGATACAAAAGGCATGATTCAATTCGGCAATGACCTGTTTTCGAAAGAAAGAATGCCTTTCGCTGTGTTGAGAAACGGCAGCTTTATTACAGATGATTATATCTACACGAAAAATACGTGCTACAGCAAAAAAACCGGGGACATGATCAACGATGGAGAGGACAAATGCGGCCCTCTCATCGAGAAGGCGAATGAAGAACTTTCCCTTTCCGATAAGATTATTAACGGTGATTTGCTGAGATTTTACAAAAAATAATCCGTCCCCTTTAAACCGGCATTCTCGCCGGCTTAAAGGGGCTGTTTAAATTGAGGGACAGCTGGGTATTATATACCGAATGTTAAAAATGAACTTGCGGTTTTGCAGTTCCTTCGTTACCCTAAATGAAAAGAGAAGTTATTTCGAGTGCCGATTATTTCATAAAGTGTTATAAAAAATGATAAATAAGAAGGTTTTAATATGAGTGAAACACAGCACAAGACAAATCAATTGCCGATTGTTGCCGTCTTGATTATGGGGACATTTATCGCCATTTTGAATCAGACGCTTTTGACGACGGCTCTGCCTCCGATTATGAGGGACTTAAACATTACGCCGGGGCTTGCCCAATGGCTGACGACCGTTTTTATGCTCGTGAATGGGATCATGATTCCAGTTACGGCTTTTTTAATTGAAAAATTCACAACGAGAAAGCTGTTCATGGCGGCAATGTCTTTATTTACGGCCGGCACGCTGATCTGCGCCTTGTCATTCAGCTTTCCGGCGCTGATTGCGGGGCGCGTCGTGCAGGCGGCTGGCGCCGGCATTATGATGCCATTGATGCAGACGGTGCTTTTATTGATTTTCCCAAAGGAAAAACGCGGATCAGCAATGGGAATGGTCGGGCTTGTGATTGCCTTTGCTCCCGCTGTCGGACCGACCCTGTCAGGCTGGATCGTCGATCGCTATCCTTGGGAAGTATTGTTTTACCTGCTGCTTCCGTTCGCCGTGATCGACATGATTGCCGCGCACTTTATTTTAAAAAATGTCACCGAACAGACATCGCCTAAGATGGATGTTACTTCAATCATACTGTCTTCGCTTGGCTTCGGCGGCATTTTGTACGGCTTCAGCAGCGCCGGTGTTGCCGGCTGGACGGGTGCGGACGTGCTGGCCGGCTTCGCGGTCGGCAGCGTTGCGCTGTTTTGGTTCATTTGGAGGCAGCTCCATTTGGAAGAGCCGATTTTGGAGTTCAGGGTATTTAAATATCCGATGTTTACCTTGGCGACGATTATCGGGATGGTTGTCTTTATGTCGATGATCGGAGCTGCGACGATCGTGCCGATGTATATGCAGGATATGCGCCATTTCACGGCGATGGAGTCGGGAATGATGCTGTTTCCGGGAGCTGTTGTGATGGGGCTGATGTCTCCGATTACCGGAAGAATTTTTGACAAAATCGGCGCGCGGATTTTGAGCATCACCGGTTTGACGGCGATCTTCGTGACCACATTGCTCTTGACCCATCTGACAAAGACGACGCCTTTTGCATATTTGTCTATCGTCTATGCGATTCGGATGGTCGGCATGGGGATGGTGCTCATGCCTGTTACGACAGCCGGCTTGAACCAGCTCCCGCGCCATTTGATTCCTCACGGAACGGCCATGAACAATACAATGAGACAGATGTCAGGATCGATCGGGACGGCTGTTCTCATCACCATCATGACACAGCGTGCGCTTCTTGACCCTGCCGGTCCGTCTTCGGATACAGCGATGATTCACGGCGTCAATCTGGCATTTATGACCGCTGCTGCATTGTCGGGAATCGGATTGGTTCTCTCATTCTTTATTAAGCAGCACCGCCGCGGACGGCTCGACGGCAGCAAAAGAAAACAAGCGAAAGGCCGCTTGGCCATTCATGAGAAATGAAAAATCCCGGGTTTATAAAAACCCGGGATTTTTTTATGATTATTCGAATCCGTTAACCATTGTGTCCGGATCCGGACCGACGCGCTCATCTTTATTAAGAGCGTTGATTTTTTCGACATCTTCCGCCGATAATTCAAAATCAAAAATGTCGGCATTTTCAATAATGCGGTGTTCTTTGATGGACTTCGGAATGGTGACGACTTCATTTTGCAAATCCCAGCGCAGGATGACTTGAGCAACGGATTTGTTGTATTTTTTAGCGATGTCAGTCAGCACCTGATCATCGAGGAGTTTTCCCTGCATGAGCGGAGACCATGCTTCCACCTGAATGCCTTGCTTCTTGCAGTAGTCCCTAAGCTCAGTCTGAGTGAGGCGCGGATGGAATTCAACCTGATTGACCATCGGTTTAATTTCCGCATCTTCCAATAAGCTTTCCAAATGGTGGACATTGAAATTGCTGACTCCGATCGCTTTCACTCTGCCGTCTTTGTACAGCTTTTCAAGTGCGCGCCACGTATCTTTATATTTGTCTTTTCCTGGCCAATGAATCAAATATAAATCAAGGTAGTCAAGGCCGAGTTTTCGAAGGCTTTCATCAAAAGCCGCCAATGTTTTTTCATATCCCTGGTCACTGTTCCAAACCTTTGACGTGATGAAAAGCTCTTCGCGGGGAACGCCTGATTCCTTAATCCCTTTGCCGACGCCTTCTTCATTTTGATAGATAGCGGCTGTGTCAATGCTCCGGTATCCGTTTTTAATGGCTGCTTTTACAGATTCAACGACTTGGCTGCCTTCTTCCACTTTGAAAACTCCAAGTCCAAACCATGGCATTTTCACACCGTTATGTAATGTCACAGTGTCCTTTAAACTGCTTACCATTTTGAACGACCACCTTTCTTTTTTTCAGATGCTTTTAAACGCACCGCTTTTATTATCTCACACTGGGTGGATTTTACAAAACAACTTGCTCAACCGATGGAATGAGCCAAAGCAAGCGCTCCGGTGATTCCCTGATCGTCGCCAAGGCCCGGCGGCACGATGTATTCTTCAAGATCAGGCAGGTCGACATATCCGTTCAAATATTCGGCCAGCTTTTTGCGAATCAGCGGGAACAGCTGCTGCTGCTTCATGACACCGCCGCCCATGATGATTTTTTCAGGGCACAGAATCAAGATATATTGCATGAGGGCCTGTGCTAAATAGTCGGCTTCAAGCTCCCAAACTTCCTCGTTTTCAGCCAAATCCTTGCCCTTTTTCCCCCATCGCTTTTCAAGCGCCGGGCCCGATGCCATCCCTTCAAGGCAGTCCTTGTGATACGGACAGATTCCTTCAAACGTATCCTGCGGATGCCGTCTAATGAGTAGGTGACCCATTTCAGGATGGAGCGTGCTCTGTACGAGCCGGCCGCCGACAATCGCTCCTGCTCCGATTCCTGTGCCGACTGTGATATACAAGCAGCTCTCCAGGCCTTGCGCCTCTCCTTTCGTCAGCTCTCCAAGCGCGGCAGCGTTTACATCAGTCGTAAACGAAACCGGAATGCCAAGCCTTTTTTCCAATTCGGGAATAAACGGGTACCCCTTCCAGGCTAATTTCGGGGTATTGGTTATGTATCCGTAATCCTCTTTATTTTTTGCAACGGATATAGGTCCAAAAGAGCCCACTCCCATTGATGTGAGCTGATACTTGCTGAAGAAATCGGTCAGCTTTCCAATGGTCTCTTCAGGCGTCTCCGTCGGGATCGTCAGCCTGTCTATGATTTCTCCCTTTTCTGTTCCGACTGCACAAACAAACTTTGTGCCTCCTGCTTCTATTGCACCGTAATGTTTCATCCTCTCGGCTCCTTTTCATCTGTTTGAATTGCTCTAATTGAATCATAAATCAGACGATGAAAGAAAGCAATCGCACTGAACAATGGTTCACCAGAGCATGGGAGCTTTTGATGCTGACGGAAGAAAGCTTCCCGAAAATGTGGCAGTTTTTTAAACAACTGCCGCGTTCGCTTTTTCGCTTAAATAGGCTTCTGACCGCTTGATCGTAACCGTGAAAAAGAGGATTTTTTCAAGCCCCGCTCGAAGCTTTAATAAGGAGGGATATCATGAAGCATCCATTCGACAATTTCCGTTCTTTATTCCCGAAATTGTCTGATCATGTTCATCTTGCCGCATGTTCCGGAAGCGCATTGGCTCTGCCTGTTGCCAAAGCGGTCGATGAGTATCAGAACGGCCTTTTAACAGCCGGTGCAGACTGGAAAGCACATCTCGACAAGATGGATGAGACCAAGGAAAAATTCGCCCGGCTGATCGGTGCTGAAAAAGAAGAGATAGCCGTTTTGCCGTCAGTATCTGACGCAGTGGCCGCTGTGGCCGCCGCAATGCCGCAGCCACCCCGTCGAAGGCAGATCGCCTTCACGGATATCGATTTTCCTGCTGTCGGCCAAATTTGGCTTGCGCAAGACCGCTTCAAAGATCACCTCATCATCATTCAAAGCGAAGATGGGATGATTGACTTGGAACAATACGAAAAAGACGTTACCGATCAGACGCTCTTGACGTGTGTGCCCCATGCCGGCTATCGGAACGGGTTTAAGCAAGACATAAAGCAGATTGCCGAGATTGTTCATCAGAAAGGGTCGCTTTTATTCGTCGACGCCTATCAGACTGCCGGCCACATTCCGATTCATGTCAAAGACATGGATATCGACATCCTTGCGGCGGGGACGCGCAAATACATGCTCGGCATTCCCGGAACAGCTTTTTTATATATGAAACGCGAACTTTGCGAACAATTTGAGCCAAAAACGGCCGGCTGGTTCGGAAGGAGCGCGCCATTTGCCTTAGATTCAGGCTTTGCGGAAGGTGCGAAACGCTTCGAGTCGGGGACACCGTCATTTATCAGCATATATGCGGCAGACGCGGCATTGAAGCTGCTGCTTGAAGCGGAGCCCGACAGGATCGAGCCCTATCTGCGGCAGCTTGCGGCATTCTCTTTGCAATACGGTGCGGAAAAAGGCCTGAAGATCACAGGACCCAACACCGTACATAACAGAACAAGCCTGATCTCGGTGTATGCCGAAGAAGCCGCCCGTGTTGAATCCCTCTTGCGTGAAAAGCATATCATCGTCTCAAAGCGAAACAACGTCATAAGAATAGCCCCGCATTTTTACAATACAAAGGAGGAAATCGGATTTGTGATGGATGAGATCGCGGCAATCGTAGGCTAAGCCCCCGGCTTTAAAATGGACAGAATGCGATTTTTTCCTTAAACTATAAAAAACAATTTTCATCAAGGAATGAGACAAAATGGAGCTTTATATCGAAGGTGAATTAGAAGAGCATAGGAAGCTGCCGCACCGAAAAGTTTTGTTTGCCATTTTGGCTGTTTTGCTAGGGTCCGGGATTACCATCGGATATATCGTGTATACGCATTTTTATTCGATGAATCATCTGCCGAAAGGAAATTGGTTTCAGTCTTCCGGTTCGCCGAATCAAGCATACAACCTGAATTTGTATAGAGTGAACAAAGGCGGGGGAACGAACTCCCCTTCCGTCAGAGGGGAATTGACAACGGTTGCCACCGGTGAACGAAAGAATATCTATTGGGGATACGAAGAAGAACATGCCAAAATCGAATGGCAGGACAAATACCATGTGTCCATCAACAACAATGTGCTGGACGTCAGAACTGATATATATGATGGAAGAAGAGAGTGACGGCGTCACTCTCTTCTCGTGTACATATCATTTGGGACGCCGTTTAAAAAATGCGTTTCTTTTCCAATGGAAAAGAGGTGCAGCTCATGCATCGCCCTCGTGCACGCCGTATAAAATAAAGTCCGCTCTCTTTCCTTTTTGTATTGCTTTTCAGAAGCGTCATAAATGATGACGGCATCAAATTCGATCCCTTTCGCCAAATAGACGGGAATGACGACCACGCCTTTTTGAAACGTTCTCGTTTCTTTATCGATCAGTTTAAGCTCTGCATGCTGCTGAAGATGCTGGAACGCATCCCTGCATTCCCGGACTGTTTTACAGATGACTGCAATCGTCTCAAGTCCTTCTTTTTGAAGGGCGGTCATAAGGGAAGCCATCTCTTTATGGTGTGCATGAGGATCGGCTGATATTGTCAAAGTCGGTTTTTTGCCGTTCCTATTAAAAGCTTCGATCTCTTCGCCCCCTTCGATGATGCGCTTTGTCAATTCAACAATTTCTTTCGTCGACCTGTAGCTGCGCTTCAAGGTGATGATCTCCGTTTTTTCGCCTTCAAACACGCCTCCCGACAGAAGCGTCTTATCGTGATAGGCATGGGCAAGAATCGCCTGGTTTAAGTCTCCCAGCATCGTGATGCTGCACGCGGGAAACAAGCTCTCCAAAAAAGCAAGTTGAAAAGGCGTGTAATCCTGGGCTTCATCAATGAATAAATGGCGGATTGCCGTGTTTTTCCCCCCGCCTTTCAGCTTGTTTTTCATATATAAAAAAGGGACGGCATCTTCATAAAGCAGCTTCTCAAAACGAAAGCTTTTCTGAGTGAATGTGCAAATGCTCTGCCAGTCATCAGGGCGCGTTTGCGGGGTATAGCGTCCGGAAAAAAGCTGAAGGTATGTTCCTTTAAAATCAATAAAGCCGAACGCTTTTACCACTTGCTTGAGCGGCTTGAACTCCCTTTCGGCAACGATGGAGGCAAGGAGGTTTCGCTCCCTTTCATAATCGTCAAACGTATTCTCCGTAAAGCGCTGTTCCTCCTGAAGACGTTTATAAGCCTTTAAGTATTCCTCTTTATCCAGCAGCTCGCTTTCTTCGATGACCCAGTCTTTTTTTCTTTCCTGGCGTTCATATTTATTCAGGAGCTGCAACAGCCATTTTCCCGTTTGTTCAATCCGGTTGGACAGCGTGTCTGAATGATCAAGGGCCGCGAAAAATTTCCGCATCTGACCGCTTGTGATGATCCTTTTTCCGCGAAAGGTGATATGTTTAAACACCAGGTGCCCTTTTGCCAAATATTTGACGTAATCATCGATGATGCCTTTGAAAGCCAGACTGGATTTCAATTCAATCGATTTCATCCGGATGCGCTGCTCCTCACCGTCTGAAGCGGTTAAACAATATTCAAGCTGATCGAACGGAGTCTCGCATGGTACCTGCTTTCCAAGGCGGCGCGCTACAAATTCCTGGAACGTCGTCTGCTGGATGTTTTCCTCTCCGAGCTCAGGCAGAACATTGGCGACATAGCTGTTAAAAAGCAGGTTTGGAGAGAATAGCAGCATCTGGCTCGACTCGATCTGCCCGCGGCCGCGGTACAGCAAATATGCGGCCCGCTGCAATGCCGCCGACGTTTTTCCGCTGCCAGCCGCTCCCCGAACAATTAAAAAGCGGCTCTTTTCGTTCCGAATGATCTGATTCTGTTCTTTTTGAATCGTCGCGACGATGCTTTTCATCTGGATATCGGCCTGCTGCCCCAGCACTTCCTGAAGGACTTCATCCCCAATCGCCATATCCGTATTAAACATCGCTTTCAGCTGTCCGTTTTTGAAGAGAAATTGCCTTTTCAGCTCAATCGTTCCCCTGACCGTCTCGTCCGGAACTTCGTATTGAGCCGCGCCGGGTCCATAGTTATAGAACAGACTGGAAATCGGCGCTCTCCAATCATAGATCAAAAACCGCTCTTCTTTTTCATACATTAAAGAGGCGAGTCCGATGTAGACGGACTCAGCGTTTTCTTCGCCGTCCTCCAAAAAATCTACGCGGCCGAAATAAGGCGATTCTTTCACTTTTAACAGGTTTTTCAGCTGGCTGTAAAACTGCTTATGGCTCCTTTCCCTCTCAGCCAAAACCTCAGCCTGCTGTTTAATGCTAAAAAATGTTTCAACCGCTTCATTTTCATCGGCTATGTTTACGGTGACATCGCTCCAAAAATGTTTCCGTAAATCGATGATATCCTCCTTCAATCCGCCGGTTTTTCCCTTTAGAGAATGAAGCTTTTGATCCAATTCCTTTAAAACAAGCCGGATTCGTTTTTCCTCTTCCAGCCATTCCTGACCGTTTTCCTGCACGCTGACCACTCCCTAAAAAGATTTGACATCGAAAAAGATTCATGATAAAATAAAAATGGATAAAATTATAATTATTGAAATTTTATGTTAAAATACACTTCATCTTATCATATAACCTTTGGTCAAATCAATATAAAAAGCCGATTTTTCAATCAACGAAAAATCGGCTTTTTTCTATTCAGCTGTGGGACCGCAGCGAACGGTTCGGCAGCTTCCAGTTGAACATGTACGAACATACACGGCACGCGACCAGCAAAGCAAACAGGATATACAACGTGAGCGGCTTCTCCGCCCAGCCCATGCCGATAATGAATCCGCCCAAAGCGGCCCAAACGGCGTAAATCTCCGTTTTCAGCACAAGCGGCTTTCTTCCGGCCAGAAGGTCCCGGATCATTCCGCCGCCGCTTCCTGTTAAGACCGCCGCAACGATCACTGCGCTGACCGGATGGTTCATGTGAACGGCATAAAGGGCTCCTTGTATCGCAAATGCGGCAAGACCGATCGCGTCTGAAAAGCTGCCCCAGATGCTCCAGTGCTTTAACAGGAGCTTCGGAAACAAAAAAACGATCGTGATCGAGACAAGAGCGATTAGAAACAGACTCCCCTGCTCCCACAAGGCGGACACTGGAACTCCGATGAGCAGGTTTCTGATCGCCCCTCCGCCGAACGCTGTCACAATCCCCAATATATAAACTCCTAAAATATCATACTCTTCTTCCATTGCAACGATCGCTCCGCTGATCGCAAAAGCGACGGTTCCGATGATGCTCAACACTTCCCAAGCCATCTAAGATGTCCTCCATACTAAACTTCAATCTTTTTGATTTTATAACTTCTCCAACCTTTAAATCAACCCTCTCTGAATCAAAATATCTTATAATATAGAAAGATGTTTTTAAAGGGGTGGAAACATGGGACAGGAGGTCATCATCGAAAAAGCGAAAGCCGAGTGGGCGCACGAATTTGAAGCTGAAAAACAACAGCTCGCAGATGTCCTCGGAAAAAAAGTTCTCGCTATCGAACAAATCGGCAGTACCTCTGTTCCCGGCCTTGCAGCAAAACCGGTACTCGATTTGATGGCCGGCGTGAGCAGTCTCAGCGAAGCTTCAGTTGGATCGAACCGCTTCAGGAGCTCGGCTATGAGCACGTATTTCACGAAGCCTTCCCAGCCAGGCGTTTTTTTCGAAAGGGAAAGCGGAGGGCGGGCACACGCCATCTGCACGTATACATTTTTCAAAGCGAAGAATGGAAAAATCAGCTGAGATTCCGAAATTATTTAAGAAAGCATTCAGTCGAGCGGCAAGCCTATGAAACATTGAAAAAAACTTGGCGCGGCGTTTTCCATATTACCGGACTCCTATACAAAAGGAAAAGAATCGGTTCATCACAGCCGTGATTGAAAAAGCAAAACATTCGGAAAGGAGCGGCACGGCATGCTGAAAAAGACAAAACATAAACTGCTTACTATAGCCATCGCCTTCATTATGGCGGTTTTGTTGTACTACTATGTCCAAGTTACGAAGTGAAAGCGGGATTATACGTGCAAGGCCATTCTGACTGTTTTGAGGATATGCCCTTCGAAATCTTCATCATATTCGGCGACATCCTCAAAACCCTTCGCCTTGTAAAAGTTTTTTCCGGTGCGGTTTTCTTTTTCAACCTCTACAAAGATCTTTTTCACTCCCTTTAAATGGTTCATCCCCTCTTCCAATAATGCGGTTCCGATGCCTTTTCCCTGGTATTCCGGAGCTAAATAAACGGCTGCGAGATAGGCTACCCCTCCTTCTCTGACAAAGGAGTAGTTGGCAAAGCCGACGATTTTTCCGTCCGCTTCCGAAACGAGCATTAACGAGTGTTCCAAACGCTGCTGCATTCTTTCGTCATTGTACGCTTTCTGCAAGAACTTCTCTTGAATATCGAAAGGAATGATCCCTTCATACGTATGATTCCAGCTTGTTTTGGCAATCTGCTGTACTTGAGGGATGTCTTTCTTTTTCATTTTGCGAATCTTACACTCCATCCTCATCATCCTTCACATCTATTTGATAATTTCCAAATATTATAACATCCTTTCTATTGAACATGTATAAGAAATAAAAAAAGAGCATTGTCAGACAATGCTCTTTTTACTCGTCTTTCCCCTTGAGAAAGCACATAAAAATGATAATCAAAATAAATGCAATAAGGGCGAGAAACGGAATCGTGATGAAACCGAACCAATTGATATACTGCCCTGAGCAAGGCACTCCTGTGACACACGGTTTAATGCCGTTGAATCCGGGAATTTTTTGTTCCATGTAGTGCATCAGGGAAATGCCTGCGCCGATCACCGCCATCGGCAGCACGTATTTTTTCACGCGGGCATCGCCCTGAAATGTCGCAATTCCGAGAATCAGCACGAGCGGATACATCATAATCCGCTGATACCAGCACAGTTCGCAAGGAATAAATTTGCGGATTTCGCTGAAGTACAAGCTGCCTAGCGTCGCCGTTAATGAGACGATCCAGGCGCCGTACAGAAAAAGCAGTTTATTTTTCATCAGACTGGCCTTTCAGCTCTTTCTCGATCGTTTCTTTGATTTTGTCATAATCAAACGGTTTGTCGATTTTTACGCCGTTGACAAAGATCGTCGGCGTCGAGTCTACACCGTATTTGTTGATGAGCGAATTGTCCGTTTTTAATTGCTCAGCGAACGTTTTGTCATTTAAGCTGCTGACAAGCTTATCGCGTTTGATTTTCGTATTGGCTTCCGTGATGTCCGCCAATTTTGCCGGCGTCGCCCACTCGTTTTCCATCGTGTCATTGTCAGGCTGCGCCTTGTACAACGCCTCATGGAACTTCCAGAATGAATCCGGATCTTCCTTCCATACCTGCTCGGAAGCGAGGGCGCTCAATTCAGAGCCTCTGCCGTGCTGTTCATTGACGAAGTTAATATATGAAAAATTAACTTGATCTTTATCGATGTAATCCTTTTTCAAATCCGGAAAGACGGTCTCAGTCCACTGTTTGCAGCTGGGACATTTGTAATCTCCGAATTCCGTGATCGTTACAGCCGCATCTTTGTTGCCTAGAAGCGGCTGTCCTTCAGTTGAAGGCTTGTCATCAAAGGTTTGCGAAGCATTTTGGGTTTGATTGTTGATTACGACAAGTGCGCCGATCAGAAAAACGACCACGACTGTCATAATCACTGCAAATTTCATCGGTGACTGCTGTTTCTTCTTCACTTAGACACCTCATTATTCTTATTTTTTAGTATGCCAGTTTGATAACCTCTTTCATTTTAACAAGACAAGCCGCATTCGTGAAGATGCTAAAAAAGGAATTTCCAGTTCATTAGGTGGTAAAAAAGTTACATTTCTTTCACTTTTAATACCCTCATCGCATTTAAAACAGCCAGAAGGGTAACACCGACGTCTGAAAAGACGGCTTCCCACATCGTCGCGATGCCAAAAGCACCCAGGATGAGAAAAACTCCTTTAACGCCGAGTGCAAAAATAATATTCTGCCAGACAATCGTCCTCGTCCGCTTGGCAATGCTGATGGCTTCCGCAATTTTTGAAGGCTGATCCGTCATGATCACAATATCAGCCGCTTCGACTGCCGCATCAGAACCGAGGCCTCCCATGGCAACCCCGATATCCGCTCTCGCCAAGACCGGCGTATCGTTGATGCCGTCTCCTGCAAAAAGCAGCTTTTCTTTTGGAAGTTTTTGCTTATCTAATGTTTCAATACGGTCCACCTTGTGCTGCGGAAGTAGCTCCGCATGCACTTCATCAATGGACAGCTGTTCGCCGACCGCCTCACCGGTGTCTTTCGCGTCGCCCGTCAGCATCACCGTTTTTTTAATACCCGCTTTTTTCAAAGCGGAGATCGCACGCTTGGCATCCTCTTTGATTTCGTCAGCGATGACAATCGAGCCGATAAACGTATCGCCGGCGGCTACATAAACAACAGTTCCGATTTCACTTTCCTTTTGATACTGTATGCCGGCTTTCTTCATAAGCTTGGCATTCCCGGCTAAAATGACGGCTCCGTCTACAACCGCTCTGACGCCGAAGCCGGCCGTCTCGCTGTAATCTTTGATGCGGTCCGCTTGTACTTCCTTCCCGTATGCTTCACGGATCGACTCGGCGATCGGATGGCCGGAGAAATGTTCGGCAAGCGCCGCATATTCAAGCAGTTCATCTTCTTTGACATGGCTTGCAGGCGACAGCTTGACAACGGCAAATTCCCCTTTTGTTAAAGTGCCTGTTTTGTCAAAAACGGCGTATTTGACATCATTCAGCGCTTCTAAATAATTGCCGCCTTTCACGAGTATACCTGCTTTTGACGCCGCTCCGATGCCGCCGAAAAAGCCGAGCGGAATGGAAACGACGAGCGCGCACGGACAAGAAATGACCAAAAAGACAAGGGCGCGGTACACCCAATCTGACAGCAGGGCGCCTGAAATAATCAGCGGCGGGACAAAAGCGAGAAGAAGCGCGATTATCACAACGAAAGGCGTGTAATACTTGGCGAATTTGGTGATAAAATTCTCTGTTTTCGCTTTTCTGCTGCTGGCATTCTGAACGAGGTCAAGAATCTTTGAAACGGTTGATTCACTGTATTCTTTGTCCACTTCCACTTCAAGCACGCCGTTTTTGTTGACAAATCCGCTCAGCACCTCTGTTCCGGGAGCGGCTTCTCTCGGAACGGATTCTCCGGTTAATGCGGACGTATCGACAAGCGATTTGCCTGCCCGCACTTTGCCGTCAAGCGGCACTTTCTCTCCCGGCTTGACGATGATGATATCGCCGGCTTTGACCTCATCGGGAGACACTTTGACCGTTCCGCCTTCGGTTTGAAGATTGGCATAGTCGGGACGGATGTCCATCAAATCGCTGATCGACTTCCGGGAGCGGGTGACCGCGGCTCCCTGGAACAGCTCGCCTATTTGATAGAACAGCATAACCGCCACACCCTCGGGATACTGCTGAATAATAAATGCCCCCAGAGTGGCGATCGTCATTAAAAAGTGCTCATCAAAAACCCGGCCGCGAAAGATGTTTTTGACGGCCCTTAATACGACATCGCCGCCGATGATGAGGTAAGCTAGGAAAAAAAGAAGCCACTCGGCTGCGGTGCCGCCGGGAAGCAGAAAGCCCGCCGCACCGAGAACGGTTCCTGCAGCAAGCCTTGCAACCGTTTTTTTAAACCGTCCGTCGCTTTCTGGTGGGGCCTGTTTTGTCCCTTCCTTCAGCGTCGCGTTGACGTGCGGTTCGATCTCGGTTACTTTTTTCTTTATTATTAAAGAAATGTCTTCGCCGCTGTTTTGGTCGACTTGGACAGTCAGCGTGCTTGTTGCAAAATTGACCGAACACGCTTCAATCCCCTTCATACCGGCTATCTCATGCTCAATTTTTTGTGCGCAATTGCTGCAGTCAAGGCCGTTTAGCGTGTACTCCTGTTTCACCTTTTCCATCTCTCTCACCTTTCTTTTTCAGCGCCGGGCTTTATTTTATATATGAGCATATACGCATATATTATCTACCCTTATTATATGCTTCATCCGAAAAATGTGTCAATCGATCTTTGTTATCATACGCACCGGCTGTTTCCGTGTTTACCCTGATCCGCGTCTGCGAAAACTCTGCTGGCATATTGGAAGCAATGCCCAAATATACTTAGTTTAGCTATTAAACTAACAAGCTTTTTTCATAAGGAGTGAGCGCTTTTGAAAAAATCGTGTCTGATGATCGTCTGCCTCGCCTTTCTTCTTGCTTTTTCCGCAGGCTGCAAAAGCAGCACCGGCACAAAGCATACGGAAGAAATAAAAGTCTGGGATTACTTTACCGGCAAGCAGCAGGATCTTTATCATGAGCTTGTCGAACAGTACAATCGGTCCCAGGACCGGTACAAGGTCGTAACGGAGTACATTCCTTTTAATGAAGTGAAAAAGCAGCTGTCTGTCGGTACAGCCGGCAATGCCATGCCTGACGCCGTATTCCTTGACAATGTCGACAATGCTTCATTCGCCGCTATGGGCGTGCTCGAAGATTTGACGGAGAAAATCGAACAATGGGGGCAGGCTGACCAGTTTTATGAGGGGCCTCTATCATCAGCCGGATATGAAGAGAAGTACTACGGCATCCCTTTCGCAAGCAATGCGCTTGCCTTGTTTTACAACAAAGACCTCTTGAAGAATGCAGGGATCTCCAAACCGCCTGAAACGTGGAGCGATCTGAAAAAAGCGGCGGAAAAAACGAGCAAAGGCCAAACGAAAAGATTTGCCCTGTCAGCCGTAAAATCAGAGGAAAGCGCTTTTCAATTTTATCCGTTTCTTTTGTCTTCCGGAGCAGATCTAAAACAGCTGAATTCAAAAGAAGCAGCCTCTTCTCTTCAGTTTTTAACAGATCTGATCAAGAAAGGCGCAATGAGCAAGGAAGTGTTAAACGCCACCCAGGATGATCTGGCCAGACAGTTTGCAGCAGGTCAGCTCGCCATGATGATCAACGGCTCCTGGAATATTGAACGGCTGGAAGAAGCCGAAGACTTAAATTACGGGATTACCTATATCCCGAAAGATCAAACATTCGCTTCTGCCCTCGGCGGCGAAAATATTGCCGTCGTTAAAGGAAAAAACACCGCCGGCGCCTGGGATTTTATCAGTTGGCTGATCGATCCGGAGCGGCTCGAAACGCTGACAGCAGAAACAGGCGTGTTTCCGCCGCGCAAAGATTTGCTCGAATCATCGAGCCATTGGAAAACAGATGATAATTTAAAAGCCTTCATTCCAATCATAGAGATCGCATCAGCCCGCGGCCCTTCGAAAGACTGGCCGAAGATTTCGGAAGCTTTGCAGACTGCCCTGCAGGAAGCATTGAGCGAAAGCAAAACGCCGAAAGAAGCGCTGGATGAGGCCGCGCAAAAAATCAGCGCCTTAAACTAGCTTTAAGCGCACGAAGGAGTTTTGTCATGATCAGAGCCATTGTCCGTAAATGGGAAGGGTACTTTTATTTGTTTCCGGCAGTTCTTTTTATGCTTGCTCTTATCGGTTATCCTCTCATCTACAACATGATTCTCAGCTTTCAAAACGTATCGCTTGCAAATATAGCCTCACACGATATCAGCTTTATCGGAATCGAAAATTATCAGCGGCTTGCCCAGGATAAAATATTTTGGGCATCTTTAAAAAACACGCTGCTTTACACGGCCGGAAGCGTTGTATTTCAGTTTGCAATCGGCTTTTTGCTCGCTTTGTTTTTCAGCATGAAGTTCAGGCTTGCCCCGTTTCTCAGGGGATTGATGATGGTGAGCTGGCTCATCCCGCTGACGGTTACGGCGCTTTTATTCAAGTTTATGATGGCTTCAAACGAAGGAGTGTTCAATCAGCTGCTCCTATCATGGGGAATGATCGACACCCCGATCCCCTGGCTGTCAGACCCGAATATGGCCATCTGGTCCGTTATCATCGCCAACATCTGGGTCGGCATTCCTTTTAATATGCTGCTCATATCCGCTGGACTCAGCTCCCTTCCGGAAGACGTCTATGAAAGCGCAAGCCTTGACGGCGCCAATGCTTTTCAGAAATTCATCCATCTGACACTGCCTTTATTGCGGCCGGTGATCACTGTCGTCATGATGCTCGGCTTCATTTATACGTTCAAAGTGTTCGATCTTGTGTTTGTGATGACTGGAGGCGGTCCCGTGGACGCAACTGAAGTCCTGTCAACCGTCAGCTACCGCTACTCCTTTGACGAATTTCAATTCAGCATGGGCGCGGCAAGCGCCAATGTCCTGTTTCTTATTCTTCTTTTGGTCAGTCTCGTCTATTTGCGGCTGATCAAAAAAGATGAGGTGATGTCGTGAAAACGAACCAAAAGGAATGGCTCTTTAACATTATTGGCGTCCTCGTTACAGCCGGCTTTTTATTCCCCGTTTACTGGATGATTGCTACGGCTTTCAAAAGCGATGCCGAATTGTTTAAAACACCGCCTTTATTGTGGCCCGAGACATTCCGCACGGCCGGCTTTGAAGCTGTGTTCACTTCTGGCGTCGCCGGATACTTTTTGAACAGCCTCCTGATTTCCGGGGCGGCTGCCGTCATCGTTCTCATATTGGCCGTTCCTTCCGCCTACGGCTTGGCGCGCTTTCGGATCAAGGGCAAAAAAATGTTCATTTTACTGTTTCTCATCACGCAAATGCTGCCTGCCACCGTTGTTTTGACTCCGCTGTTTATCGCCTTTAATCAACTGAACATATTAAATACGTATATCGGACCGATTTTGACGGGGGCAACGCTCGGCGTTCCTTTTTCTGTTTTAATGCTCAGAACCTTTTTTCTTGGGATTCCCAAGGACCTTGAGGATGCGGCCAAAATCGACGGCTGCAGCCGTTTTACCGCGTTCATCCGCATCATTTTGCCTATCAGCGTACCCGGGATTGCCGTCAGCGGAGCGGTTTCTTTCTTTTTCACATGGGGAGATTTGATTTACAGCATGACATTCAACCGAAATCAGGAGCTGTGGCCGCTGACGGCCGGCATTTACAATGTGATCAGCCAATACGGAATCCAGTGGAATGATCTGATGGCATTTGCCGTTTTATCGGTTCTGCCTGTCATCATCATTTTTATGCTGCTTCAAAAGCAGCTTGTTAAAGGACTTATCAATGGATCTATCAAGTAAAAAGAAAGGGTGTTTTCGATCATGAAATTTTCAGACGGCTACTGGCTGACGCGCGAAGGATATCACATCAACACGCCGAAAGAAGCCTACGACCGAATGATTGATCAGCAATCATTGACCGTGTACGGGCCTGTCAAAGCGGTTCAAAAGCGCGGGGACACGCTCGACACCCGCATGCTCACCGTCAGATTTTCGAGTCCCCTTGAAGACATGATCCGTGTGCAAGTGTTCCATTTTCAAGGGGAAACGCCTCGGAAACCCGACTTTCAACTGCATACGGCAGATGTTGAACCGGTCATCACCGAACACGATGATGCGTTGACCTTCCAAAGCGGCAGCCTGTGCGTCGAAGTGAGCAAAAACGGTTGGGGCTACCAATTTTCACGTGATGGACAGAGCCTGACCGCAAGCGAATCGAACAGCCTCGCCTATATCACAAGCGATGACGGGCGCACCTTTATGAGGGAACAGCTCAACATCGGCGTCGGCGAATTGCTCTACGGCCTTGGCGAGCGTTTTACGGCATTCGTGAAAAACGGCCAAACCGTCGACATCTGGAATCAGGACGGCGGAACAAGCACAGAGCAGGCATATAAAAATGTGCCGTTCTATTTGTCAAACAAAGGGTACGGTGTTTTTGTCAATCATCCCGAGCTCGTCTCGTATGAAATCGGTTCTGAAGTCGTATCCAAAGCGCAGTTTTCGGTCGAAGGAGAATCGCTCGACTATTTTGTCATCAGCGGCGCCGAACCAAAGGATGTTTTGAAACGCTATGCCGCGTTAACGGGAAAACCGGCGCTTCCCCCGGCCTGGTCTTTCGGCCTCTGGTTGTCAACATCGTTCACAACCGACTATTCCGAGGAGACCGTGACCCGCTTCATCGACGGGATGACCGAACGCGGCATCCCGCTCAGCGTGTTTC
Source organism: Bacillus licheniformis DSM 13 = ATCC 14580 (assembly GCF_000011645.1). Taxonomy (GTDB): domain Bacteria; phylum Bacillota; class Bacilli; order Bacillales; family Bacillaceae; genus Bacillus; species Bacillus licheniformis. Next base: position 3,386,352 of record NC_006270.3, read on the forward strand.
ATTTTGACTGCTTCTGGATGAAAGAATTTGAATGGTGCAATTTCGAATGGGATGAACGATATTTTAAGCAGCCTGAAGCCATGCTCAGCCGCCTGAAAGAAAAGGGCCTGAAAATATGCGTCTGGATCAACCCTTACATCGCGCAAAAATCAAAGCTTTTTCAGGAAGGAAAGGAAAACGGCTACTTCTTGAAAAACAGCCGGGGGGATGTATGGCAGTGGGACCGGTGGCAGGCCGGAATGGCCATCGTCGACTTCACAAATGAAAAAGCGCGTGACTGGTATTGTTCAAAGCTTGAAAGCCTGCTCGACATGGGGGTCGACTGCTTTAAGACCGATTTCGGAGAACGGATTCCGAGTGACGCTGTTTACTTTGACGGATCAGATCCCGAAAGAATGCACAATTATTATTCTTATTTATACAACAAGACCGTATTTGACTTGTTGAGGCAAAAGCGCGGCGAACGGGAAGCGGTCGTGTTTGCAAGGTCTGCGACGGCCGGCGGCCAGCAATTTCCCGTACACTGGGGCGGGGATTGTTTTGCCAGCTATGATTCAATGGCTGAAAGCCTGCGCGGCGGCCTGTCGCTTTCTCTTTCAGGCTTCGGCTTCTGGAGCCATGATATCGGCGGATTTGAAAGCACGGCAACAGCCGATTTGTATAAGCGCTGGACCGCATTCGGCCTCTTGTCGACGCACAGCCGCCTGCACGGGAGCGAGTCATACCGCGTTCCGTGGCTGTTTGACGAAGAAGCGGCCGATGTCATGCGGTATTTTGTCAAACTGAAGCACAGGCTGATGCCTTATTTGTACGCCGCTGCACATGAAGCGCACGCTGAAGGCATTCCGATGATGCGGGCGATGCTCCTCGAATTTCCCGGAGACAACACCTGCCACTGGCTTGACAGACAGTACATGCTCGGCGGAAGGCTGCTCGTCGCTCCCGTTTTTCAGGAAGACGGCGCTGTCCGTTATTATTTGCCAAAAGGCACGTGGACACACCTTTTGACGGGAAAAGAGACGGAAGGCGGAGAATGGAAAGAAGAACGGTACGGCTATATGAGGCTTCCCCTGTTCGTCAGGGAAAACACACTGCTGCCGCTGGGGCAGGAATCCGGGCGACCTGATTATGATTATCTCGACGATGTGACGTTCTGCCTCTATCATTTAAAAGACGGCTGTACAGCCGAACAGACGATTTACAATGAAAAGGGCGAAGCAATGACACTCAGAGCTTCACGGCATCAAAATACGATTGCCGTGAAAACAACGGGCGTCCAAAAGAACTGGAAGCTGCTCCTCCGCGGTCTTTCTGTCACCTCTGTTATTAACGGAGCTGCGGAAGCGCTTCAGGAGGGAACAGCGGTTCAGCCAAAAGAAAAAGAACGGGATGTCTTCATTTATTTCTAAAAAGGAGTGATCAGGATGCTGAAAACGGTCCGCATCATCATATTGGGCGCAATGTGCACGATCCTTTCCGCCGCCGGTTTCGATCCGCCGCAGCCCGCAGCCGCTAAAAGCCAGGCTGATGAATATGAGTATCCCTTTCAAGATCCCAGTCTCCCTGTACAAAAAAGAGTCAGCGACTTGCTTTCACGGCTGACCCTTGAGGAAAAAGTGTCACTGATGCATCAATATCAGCCCGCCGTTCCCCGGCTGGGCATTCCCGCTTTTAAAACGGGCACAGAAGCGCTTCACGGCGTCGCCTGGCTCGGGGAAGCAACCGTTTTCCCGCAGGCTTTCGGGCTCGCGCACACATGGGACCGCTATTTAATCAAACAAATCGGCTCGGCGGTCGGTGATGAAGTCCGCGGCTTCCACCACCTTGATCCCGCGGCAAACGGAGTCAACGTCTGGGCGCCGGTCGTCGATCTGCTGCGTGATCCAAGGTGGGGAAGAAATGAAGAAGGCTATTCCGAAGACCCCTTTTTAACCGGGGAAATAGCAACCGCCTATGCCTCCGGGTTAAGGGGCGATCATCCCTTCTATTTGAAAACAGTTCCAACCTTAAAGCATTTTCTTGCCTATAACAACGAAACAGACCGGGGATTCAGCTCCTCAAGCATCGATCCCAGGAACATGCACGAGTATTATTTGAAGCCCTTCGAAACAGCAATTTCCAAAAAAGCCGCGTATGGACTGATGCCGGCCTACAATTCTGTCAACGATAAACCGGCCATTTTGAGCCCGCTGCTCGACAGTACAGTCAAACGTAGATGGGCCGGAGACGATTTCTTCATCGTCAGCGATGCCTTTGATCCTTCCGGAATCGTCAATGACCACAAGTATTATGACAGCCACGAAAAAGCCCATGCCCACGCCGTAAAAGCCGGCATTGACAACTTTACGGATCAGGGGGAAAATCCCGAGCTGACGAGAAACGCCTTAACCGGTGCCTTAAAGCAAGGCCTTATTTCTGAAAAAGACCTCGATCAAGCCTTGGCCAATACGTTCAGCATCCGTTTTCGCACGGGCGAATTTGATCCGGACGAACTCAATCCGTACAGCCGCCTGACAGATGACGTCATCAACAGTCCAAAGCATCAGCTGCTGGCGAAAAAAGCGGCTGAAAAAGCCATTGTTTTACTGAAAAACGACCAGGATCTGCTTCCTTTCAATGCCCGGAAGAATGAAAGCATTGCAGTCATCGGCCCGTTCGGAAATGCGCTTTACGAAGATTGGTACAGCGGAACGATGCCGTATCGGAAAACCCCGCTTGACGAAATCGCGGACAAAATCGGCAAAGACCGCGTCTCCTTTGCTGAAGGTCTGGAACAAAGCGGCTTCAAATCCGCGCTGACCGGAAAGTTTGTAACTGCAGGCCGGGACGGCAAACAACCGCTCACAGCAGCGGCTGATAAGCTTGAGAAAAGCGCGGCATTCGATGCGGCGGATTGGGGAGAAAGCATCTTCACCCTCCGCGCCCAAGCGAACGGCCTCTATGTCTCGCTTCAGGATGACGGCCGGCTGATCGCTGATCAGAAACAGCCGAACGGCCGGACCGTTAAAGAAACATTTCAGTTCGAACAGCAGTCTGACGGGACATTTGCCATCAAAAATACGGCAAACGGCAAATATCTCACCGCCGGTAAAGACGGCACATTAACAGCCGCCGCCGAAAAGCCGGCAACAGCAGCGGAAAAGTTTTCAAAGACGATCATCAAGAGCGGTACGGATGAAGCGGTTCAGCTGGCAAAATCCGCGGACAAAGCCATCGTGTTTGTCGGCAACAATCCTTACATCAACGGCCGGGAAACCGAAGACCGGAAAGATATTACACTCCCTCCGGCCCAGGAAAATCTGCTGAAAGCTGTTTCTAAAGCCAATACCAATACGGTGCTTGTCGTAACGAGCAGCTATCCGTTTGCTCTCAACTGGGCAAAAGCGCACATTCCTGCGATCATATATTCCGCTCACGGAGGCCAGGAGGCGGGAAGCGCATTGGCGGACATTCTCTATGGAGATGTAAATCCGGGCGGACGGCTGACGCAAACTTGGCACACCTCAGTCAAAGAACTGCCGGATATGATGAATTACGATATCATCAAAGGGAAAAGAACCTATAAATATTTCGTAGGCAAGCCGCTGTTTCCGTTCGGCCACGGGTTATCCTATACAGCGTTTCGCTACAGCGATTTAAGCCTTTCCTCTGACAGCATCAAAAAAGACGGATCTGTCACGATTCGCGTCAACGTCACCAATACAGGCGGAAGAAAAGGAGATGAAGTCGTTCAGCTCTATACCTCTCCCCTGTTTAAAACACGGGTTAAACAGCCGAACCTGGACCTGAAAGATTTTCAGCGGGTTGAACTGGCACCGAAAGAAACGAAAACCGTGACATTCAAGCTGAAACAGACAGACCTTGCCTTTTGGGATGTGACGAGAGAAACATTTGCCGTTGAAAGAGGCCCTTACAGAATATCCGTCGGCAGCTCGGCGGCGGACATCCGCAAGACAAAGCGGATCTTCGTCCAAGGCGAAACAATTCGGGAACGGAACTTGCGCCGAAAGACAAACGCTGAAGACTACGACGACTACAAAGGCGTGCTCATCACCGAAGAATCCAAATACGGCGGCGATGCGGTAAAAAGCAGTACAACAAACGCGTGGATCGCCTACCATGATGTCCGCTTCAAAGGCGAAAAAAGGATAGAAGCAAAGGTTGCAAGCAGCGGCGCCGGCGAAATCGGCATCTTCCTCGACCATCCTCAAAAAGGAAAGCAAATCGGTTCGTTAAAAGTGCCTGACACATCCGGATTGCAAAACTGGAAAACGGTAAAAGCTTCCGTCCGAAAATCGACAGGCACCCACCGCGTCTTTTTTGTCTTCAAAGGGAAAGTTGCAATCGATTCGTTTCAATTTGAAAGATAAACCGGCAAACAAGAAATTTTTTAAAGCCATGCAGCTTGATCTGCATGGCTTTTACCGTTTTTCAGCAATTTTAGCGCTTTACAATTTAGGAATGATATATTAGAATTCAATCAAAAGTTGCATTAGGTAAAAAAAATGTCTTTAGGCAATAAAAAATTGCCGAAACAAAAATATTGTATGCAGGTTAACTTTCATATAGACATAGAAAGGGGTTAATGAACGCTATGAAACCCGCAATTACCGTAAAAGATTTATATGTTTCTTATCACGGCGCAGAAGCGCTCCGCAATATTAATTTCTCACTCGATCAAGGAATGATGGCGGGCATTATCGGACCGAACGGCGCAGGAAAATCAACGCTGTTAAAATCCATGCTCCAATTGATTCCAAAAGATAAAGGCGACGTCCGTCTGCTGGGAAAACCGCTCAAAGATGTACGCAAGCAAATCGCCTATGTTCCGCAGCGAAATGATATGGATTGGACGTTCCCGATCAATGTCCTCGACACCGTCATCCTCGGCACGTATCCTGAACTCGGCCTTTTCAGACGTCCGAAAAAACGCGATAAAGACTGGGCGTATCACTGTCTTGAGAAAGTCGGGATGGCTGCATATGCCAAGCGTCAGATCGGCGAACTGTCAGGCGGACAGCAGCAGCGCGTTTTTCTCGCCAGGGCGCTCGCCCAAAAAGCAGAGCTGTTCTGTCTTGACGAACCGTTCGTCGGTATTGATGTGACAAGTGAAGAAATGATCGTCAGCATCTTAAAAGAACTTCGTGATGAAGGAAAGACCGTTCTTGTCGTCCATCACGATTTGAGCAAAGCGGACAGCTACTTCAATGAATTAATTTTGCTGAACAAAGAGCTGATTCAAAAAGGCCCTGTCTCCGACATCCTCAATCCCGACGTGATGATGAAAGCCTACGAATCTCAGCTTCCGTTCCTGCAATCGAAAAGAGGTGCGATCTGATGGAGTTTATCCATGGTTTGATGGAATATTCGTTTCTGCAAAAATCGCTGTTCACCTCGATTATGGTGGGCATCATTTGCGGCGTCATCGGCTGCTTTATCATTCTCAGGGGAATGGCGCTGATGGGAGATGCGATTTCACACGCGGTTCTTCCCGGCGTCGCCATCTCTTATATGCTCGGCGTCAATTTTTTCTTCGGCGCCGTCTTTACGGGCATCCTGACGGCTCTCGGAATCGGCTATGTCAGCCAAAACAGCCGGATTAAAAACGATTCGGCCATCGGCATCGTATTTACGGCCTTTTTCGCCGTCGGAATCATATTGATCACGCTTGTCAAAAGCTCAAGCGATCTGTACCATATCTTATTCGGAAATGTGCTGGCCGTTCGTTCATCAGACATGTGGATCACGCTCGTCATCGGAGTCATTATTCTTACCGCTGTCTTTTTATTTTACAAAGAGCTGCTCATCACCTCTTTCGACCCGACGATGGCGGCTGTCTACGGCTTGCCGAACCGGCTGATCCACTACTTTTTAATGACGCTTTTAACAATGGTCACGGTCGCATCGCTTCAGACCGTCGGCATCATCCTCGTCGTCGCGATGCTGATCACGCCTGCCGCAACCGCTTATCTATTGACGGACCGGCTGTGGGTGATGATCTATTTGTCCGCTTTCCTCGGCGCTTTGTCAGCGGTCATCGGCCTTGGATTAAGCTATACGTACAACCTCTCCTCAGGAGCGGCAATCGTGCTCGTGGCTACGATTTTGTTCGGACTTTCCTTTACGTTTTCACCGAAACAAGGCGTGCTTTGGAGAGCTGTGAAATCAAGAAGAAAACGGGCAGCGCTTCAACAATAACCGCAAAATAAAGGGGGAAAACAAAACATGAAATGGAAGCAAACATTAGCAATTGCGGCGGCATTGATTCTGATTCTCGCCGCCGGCTGCTCCTCGAAAAGCAGCAGCGAAGAAAACGGAAAGCTGAAGGTCGTCACCACCTACTCCATTCTTTATGACATCGTCAAACAAGTCGGAGGGGATCACATCGATTTATACAGCATTGTACCTGTCGGAACAGACCCGCATGAATACGATCCGCTTCCTAAAGACGTGCAAAAAACGACGGACGCCGATGTCGTCTTTTACAACGGATTGAATTTGGAGACAGGGAACGGCTGGTTTAACAAGCTGCTGGAAACAGCTGAAAAAGACGGTGATGACGCCCCTGTCTACAAGCTGAGCAAAGGGGTCAAGCCAAAGCATCTCACCGCTAAGGGAAAAGAAACGGAAGAAGATCCCCATGCATGGCTCGACATTGAAAACGGGATTCAATATGCAAAGAACGCAAGAGACGCGCTGATCAAAAACGATCCCGACCATAAAGAAGACTACGAGAAAAACGCGGAAGCCTATATCGGCAAGCTGCAAAAGCTTCATGATGAAGCGGTGAACCGCTTTAAAGATATACCGAAAGAGCGCCGCGTCCTTGTGACAAGCGAAGGGGCTTTTAAATATTTCGCTTCGGCCTACGGCGTCGACGCGCAGTATATTTGGGAAATCAACACCGAAAATGAAGGAACTCCCGGTCAGATGAAAAAAATCGTCGACACAGTGAAGAAAAAGGACGTCCCGGCCTTATTCGTGGAGACAAGCGTTGACCCGCGGAGCATGGAAAGCCTTTCAGCCGAAACGGGCGTGCCGATTAAAGCAAAAGTCTTCACCGATTCGATCGGAAAGCCCGGTGAAGCGGGAGATTCCTATTATAAGATGATGAAAGAAAACCTTGACCGGATCCATCAAGGCCTCGCCGAATAACCAATGAACTGCTGTACAGGATGTACAGCAGTTTTTTTCTTATGTTTTTCCGATTTTAAAGCAGGGTACAACGAAGGGAAAACGAGGAAAAAGGAGTGTGTTTCGTGAAATCTGGATATGAGGAATGCATCAAAGCCTGCCGAGAATGTCTTGAAGCCTGCAACCACTGCTTTGACAAATGTCTGATGGAAGAAGAGGCTGGGATGATGGCCGAATGCATCCGTCTTGACCGGGAATGCGCGGAGATGTGCGGTTACGCAATTCAAGCCATGACGCGCAACAGCCCGTATGCCGAAGATATTTGCCAGCTTTGCGCAAAGGTTTGCGAAGCTTGCGGCAATGAATGCAGCCAGCACAAGCATGACCACTGCCAATTTTGCGCTGAAAGCTGCTTTGCATGCGCGGAAGCGTGCAGAAAAATGGCTTCTTAACTTGAAACATCCGGCCCTCGAGCCGGATATTCTTATGTAGGAAATGTTTATTTTTTCTCCTTCCCCCTTTCTAAACTGATACAATATGACTATAAAAGGGGGTTTTATCATGAAAGACAGCGTGTTTCAAATGACTTCTGACACATATCAATCTCTCAGCGATTCAGAACGGCATTTGCTCGAGTACATTTATCAGCACTTAGACGTCATCGCCACTTTATCGATTGTAAAATTAAGCGAGGATGCAAATGTTTCAACAGCCACGATTGTCAGGTTAATGAAAAAACTCGGATATGACGGCTACACTTCTTTTAAGTATGCATTAAAAGAAAAACACCACCTCGGACACGCTCCGCTGATGGATGATATCGACAGCCAAATTAAACAGGCCGTGCTAAAGAATGAAAGAGAAGTTCTGGATACGATTAAGATGCTTGATATCGGGTTGATCGAAGATGCCATTCAAAAAATCAGCAATGCCGAAAAAGTTTACATCTTCGCAAGAGGATTGTCTGAAATGATTGGAACCGAGATGACGATCAAGCTTCAGCTGCTCGGCAAAAACTGCGAGATGCACAGCGACCCGAATATTATCAGAGGAAAGTCAAAAACACTGGCCAAAAAAGACCTCGGCCTTTTTGTTTCCTTGAACGGCGAGACAGAAGAGCTTGTTGAAGCCGCTCAAAATTTCAAATTGCAAGCCATTTCCACCATTACATTAACGACAAGGATCGATTCGCGTCTTGCGAAATTATCAGAGATCGTACTGGTCGGGTTTAAAGGGGAACAATCATTTTTTCCCGATTATGAAGTCCGCTCTCGCCTCCCTCTGCAAGTCCTCTCCCGCATCATGCTGGACTCATATGTCATCCGCACCGCTCATAGCTGAAAACCTTTACACAACCTGTAAACATCCCCCCTTTCATCTGTGACATAATGTCTGTGAAGCCACATATAAAGGGGGGATACAGCATGATCTATACATGCACGATGAACACCGCAGTCGACTTATTCGTTGAAACCGACGAGCTGCTTCCCGATGTTGTCAACCGTACTAAAGATGAAGATTATCAGCCAAACGGAAAAGGCGTCAATATTTCATTTATGCTCAAGCGCCTTGGTCTTGACAATACCGCGCTTGGCTTTACAGGCGGATTCACCGGGCGTTTTATTGAAAATGAACTGCTGAATGAAAAAATCGTCACAGACTTTGTCGAAGTGGAAGGCATCTCACGGATCAATATTTTTATCAATTCAACCCGGGAATTCAAGATTGTAAACAAAGGACCGCTCATATCTGAAGCCCGAAAACAGGAGCTGATCAACAAAATCCGTCAAATCCCGCCGGGCCGCTTCTTATTTATTTCAGGCAGTCTTCCGAGAGGAGTCCCTGATGACATGTACCTTTCGCTTTCCGAGATTGCCGCCGAAAACAAACTGAAATTGATCTTGGATATCAGTTCTCCCGTCCTATTAGATTGTCTTTCATACCATCCTTACCTGATTAAGCCGAATGAACAGGAGCTTGCCGCATTTTTCAGCCGGAAGAAAGCGCTGTCCGAAGAAGAAATCATCCATTGCGGAAAGGAACTTCTCGACCGCGGCGCTGAAAGGGTTCTCATCTCCCGCGGCAAAGACGGAGCCCTTTATTTGGACCGCCAAAGAACATTAAAAGCGACCGCCGCTAAAGGCAAAGTTGTCAATACAGCATGTGCCGGCGATGCCATGCTTGCCGTATTCGTCGGAAAACAGGAGCTCGGCTGTTCCGTTCCTGAAGCACTCAGGCACGCCTCTGCCGCCGGTTCCTTGACGGCATTCTCGAAAGGACTCGGTGATGTGTCCAAACTCGATCAAACAGCTTCACAAATTCAAATCACTCATTTATAAAGGGGGTTTTCTTATGAAAAAGTTCAAAATCATCGCGGCAACCGGCTGTCCAACAGGGATTGCCCATACATTTATGGCTGAAGAGGCCTTAAAACAGGCTGCCGCCAAACTGGGTGTGGAAATCAAAGTCGAAACACACGGGCAAATCGGCGTTCAAAACGAACTATCGCCAGAGGACATTAAACAAGCCGACGGGGTCATTGTCGCGGCAGACAAAGATGTAGGCGCAGAGCGTTTTGCAGGCAAACGTGTCCTTGACGTCCCGGTTGCGCGGGGCATCCGGGATGCGGAATCTTTAATTCGGACGCTGATGAACGGCGAAGCGCCGATTTACCGCGGACAAACTGCGGCAAAAACAGAGGATGAACCAAAAACAGGCGAATCCGCTTCCATCGGCCGTAAAATATATAAACATTTGATGAACGGGGTTTCCCACATGCTCCCATTTGTCGTCGGCGGAGGGGTTTTGATTGCACTTTCCTTTTTATTCGGCATCCATTCAGCGGATCCTGAACATCCAAGCTACAACGCTTTTGCCGAATTGCTGAATAAAACGGGCGCATTCGGATTCCAGCTGATGGTTCCGATTTTATCCGCCTATATCGCCGATTCAATGGCAAAACGCCCCGGCCTGATTGTCGGTTTTATCGGCGGCATGATCGCCAGCACGGGCGGAGCGGGTTTTCTGGGCGGCATCGTATCCGGTTTTTTGGCGGGACTGATCATTTACGGCCTCTCGCATGCACTTAAAAAAATGCCTCAGTCACTTGAAGGACTAAAAGCAATTTTTCTTTATCCGGTTATCGGCATTTTTCTGATCGGTGCGGTCATGTTTTTCCTCGTCGAACCGATGACGGCCATTAATGAGGGGATGAAGGGCTTTTTAGCCGACTTTCAAGGGGCGAACCCAATCATTCTCGGCTTGATCATCGGCTGTATGAGCGCATTTGACATGGGCGGCCCGGTCAATAAAGCCGCTTATGTCACCGGTACTGCTCTTCTCGCTGAAGGGAACCAATATTTCATGGCAGGCGTCTCCGCCGCGTGCATCACACCGCCGCTCGTTATTGCGTTTGCCACATTGCTTTTCCGCAAATATTTCAGCCAGCAGGACCGAAATGCAGGACTTGTCAATTTTATTCTCGGCGCCACTCATATTACTGAAGGCGCTATCCCGTTCGCCGCAAAGAAACCAATCCCTGTCATTCCGATTTTGATGATCGGCTCTTCGGTTTCGGCAATATTAACATATTCATTCGCAGTTCAAGTACCTGCCCCGCACGGCGGATTCCTTGTACTTCCCGTTGTAACAGGAGCCTTTCAATGGGTGCTGTCGATTATCATCGGATCGCTTATCGGTGCCTTCTTATACGGCTTTTACCAAAAACGGACATATGAAAAAGAGAAAGGCTGATCAAACATGAAAACAGCAGCTTTAATCAAAAAAGAGCACATCTATCTACAAGAAACGCTATCTTCCCAAGCGGAAGCTTTTGACCGGCTGGCTCAGATCGCATATGAATCAGGAGCAGCCAAAACAAAACAAGCGGTCATTGACGGATTGGCGCAAAGAGAGGCTGAAAGCACGACCGGCTTTATCGACGGCTTCGCCATTCCCCATGCAAAACTGAAGGACATCACAGAAGCAACTGTCATCATCATTCAAAACAAGGCAGGAATCGAATGGAACGCGCTTGATCAGACGCCTGTCACGTTCATCATTGCATTATTGATACCCGATGCCGAGGCAGGCAGCACACATCTCAATCTATTATCATCGGTGTCTCGCATGCTTGTTCACGAAGATGCGAGGCAGCAGCTGCTTGAAGCCTCGAGTCCTGACGACATTCTGAGCACCTTCTCAAGCTATTTATCTTAACTTTGATCAGAAAGAAGGAATCGATATGCTGACAAATACGAAAAAAATGCTGCTGGACGCACAGGCAAACGGCTATGCGGTGCCGGCCTTTAACATTCATAACCTTGAAACCGTGCAGGCCGTGACAGAAGCGGCTGAAGCCTTAAGGTCCCCCGTGATTCTTGCGGCTACTCCAGGAACCTTCAGCTATGCAGGGCGCGACTATATTCAAGCCATTGCAGAAACGGCCGCGGCGCGCTGCTCGATCCCGGTCGCCCTCCATCTAGATCATCATGAAGAAATTGATGATATTCGCGAGTCTTTATCATTGGGGACGAAATCTGTCATGATTGATGCTTCGCACCATCCATTTGCCGAGAATACCGCAATTACGGCGAGTGTCGTTCAATATGCCCGGCAAAAAGATGCCACTGTAGAAGCCGAGCTTGGAAGGCTCGGCGGACAGGAAGACGATTTGATCGTGGATGAAGCCGACGCTTATTATACCGATCCGGATGCAGCAAAAGAGTTCGTCGAGAAAACCGGAATCGATTCGCTGGCGGTGGCAATCGGTACAGCCCACGGTCTTTACTCAAAAGAGCCCAATATCGATTTTGAGAGGCTGGCCGCGATTCAAAAACGGGTTTCAGTCCCGCTCGTCCTGCACGGCGCCTCAGGAATTTCAGAGCAAGATGTTAGAAAGTGCATCAAGCTAGGCTGTGCAAAAGTAAATATCGCGACTGAATTAAAAATTCCTTTTTCAGATAAACTGCGCCGATATTTGCATGAACACGCCGATGCAAGCGATCCAAGAAAATATATGGCCCCCGCCAAAGAAGCCATGAAAAAAATCGTCCAAGAAAAGATTTTGATGTGCATGAGCAATGACAGATACTAATACAAAAAGCCGGATGTTCTTTAACATCCGGCTTTCTCAGCAATTCATTTGACATGCTCTTCTAAAGCATGACCGTCATGGGGCTTTTCATCGGGTATCGGTTCCCGACCGGCCAATATGCTGTATACAAGCATGACAATTCCTACATAAACAACCGCTGAAACCGTCCAAACGAGCACTGTCTTATCCTTCAAGACGGATTCCTCCAATCAAGCTTCACCTTTTGCAGCCTGAGTGCATTCAGAACGACTGAGACCGAACTGAACGCCATCGCGGCACCTGCGATCCACGGAGCCAAAAGCCCGACAGCCGCGAACGGAATGCCGATGCTGTTGTAGGCAAACGCCCAGAAAAGATTTTGTTTAATGTTTTTGATGGTCAATCTGCTCATGAGGATCGCATCGGCGATGCTGTTTAAATCGCCGCGGATCAAGGTGACGTCGGCGGCTTCCATGGCGACGTCAGTCCCTGTTCCGATCGCCATACCTGTATCGGCCGCCGCCAATGCCGGCGCATCGTTGATGCCGTCGCCGACCATCGCGACTTTTTTGCCTTTTGCCTGGATTTTCTTCACCTCATCCGCTTTTCCTTCCGGCAGAACTTCGGCGATGACGTGGTGAATGCCGGCTTCAGCAGCAATCGCTTCTGCCGTCCGCCGATTGTCCCCGGTGATCATGACGACTTCCAGCCCCATATCATGCAGCCTTTTCACCGCTGCCTTCGACGTGTCTTTAATCGTATCGGCGACGGCGATCAGCCCGGCAAACCGACCGTCGACGGCGGCAAGCATCGCCGTCTTTCCTTGTGTTTCGAGCTCTTCCATTTCGCCGTTCGCATCTTGAATGTCAATATCACGGTTTTCCATCAGACGTCTTGTACCGATCAAAATCCGCTTTTCATTGACTGCGGCTTCGATACCATAGCCGGGTATCGCTTCAAAGCTGTCTGCTGAGGCGGGTTCTATCCCTTTCTCTTTGATGCCTTCGACAATGGCTTCAGCAAGCGGGTGTTCAGAGCTTTTTTCTGCAGCACCGATAAGCTTGAGAAACGATGTTTCATCGATCCATGGTTCAGGGCGCACATCTGTCAGCTGAGGCTTCCCATTTGTGACCGTCCCCGTCTTGTCAAGCACGATCGTCTCCAAGCGGTGAGCCGTCTCCAAATGTTCGCCGCCTTTGAATAAGATTCCGAATTCAGCCGCGCGGCCAGATCCGGCCATGATCGATGTCGGCGTTGCCAAGCCGAGCGCACACGGACATGCGATCACAAGCACCGCAATCAGCTTCTCCAGCGCCGTGCCGAATTCGCCGGGGCTGACCGCCAAATACCAGATGAAAAATGTGATGGCCGCGATCGCCACGACAATCGGCACAAAAACCCCGGAAATCCGGTCTGCGAGCCGTTGAATCGGCGCCTTTGAACCTTGCGCCTCTTCCACAACTTTTATAATCTGCGCCAGCGCAGTATCTTTGCCTACTTTTTCTGCTCTGACTTTTAAAAATCCATTTTTATTGATTGTAGCGCCGATAACCGGATCTCCAACCGTTTTGTCAACAGGGATGCTTTCACCGGTGATCATCGATTCATCCAGCGCTGAACGACCTTCGACAATCTCCCCGTCTGCCGGTACTTTTTCACCGGGCTTCACATACATGATGTCGCCTGCCAAAACGTTTTCAATCGGCACGGTCATCTCTTCGCCGTTCCTGACGACGGTCGCTGTCTTTGCCTGCAGCCCCATCAGCTTTTTGATCGCTTCGGATGAACGCCCTTTCGCTTTCGCTTCAAACAGCTTTCCTAAAATGATCAAAGTTAAGAGGATGGCGCTTGTTTCATAGTAAAGGCCGTCCGGATGCCGGTTTGTACCGAGGCTTTCAATGCTTAAATACAAGCTGTAGAAATAGGCGGCAGACGTGCCGAGAGCGACCAGCACATCCATGTTGGCACTTTTGTTCCGCAGCGCTTTATAAGCCCCAGTGTAAAACTGCTTCCCGACGATAAACTGAACCGGTGTGGCCAACGCGAACTGAACCCAGGGATCCATGAACATCCCCGGCAGCCATATAAATGACGTGAATTTGAAATGGCTGACCATTGCCCAGAGCAGCGGAAAAGACAAAATGGCTGAAAAAATAAATTTGCCGGTTTGACGCTGAATATCTTTTTCTCTTTGTTCCGCCCGACCGTCCGCAGTTCGGTCTTTTTTCAGCTCGAGCTTGTAGCCGAGCTTTTCAACGGCTTCGATCATCTCCTCCGGCGAAACCGCGCCAGCATGATAGTCGACTGTCGCAGTCTCAATGGCAAAGTTGACGGCGGCGCTTTTGACGCCAGACAGCTTGTTGAGGCGCTTTTCAACCCGGTTGGCGCAAGCCGCACACGTCATGCCGGAAACCGCAAATTCGGCTTTTTCCGCAGGAACTTGATAGCCGAGCGATTCGACTTTCTCAGCCAGCTGTCCGACTTCGATTTGCCCCGGATCATAAACGATTTTTGATTTTTCCAGCGCCAAGTTCACATTTGCGTCCTGAACGCCGTCAAGCCTTTTCAACCCTTTCTCGATCCGCGCCGCACAGGCGGCGCAGGTCATGCCAGAGATTTGGAGGGTGGCTTCTTTTTGTCCGTCCATATCCTTCACTCCTTATATACCCCTTGTAGGTATACATCAGCCTGCAACATCATACCCCTGGTCTTCGATCGTATCGATGATCTCCTTCAGCGAGACTTTGCCTGAATCAAACGATACTTCGACTTTGCCCTCGTTTAAATTCACTTTGACAGACTCCACTCCGCCAAGCTTTCCGACGTTTCCTTCTACTGCCTGAACACAGTGGTTGCAAGACATGCCTTCGACTTTCAGTGTTTTTTGTTCCATATTGAAAACCTCCTGTGGTTTGATGATATTGATCGGTTTTATATTACCATACCCCTGTAGGGTATTTCAAGAAAACGATTTTCTCTTTTTTCGTTCATGATTTTGAAAACCGTTTAAACACATCAAGCAGTTCCTCGATGGCTTCTTCTCCCTCACCGCTTTTAATCGCGTTTGCGACGCAATGGTGGGTATGATCCTCAAGCAGGCTGAAAGCAACCTTTTGCATCGCGGCTTGCACAGCTGAGATTTGAACGAGAATATCGACGCAGTAGCGGTCATTTTCAATCATCTTTTGAATGCCTCTGACCTGTCCTTCAATCCGCTTTAAGCGGTTTGTGATTTGTTCTTTTCCTTTAGAGCTTTTGGGATTTAACGCGTGTTCATGATGATCTGCCATCGGAACACCTCTCTTTCCTTTATATTTTGTCCAAGATCCCCATTGGTACCATTATAAAATGCGAAGCGGAACATGTCTAAAAAAAGAGACAACCCCGAACTGCTGCGGGGTCATCCCTGCATATTATTTGTTTAACGCTTTAAAAAATTCTCTCATAAACTCCGGCAGATTGGACCAGTCATGACCTGAGACCAGGTTGGCGTCCACATGAAGCTTCTCCTCGACATAAGTCGCGCCCGCGGCTTCGACTTCCGGTTTGCAGGCGATGTAAGCCGTCAGCTCCCGGCCTTTCAGATGTTCTCTCAGGCTTGTGAAAATCAGGCTCGCATGACAAATCGCGCCGACCGGTTTATTTTCCTCAAAGAAATGAGCAACGATTTTCAGCAGGGAATCGTACATCCGGATAAATTCCGGTGCGCGTCCGCCAGGAATGATGATGCCGTCGTATTCGGACGGGTCAATCTCATCAAATGAAGCATGCGCGTCAATTAAATAGCCCGGCTTTTCGGTGTATGTATCCCAATCCAGGAAGTCATGAACAACCGTATGAATCTTTTTCTTTTTCGGTGCGGCAATCGTCGTTTCATAGCCCTCTTCAAGACAGCGGTAATAAGGGTAATACACTTCCAGCGCTTCAACTGCATCGCCCGTTACGATTAAAATCTTTTTCGCCATCAAAAACATCTCCTTTCCTTTTTTACTCTTCTATTTTATCCCATTTGCGCCTGTTTTTAAAATCAAGTGCTTGAGAAGTTTTGTTTCAGCCGACGATCGTGATGTTCTCTGTTATGTCTTTCAAGCGGGCAAGATTTGCTTTGTCAATTCCTGAATCTGTGATGACCCTGTATCGGTCATGAAGGCGGTCGATTTGCGAGAAAGCACGGGTTCCGAATTTGCTGCTGTCCGCCATCAAAATCGTTTCGTCCGCAATTTCGATCATTCGTTTTTTCAACAGCGCCTGCATTTCGTTTGAATCGCTCAAGCCGCTCGCAGGGTCGACGCCTTTGCAAGACAGAAATGTTTTGTTGACGTGATACATGTCAAGGGAGCGCTCAGCCAAAGGGCCGACATATGACATCGATTGCGGCAGCAGCATCCCGCCGGTTGAAATGACCGTCACCTTTTCTTTTTTGCTGAGTTCAATCGCGACTCTGACTGAATTCGTAATGACGGTCAGCGGGATGTTTTCAAGCGCTTTTGCCATGTACCATGCCGTCGTGCTTGCATCAAGAATAATCCGTTCCCCGCTTTTCACATGCTTGACGGCTTCAAATGCAATCATCTTTTTTTCGTTTACGTTTGTAATTTCGCGCTCGCGAAAATGCACCTCTCTTTCTTCAGTCTGCACGCTGACTGCGCCGCCATGGCTTCTTTTCAGCTTATTTTCCTTCTCAAGCTTTTCCAAATCGCGCCTGATCGTTTCTTCCGTGACGGAAAAAAGCTCGCTCAGTTCTGTGACGCGTACGCTCGAGCGCAGATTGACAAGCTCGACGATTTTTTGGTGTCTTTCAGCTACAAGCATCCGTTTACTTCCTTCCTTTTTTGGTAAAAGTCACTGTTACATTCATGATAGCGCATCGGCTCCGATACAGGAAAGGTTTTCAGCGGGAAGCGGCGCCGAGAATCTGACTTGTATAGCGGCGGTATGCCCGCTCCCACGCTTCTGTATCTTCCGGTACATACGTTTTTTGAGGAAAGGAAGCCTTGATCGCTTTCCGGGCGCTCTGAATATCCCAAAACATGTCGAGCGCGACGGCCTGTACGGCAATGTTGCCGATGGCGCTTGCCTCTGACGGTCCAGCCCATACATTTCTGGACAGTACATTCGCCGTGTATTGGCAGAGCAGTTCATTTCGAATCCCTCCGCCCGCCATGTGAAGTCCGTCATATTCTTTTCCTGTCAAGGTTTCAATCCGTTCAAAGGTGAACCGGTATTTAAACGCAAGGCTTTCCAGCACGCAGCGGATGATCTGTCCGGGCGTTTCCGGCACGTGCTGCCCTGCTGCACGGCAGTACTCTCTGATCGCCTCAGGCATATGGACGGGATTGAGAAACACCGGGTCATCCGGGTCAACCGCCGACCTGAATGCTTCTGACTGTCCGGCAAGTTTGACAAGCTCGGCGCTCGAATAGCTGATCCCATCTTTTTCCCAATCCGCCTGACAGCGCTGGAACAGCCACAATCCCATAATGTTTTTTAAAAAACGGAATGTGCCGCCGGCACCGCCCTCATTTGTAAAATTCCAATCGAGCGCCTGTTTTGTCATCAGCGGAGCGTCAAGTTCGGTTCCGATCAGCGACCAGGTGCCGCAAATCAAATATGCAAAGTCATCCGTTTCAGCGGGGATGCCGACAACTGCAGAAGCCGTGTCATGTTCGCCGACGGCAATCACCGGTACGGCGGGCACAGACAATTCGCCGCACACTGATTGCGACAGCCTCCCCGCTTCGCTTCCGGGCTTTGCTATATCTTTTGGAAAAATCTTGGCCGGGATCCCCAGAAGGCTGATGAGCTCCCAATCCCAGTCAGACGTTTTCGGGTTGAACAGCTGGGTTGTCGTCGCATTTGTAAATTCGCTTTTTTTCTCGCCCGTTAAAAAATAGCGCAGCAAATCAGGAATCATTAATAGTGTGTCCGCGTAATCCAACAGCGGAGAATTCGCTTTTTTCAGCGCCCGGAGCTGAAAGATGGTGTTGAACGGCAAAAGCTGAATACCGGTTCTGGAAAACAGCTCTTCTTTTCCGATTTCATTCAACACCTCCGTCATTATTCCGTCCGTGTAAGGGTCGCGGTAATGATAAGGGTTCCCCATCAGCTCTCCGTTCCGATCGAGAAAACCGACGTCAACCGCCCATGAATCGATTCCGATGCAGCTGATTCGTCCACAGCCGTTTTTCGCCTTTAAAATGCCCTGTTTAATTTCATGATAAAGCCTGAGAATGTCCCAATAAAGGTGTTTTCCCGCCTGAACGGGCTGATTTGGAAAACGGTGAATTTCCTCCGCTTTGATCAGACCGCCGTCCACATGACCTGCATAAGCTCTGCCGCTCGACGCACCAAGATCAAAGGCGAGAATCGTCACCAGCTTGCACCGCCTTTCCCGCGTGCCAGGATTTTTTCCGCATATCCGCTTTCCGCATAAGCCTTGAGCGGATCAGGCGGAACGTTCATTTCCTCCCGCACGGCGCAGAGGAGCGGCTTGACGTCGATTTCAAATGCCTCGCGGATCGCAGCCTCTGCGGCAAGCACGTCATGATCTTCCTGCGCTTTCTTCACTTCATCGAAGTTGATCAAAAGCGCTTTTGCAAATTGAGTCTGCACATTCATGACCGAGCGCAGCACAGCGGGTATTTTCGGTTCAAGATTATGGCATTGATCAAGCATATACGAAATATGTTCGGCCGTCTTCCGGACGTTCGGGTCAGAATCACGGCAGGCGTCCAAAATTTGAGAAAAAATGAGAAACAGTTCGTACGGGTTGTGAGCGCCCGCGATCAAATCGTCATCAGCGTATTTGCGGCTGTTGAAATGAAAGCCTCCGAGACGTTTTTCGTCAAGCAAATAAGCGACAATGTGCTCGATGTTCGTCCCCTGGGCATGGTGGCCGGTGTCGACGAGCACCTCAGCCTTCGGGCCGAGCTTTTGCGCCAAATTGTAAGCCATGCCCCAATCCGCCAGATCGGTATGATAAAAAGCCGGCTCAAAAAATTTGTATTCAATCAAGAGCCGCATATCATCGTCAAGAGCTTCGTAAACTTCAGCCAGACACTCATACATCCAGTTTTTCCGTTTTCTGATGTCGCCCTGACCGGGATAGTTGGTTCCGTCGGCAAGCCAGAGGCTGATTTCCTTGGAGCCTGTTTGTTTTGCAATATCGACGCATTCGAGCAATTGCTCAGTCGCTTTTTGGCGAATGGCCGCTTTCACGTTTGTGACGCTGCCGAATTTGTAGTCATCGTCCTGGAACAAGTTCGGATTCACGGCGCCGATAGCAAGGCCAAGCTGCTCGGCGTGCGCTTTCAGCTTTCCGTAATCATCAACTCGATCCCAAGGAATATGGATGGCGACGGAAGGACAAATTCCGGTTAATTTGTGAACGACTGATGCATCTTCCATTTTTTCAAACGGATCTCTTGGCACACCCTCTTGCTGAAACACTTTGAAGCGCGTGCCCGAGTCCCCGTATCCCCATGAAGGCGTCTCGATTTTAAGCGCTTTCAATTTTTCCTTTGCTTCAGAAAGGCTGATTCCCCTGTCTTTCTGCTGTTCTTCAAATAAAGCGTAGGCCCGGTCATTCATCATGTACGCCCATCCCCCTTGTTTTTAACGGATATGCCATGGTTGACATTAACGCAAGTTCCGGCTGGGTCGTGTCCAGCCGGCTGTACTGGACGATCACAGGTACATCGCTTGCGATCTCGATCGCATAAGGAACATTTTCAGGAATGCGTTCTCCTGATCGGTGCAAAGAACTTGTGCGGATATGCTTCGTTCTCTTGCCATGAACCGTCTCGGAAATGCCTTCGAGCGGCGGACGGTCTTCGAAGTATACGGTGATCGCAAGGTTTGCGTTTTCTTCATGGCAATTTAAAACACAAATGGCTTCATGGCTCGTCAAGCTTCCGGAACTTTCCGGAGGAATAAAACCGTCCGGTATGATCCAATGGGTCTCGCCCTTCATCTCCCTTTTCCCCCTTTGTATTCTGAAAGGGCGGCCGAAGCCGCTCCTTATCAATTACCTTGAAAATGCGGCCGGCACTCCCCCGTCAACCGTCAGCATGCATCCCGTCGTTTTTGCCGTTTTTTCTGAAGCGAAATAAGCGATCGCCTCGGCAATGTCGGCGGGATAAATGTTGACGGAAAGAGCCGTACGTTTGCGGTAATGCTCTTCAAGCCGGTCGGGTTCAATCCCGTAGGCGGCGGCTCTTTCTTCGCGCCATTTGGAGTCCCAGATGGCCGACCCTTGAAGCACCGCATCCGGAAGAACTGAATTCGCACGGATTCCGTACGGTCCGCCTTCAGCCGCGATGCATCTCGCCAAATGAACCTCAAGCGCTTTTGCAGAGCTGTATGCTGATGCGTTTTTGCCTGCATAAACGGAATTTTTCGAACCGACAAACACCATGCTGCCGCCTGAACCTTGTTTTTTCATTTGCTTAAAAGCTTCTCTGGCCACGAGGAAATATCCTGTTCCGAGTACATTCATATTCAGGTTCCATTCTTCGAGCGTCGTTTCATCAAGCGGGCTTGATGTCGCAAGGCCCGCATTGTTGACAAGGATGTCAATCCCGCCGTATTTGAGGGCGATTTCCTCGAAGGCCGTCTGAACCTCCTCTTCTTTCGTCACATCCATGCGGACGGCGTAAGCTCGTTCTGCACCGTATTGATCATTAATCTCGGCCGCTGTTTTTTCTGCGCCTTCAATATTAATGTCAGCGACCACAACATGCGCGCCTTCTAGAGCAAGGCGGCGGCAGGCCTCGCTGCCGATTCCGCCCGCTCCCCCCGTCACAAATGCGATCTTGCGCGAAAATTCGGCTTCCGGCGGAGCAAGCGTTAATTTATAAAGCTCAAGCGGCCAATATTCAACATTGTAGGATTCTTCCTCATTGAGAGATACAAAGTTTCCAAGGACTTCCGTTCCCTTCATGACGGCAATCGCCCGGCGGTATAAATCTCGGCTGACCTTCGCCATCGCCAGGCTTTTCCCTGCTGTCACCATGCCGATTCCCGGGATCAGCATCACGCGAGGCGCCGGTTCAAACATCTCGTCTCCTTCGTGCCGGTTTCGTTGAAAATAGGCGGCATACGACTCTTTAAATCCAGCAATCTCGGTTTTGATCCGGTCGACCAGCGCTTCTGTGTCCTGTTCAGCGGGATTCCACGGAATATAGGCAGGCACCCGCTTTGTATGAACGAGGTGATCCGGACAAGCGGCGCCGACCTGTGAAAGCGACGGTGCGCGCCTGCTGTTCGCGAATTCGAGCACATCGTCAGCATCGCACCAGGTGACGAGCATGCGTTTTTCCCCGCTGACAGCGCCGCGGATGACCGGCAAGATATCGGCTAAAATCCGTTTCCGCTCCTCCGGTGCAAGCGGCTCGACCATCTGTCCGCCAAACGGCTGATGATCTTCCGAACGGCTTTTAATATATGCTTCCGCTTCGCGAATCACGGCAATCGTCTGATCATAGCTTTCTTTCGACGTTTCCCCCCAAGTGACGAGCCCGTGCTTCTCCATTAAAACAAGCTCTGCATTCGGGTTGTTTTTCACACCTTCTGCTATCATCTTCGATAAAGCAAAGCCCGGTCTGACATAAGGCACCCATACAAATCGGCTGCCGTATATCTCCTCTGCGATCTCTTTTCCATTATCGCAGCAGCAGATGCTGATGATTGCATCGGGGTGGGTGTGATCGACATGCGGAAACGGCAAAAAAGCATGAAGAAGCGTTTCGATCGACGGCCGCGGATGCTTTCCGTCCATCATGCAATGGGACAAATATGCCGTCATTTCTTCATCGGTCATGCTGCTCCGTTCCATCAGCGGACGAATATCATCCAGCCTCAGTCCGGTAAATTGGCCCGCTGACATCGTCGCCAAGTCCGAGCCGCTGCCTTTCACCCACATCACCTCGATGTCCCTGCCTCTGAAATCCTTTTCTGTCGTTTTCATCGATGTGTTTCCCCCGCCCCAGTTGCAGACCGAACGGTCAGCGCCGATCAGATTGGAACGGTAGACGAGCTCGGCAAGACCCGGACGCAGCGATGCAGCCTCAGACTCTGACCATAAATATTTCACCATGCGTATCACTCCGTTTTTGTTTGTTTATTTTTGAATATGTTTGTTTTAAGAGTAACATATTTTGATTTTCTTTGTAAGCGCTTTTTTCCGAAACCATTTTAGGACAGAATCTCTTCAATCAGTCGATAAATAAAAAACGCCAACAGCAGGCGGCCGTCGGGGTTAAGAATGTAGGAATGTTTAATCTTTGATTTTAAAATAAAATGTCAGGTTTTAAGAAAGCGCTGGCATCTTGTTGCCGGCGCTTTTTGTGCCGCTGACATACCGTTTGGGGGAACATATTGATGCGCAAAAAACGGTTGAAATTCGTCTTTTGATCTTTTAATATATAAACTCATGTTTTTTAAAAGGAGGGGTCAGGATGAAAAAAACACTGCACGCTCCAGTCAAACTGATCATCGCAATTTTTATGATTTGTACATTTTCCATCGGCTTTACAGAGTACGTCGTTATGGGTATATTGACTTCCATTTCAAAGGATCTCTCTGTTCCGATTTCGTCTACCGGCCTATTGGTAACGGCATATGCGGGAAGCGTCTGTCTGACGGGGCCGATCGTCACCATATTTTCGGTAAAAATGCCGCGCAAACCGGTATTGATCGGCTTGATGAGTGTGTTTGTACTGTCGAATGCGCTCAGTTTCCTGGCGCCGAACTTCACCATTTTGTTGGTCTCAAGAATCCTATCCGCATCCATTCATGGTGCATTTTTTGCAACGACAATGGTGTTCGTCAGCGAAATGGCACCGCCCGAAAAACGGGCCGCCGCTGCCGCTTCAATGAACGGCGGCTTGACCATCGCCCTGATGCTCGGCGTCCCGTTTGGTTCTTATTTAGGCGATCTTTTCAACTGGCGGATCGTTTTTCTGATGATCGCATGCCTCGGATTGATCGGCCTCGCCGGCATTTGGCTGACGGTGCCGCACAGAAAACCGAAAGTTGTCCCTAAATTGATCCATGAATGGGATGTGTTTAAAAATAAACAAGTCCTTTTTTCTTTTGCTATCACGATCTTTGGCTATTCGGGCGTATTCATCGCCTACACGTTTATTGAACCGATGCTGCGGCATTCTGCCGGTTTCGACAGTCTCGGCATTACAGCCGCCCTTTTCGCCTACGGGTTTGGCGGGGTCGTCGGCAATTTCTACGCCGGAAAGGTGCCGTTTCACCTGTTAACCCGCTCCATGATCGGGGTGATGATCGCGCTCATGGCGATCCTTGCGGCCTTTCCTTTTGTCAGCGGACATCCTGCCGGCGCCATCATCGTGACGTTTTTATTCGGAGCCGGCGCGTTCGCGTTCGGAACGGTGCCCCTTTTGCAAACAAAGGTCGTGGCTGCGTCTGAACACGGAACAACGATCGCCACCTCCGTCAGCATCGCTGCATTTAACTTGGCCAACGCGCTCGGGGCTTGGATCGGCGGACTCATTCTTAATGCATCAGAGTCTACACATACCTTGCCACAGGCGGTGCGCTTATGACCATGTGCGGGCTGACGCTTACGATGTTCGCCTATATGTCTGAGAAAAGACAAGTGAAAGAAGACATGTGGGGAACGGACCTGTAATCAAAAAGCTGCCCGGCTTAAGACCTGGCAGCTTTTTTGTTTGGTTCTTGCAGCGTCTTTGTGTGAGCTGCTTTCCGCATGACCGCGGTCATCAAAAGGGCGGCTGCGGCATAAACGATACCGAAACAGCCGAAAACGAAAACAGAAGATGACATCCCCAATAACATGCCTGATATAACAGGACCGCAGGCCATTCCCGTATACCTGATAAAATTAAACATGCCCATCGCACTGCCGCGGTTCTCCTCAAATTCATTCGCCATCATCGTAGAGAAGAGCGGCGGAATCAGCCCCATCGTAACGCCGAAAAGAACCAGAGCCGCCGACATGGCGAAAAGCGAAAACAAATGGGAAAAGGCAAAACAGACGACGCTCCCTGCGGCGGTCAGATTGCCGATCAAAAACAGGCGTCTGAGCGATAATCTCTTTTGTATCCACTTAAACAGCACGCTGCCGGCAATCGTGCTGACCGCTATCGGCAAATACAGCAAGCCGACGATCTGCAGATCAAGGTGATAGTGATCGGTCAGCAAAATCGGCAAATACACGATCATTGAAAAATAAATAAAGAAAATAAGGTAGCTTAATATTAAAACGGCATTGCCCGCCCTGTTTTTGAATATGTCCTTATAATGCGACAGCAGGCTGCCCGCGCTGAGATTGGTCTTTTTCTCCGAATGGCTGCGCGGAAAGCAAAACAAATTGCCGAAAAGCAAAAGAACAGACAATACTGTCAAAAACCAAAAAATACCCGGATAATTATAGCGCTCCCCGATAAAACCGCCGAGAATAGGCGCCGCTGCCGGTGCAAGGGAAAGCAGCATTTGATAAGTTCCCATCGCACTGCCCCGCTTCGTTCCCTTAAACAGAGATCCGATTGTGGTTGCCGCAATTAATGGAAGCGCAGCAGTCCCCAAAGCCTGCAGCACCCTGAAAAAAAGAAACAGGCCAAAGTCCCGGGAGGCTGCGCAGCCGATTGTGGCGATGACCGTTACGATCATGCTCGCCATCATTACAAATCTCGCTCCTTTAAAATCAACAATCGAGCCGACAATGATCTGCATCGCAGCTGTAATGAAGATGAACAGCGAGACGGACAGGTTTACCATCGAAACAGAAACGTGAAACGAGTCTCTGATTAAAGGAATGATAGGTGAATAAATATTTTGATTCAACGATGCGAAAAAAGCGCTGATACACACAAAATACATAATGAAAGAAGCATTTGATTTCATTGGTCTCATTTCAAACCGCCTGCCTTGTTTTTGTTTATTCGTTAACAATTTACCTAATATCGTTTACTGGTTAACAATATTAATTGTAGATGACCCCTTTATCATTGTCAACGAACATTTCTTATTGAGATTTGAAGTTTTTTACATATTTTTTACTTATCGAGTTCCTTGACTCAAAAAACGCCTTAAATAAAGGTTTTTATCCTTTCCATTCTGATTACAATTCCTCAGATTCACAAAAAAAGTTACGAATATTTTCATATTTTGAATTTGAATTGTGTTGACAGTTGGAAAAGATAGGGATAAAATGACTATTGTTTACTAGTAAACTTTTATGCTGTAACTTGCCTGATTTTGAGTACAAACCCTTGCCCTGCTTTAACAATTGAACAAATGCCACACCTCTTCATCATGACCCGCATCATCGCTGTATTCTTCTCGATTCATCACGAAGTGAGACCAGCCTATTCCCAGCTCGATAAGCCGCACGTATCCATCATTGATTGCAAATGAAGTCACTCTATGTCCGTTAAGGAGGAAATCAATGACAGAGCTTATAATGGAGAGCAAACACCAGCTATTCAAAACCGAAACTCTTACCCAAAACTGCAATGAAATATTAAAACGCAGACGCCATGTTCTCGTCGGCATCAGCCCGTTTAACAGCCGATTTTCCGAAGATTATATTCATCGGCTTATCGCCTGGGCCGTCCGTGAGTTTCAGAGTGTATCCGTGCTTTTGGCGGGAAAGGAAGCTGCCAACCTTCTCGAAGCGCTCGGCACCCCACATGGGAAGGCCGAACGGAAAGTCAGGAAAGAAGTCTCGCGGAACCGGAGATTCGCTGAAAAGGCGTTGGAAGCGCATGGCGGAAATCCCGAGGACATCCATACATTTTCCGATTTCGCGAACCAGACCGCATACCGGAATTTGCGGATGGAAGTCGAAGCTGCCTTTTTCGACCAGACGCATTTTCGCAATGCCTGCCTGGAGATGTCGCATGCGGCTATCCTCGGACGGGCCCGGGGCACTCGGATGGATGTCGTGGAAGTCAGCGCAGACATGCTGGAGCTGGCTGTTGAATACGTCATCGCTGAACTTCCGTTTTTCATCGCCGCCCCTGATATTTTAGGCGTCGAAGAGACGCTTCTTGCTTATCACCGGCCATGGAAGCTCGGCGAACAGATCTCCCGTAATGAATTTGCCGTCAAAATGCGGCCGAATCAAGGATATCTCATGGTTTCCGAAGCGGACGAAAGGGTGGAATCTAAAAGCATGCAGGAGGAACGAGTATGAATCAATCGCTAAAAACATTCAGCGTGTTGTCAGAACAATATCACGAAAATCCGTATCAGTATTTCTCATACCTTCGGGAATCTGATCCCGTCCATTATGAAGAATCGCTGGACAGCTATTTTATCAGCCGCTACCAGGATGTGCGCCGCGTGCTCCAGAATCAGGACGTCTTTACAACGAAATCGCTTGCCAAACGGGCCGAGCCCGTCATGCGCGGACCTGTGCTCGCCCAAATGAAAGGCAAAGAGCACACGGCAAAAAGGAGAATCGTTCTGCGCCGCTTTATCGGGGAATCCCTTGATCACCTCACACCGCTCATCAAAGAAAATGCACAAAGGCTTTTGGCCCCGCACGTGGAGAAAGGGCGGATCGACCTTGTCAATGATTTCGGCAAAACATTCGCCGTTTGCGTGACGATGGACATTTTAGGTTTGGACAAGAACGACCACCAAACGGTGAGAAACTGGCACAGCGGCGTCGCCGATTTCATTACCAGTTTGAATCAGGCGCCTGAGGACCGGGAGCATTCCCTCAAATGCAGTGAACAGCTCGCTGAGTATTTGAATCCGATTATCGAGGAAAGGCGCAAAAATCCCGGACATGATTTAATATCCATCCTTTGCACTTCCGAATACGAGGGAGTGGCGATGTCTGACCGGGACATACGCGCGCTGATTCTCAATATATTGCTTGCCGCCACAGAACCGGCGGACAAGACGCTCGCATTAATGATTTATCATTTGCTTCATCATCCCGATCAGATGAATGATGTGCTGGAAGACCGCACGCTTCTCCCTCAGGCAATCGCAGAGACGCTGCGCTACAAGCCGCCGGTGCAGCTCATCCCGCGCCAGCTTTCACAAGACGCGGAGATTGGCGGAGTCGAGCTAAAAGAAGGGACGACTGTATTTTGCATGATAGGCGCGGCAAATCGCGATCCTGAAGCGTTCGAGGATCCCGACAAGTTCAACATTCACCGCAGCGACCTGGAAGTCAAAAGCGCATTCAGCGGCGCAGCCAGGCATCTCGCATTCGGTTCAGGCGTCCACAACTGTGTAGGAGCGGGGTTTGCGAAGACCGAAATCGAGCTTGTCGCAAATATCGTCCTTGATCAGCTGAAAAATATCCGGCTGGAGGAAGACTTCATTTACCGCGAGACAGGGCTTTACACACGCGGACCCGTCTCGCTCAACATCCGGTTTGATGCCAAACATTAATCTTGTGAAAAAGCCTTCTCCTCCCGGGAGGAGGCTTTTTCAATTGCTGCCTCACTGATCTTCGCCAGCTCTTCAATACCCTTCGTACCTTCGCTCGCGTGTGAAAGCTCGTGACATTGAACGATTTTAAAACCGTTCATTTTAAAAATCGCGATGATATCAATTCTCCCCCGGTCTCCATTCTTTTTGACAACCTTGACCGTATATCTGACTGCTGCGCTTTCGAGGCGCTCGTCAAACAAAAATTCATGAAAGGGCGACACCGTTATGGTGCGTGCAACGTTTTTCAGCGTCCGTATGTGATCTTTAAACTGCACAAGGTCAATGTGACTGCCGTCCGTGACTTGAACATAATCCTCGCTGAAATAATCGGCAATTTTTTCAGTATTCATTTCCGACACGATGTCCTGATACATGTTGCTTAAAAACTGTTGGGCTTCACTTTTATTCATTCGCTGCTCCTCTTGATTAAATGTGTTTTGACCATTCGTTTAAAAAGCGGATGACGGTTTGCAGCTCGGATTCGGAAAACCGATCAAACAGCTCGATGTAGCGCTGTTTTGCAATTTCATGCATCCTGTCATGAATGTCGGCCAGTTTTTTCCCCTCATCGGTTAATGTGTAATACAATTCTTTGTTGTTGTTCGGTTTTTTGTGCGATTCGATCATTCCGTGCTTTGTGAGCACATTGACCGCTTTTGTCACTGCCGCTTTTGAAATTTGGAGTTTTGCTGCCAGGAAAGCGTTGTTGACGTCTGCTTCGCTTTCGCTGATAAGCGAGATAATGTGAAGCTGGGTCAGGGTCCAATGCTTACGCATGCTTTCTTCTTCTTGAAAGGCTTCCTCTGCGAACGCCTGCTGTTCATGCTGAGCCCGCTTTTCTCTTTTGAGAATAAAATCCTGAACGGCTTGAAATGCCTGCTCATACGTCTTGTTTTCCACTGTCATCATTCCTTTTCACAATCATTAACCGGTTAACTATTAAATAGTTTACCAGTTAACAATAATTAAAGCAAGCAAAAAAAAGCATATGATGCAGAAAGATCCGCAGCATATGCTTGCCCTCATACTTGAGGAGATAGCACGTGCTTTTCAGTCCAAGCCAGAAGCTTCAGATCCTGTTTGCAGCCGGCGATAAATGAAAGCCCCAAAGGCTCGCCGTTTTTTGCCGGCAACGGGACGGTGATCTGCGGAAGCCCGCCGAGCCCGGCAATACACGTCAGTTTCATCGTGCGCGCCCTTCTCTCATTTAATTCGTTTTCCGGCAGACCACGGAGCGGCGGCGGGCCGGGGGCAGTCGGAATAACGAGCAAGCCGTCTTCTCCGAGCCATTCCGACAGTCTTTTTCTCACCGCCTCTCTTTTCATAAACGCTTGCACATGATCGCTTATCACAAGGCTTGACGCCCATTCAAACCTTTCTGCGATTCCAGGGCCGAACACCGGATTTGTGCGCTCGATCCTAGCTCCGTGCTCCTCCCAAATCTCCAGTCCCTGCAGCACCCTGAACGTCTCCGCCCATTCCGCGAGGCCGCCGTCAGCGGCAACGCACCAGTCGAATTCGCCGTCAATCAGGCCTAATGCATAAGCGTATACTTGTGTCCGGTCGCTTTCTTCAAGCAGGCTCCACGCCTCTTTTTCAAAATAAACCCGGTTGAACATGCCCCTGCCTCCTCCTGCCCGCTAAGCAGGACGCGGCCCGCCGCATGAAGGACTCCAATATCTTTTGACATCCATCCGACGGTGTCAAAACTCTTTGCCAGCGGTATGACACCATCAACCGACACCTCGCCGTGCGTCGGCCGAAACCCGAAAATTCCGCAGTATGAAGAAGGGATTCTGACAGATCCCCCGGTGTCTGTCCCGAGAGCGAAATCGGTCATCCCAGAGGCTGCCGCCACAGCCGATCCGCTTGAAGACCCTCCCGGAATTTTGTCCATGGCACAAGGATTGACGGGTGTACCATAATGGACATTTTCTCCGTCGAGGCTGTACATCAGCTCATCTGTGTGCGCAGCACCCTTAAGCCTTGCACCTTCCCGCAGCAGCAAGTCAACGGCTTCCGCGTTTTTTTCGGCAGGTTCGTGCGTCCTCAGCCAATCAGGGTTTCCCGCCGCATTAGCATGGCCCTCTACAGCAAACACATCCTTTACCGCAAACGAAAGTTTTTTCAAGCTTCCTTCAGCCGATGGCGGATCGACCATCAGATCCCGGTTTATAAAAGCGCTCCAATCATGCTCCATTTTCAAAATCCCTCCATCAACTTTTGCTTCTAACGATAACCGGACGCCTCTTCAAAATGAACAAAGTTGTGACAAAATCTTCCGTTCCCTAATTTAAAAAGGCCTTTAGGTTTGTTCCTATAGGCAAACAGGGTAAAATAAAGGGGTGTTGATTACATATTAAAAACAAACATGGGAGAGGAGAATGAAATGGTGGACAAGGTTCGCACAGGGATATTAGGATACGGTTTGTCCGGTTCGGTGTTTCATGCGCCTTTATTATCAGTGTTAGAAGATTATGAGATTCGAAAGGTTATGACTTCAAGGAAAGAACAAGTCAAACAGGACCTCCCCGAAGCAGAAGCGGTCAGTACGATCGAAGACATCACAAAAGATCCGGACATTGATCTCGTCATCGTGACCACGCCGAGCGGCCTTCATTACGAAATGGCGAAAGAGTGCATCCGCGCCGGAAAGCATGTCGTTCTTGAAAAGCCGATGACAGCAACAGCGGAAGAAGCGGAAGAGCTCATTAATGCCGCGAAAGAAAAAGGCGTGCTTCTCAGCGTGTATCACAACCGAAGATGGGATAACGACTTTTTGACGATCAAACAGCTCATCAAAGAGGGGCGCCTTGGAGAGGTCAACACATTCCACGCCTCCTACGACCGGTTCCGGCCGAATGTCAGACAGCGCTGGAGAGAACAGAAAGGACCGGGGTCAGGTGCACTGTACGATTTAGGTTCACACTTGATCGATCAGGCGCTTCATTTATTCGGCATGCCGAACGGCGTCACCGCTCAAGTGACCGCTCAGAGAGCCAATGCGGAAACAGACGATTACTTCCATGTCATCCTTCACTATGATCAGCGCCAAGTGATTCTCCACTCGGGCTCGATTGTTCCGGCCAACGGCCCCCGCTACCAAATCCACGGCTCAAAAGGAAGCTTTATTAAATACGGAATCGACGGCCAGGAGGATGCACTCAGAGCGGGTCATAAACCTGCAGGCGATGAGTGGGGAGCCGATCAACCCGAATATTACGGGGAACTGGCCACAGTCGAAGGCGACGAGATCAGGAAGGAAACCGTGGAAACGCTCCCGGGTTCATACTTAACTTATTACAAGCAGCTTGCTTCAAGTATTCTAGAAGGCGGCAGCTTGCCTGTCACGGCGGAAGAAGGACGCGACGTCATCCGAATCATCGAAGCTGCGCAAAAAAGCAGCGAAACGAATCAAACGGTGTTCTTAAACAAATAAAACAAAACCGCGGATATGATCCGCGGTTTTTTCAAAAAGTCCTGCCCAATTCTTTGGCTCGGACAATCGCATTTTGTTTTATTTCTTCAGCTTTATCAGGCTCAGCATTATGCCCTTCTATAAATAAACCTTCAAATTCCGGAACCCCGAAAAACTGCATCATGATGCTGATATAGCGGTGCCCCATCTCAAGTTCCGCAGCCTGCCCTTCTGAATAGTAGCCGCCTCTCGCCTGGATGTGCAGCGCTTTTTTATCGGTTAACAGCCCGATCGGTCCCTGTTCGGTATATTTAAACGTCTTTCCCGCTACAGCGACCGCATCGAAGTACGCTTTCATCACCGGCGGAAAAGAGAAATTCCAAAGCGGCGTGACAAACACGTATTTGTCTCCCGCGATAAATTGCTCGCTCAGCTCATTCAAACGGCCGACTTTAGCTTTTTCGTGTTCAGAAAGCTGTTCAAAGCCCGACCCCGACTGCAATTTTCCCCAGCCGCTGAAAACATCCGCATCAATCTGCGGAATGTTTTCCCGATAAAGATCAAGGTGTATGACTTCGTCATCCGGATGAGCTTCTTTGTAAGATTCGATAAACGCTTTTCCTGCCGCCATGCTGTAGGATGCCCTTTCGTCATGCGGGTGAGCGGTAATGTAAAGGGTTTTTGTCATTTCTTTTGCTACCTGCCTTTTTGTATTGATATTGCTTAGTATGGGACGTTTTCAGGCAAATATTCTGGAAAAGCCGGAGCTTTCGCATAAAGTGCAGATGCTTTTTAATCTGATGTCCGATAAGGCTTTTGTTCGGCATCATGATCACCTGCTATATTTTCACTCTGCTTTCATTTCAGAATAAAAAAGGAACGCCCCGATTTTTCAGGTCAAGGCGTTCCTCCATTCAATCCGAAAGCCGACTCCCTTGCAGGAGCAAATGCAACTTCGATTTTTATATGTTACTTTTGTTTACAGCTTTTATGACTGCGCTGCATGTTCCTCTTCTTTCAGCTTTTCGAGTCTCTCTTGCACCTCTTCTTCTGAAAGGCCGTGCTCTTTGACATACAGGTTGCGCGGATGAACCCGGCACTCGTGCGTGCAGCCCCGCAAATAGCGGTGCTCATTTTCTTCAGAGCAGATGATCTGCTTGTTGCATTCCGGGTTTGCGCAGTTGACATAGCGCTCGCAAGGCTCGCCGGTGAAATAATCTTTTCCGACAATGACGTGCTCTTTCTGATTGACCGGAACGCTGATTCTTTCATCGAAAACATAGCATTTCCCGTCCCACAGTTCACCTTGAACTTCAGGGTCTTTTCCGTACGTTACAATACCGCCGTGAAGCTGGGACACGTCTTCAAATCCTTCTTTTTTCAGCCATCCTGAAAATTTTTCGCAGCGGATTCCGCCCGTGCAGTAAGTCAATATTTTCTTGCCTTCGAGCTTTTCTTTGTTATCGCGGATCCACTCAGGTAATTCGCGGAACGCTTTAATGTCCGGTCTGATCGCTCCGCGGAAATGCCCCAAATCGTACTCATAGTCGTTCCGTGCGTCGACGACAATCGTATCTTCCTGCTGCATCGCCTCATAAAATTCTTTTGGCTCCAGGTATTTTCCTGTTAATTCGTTCGGATCGATATCATCTTCCAGGCGGAGCGTCACCAGCTCATCGCGATGGCGGACATGCATTTTTTTGAAAGCGTGCCCTTCTGATTCATCGATTTTAAATACCATGTCTTCAAAGCGGGGATCGCTTTTCATTTCACTCATATAGCGGTCTGTCTGCTCTACGGTTCCTGACACGGTTCCGTTTATTCCTTCACCCGCCACAAGGATGCGCCCCTTCAGCCCCAAATCTTTGCAGAACTTGAGGTGATCTTCGGCAAATTGCTCAGGGTTATCGATATGAACATATTTATAATACAACAATACTCGGTATTGATTCTTCATGATACTTTACCACCTATCTGATGCATGTTTTTATAAGATAAAAAATGGAATATCCGTCCATTTATATAATCAAACCTTCATTCATATTAAAACAAACCATCACCATGATTTCAATGAAGCAGCTTGAACATTCCATTAATCAAATGTTAGAAATTTTAACACTTCCGGCGGCTTTACGCAAGCAAAACAGCTCAGATTAAAGGACTTTCAGCAATTCTGTTATAAACTCCCAAAAACCAGGCACTTCTTGACATAAAAGCATCTCCGCTTTTTCGCAAATCTTCATCTTCAGCTCCTGTTCAAGATCCTCCCTCTCTAATTTGCTTTTGATCATCGGTGTGAAATTTTCCAGCAATTTCTCAATCTCTTTTTCATCGTGCAGACTCACTGTTATCATTCCCCTCTGCTTTAGAATTCAGCAGCTCTCTTATCTTTTCGAGTGCCCTTTTATGAATTTTTGAAATATTTTGCCTTGATTCTCCCAAAGAGTCAGCAATTTCCTGCATGGATACCCCATGAATATAAATTTGTGCAAGCACTTTTTTCTGCTTGTCCGTCAATTGCAAAAACGCTTCATAAAGCATCGGGTCTTGCAGGTGTTCGCTTAATTCCTCTTCCTGTTCCAAGACATCGTCTAACAGATCCCCTCGGGGCGGCTCGGGCAGATTCGGACTGTCGTCGATCATCAATGGAAAACGCTCTCGGTTTTTCCGGACTCTTTTATCAAAGTCGACGGAGAAAATCCGGATCATCGAGTTGATGTATTTGATCATGCGGATTTTTTTGTAAAATCGCTTAAATTCACGATCGAGACACTCTGCCTCTTCAGAATCCGGATGTTCCAACACGTGGTTGAAAAGCCGCTCATACCTTGGGTTGCTCAAAAAATGCTTCACAAGCGGATGCCTTGTGATCTCCTTGATTTTCGCACGCAGTAACGTTTGATCAATCATAAAAACCGCCTCCTATTTATTTAGATGAAAGAAATGAAAAAAAAGTAAACACATCTCTTCTATTAACATGCAAACATAAGTTCCCATTCAGAGAAAATAGTTCTTTGCTTACATTTTTCAAACTTTCGTCACTTCTTAACATAGGAGGTGGTAAGAATGGACAGCGCATTCATTGAGGAAGCAGCGAAACAAATCGGCAATGTCGGCTTTCCAGCTGTATTGGCAATTTACTTGCTCACTCGTTTTGAAAAGAAAATCGATGAACTGATCGAGCTGATCAAAGAAAAAAATGAAACCGATGATTGACATCGGCCTCACTTTTTTCACTTAACATGACAGAAGGGGAAAACGAAAGGCCTTTCAGCTCTCCTTTACATTTTTAGAAAGAGGGGATATCACATGGAAAAAAACAAACAAATTCCACAGCCGATCAGAGGAGAAAAAGGAGCGGAAACGAAAATTCCGCACAACGTTGAGCGCGACCGCCAAAACCCGGACATGCTCGTACCGCCTGAAACCGACCACGGAACGGTGCCAAACATGAAATTTTCATTTTCCGATGTCCATAACCGTCTTGAAAAAGGCGGATATGCACGGGAAGTCACAGTTCGCGAGCTGCCGATTTCAGACAAGCTTGCTTCTGTCAACATGAGGCTGAAACCTGGGGCCATCAGGGAGCTGCACTGGCATAAGGAAGCCGAATGGGCGTATATGCTGTACGGAAAAGCACGGATTACGTCTGTTGACCAAGACGGCAGAAACTTTATTGAAGATGTGAAAGAAGGAGATCTCTGGTACTTCCCGTCAGGTCTGCCGCATTCAATTCAAGCACTTGAAGACGGATGCGAATTCCTGCTTGTCTTCGATGACGGCTCCTTCTCTGAAAACAGCACCTTCCAGGTGACAGATTGGCTGGCCCATACGCCTGATGAGGTGATTGCCGCAAACTTCGGCATTTCAAAAGACGTCGTCGCCTCTCTTCCAGTTGAAGAAAAGTATATTTTCCAAGAAGCGATCCCTGGCTGTCTTGAGAAAGACAAAGTTGAAAGCCCGAACGGAACGGTACCTCTATCTTTCAGCTACAATTTGCTTGAACAGGAACCGATTATATCCATCGGAGGAAAAGTATGGATTGCCGATTCCACGAACTTCAAAGCATCGAAAACGATCGCTTCTGCGTTAGTGGAAGTCGAACCTGGAGGCATCCGGGAGCTGCACTGGCATCCGAATACAGACGAATGGCAGTATTACATTTCCGGACAAGCGAAAATGACGGTTTTCGCTGCCGACGGGCATGCCAGAACATTTAATTACCAGGCCGGAGATGTCGGCTATGTGCCGTTCGCAATGGGACACTACGTCCAAAATACAGGAGATGAGCCGCTTCGGTTCCTCGAAATTTTCAAAGACGACCACTATGCTGACGTTTCGTTAAACCAATGGCTCGCGCTTGTTCCGGAAGAGCTTGTCCGCCAGCACCTTGACGTCGGCAGCGAATTTACAAAAATGCTCTCTAAAGAAAAGCATCCGGTCGTCAAATTTGATAAGAAATAACCAGCCAGGCTTGCAGGAGACATATCCTGCAGGCCTTTGGCGCTTGTGTACATATTTTAAAGGAGTTGTGTCATGAAACATTTCATTATTTGCTGCATATCGGTTATATTCGTTTTTTTCGCCCACTTTCTCGGCATTTCGATCCTGTTTCATCTGTCGGGCGCGTTTTACCAAACAGTCGGATCATTGCTGCTGTTTACGCTTTGTTATACCGGACTGACCTTTGTCCTGGAACCGGCTGAAAAGGTGCTCATCCACAGTATGAAACTGCTGGGCATCAATCGGCGGATCACGGTTTTTGCCGCTGAAATGATCACGATCGGATGTTTATGGGCCGCCATTTATACCGCGGACGAATTGCTGGACGACGTTCTGCTGACAACCTCGGCGGAAATCATGATTGCCGTTTCGTTTTTTACAATTGATAAAATCCTTTATCCGCGGCAGAGGTCCGGTTCGCTCTTATATTGACGATCCATTTTAAACCGAATTTTTTCATTGCAGGACTCAATGATTCGCAACAATGTTATATACTGGATTTGCAGTGATTAAAAGGAGGTTTTGTTCATGAATAAGGTTCTTTTCAGACCCGGCATGTCGATCAAAGAAATTGGCGAACAGTTGCAAGGCTATATCGCCGCAAATTGGAAACAAACGCTTGACGATCATCGCGAAGCTCTTTTAAAGGTGTTTCCCGAATTGGAAGACGCGACTTACGGGGTCTACCTGGACCACCTGCTGCCTCCTGTATTTGAAAGTCTCGAACAGTCCGGCTTTACAACGATTCAAAATGCGGGAAAAGGCGATTTTTTTATCGGAAAGGGCTTGAACTTTAGACAGTCCATGGAAAAATGGGGAGCTGACAACTGCCGCTCACGTGTGTTTTGGGTTGTCATCTCCGATCAGCAAAAACAGCCGGCCGGGACGCTGCTCTTTGACTTTTATCACTCTCACGCCGGATTTGATGTCCCCCTCTCCCCGCGGATTTACACGTTGGAAGAAACGGAGAGAGACCGAATTGTTGCTCACATAAAACAGATAAAGGAGAACTAGCTTATTTCGACCCACAAAGTCATAAGCTGCAGCCGCTGGGTATTCCAGCGGTTTTTTTATTTACACTAAATGCAGCCAAGGAATTTTTGCAACCAATCAAACCACACATTCGTTTATGTATAAGACCAATATCTTACATAAGGGAGAAACTCATGAGAACTTTCGAAGTGTTGACACTCCTGTCTTTTGTCATGCTGTTTCAGCAAAAAATGCCGGGAAAGCTTGCGGCGGCAGCCGGATTTGTGAGTATTGGCGTGTTGGCGGACTTGCAGCTTTATTCAAAACTTTTGAAGCAGCTCGGCATGACGGGCGACATCGACGGCGAACGAAGCGCGGATATCGTGAACCGGTACGTTTTGGATTTTTCAACAAGCATTTAAAAGAAACCGGTGGTAATCTTGTACCTGCCAACAAAACTGGTATGTACCAAGGTCGTCAGGTTACTGTAACAGAGCACGTCCTTGGAGGATATAGAAAAGGCGGGAAATCCAACAGCCCATATACAAGTTTTACAATAAATCAAAAGGTTGCAAAGGGCTACGGTAAAAATACAATAGAACTCGACATATCTGCTCTCCGTAAAGCCATCAGGTCTGGTGAAGTGAAGGATATTGTAATTTTATCTCCTAAACAAATCGAAAGGTTTAATCAAAAATGATACTCGCCAGTCTGAACACTGGAAAAACAAAGCTTTAAAATGGACTCAAAGAGACACTGAATACTTTGTAAAAGGTGAGGTTCCAAAACAATTTATCAAACTACATCCGAAGGAGTGATAGATATGCTTCTATATTATAAAAATGAATGCTTGGGTGAAATAAAAGGCGCTACTGTTGAAGGTGTCTGGATGTATGGAACAATCATTCCTAATGAAAACATGGAAAAGTTCAAAGATTTCTTTAAGGCTGTAGTAAACGAGGATGACCCTTTTGCCATTGAACAGTATAGTGAAGAATGGTTAGATGATGAAAATTGGTTTATTATTGATGAAAAGCAAAAAAAGGTAGGTATATCCCTTCCAGGGATTTACGAAAATGATAATGAAATAAATTGGAGATGGAGATAAGAAGGCCCCTTTTTAGAGGCCTTTTTTTATTACTTCAGTAAGGATTCGAGTTTTGCTTTCGTTTTCGGTCCGTAAATACCGTCGGCAGAAAGCCTGTGCATATGCTGGAACCGTTTGACCGCGTTCGCCGTTTTCGGCCCGTAATAGCCACCTATGCCGTTATTCTTCGCCCCTTTGTCTGGATAGAAATAGAGGGCAGCTAAAGCCTCCTGAATCTGCCGGACGGCCGTCCCTTTCATCAGTGGGCTTTTTACCTTATAGATGCCAGACCGCAGCGTGCAGGATGATTTTTTGCCGCTTGAAGAAGGCTTTTTCTATTCCGCTGCAAGAGCTTGCAATATGGGAACGTCCTTGAATTATTATGCCAGTAACCAAACGTTTTTCTCATGATATGAGGACCGATGACCCGACATATTCCGCAGTATCATTCATATGTTCATTAAGCGATTCCCCGCTCTTGCACAAACAACAAAAACTCCCCAAAAAACAAAAAAACCACCATCATATGTATGGTGGAGACGGTGGGAGTCGGATAGATAAGTTTTACATCGGTTTAGTAATAAGCGAAAAGGCTTTGCATCAAGGGTTTTATGTTTATCAGTTTTCCTTGGATAAGTATAAAATTATAATGCGATCTTGCCATTTTCTTGCCACGAAAAAGTAGTGATAAGAGGATGACCTAACAGACCATGAGGTCATCCACTTTTAATAAAAAGAAAAAAGGACGAGGGAAAATGAGTATCAACAAAATCAGATCAGCACTGTATAAGTCAGCTAAAATTTTAGGAGATGTTAACGCGGCGAAAAATGGAACGCTAGGGAAACGAATGGCCCGCCGAGCTGCAGGAAAAACAGCCGGCAAAATATTGGGCAAGCTGTTCAAGTAAAACTATGTAGAAAATCCCCCTCATTTGTTTTAAAATGTAAATGTTCATTATAAAACAATGAGGGCTTTTTTCACATGAAAGCTTGGACATGGAGGGGATATTTCTTAGAATGTATTGAGAATTTGTTGTTATTATTGAGATTAAAATTAAGGAGAGAATAAAGTTGAAACGAACAGCAGAGTTTACCTTATCATTAATTGCAACAATCTTTTTAACAATTGGTTGGTTTTTCACAGCTATTTTCACATTTTTTTATGGTTTTACACCAGCAGATGAAGCTGACATGGGATTTTTCTATTACTTATTAATTTATACTTATTTATCAATTCCACTTCTTGTGCTTATTTGGGTTGCAACATTTAAAGTCAAAGCAAACAGCAAAGGCTGGGGAATTTTCATTCTAATTATGGGTGTCCTTTATACCTTTTCTATTTACTTTGTGTCAGGCATTCTCTTGTTAATTGCCGGTATTATGATGGTCGCAAAACAAAATAATAATAGTAGTAATGTTATGTCTGCCTAAATTACATAAAAACAACAAAGCCACCAATCTGAACTGACCCGTTAAAATGAGACTTAGAAAAAACACCTATGCTGCCTGTCCCCTGTATTCCAGTGGGGACAGGTAGTTTAATTTTGCCTGAATTCGTACATGATTATATCGATACATGTATTGATTTACAATTTGTACTACTTTAGAATTGGATATAGATGCTCTACTTTGAGCGTTAAATCCTTCCGACTTTAGCGAGGAGTGAAAGGATTCAATGACGGCATTATCATGGCAGTTTCCTTTTCGAGACATGCTTGTGGTAATGCCTTTTTCTTTGGCCAAATTCTGATATGCATGTGAAGTATAGACAGATCCCTGGTCGCTATGAAGAAGTAACCCTACTGGTTTACGTAATTCTACAGCTTCCCTCAATGTGTCTAATACTAGGTTAATATCTTGGCTCGTACCTATTTTGTAAGCCACTATTTCGTTGTTATATAAGTCCATAATCGTTGATAAATATAACATAGTCGAGCCATAAGGTAAGTAGGTAATGTCGGTTACCCATTTTTCATTTAATCGGCTTGCTTTAAAATTACGATTGAGAGTGTTCGGCACAATAATATTACTCTCACCACAAATGTACTTTTGTCGCTTCTTCTTAACTTGACACTGAATCTCAAACTTTTGCATAATTTTTTGTACAGTTTTGCGGTTTACATTTATCCCATACTTTCTGTTTAAGATGGATTTAATTTTACGATGACCATAGTGATAGAAGTTTTTCTTACACAGCTTGATTACTAGCTCTTCTAATGAAGTTAGCTCAACTTTTTTATACTTCTTTTTCCAACGGTAATATGTTGACTTAGGTATGCCTAATACTCCAAGAATATCAATTATTTTAAAAGTGGCTGAGAGTTCTTCTACAACTTGGACAATGACTCGTGGCTCCAACTCCTTTCGATCTCCTGGTACTTTTTTATAATTGCCAATTGAGCCTCTAGCTGTTTATTCTTTAGTTTTAATTCTTCTAGCTCACTCATTTCCTCCGATTCTTTACCGTAGGAATATTGTTTTCCAACTTGTTGCGAAAATCGATAGGTTTGGCCTGTTTTGTACCATCGCATCCATGTTTTAATTTGAGTCTTATTTTTTATCCCCAGTTGTTCCATTATTTCTTTGTTTGTCATTCCAGCTTGTTTCATTTTAATTACTTCCCATTTTACTTCTTCTGCGTAATGTACTCTTGTGCCCATAGAAAAACACCCTCCTAAGAATCATATTGTATTAATACGATTCAGGGGGTGTTTTTTCCTTGTCTCATTTATTTGGGTCTCTCCAAATCGTTAAATGGTGGCTTTTTCTTTATACAAAATATGCAATGTTCTCGGCTTACCTTCTTCCCAATCAACAAGCCCCTTTTTACGCAACCGGTCAAGATGACCTTTTGTTGTACTTGAAGATTTTAAACCAACCCTTTCACCTATTTCCCTAACAGATGGCGGGAAACCTTTTTCTTTAGTTAGTTCGTCTATGGCTTCTAATATTTGTTCGGATTTTTTCATAGTATCCCCCTCCATTGGTTTGTTTTACCTATGACAATTATACCAAACATTCGTTCTTTTTCCTACAGGAAGAGAACGTATTTTTGCATGCAGAGCATTATTGACCAGCTTCAAGTTCCTGTTTTTAAAATGTATCTTTTTTACTATTTTTCAATATTCAGAGGCATTACCACTCATTTTATGGTAATCTATACAATACCAAATACATTATAAGGGAGAGAGAAAAGTGGAGACGATAGCTAAAAGAGTCTGTAAACCATTTATCCTATTGCTAACAGCTGTCTTATTAGTAACCTTTGTTGTACCTCAAATTTCACAGGCAAGCGAATTTTCGAATTCCCAGGTGAAAAGCTATTCCGATTCTGGTGATTATTCAGAAAAGGAATTAGAGGAAATATTAAAGTTTTACTTCGAAGAAGTTGGGGAACTAACTAATGAGGGATATGTTATTAAAAACAAGGAATTGTTTGATAAAAAAGTTTTGGAGGGCGACCCTGCTGCCTTGAAACTAAAAGAATTAATGGCGTCAGACTCTTCTTTTCAGAAGTCTAGTTTTCAGGTTGCTAGTGCAACATCTTTTGGTAAATGTGTTGTAAACAAAATGATTGGTAGTTATGGAAATATAGCGCGTCAATTTTTAAATGGTGCTATCTTTACATATATCAAAACTAAGCAGTATGATTTAGCCGCAAGATTAATGTTCAAAACTTTGATTAAATCTGGGATGAAAGTTAATGCAGCGTCTCTTGCAATAGAGTTGGGATACTATGGATGGAAATGTCGAGGGAAGTGGTAAAAATGTCTCCATTAACAATAGTTGAAGTCATCTTAGCGTTAACCGTTTTAGGTTTATTTGCATGGACATTTAAAAGTAAAAAAAGTGCTGATGACGATGATGTGTATAGATATGCAAGGTACATGATTTATTTACTTGTAGCTGAAGTTGCGATATACGTCATATTCAGTTTCATTTAAAAAACCCCCATTTGGGGGTTTTTATTGTGCATAAAAGAATTTTGAATATCGCCAAAAAATTTTCTTTACTTTAACAGAGATTCAAGTTTCGCCTTTGTCTTCGGTCCGTAAATTCCGTCAGCAGGCAGCCCGTGTATGAGCTGGAACCGTTTGACCGCAATAAAGTCGCGGACCGGAAACCGGAGAGATCGTTCAAATAGAGGGCCAAATCCACTACATAAACCAGCTGCAGAAAACTTTCCATGTCATGGATTCTAAAGGAGACACGAATCTTTTTAAATTTGAGGATATTGTTGGCGTGGAAATGAAATAAGCCCTTCTCACAACTGGAAGGGCTTTACTCATCATATGGGCGGTATTTTTTCCGGCCAGCTTCAAGTTCTTTCTTTTGAGTCTCCACATGATCACGGAGAAACAAGCTAACTGTACCGACCTTCTTCACAGGCTTTAGCTTCCCGGAAGTCACCAATGCACTTAAACGCTGCCTTGTAACCCCGAGGAGCTCGCCTGCTTCTGCAGCTGTCAAAACTTCATCTTGGATAAATTTAATTTTTTCGTTTTCCTTCATGCCTTTTTTCGCTCCAAATCATAATTAATCCTTTTAACAGTGTAACTATCACAGCCAGGTATAAAATGATGCCTGTGATTTTCCCCAGAGTACCAACTTTTTCAAAATCAATTGCAAAAATGCCCGCTATTAGGATGAGCATAGTTGCCATGTCTAATGAGCTGTAATGCTTAAAATATTGTTTCATAATTTGTGGACGTGATATAATGAATTGGAGAGCAAGGGGATTTCTCCCCTTCTCTCGCTCACTATGTTTAGCGCTTCTTGCTTACCCGGCGGGAGCGCTTTTTCTTTTTCTTGCCTCTTTTTTTGCTTTCGTTTTGCCATATATCATAAATGTGTTTGAATATGGTCACCACTCCAGCAGTGGCAAGAATCCAGTTTCTTACCTCGTCCACTTTAGCACCTCCTTTCTATATTTTAATTATAACAAAGCTATTTACAACAGTCAATAGCATTGCCAAAAAAAGTTCCTTTTCAAATAAAAAGAACTTTTTTTGGAGCTCAATTATCCTCTGTGGTTGTGAGCATTCTTGAGACTTTAGAAGCTGTTAAATTTGAGTTATGAGAATTAACTTTAGCTCTTTCCTCCCCCTCACGTACAATACTATCTATAAGAAATGTATTGAATTTGTTAAGATTAGAAGTGTTAAGAGTCATTTTGATTGCCGTACCTGTTAGATCAGTATCATAGAGGTAATGTCCTTTGCCTTTAATAGAAAGAGCATTTTTACCTGAACATATCAGGAAATCCCCTCCGTGTTGACAGATTTTACTTGTAACAAACAGTCCATATCCAGAATTATCCCAATCAGAATTTGATTGTCCTCGCATGACACCATTATACTCAAAAGCCTTGCCCGAAATTCCAGGCTCTATAGACAAATAAAGAGCATCTTTATCGTTTTTTATGTTAAGATTTGGGTTGACACCCAAAGCTTGTGCGATTCCGACACCTTCATCCAGCAATGCAATTTCAACTTTATCTTTAGATGGCCAATATTGTCCTGCAAACCAGAAAGATTCAGAAGTGCTATGTTCAACAATGTTCCTCATTAATTCTCGAATAGAGTAACCAAGCACATCTTTAAGATTATTATTGCCCTGTGACAGTACTTTTGCGAGTTCATAAGATTTACGTTCAATAGTTGTTTGCACTACTTCATTGCGATTGTATGATTCTATTCTTAAATCTCTAACTTTTAGTTCAGTTATAGGAATATATGTATTGCTTCCCCATGCTTCTCCTGGTTTCTTTCCATAATCAATTCTCCAACTTTGAAAAAACCCCATGTGTCCTGCATATTCTTTATCATGATGATTATCGCACCAAATAATACCTGGGTATCTTTCCACGAGTCTTCTGAGCTTCGATGCAACCATAAGCATGCCAAAAGGCTCTACCGTATTTGAATATTTAAAATCAAAAATTACTTTCTTTATGCCGTCAAAGTCAAATGAATTATTACAAAAGTCTATTGCATTTCGAGCTGTCAAATCCGGCATATGAATTTGTTTTTCATCCATAAACTCAGCTCCTTTATTAATCATGATAGGTTTATTTTACCACATCTCGCATTGAATGGCTTTTTTTGATAGGAATTCTTCTTTTTTACCCATAATTGAAGCATGGGAGAATCTATATAGCTAGAACCTGTTAAATTCTCAGTCAATAGTAAGAATAACCTGAACCAAATGATTCATTTTCAGTGATCCACAGGATTTATTCCCCAATTGGTTTCCGTATAGTGGTAAACTTTATACTGATTGTAACCAAAAGGATTAGAGGAGAATGCCATGAAGACGCTGGATGTTCAAGCGCTGCACAATGCAATTGATCAAACGCTGGAACAATTAAAACAACAATCAGATGAATTCTCTAAAGTCAAAAAAGCAGTTGAGGGCATCACATCACTTGATGATGCTTTAAAAGGAAAAGGCGGCGACGCGATCCGCGCCTTTTACGAGGAATGTCACACCCCTTTTCTTCAGTTTTATGATACTTTCATAGAGGAATACAGTTCCACGCTGAAGAAAATGAAAAGCGCGCTGAATTCCCTGGAACCAAACCATAACGGATTTATTTCACAGTCCTTTCTCGAACACGAGTTGGAGAATGGCTTAAATGCCGCTGATCGCACAACAAAACATTTGGTTTCTAAGGCCAACGCCACGATCGCAAAAGTCAGCCATATCGTCGACTTACCGGATTTGAATGACAGCGGTTT
This sequence comes from Bacillus licheniformis DSM 13 = ATCC 14580, assembly GCF_000011645.1. GTDB lineage: Bacteria > Bacillota > Bacilli > Bacillales > Bacillaceae > Bacillus > Bacillus licheniformis. Next base: position 3,430,730 of record NC_006270.3, read on the forward strand.
TCATGAACAAAATCAGAAAGCGTTAAAGGAAATCAGCACGACTCTTGAAAAGCTGCATGCGTTTGACCGCGAGCAAACCAACGCCCTCAAAACGGCTGAAAACGATCTTGAGACGATGCAGAGATACATGGCGCGGCTCGAAAAGATGTATACCGGCCCTAAAATTGAAATCACAGGTTACCAAAAAGGCGCGATTTTAAAGCCGGATGAGATGGATACCCTGAGTGGAAATCAAGAAACAGCGATGGGTGCCATGTTGAAAAAAGTCGGAGACAAAGAAGATGTGGACACTAACACTATCGCCGATCCAGACCGATTAAAAAAATTGGCGACACAAAAGGTTTCCAAGAAAGAGTACACCCAAGAGGAATTGAATGAACTGAAAAAAGATTATAGAGTATTTAACGATACGCTTTACCGGGCATACATAGACGGCGATACAATCGTCAAGATAGAACCCGCCTACACCCTTCCAGAGAATGTGGAAAAAAGCGATTTTAATAAAAATTTCGATACGGCGATGGAATTTACAGGTGTGTATGATGCAGTAAGAGCAGCGTTTGGATATGACCTTGCGACAGGCGAAATCGTTAAAGGTAATGGGGATCGTTTGATGGCCGGATTGAGTGTCACACCTTTTGGAAAGGCATTTAAATACGGAAAGCGCGGCTTCAAGTTATTTAAAGGTGAAGAAGCGGGAAAGAAACTTGCGAAGGTAGATAAAACACCTTCCTACGGCAAACAATCCGTACCAAAAGGTCCGTATCGCGAAGTGCATGGTTTCCCTGCAAAAGTAAAACCAGGAGCTCAAGAAAAACATATTCCTGGAACACCAAACTACAAACAAGAAATAGCTAATGGTCGTAAAAACAAAAGCATCTTCTACGGAGATAATAAAACGGCACAAGAATTGCTAGATAAGTTTGCAGGAAAAGGCACTCTGTTAAAAAATGGGGTCAAAGAGAGAGTAGACTTTGGCAAAGTAATAGGAAAATTCTATGATAAAGATACTGGTAAGTATGTGGAGACTACTAGAGGTTTGATACATTACAGCAAAAACGGCGCTCATATAGTACCTTCAGAGCCTTTAAAACCTTAACTGAGGAGGATATAAATGGGATATGATCCTTTAATTTCAGCATTAAGAAAGTATAAAAATAACGATTTGATAATAGAATGGAAAAGTGGATTAAAGGTTATTGGAGAACCTGACACACTCTATGAAACAGACAACGGATTGGACGATGATGATGTCAATTATATAGAATATGACGCAGTCGCATTTCAAGTAAATAATATTTTATCCCAACCCACTAATAAAGATTGTGGTGTATATGATTGGTTAAGACAAGGAGAAAGTTCCTTAATTGAAATTTCACTTTATGAAGATACACCAAGTGCAGTATATTTAACAGACGGTCAGAAAATATGGGAGATGGATAGTGATGAATAACAATTGACAAGTTAGAATTTATAAAATCTAAGCCCTCTTGAAAGAGGGCCTTTTGATTACTTCAATAAAGCTTCAATTTTCGCCTTTGTCTTCGGCCCGTAAATGCCGTCGGCAGACAGCCCGTGCATCAGTTGGAACCGTTTGACTGCGTTTGCCGTTTTCGGCCCGTAATAGCCATCTATGCCGTTATTCTTCGCCTCTTTGTCTGGATAGAAATAGAGGGCAGCTAAAGCCTCCTGAATCTGCCAGACGGCCGTTCCTTTCATCATCGGGCTTTTCACTTTATAGATGCCGGACGGCAGCGTGTAGGATGATTTTTTGCCGCTTGATGATGATTTTTTCTTTTTCGCTTCAATGGCCGCGAGCGCCTTTTCGGTTGCCGGTCCATAAATTCCATCCACCGCAATACCGGCTTTCTTTTGCAGAGCTTTGACTGCCTGCACCGTTTCATTTCCGTAAGACCCATCAGCCCCGTATTTCGGCAGTGAGAAGCCAGCGGCAATCAAACGTTTTTGAAGCGCCTTGACCTGGGAACCGGACGCCCCTTTTTTCAGAATGGTCCCTGTGGATTTGCTTGACTGGCTCGTGGATGATGTTGTCTTTGACACAGTGTTATTTCCGAGCAAGGCATCAACTTTTTTCCTGAATGTCGTCAGCTGGCTTGCATCCCTCACCCAGGGAGTCGGACAGCTTTTATTTGTCACATCGTAATGGCGGACAATTTTGTTTGTAGAAAGGCCGTAACGCTTGCACAGATCGGCAACCAGTTCAGCAGCATTTTGAATCGTTTGGCTGTGAATCTTGCCATCTTTTTCGACGCACATTTCAACACCGATTGCCGTTGTGTTAGCGTTTGGTTTTAAAAAGCTGACATAACAGCGATTTTGATCATGGGCATGATATGCGACTTCGTTTTCAGGGATGATGTGCTGCGCCTCTTTACGGTCCACAAAATAATGGGCTGAAGCGTAACGTTTATCAGCGATACATGTGCCGTTGAAATAATTTCGCTCATTCAGTGCGGACGCGCCAGGAGTAGCCGTCCAGTGCATGACAATCCCTTTCACTCCTGCCAACTTCAACCCTGGCCGAGTATATTGATTGACTTTCACATAATTCTTCACAACTTTAACCATCTGAACCACTCCTATTTTGTTTTAAATAAAAAAGGCTGCCAGCCGGCAACCTCATTTCGTTAACCCTTTTTGTTTTAGAACTTCTTTTTGCTGCTTTCCTTTGCCAGTGACATAGTTATTTTTGAACCAAGCGACCACAGACGTAATGATGGTGAATGCCGCAGAGCCGGCCAAATACAAAGCGTCTGCGAGCGTGTTGATCTGATCTTCACTGATTGGAAGAACTGGCTTCCCGAATACGATCAAAGTCTGGTTTACCAACGCAATAAAAAGAAGCACCGTCCGAACGACCGTGCCTTTGTCGAATGTTGTCATATTGTGTCTTCCTCCTTATTTTTGAATAAAATTAATGAAAAGCGCCGCAATCCCGGAGATCACCAGTGTACAAACCGCTGTGATGATCGCGCCCGTTATGCTGCGCTTAATCCATGTTGTGTTCTCTTCAATCTTGTTGAGCTTGTCATTGATGGACATAATCTGTTGATCGTGTCGATCAGACGCCCTTTCCAGTGTGATGACACGCTGTTCAAGCGTTTTGTGATCGGCCTTCAATTCGGTAATCTCCTGCTTGAAGACGTCCCATTCATTTGTTTGATGCATGTCCTGAAATCCTCCTGTTCTCACATCGTTTTCACCTCCCTCGAGGCAAAATAAAAACACCCTTATTGGGCGCTTGGCATTCCTAAATCCACACTAGTGTCAGGCTTATCATAGCTCCGGCCTGTTATGTCTTCATATTCGGCCGGGGTGATCCACTTAATTTTTACGTACTCCCGCATTTCTTCATCTGTGTAACACCCCCAATCATAGAATTGTTTTATATCGGCAAGAGTGGGATACTTCATGATGCCCCGCCCCCTTTTAACGCTTCAACATCAGCCTGCAGGCGCGCAACTTGCAATGAGAGTAAAGCATTTTGTTTTTTCAATAGATCAGTTATGCCCGGTTCAGGCTCCGGAGGCTGCAAGCTTTCAATATATTCTTTGGTGGCCGATTCAAACCATTCCCCTTTCGCAGGATCAAATTTGGCTAGGTATAGGCCGTCAGGCGGTTTTACTTCGCAATAAAATTCCGGTAGCTCAGCGTCGTCTTCGACTTGAATTTCTTCTCCCGGCATGTAATTGAATTTCTCATCATATTTGTAAAGCCATTTCACTGTCATCCCTCCTAAGCCGCCTTAAATTTAAAACCGAAAGTAATAAATTCGTTTGGGTTTACCGTATTTGAACAACTCTGAATGTAAACAGTTCCATCAGTGGCGATCTGGGTTCTATGGTACTGAGGAGTGGTGCCAGTGCCTTGACTAGAAGCTACACCTATAAAATGAAGCATTTGTATAGGGCGATATCCAGCCGGCAGCATAAAAGCCGGCACATCAAAACCAATTGTTCCACCGGTTATTGAGCCGATAATTTCAACCTCTCCAAGGGCATTTTTACTAAACTGAACCTTATGGGTTCCATACTGCTTCCACCCGTTTAACAAAGTAGGTGATTGCCAGGTAACTTCCGCGTCGGCATCCGTTATAAATCTCTGCCAACCTTTAAATGATCCGTCAGTGTGGATTGTCCCAAACCACCTTTTAGGATTGGCCGTAGCAGTTACCACGATCGTTTTGCGTGCATTATTAGTTGAAACATCGTAATGAAACCACTCGACCGCCTTCGGTTCTGGAGAATTCACAACTTTGTTACTGACACCATAATAAAGTCCTGATGGTAAGGTTAATAAGTCAGTGTCATCAGGAATTAGCGTTCTCCCGCCGTTGTCATCGGTTAATTTATAAAGCTGTCCGGCATTCCATTTCGTTCGCTCAGCTTTATTTATGTGTCGAGTATTATCGCTGTGGTGCTCATCAAACTCTGCTTTTGTCGCCTGCTTCACATTGTCTACTTTAGATAAGCCGATCTGATCTTTTGTGACACCGTGCGGATTGTCTTTTTTAGATGCGTGCTTATCCATGTAAGCTTTTGCATTGGTTTCGGCAGCGTCAGCTCTTGCTTGGGCTCCCTCTTTGGTTTCGATATTATCAAGCATTTCAAATTTTGCCTGCAAGTCATCAATCATTTCTTCCGCTTCAGCTTTGAACGTTTCAAAATCTTCAAAGTAGTATTCGGCAACGGGCACGATATCCGCATCAATGAGAGCTTTATCAATCTCAAAAGAAAATTTATGGACACTCATTTTCTGACCATTATCATATTTGACATAAAGCTCCGCGTGAACGGTACCGGCATGTTTGATTTGTTCCGGCGTTAAGACATAAAAAATAGCGCCCTTCAGCGCGTCTTCGACTTCTGTATTGACATAGACCTGGCTGCCGTCAGTAAATTTCATGAATAGCTTGGCATGGGTTGCCTTACTAATCGGCAAAGGCACACCGTCCTTTGTCAGGTTAAACGACAATTTTGCGGTCCCGATATCTTGTGTACTGAACTGAATATTTGCTGATACACTTCGCTTCACTTGTGCATTGACATCAAAGTGCACAGCCGTATTTTTATAAATCATTGGTTCACCTCCCCTTTCAATTAGCTGCTGCTTTTTGTAATGATTTTTCTAATATAGTCATCTTTTGTTGTCCCATAATACCCGTTAAAATTGGAATCTCCTTGAACGATGACGCGGCCAGTCCCTTTTGTGTTGGTGACATTCACCTCTGTTGCAGCGTCTTTTACTAAAATCGCAAACGCCTTCTCGACGCCTCGTATCCGGCTATTTTCAATTCGTCCGTCGTATCCGTTTTCCACATAAATGCCGCCGCGCCCTCTCGTACTGCTTTGCTCTTTATTGGTATTCATCACATTATTATCTCTCACATCAAAGTGATCGCAGTTTTGAATGAAAATACCGTTGCGGCCAGTAGTGTTAATTTCGTTTCGATCAATAGAAAGGTGATATGATTTCGGCACGGTAGAAGTTTTGTCTCTGCTTTTTTCGACGTAGATTGCTTCTGTATCAACACAGGAAACATAATTTCGATCAATAAAGGTGTTGTAACAGCCTTCTATCCACATCCCTCTTCTTCCCCCAAAAATCCGGTTATCAGAGATGAAAGCATTTCTTGCAAAGACTAATTTTATGGCTTGCTCATCGTCATATTCACCAATCTCTTTTGCCTTTAATTTAAAGTAGTTCCCAAAAATACGAATGCCATCGCTCCAGGCGACTTCGTTGTTATATATTTGCCCAAACGATAAGATTCCGTATGACTTGTAATCATAAAAATCATTTCCCTGAATCAAGACGTTTTGTGCATTTTGGGGGCGATTCATTTGGACTCCTTCAACATTTTTAGAACTTTCAATTCCTCCGGCTGCTTGGGAAATTCGAATACATTCATTATTGCGCTTAAATCGATTGTTTAAAATCTTAACTTCGCCCCATTTAAACGTTCTTACTCCTGCAAAACCACAGTCCTCAATCGTATTGTCAAAGATTGTGATGTTTTTTTGGAAAATATCATAAACAGCATAGTGATTTCCTATCGCAGAACCCCAGCCGCCCAACAGCTCAGATTTACCAAAATGATTATGGGCGATATAAACGTTTTGATTAGGGGTGCCGTCAAACTCTCCGAATTGATTGACGCCCATTTCAACAAATTCCCCAAGCTGTATGGCTTCTGAGAAAGGGCGTTTTCCGCTCAAGTCTATGAATCCAAAAAAATTGCTCCTTGTGATCTGGAGATTGTTGATCCCATTGGCATCAATGGCATGGGCGGTAATCGTGTCTTTGAAAGTTACGCGGTCAATCCAAATATTATTTGCATGACCTAAAATGATTGAGTCCATCGCAGTAGACGGGTATTTGTCTATATTGGCATAGTTACCGTCTAAAATACCGCCTTCAATAATGATGTTGCTTCTTCCGGAAAAGCCGCTGAAGCTATCATCCGGCCTTCCGTTGACAAAGAATCCGCCGGCCCATCCTCTAAGAAGTACACAATCCGCGGCCATAGTGACACGGGTATTTTCATACACAATCATTCTTTTTTCGATTAAATAAATACCGCCTGGTATCACAAGCTGCCCGCCGCCTTCTCGACGAATTTCATCCAGCGCCTTTTGTATGGCCCAGGCAGATGGGCTTTTTCCGGTCGGGTCCGCACCATAGTTAAGCGCATTTTTAAAGTTAAATCTCGTTTCAATATACTGCCCATCTGCAGCCAGACGGTCCCATAAAGTCGGGTAAATTGTTCCCCTACGATCAACACGCGCGTCAACAACTTCCTTTATGTTCGTTCCGTCGGCATTTAACACTAAATTTCTGGCCCTTGCTTTGGCAGTTTCGATTTCTTGGGATACTGTAAGCCCGCTGCTGTGAGCAATCTGATCAGACGTATGAGCTTTTTTTGATGTTTGATGCGATTGAATCTGTCTTTCTTGCTCATTCAAGCTGTTTTCTATGCTTTGCATATCTGCTCTTAGTTGTGCTTGATAACGGGAATTCCGGGTTTGATCATAGTCTTTTATCAGCCGTTGCATCTCTTTCACTCCTTTTTTGGCAAAATAAAAAAACGCCTACCTGAGCGTTTTGAAAAGCTGGTCAATATATCGTTTTTGATCTCTAAGCCTTTTCGCTTGATCCACATTTATGCTTTGGATATCTTTGCGGAAGTTCGCAAACGTCAATTTCGGACTGCTGTATGGGTTCAGAGGGTTGTACTGGATGGACACAAGTCTCACATTATCTTCAAATGTGATACCATCAGCCGTATCAGCCAAGACATGGATGGTGTCGCCTTTCCAGAAATCTTGCTCGATCTCTAAAAGCTTCGGCTCATAGATTTTTTGGAAATCAGCTTCTACCGTCATTTCCGGATATGGATTCACATGCCTTTTTAATGCAGAAATCATACTGCTGGCTTTTTTATAGCGCTCATCCCTGATCGGTTCAGCCCAGCGTGGCTTCCCTTCAATCAAGAATTTCTTTTCGTCTGGATGAATGTATAAAATAGGCTCAAACTCGTACTGAGGGTTTTTGTCATCAGTACTGCTCCCCTTTTTTAAGGCCCCGTATCCCCAGGCACGTGTTGTACTGTTTTGCGAGTTTGTTGTAATTGAAATGCCGGGCATATTATAGCGCGAATCTAGGGTGAAATTAATCCGTTTCCCCATCTTTTTGTAGATATAAATTTTGTAATTATCCACGTCTATTTCAATCCCATAATCCTCAATGATTTCATCCATTAGCTCTGTCGAGTTTTTATCACCGAAATTTTCTTGATCTGCTGATTCAAATTCACTCTCAGGCGTCTTAAAAATATATTTGAAGTCTGTATTCTTCAGCGCAAAATCAAGCGCATCTCTCAATCTTAATTTCTTTGATACAGTTTCATGAATCCTGTTGTTAATAAGCAGCACAGTGAATATGTGGCTTGCTGTAACGGTTTTACTAATAACATTTTTCTCTTGATGAAGTTCGACACCCGTAATGTAATATTTTTGGTGTTTAAATTTTTTCTCATCCAGATAAAGTATGTTATCGTCCACCAATAAATCAAATTCTGTGCCGTTCTCCTGCGTTTTTGTGATAGTGAAGGTAAAACTCTTCTTACCTGTCGTATCGTCTGTCAGATCAACTGACACACCCGTTATTTCCACAACCTTTTTTCCGTCTTTTGTTGACACATGAAGCTGTGGGAAATCGGTATCTGACGGCAGATTCTGATTGAGTGTAATGTCTTTCCCGTCATATTCCTTGCTTGGTATTTCTGGATCAGGTATCGGTGTTTCCGGTTCGTCAGGTCCTTCTGGCACCCCACCCACAGTGTCATATTGTGTTAGCTTGTAGGTTTGAATGAGATTATTCAACTTTGTCGCATAATTGGGGTCAGTCGCATAACCAGCTTTTACAAGTGCAGCACTCGCCTTCTTGTAATCTTTTTCGCCGACTACAGCTTTATAGTGATTCGGATCCCAGCTCGTTCCGTTCACATACAACTTGGCTAAATCCTGAATCGATTCATACCAAGATGGATATTTTCGAAAGCGAGCTTGTACTTTGGTTGCATTTCCGCTCTTATCATATTCAGTCGTCCACATGAGAACATATTGACCGTTATAAGTACCCTTGATGCCGAATAAGTTTTTCCCTTTCTGCACCAGCCCGCTTGTCCCCCATGCGCTCTCTAAACAGGCTTGAGCAATAATGAGAGACGCGAGAATATCATACTTTTTATAGACTCTTTGGGCGTCTGGTGCAATTTCCTTTATAAAATCTGTGTTTGCCATATTGCATGCTCCTTACGCGTAGTAGAAACGGGTATCAAATATGATTTCAAAATCATTGGTATTCAAGATTTCAAACTTATTCATTCCTATATCGAGTCCCGGGAGTCTGCCGGATGTTTTAATAGGTGTTTTATTGATCACTGTGTATTGCTTAATAAAAGAAACACGCTGCGTTTTTTTTAATTCCTGTTCAATTTTCAGCTTTTCACCATTTGTATGGTTGATGATCGTCACATTTTTTCCGGCCGCCCATAAGGCCACATTGTAGTCATGTTCCAAAGGATTGATATAGGCATCACCAGTGTTATAAACCTGAAACCTCTTTCGATTTTTGAACCTGTATTCCAGATCGTCACGCATTTGAATGTTCATGCCTGGGCTCCAATGCTCAACGTCAAAATTTTGCTTTGTCAGAGAAGTGAATTTCGATTCTGCCAGTCCCGTGATGTTGTTAAATTCAACTGTGAACGTTACAAAGTTTTTCTCCTTTTCTTTTGGGATACTAAAATTTCCATCACAAGTTACCCGAAAACGGAGATTCGGCAATAAATCGGTCGAGATATAATAGGGAAACGGCTTAACTAAAAGCGCGTAAAGCTCCCGTCTAAATTGATAAAAGTTTTCAGCGATGATTGAATTTAAATAAAATTCAACGGTTATTTTTCGTTCTGTATATGTGACATCCCGAGGATGTTGCGGAAGGACAACTCCGTTTATTCTCGGGATGCTAACCGTTTCACGATCAATCCCCGGTGCTTCAGGTGTGAAGCTTAAAGGTTCAAAAAAAGGAAGCAGGCTATTTAAGCTCTGCTCCCCAAGACCATTATCGTAATCAAGGAATAATTTCACTATCTCACCCCGTTTATGAATGAAGTTCGAGTAAACCGATCCCCGGCTGATTGGTCAATTTTTCTGCCATCAAGATATGTGTTGTTGTCTTTTAGTAAAAGTCGCTGCAAGAGCTGCACATTTTTATTTAGAAAATCAATTTGCTTTGCCATCATACTGATTTGTTTTTCTTGATTCTTTACAACACGGCTGATGTCTACAGAAAAATCATTAGGTGGTAGCTGCTGTTTGGGCTTTTCCGAAACTTTTTGAAGCAGGAGTAGTGCTTTTGAAATCATCCCATCCTGTAAATCCGGAAGTACGCCAAGTTTGCTACCAATCCGAGCCCATAGCCCAATATTACGCTCCCTGTATGAAGGATCTTCCGTGATCGTTGTTTCATCATACCCTCGTTCATTTAAGATGGCCCATTTTGAGCCACCCCGTCCAGGTGAGATACCACCTTTTGCATAACCAACATAGCCGCCACCTCGGGCCATTGATTTTAAGCCTGGATGATTGCTAATGTCTCCATATCTGCGCTTGATATAGTTAATTGCAGCCAACGTATTATCTATCGGATTCAAAATGTTATTATGTCCAGGAAACTTATTGGCGTTAAAAGTGCTCGGGATCGTCTGCATCAACCCCTGTGAAGGATGGCCTGCTTTCGCATTGGAATCCCATAAGTTGATAGCATTTGGATTTCCGCCGCTTTCCTTCATGGCGATGGTCACAAGCCCTGGAATCCATGAAAGTGGCACCCCTGCTATACCAACAGCCTCTGTAACCCATTGGTTTACGGCTTTCGTTCCTCCGGTCCCTTTAAATGTGGACGGCTCTGGCATGACTCCTTTCAAAAATTGAGCTGCACCATTTTTTAAAGTCTTGAGTATGCCGGTTCCAAACGAATCAATACCTTTTCCCGATTTATACGGGATCAGGCCGCTAAACAGTTTTTTAATTAATTTTCCTGGGCCGTTGATTATCAAGTCCATAGCGCTTGAACTAACATCCCCGACTTTGTCCACAACACCTTTTCCGAAAGAAATAGCTCCATTGACCATTTTCTTAGAGCCTTCAGCGGCTTTTTTAAAAAAGTCGCCGACCCCGCCTGCATATCCAGGAAGCCCCGAAGCTGCAAGCTCTTTTGACTGATCATGAGGAAGTACAGATGTGCCGCGCGGTAGGTCCCAAATTTGCGGGCCGCCCATACCGACTACATACATTCCGATGCCTGGTGTATGGGCCAGTTCCCATCCTTTTTCACCAACAAGCGCCTTTCCTCCAGGGTGAAAGTCTGTACCTTTCGCATATGCAGCTCCTGGCGCAATTTGCATTTTTTCAGACCGGCCATTGTAACCTTTAGGCTTCCACTCTGGAATGGTTGGGATATGCATAAATTCAAGAACCGTGTTAATTCCACCGGTAATCTTATTAACAACACCAGCTAAGTCGAGAACAAAAATATCCCATTTACCAAGGACTTCACCTGTCTCAAAATCAACTTGATCAATATGTCCATAAGCTTGAAGCTTTGCCTCCTTGACTACACCTTTATGCGTCTTTTCTGCTTGCTTAATTGTTTTTTTGGCTTGGCTTTTTGCTTTTCCAACTGTGTCATCGTGCTCTTTCTTTGAAATTGTGCCTTTTACATAATACTGATCATCGGCAGCAGCAATAACGGAATCACGCTGCTTTTCGGCCGCCTTTATTGTTTTTTCTTTTGCTTTATTACTATTTTTCACAACAGCAGCAGCCTGTTTAGCAGATAAGTTAGAGGATTCTTCCTTCAGCTTCCTTGAAATTTTAATTTGCTCGTCCTTGCTTCGAGTAAGAGCCGTCTCCATTTGAGCCAACATTTTCCCCTGTATCTCTGCTATTTCTCTGTTTTCCTTCGCTGTTGTTTTTCGATTTTCTTCAGCCGCGGTTCTGTAAATTTCATTTACCCGATCCACATAACCTTGTATTTCCTTCTGTTTCTTATCATTTCCATTTTTGATTTTATTGAGGATTTTAGCTGCTTCTTTATCTGACGTTTTATCATTTGAAGCATAAAATTCCTGTAACACCTTGGTGGCGGAATCAGCACTTGTTTGAAATCCCTTTTTCAGCGAGTTTCCCATTTCAGTGAACTGCTTTGTCACATCATCGGCAATATCCTTGGTGATCTTTGTATTTGTTGCTCGAAGGGTATTGAGCTTTGCCGTAACTTTAATATTCATATCTTCATATGCATTCACAGCTTTTGCAGTAGCCTTCGATACTCCCTCACCAAAGTCAATAGTCGATGGAAGAACCCTTTTCTTCAGATTGTCATAATACTTTGTACCAGCTTCGGTTAAAAGTGTCACTCCTGTCACAGCAAGACCAACTGGACCGCCTAACAAGCTCAATCCGCCACGTAAAAGGCCGACAACTCCTGCTCCTTTTTTGAGAATGTTGAATAGGCCAAAACCGCTTTTTGCTAATTTCATAAAGCCGCCAGCGCCTTTAATTGCATTGGCTCCAACCTTTAAAATATTCCCACCGAATTTTAAGAGCTCAGGAGCAAATGAAAGTATTAGCCCGGCAATTGAACCAACTGGCCCGCCAAACAATCCAAGGCCAACGCCGGCAACACGTGAAGCACCGCCTAGGCCTCGCATGGCTTTAGCACTTCTGCTGGATGATTGTTCAAGCCTCCCGACTCTGGTTGTTGCCAGATTGGCTGACTGATGAAAACGCCCCATTCGTGTGGATGCTGCTGCCGCTGCCGCAGATGTTGTTGTCATACCTGCAGCCGCTGTCCTGGAAGCTGCGCCCGCTGCAATGGCTTCCGTAGAATAAACGCCAAGACTGCCCGATGCTTGATTTACATTCCGCGTTAAATAGCCGCCCGCGGTCCGAAGCATATTCCAGCCTGCTGCTACTTTTGGCAAAGAGCCAAGCAACAGTAAGAACGCGCCGCCTAAGAGGGAAAATACAGTGACTGCACCGCCAGTAATCGCAATGGTACTCGCCACAGAAGGGGGCAATGAATCAAACCAGGTTACAAGCTTTGTTAGTCCGTCAGCTGTAGCCCGGATAACAGGCAAGAACTGATTTCCAAAAGTGATAACAGCATTGTTTGTAGCAGATTTCAGATACTCAATAGAGCCAGCCAGGTTGTCCATTTGCTTTTTGGCTACTCTTTCAGCTGTGCCGCCGCTTCCTTCGATTTCCTTTGTGAATTCTTGAATTTTATCTTTTCCCGCGTGCATTAAAGTAATAAATCCAGAAAGAGCATGCTGCCCAGCCAACTGTTTTGCAATTCGAATTTTTTCAGTTTCGGTATAATCTTTTGTTTTCTCATTGATCTGGCCGATAATATCCGCAAGTGGTCGCAGTTTCCCTGTCGAATCGGTTACCTTCAAACCTAATTCATCGATCGCATTTCCGGCTTGTTTTGGTGGAGATGATAAACGGGTCAGTGTAGCTCGCAAAGCTGTTCCTGCCATATCAGCCTTGATCCCGCTATTTGCCATAATGCCTGTCGCTGCTGCTAATTCTTCCATGCTGAGTCCTGCCGTTTTTGCTGCCGGAGCCGCATATTTCATCGTTTGGCCGATCTCTTGCAGGGTGGCGTTTGAATTCGTAAAAGTATATGTCATTGCATCCGCAACGCGGTTTGTGTCTTCGGCCTTGATATGAAATTCAGTCAAAATGTCAGAAACGATATCTGCCGTAACACCGAGGTCTGTTTGACCGGCTGCAGCAGTTGCGAGAAGGCCAGGCATAGCCCCGATTATTTGATTTGTTTTATATCCGGCCATCGCAAGATACTGCATACCTTCTGCAACTTGGCCATCAGTATATTGAGTTGTCGCCCCTAAATGACGGGCTGTTTTTGTAAGATCAGCCATCTGGTCGTTTGTAGCATTTGCTAAAGCACCGACACGGCTCATCGCTTTTTCAAAATCAGCAGCAGCTTTAACAGTCATTCCAATCCCAAACGATCCCGCTGCACCGAGAGCAGAAAGAGCCTTTCCAGCGGTTGAGGCTGCTTGATACACCGCGTTTAACTCTTTAGATACTTCTCCTGAATTGCGCTTAAACACAGAAAAAACACTCGCTGCTCGCCGGGTGCTGTTTGTGGTATTTTCAAATTGTTTTGTTACTCGTTGCAGTTCATTTCCAAGGCTTTGATGAACGGCAATTGCATCATTCAGCCGACGGCCTTGTATCTGTGTTTCTCGATTATCCAGCCCTTTTTCTCTGACCAGCTTATTGTATTTTGCCCGATGCTCATCAACTAAACGGCCTTGTATGCGGTATTTATTATTGAGTCCTTCTATTTGCGATTGAAGAAACTTAGACTGATTGCCCGCAGCTTTATAAACTGCACCGGATGCTTTCATTTCCGAATTCGCTAAACGCATTTGCCGCTTTAAACCTTCGATTCCACGATTAAAGCCAGTATCATCAAGGCCTACTTTAACAATCATATTTCCGATAGGTTGCGCCATATGTATCCACCCCGCTTCCCTGGCATAAACTCAACGAAAAAAGACCGGCGATAAAGCCAGTCTTAGAAAAATATTTGATCAATTGGAACAACTTTTGGTTTATTTTCATGAGCCAGGACTTCTAAGTAATGGTAAATATCCATCTCGTCAATTTCAGTCATGGTCCATCCCTGTTTTAAAAGGGTCGCATATATATCATTGAGCTGTTCTATTCCGTTTTCAACTGTAAGTCCTCCGTTTCCGCTGCTGGCAAAAAATCTTCTTCCTCATCTGGTTCTTCATAGCCCATGATTTCTCCCATAATTCGTCTTACTTCATCGGAAACTTCAAAGGACTGTAATCCTTCTTGAAAATCCTCTAAAGTAAATTGATTGTGAAATACCCGTACAATGAATTTCATACGATCCTCAAGGCTTTTGAGTACTTCTTTAAGATTTTTTGCTTTAGAAGCTGTCTCATCTAACTTTAAGGCTTCAAACAACGTCTTTGTGTTTGTACGGGGAGCAATAAACGTTTTATATTTTCCTTCTTCTTCAAACCATAATTTAATAGAAATATGTTTTTGAGCCATGTTGACTCCTCCTTTATTTTGTTAGATTTAAAAAAGAAGCATAGAGCTTCCCTTTATACTGTCTTTCCAATGTCTACGCTGGATTTATTATCAGAGCCTGAGTCCGGATTTTTATAAGCATTGCCAAACACTTTTTCATAAAACTTGTCCAAATTGAAATTCGGTGCGTCCTCATCAGCCAATACTTTATAGGCGTTGTCTTGTTCGCGCTCCATAAATTCAGCAGAAAGTTTGACCGTCTGAAAATCAGTCTTTTCTTCTTTTGTTTTCCATTCATCATCCGGAAGAGAAAAACGCCCTTTCACTAAGCCTACATGGCGATTCTTGCCGTTCGCTTTTGGCCCATAGAAAGACATCGCAACCCATGGCGCGATAACATTCTTTTTGAACATATAGATCCCGTCTGTTTCTTCTATCCCAAACAATTCCTCCAAAATTTCCATTGGCAGATCCCGCATTTCAAGCTCCAATTTTGTGGAACCAGTCGTGACAGCCATATCCACCAGTTTGTTGTCTGCATACTGCTTTTCTGTTGATGTTTCCGTATTGACCTTCGCGTTAATTGCGTAAGGGTAATCAATAATTTTTGTAGCCACATAAAAGCCATTTTCCTTTTTTAAAGGCGCAAATTTAACGCCTTCCAATCCGGTAACTGAACTGTATTCAGGCATTCTAAAACCTCCAATTATATTAAAATATTGGCCTCAAATCGGCGTCCCTTCCGAATAAGACCCTCATCTTTTAAAAAATCATTGATTAAAATTCCTGTTTGAAAATCCATTCTATTCATGACCCCTATAACGGCAGCCAAAATCTGATCGCAGGATGAATCGTTGTATACATCAATTTGATAGACAGCGCTGTCCTTGATCGGCTTTCCATCAGCCCACTTGGTAGTTCTGTAGTCCAATTCCTGTACGACGATATAAGCTGGTTTGCTTTTGATGCCAATCGGCACCGCAAGTTCAAAAATGTTTGCAGGATCAGCCAATAATAAAAGCGCCGGATCAGTTTCCAGCGCTTCAAATACTTTATTTTTTAATTGCAAAGCTCTTTCCGCTACATTCATAGCTTGTACCCTCTTTTTATAACGCTTGCCATCGCCTGAAGCATCCTCTCATTGGCACTTAGCATACTCCGCTGAATAGACGGGTTAGCCGGCTGATGAATGGTTCCGAATTCAGGCAAGTGGACACGGAACTTCGTATCTTTTGTAGGACCAACCACTGCATATATCTCACCATCGGGGTCCTTTCTCGTACGATTACCAACGATAATATCTTCATCAATGTGGGGATGGCTCCCCCCAATATTGGAACGGGGAGCATTCTTTTTAATTTCCTTCGCAAGAACAGCGCCCCCAGCTTTTACAGTAGCTTTATTTATTTTTTCATCCTTCCTTGCGAGTGAGGATAAATATGAATCTAATTCTTTAAAGCCCTGCATTTCTATTTCAAATTTCATTATTCCACCGCCTTTGCCCTAATTGTGGTGAAATTTTTCCGGGAATAGTTCGGTATGATAGATTCTATTTCATATGATTGGTTTTGAAAAAGAATCCGCATATGTTTACCAATACCTTCACGGTGTCGGATCGTAAATTTTACTGTTTCTTCCTTCTTGACGGCAGCGGCCGCATAATATTCCCGGCCTTTTAATCCTTCAGCTTTTGCCCAGCATTCAACGACCGTTTCATAGTCACCTTCCACAGGGAGACGGCCGCCTTCTTTTTTCTTTTGAAACTTGATTCGATATCGCATGTCATTCAGCATCGGCATCAGTCTCCGAAACTGTGTATTTTAATTGATTGATCAACGTTGTCAGAACTCCATCAAGGTTTGAAGTTGTGCCAGCTATTTCACGGTTTTCATACCAGTGAGTTACAAAAGCCTTTACACACAAATCTGCGCGAGCTGAATTATTAGGAAATTTCAGGCCCGTTGCGGATGTAATGTATTCTTTTGCTGAAGCGATAAACCCAAGAATTAAATCATCCTCCAGATCACCATCGACCCGGAGGAATTTTTTCGCCTCTTCAAGCTCTTTTTGTTGGGTTTCAGTCATAGGGCATCACCTATCTTTCGTTAACTAGATGTTCCGCCTTTTAATTCATCAATTTGCTTTTGTAGGTCTTCAAAAATGGCCTTTACTTCGCTGTTTAAGTTGTCCATCATGATGCTACCAGTTCCTACGTTGTTGCTTCTTACTACCTTTTCACCAAGCATTTCATGGGTAATGCTTTTTTCTTCAATGACAGCAGGATCACCTTTGTCACCTTTTGGTCCCTGGGGTCCTGGTTCTCCTTGTGGGCCTTGTGGGCCAGTATCTCCCTTGTCCCCTTTTGGTCCTTGTGGCCCCTGCGGACCAGGTTCCCCTTGCATTCCTTTGATGTATAAAGGATTTTCTTCGCTGTTGTCCTTCAAATAAACGGGCGTTACCGGTTTGCCCGTGCCATCGTCCTCCGCAGAAGTGAATACGCCGTTACTTTGGTTTAAAAATTGATCTGCCATATCTCATCATCCTTTCAATTTTTTATTTTCCAACGTCAACTGATTTATCTTCTGTGTCGCCGGTACTTGGAGTTTCATTGTCGGGAACAGCGTCTTTAATAGATGCAAATTCCGCGTAAACAACAGCATCCGTGTCCCAAAGTACAACGTCCTCACGTTCAATGATTCGCATATCTGTAGAGTTACGGTAGAATGCTTTACCACCGACATTTGTCGTTAAAATGGAATATTGCTGACGATCAAAGAGTTTGACAGCTTCTTTAAGGTCTCCAATGATTAATGGATATTTTGGAGTCGTTTTTGTACCGCCGTTTGGCAAATACTTATCAGAAATGACGGATACCGGCTTACCGAACAATAATTTTTTAGTTGGATCAGTAGGGTTCGGCTGAAGCAGGTAACGGCCGAAAGCGTCTTTCAGTTTATCTAACACGTTAAATCCTGATTGGTTCGTGACAACTTTAGTCGTGGCATTAATAGCCGGATCAAGTTTGACATTGAGAATGTCTTTAATGTCGTCCTGCTTCGATACTGTGGTTTTTGCAAGTGTTCCTAATTGATTAAGAATCAACGTATTGCGGGTCACGGCCGACTTTTTGGCAAGCCAATTAGAAAGGTACTGCAAAAGTGCTTCTTGTGTATCTGCAAGCAAATCATTAGAAAGAACCAAAATCCCGGCATAGTCTTTAATGCTATACTTTATGTTTTCAAATTTAGGGTTCTCTAATTCTTCAATATCTGCTAATTCCTCAAGATTTACTAACGGGGTGATATCCGCTAGTTTTTCAAGAACCCTTGACCCTTTGTTTGTTGATACCGGAATGACATCGACGAGATTTGCCAACGTATCAAATTGACGTCGTTTTTCATTTATTTTCGTGGAGATATCCTGCGGTACAATAAGCCCGCCGTCCTCATCCACACCTTCTTTCATCGCGGCAAGAGGCTGTGGTACTTTGCCTGTTCTAAGGGCAGATGCAAAAAGCTGAGCATGATTTTTCGCATCTGTTTTGGCGATATCATCCGTTGGCTGTTGCGGGTTCTTTGCCTCTGGATCTTGCTGCGGCTCTTCTTGTGCATATGAAACCTGCATGTTTCGTAAATCCTCATATGTTTGAATTTGATCTTTAATTTGTTGAGCCTCAGCAAGCAGTTTTTTGGCTTCGTCCATTTTCCCTTCATCGGTCAGTGCTTCAATTCTTGTACGTTTTTCCGCCAAGGTCTGGCGCAATTCTCGTTCTTTTTTGGACATTCCGCCCCCGGCAAAAAATTGAATATCAAGTCTCAATAACTTTTTCTGTTTCAAATGCTTGTCCTCCTTAATAGTGGCATAAAAAAAGAACCCTTAAAGATTTAAGAGTTCAAGTTTCATATTGATCTTTTGTTTTAGTAATTCATCCGGCTTAGTTTCTTCAGCCGGACTTTCAGCAGTAGATTGAGCAACAATTTTGCCTGGAACATGTTTAAAATGTGCCAGTACCTGATGATCAATGCAGGCTGCTACATCCTTTGACTCTGAAACCTCATCGATCAAGCCATAATTTAAAGCTTCATCGGCGGTGAGCCAGGTTTCCTCATCCAGCAGCTGGCGTAAAGTCCCGTCGTCCAGTTTGTCTCCTGCTTTCGCAAGATATGTGGAAACGATACTTTCAGTAATCTTATCCAGATCATCGGCTGCCTTCCGGAATTCCGCGGCATTCCCGACCATCCCCATGTATGGGTTGTGAATCATCATCATGGCGTTACTTGGCATCGTAATTTTATCGCCGGCCATTGCAATGACAGAAGCAATACTTCCAGCCAGTGCATCCACATAGACATTGATTTTTGCCTTGTGACGCTGAAGCATCGAATGAATAGCCTGCCCCTCGAAAACATCCCCACCGGGCGAATTAATGTACAAATCAATAGAGCTCACGTCACCTAAACTTTTCAACTCAGCCTGAAAGGCCTTGGACGAGCTCTCGCTAAACCATCCTTCGCCAGTAATAGAACCGTAAAGCGTGATTTCAGCAGTCGAATCATTCAGAACCTTCATGTTCCAATACTTGTTTTTCTTCTTCTGTTCCGTTGCCATCACCCCCTTTCAGGCGATTTGAAGACCGTTTGACCTTGCTAAGTTGATACTCTTTCATAATTGAAAGGGGAACAAGGTTTAAGTTTCCATAATGCTCATCGCCGATCTCCCCGATACCTGTCATGTCCTCTTTTTGAAGAATAGTATTGACGCTAAAGGCGCCTACGCTTTGCATCGTTTTATAAAATTCAGCACGTGATTTACTATCCCCGCGAAGCTCTGATTCCAGGTTAAATTTAAAGTAATAGCCAGCTCCCTGCTGCTTCTCTGTCAAAACCTTATCGTTTAACTCTTGTTCAATATTTGTGACGATTGGCTGTAAAGTGGTTTTGACATAATCTAAGGATTGTTGCTCAATATTTGAAAATGTTGCCCTGTCCAGCTCACCTATTTTATGCGGAGGCACCTTATAAATCGATGCAATCTGTTGGCGATTCCATTTCATCGATTCAATAAATTGGGCATCTTTCATAGGCATGGTTACCTGTGAATAATCAAGCCCGGCGTCTAAAACTGCAATAGACTGCCCCGCATTCACCCGCTCCCAGTCTTCTCTAAGAATTTGTTTACTTTTTCGATCTAAAAGGGTCGGCGCTTTAACAACACCGAACGGTGCACCGCCATTCTTGTAAAATTTCGCGTTGAATTTTGTGGCAGCTCTATTTGACCCTATATTGTCCCGAATAACTGAAATCGGAGTTTGCCCCACAATTCCGTCAAGAGACAGGTTTTTAAAATGCAGCACCTCTTCATAAAAAAACTCACGGTATCTGCCGTCAATCGTTGTGGAGTACCAAACACGCCCGTTATCGGGATCAATATTTGTGTTGGTTGCTTCCGGATCCAATGGTCTGATACCCGTCACATTTCCGTCTTTATCAAAAAGTAAAAGGTTGTAGCTGTTTCCCCAAGTGCAAAGCCTTGTAACCAAAAGCCGCTTCCACACAAAGCTTGTCATATAGTCATTGACTTTGTTCAGAATGATATCGCTGACTTTATTTTGAACCTGTTGTATGTTTCCATTTTGATTCTGAAAAAGTTTAATCGGCAGTTTCGCAATATCATCCGCCAAAACAATCACACAGGCATATACATCCGGATGAAGAACGGCCGTTTTTGTTGATACCCTTTCACCAGATGCGCTTTCAGATCCAGCAAAAATATTTTTGAACCAATCAACCGGATGGAGAAGGGAACCGCTATCCTCTTCAGCAATTTCATTTTTTATTCCGCTCTTTAAACGGCTTAATAGCATCTATTTCCCTCCCTCATCCTTATTTTTTTGACGAACAAATCCTGCCAAGCTGGCAAGAGAAAATAAAAAAACACCGGTTGCGATTAAACCCGCGTTTACGTTTATTCGATATATGGCTATTGAAATGAATACCATGCCCGCAATAAGCAAGATATCCTCTAAAAATAGCTGTAAGGTTTTTAAAATTTTCAAGTGCTCACCCCCTACAGACTGAAAGATCCAGACTGAATATAAGCGTTTAAGTCGATCGCCGTATCAATTTGTGAAGCCCGAACATGTGCATTAATAAGCGCGGCTGCCGGGTCAATCCGTTGTGTGGACTTGGACTTATCCAGCATTATATTTTCCTGGGCATCCACTTTTGTAACGGCGTTCCCCATAGCCCAAGTCAGCAGATCGTTTTTATTATGGATGATCTTTTTCGCCTTCACTTTTTCGCGGAAGTCTTTCGTAGGCTCTGAAAGTGTGGCAACACCCTGCCGAATTTCAATCATCACATATCCGTCTGCCTCCATCTGTTGGGCAAACTGTGTAGCATTATACGGGTCATAGGCAATTTCTTTGATCCGCCAGCCTTTCTCTTTCTCCATTTTTTTAATGTAAGCCCTGATATAGTCATAATCGACAACAGCGCCGTCGGTGACGGTTAACCAGTTCTTTTCCTTCCACAAATCATACGGCACGTTATCTGTCTTCATGCGCTCATAGAAGGTATCTTCAGGCATAAAACCGTGACTATCCACAGCAAAGCTCCCATTATCCAATGGGAAAATAAACGAGACAGCTGTCAGGTCAATTCGTTTTGACAAGTCAATCCCTACATAGCACTCACGGCCGGATAAATCAGGGAACTGATCAGATCCGCAATCCTTCCAAGCCTGCATATCCATGTATCCACCGTCGCGCATATTAACCCAAACATTCATATTCTTGGTCAGGAAATCCCTCATCTTTTCAGGAACAGCCAGAGCCATTTCAAGACGATCTCGCAAATATTTTTTCCCAACTTCATGAGAAGCTAATATCGGATTAGCCTTTATCCAATTCCTTTCATCCTTTATGTCATCGTCTTTATCTATTTCGTTCACCATGACAAAATACTGTTCATTTGTCTCTACTTTGTTTGGATCGAGAAGACGTGAAACATAATCATACTCCACACGATAGGCCGGATTGTTTAACTCGTGCCCCGCTGTCGTGATAATAACCATGATCGGCTGCGTTCTTGCGCCCATCCCCGACTCCAGGATATCGTAAATCTCTGACGTTTTATGAGCATGATATTCATCGATTATGCCGCATTGCGGGTTAAATCCGTCACCGGTCTTCCCTGCATCTTTAGATAAAGCTTTGATGGTTGAATTTGTTTTTGGGTGTTCAATGGTGCTGTATGCAATCCTGTATTTTTGCTCAGGTTTGTTTAGAAGTTCGCACCCTTCTATTTGGGCTTTTATCTCCTTCCAACATATTTGAGCCTGCTCCGTCTTTGTTGCCCCTATATAAACTTCAGACATTTTCTCATTGTTTGCCATTGCTTCATAGGATGCAACACATGCTAGACTCTGAGTCTTTGCATTTTTACGGCCAACCTGCCAATACACTTTTGTAAAACGGCGGTATCCTGTATCTTTATGAATCCAGCCATAAACATTACCGAAAATAAAGATTTGAATACGATCTGGAACTATGTTTTCACCAGCTAATGGCCCTTTTGTATGTTTGAATTGCGTCATCCAGTAAAGAAAGCGACGGGCTTTTTCATCGTCAAACACGTAAGGAAACTCTCTTGTTCCTTCTCTTTTAATATCATTTAAAAACCGCTGACAAGCCCATATATGCTTTTCGCACGCAACAATCTCGCCCGATATCACATCGCGCGAGTAATCAATCATAAACTGTTTAATTGTATTCATACATTACTAAACTCCTTTTCTGCTAAAGTCTTCTCCCGTTCTTCCTGGGTTTTCGTGATCGCGAGCTTGGCACGTGCAGACGGTGTGAGTCCGAAATCATTAGCAGCCGATTTCATTTGATCATAGAAGTTTTTCTGTCGTTTCAGTAGGGGATGCTCTTCTCCAATCAACTTGACCGGCTTCCCGTTTTCACCTTGACCCTCTGTATGAATCATGATGCCGTCTTCCTCAATAATTTTTGTAATAGAAATGTACTGAGAATAGGCATTACAATAGGCGGCTAACATGCTGATATCCGCCTCCGTCATAATTTCCACCTCAGATAATAAAGCAGCAATCCGCTTAAATTCTTTTTTAGCCACCTTATCCAGCCAGGTAGGCGGTTTGATATTTTCAGAGCGCATTTTCAACTTTTTTTCATGTTTGGCCCTGGCTGCAAGCTCTTTCGTATTCTTTTTATTTGGATTGCCCTGTATTAATTGAAGGGCTGCGGATTTTGCAGGTCTCGGCATGTTTTTCACCTCATTTCTATTAAAAAAATTGCAATTTTTCGCTTGTTTTTTTCACCAAGCATGCTATGATGAAGGTGACAACAAAACCAGTCATATCAAGCCCTCTCGGCAAATGTGCCGGGAGGGTTCTTTGCGTTTTTGGAAACTTTGAAAAGCGGTGTTTGTTTGCAGAAGATGGGGCGCCGTTCCCGGGGCGGTTGCTTCCCAAGGATTTTCATAGGGGGGTATCCCTACTTGACCGACTTGCTTCGGTCGCCGTGAACCTTGTTATGGCAAGCATTGCAGAGACTTTCAAGGTTTGAAAAGTCTAAACGCTTGGACCAGTCCTGCTTCACCTCCACAATATGATGGACCATGTCGGCAGGAGTGAATCGATGTTCTCTCAAGCATCGCTGGCAAAGACGATTGTCTCGAAGCAAAACAAGTTCTCTTGTTCGTTTCCAATCTGTTGATTTATAAAAACTTGTTAATGTTTTGTTTCTTGAATGTTTGTTGTAATGTTTCGTTTCCTCCTGCTGGACGTGCTTATGGTCAGGGCAGTAGCCCTCTCGGGTAAGGGCCTTACACCCATAGGCCTTGCACTCCCTTAATGGTTTAGGCGGCATTGTAATCCTCCTTCAGTTTCAAACACTTATTGATTCAGATCTTCATTTGCTTGCTCGACTAAAGGCTGCATAAGTAGGCCAATACGCTCCTTTAAATTGAAATACTCTGTCAAAAGGCGCTC
The DNA here is from genome assembly GCF_000011645.1 of Bacillus licheniformis DSM 13 = ATCC 14580. Lineage (GTDB taxonomy): Bacteria > Bacillota > Bacilli > Bacillales > Bacillaceae > Bacillus > Bacillus licheniformis. Next base: position 3,454,435 of record NC_006270.3, read on the forward strand.
GGCTTTCTTTAGCCTCTTGGCTTTCGCATATTGGTTCTTTACACCTCTAATACGCTTTTGGAGGACTCTAATTTGTGGGGTAGTCACAGAAAACACGGCCCTATGCTGGCAGGCGGGGCATTGAATATACCCAATTTCAACGCCATTCTCCCTTTTCTCCTCTCGCAATAAAACTCCATGAACCTCACCGCAATGCTTGCATTTCGATTCCATTTGGATCATCTCCCTCAAATAAAAAACGCCCTCTCGTTTGGGAAAGCGCCTGGTATATTCTTTCTAAACCGGGCCCACACTCAGAGGCTCTCATTGGCCGCCAATCGTTTATTCTGAGATTTACTGGACCCGGTTTACAGAGAACATAAAAAAGCACCCAGTTGGGTGCTATATATGATGATGCACTGTAAACCATACAGTCATTGTTTAATCCCACTAGTTACAACATGGTTTACCACAATGAGTATGAGAGTGTGTAACAGGATCGTAACTAGAATAAGTGTGTGGATATTGATGCACATGCTGGAAATGCTTATGATGCACATTTGTTATATGCTGCGGATGAATATGCGGCACAATTGTTTTAGAAAAAGTATGAGTTTGACAACAATTAGTCGGGTGTACAATTGGCGGCATCACATTTGGTTTGCAATGAAACATGACTAAGCTCTCCTTTCATTCATTGATCATATTCATTATTAAACTATGATAAACAGTGTATACATGTACCATTACAATCACCCATATTTGTCCGATCGAGTACTATCCACAGCCTAAATCAAAAAAAGCATCCTCAAAAATTTTTTAAGGATACTTAAACTGAAAGGAGAGAAGTTATTATGATTTCGATCCATATTTGCAGCTTGTCTATTCGAATTCATTCAAAAAAACAAGAAGCATCCTTCAGGATACCTCTTGAAAAAAGGGGTAATTCTCGATGTATTTTATTTTATGCAATAAATTTTAAAAAATAAACTTGTCTACTCGCTTAATACCATAATACTCGATAGTCCAGTCTTGGACTGTCCTCTTATCTTAGTTGTACAATTCCTCCTTACGCTAAACGCTTATTCAAATTTGCGCCTTACACATACTTCGGGAGGAAGCCAAGCATTGTAAGGCAGCATGTCCAAAAAACATACTTCATATAATCTCCCGATACCAAAGCCGCAAGACTAGCGCGATCCGGCTCAGAATGCTCCTCCCGTTTGGCTTCATTCTTCATCGCCTTAATTTGAGTATCCGAATTCACCTTGATAAGGGAATGGTGCGTATCCCGTTATTTCTTGATAAGTAAATCTTATCGATAAATTACGCATAAAAATTCCCCCTCTTTATCCCCCCGATTATCGGAAAAATGTCGGGATTTTGTCGGGTTTTTCTCGATGAAAAAAGCACTCAGATAATTCCGAGTGCTGTTGCAATACGGCAGATTGCCCGCTGCTTTATTTCATAATAGGTATCCTTTTTCATGCCGAGTTCCATATAAATATTGATGTCTTTCACCCTGGCAGCCGTCAGGTATTTCTTTTCGATAATCAAACGTTCTTCATCGTCCAAGCTGTTTTGTAAAGCCCGTTCCATCTGTTTGACTTTGAGTTCATTAACGGTAAATGAATCCCGGAGGGAAGGGAAAATGTTAAAGCCGGCAGATGAACATTCTTTTTTATTCTCTAATTGGACTTTGAGCGCGCGGTAATTTTTCAATTCTTTGATGACTATTTTCCGGACGGCTTTTTCGTCCACATCATCGAGAAAAGATAGCTGTTCCTTTGACATCCTTTCCCTCCATTCGTTCATTTTTCTTTTTCCCATTCCTGAATCCGTCTTTCTGCAATCTCCATCCAGATGAATGAAGCGGCAAGAATGAGGATCCCTATAATCACATATATCATGATTGCCCCCCTAGTTTTCCTCCACAATCACAACTGCATTGCTGATCATGATTCGTTTTCCGTCCAGGTCGAATTTCACCTTATTCCCATAGTCATTGACTTCAACATCAAATTTGCCTTTGTATGTTTTGATCTTATTTCCGTTCTGATCGTAGACAGTTGCCGTCCGTTCTAATCCATTATTGGATGCGTTAAAATCCTTCACCATTCTATCCCATGACTCACAACCTGCCGCCAACGCGACAAGCAGCAGAATTACGATTGTGGCAATAGCTTTTTTCATTCTCATGCTCCTTCCACTGGTCAGCCCCCAATATTGGGTTTTGATTGATTACGGCTCCGCCGCCTCCCATCATTTCACCCTTTGAAGTCTTTTCACATCATCAATATTCATTTGATAGTCAGCCTCTCGGACGGCAGCAGCAAATGATTCAATCCCTTTTTCCCAAAGACCGTGACGCTCAATGATTTCCGAAAACTCTTCAACGTCATGCTCGCGGATCCCCCAGCTGTCGGGATCTTCTGCGGGCCCGTACATAGTAACCCATTTGCTTGAGTCATTCGGATCCGGTTCCTCCCATTCCGCGCGGGTAAAATGACAAAGCTCATGATCGACCAGGGCGGCGCGCTGCTCTGGGTTCATCGTCTTCCAGGCTTCCTTATTGATGAATACAAAAAGCATGTAATCGGTCATATGGCGCTCAAAGGCCGTGCATTTTTTTGCCTTCCCGGCCCATTTGTTGTTACCTTCCCGGATGTAAAAACCAATGTGTTTCTTCATCTTTTAAATGTGGGTGATGCTTATCGATTAAACTTTCGGCCAACTGCCGCACCTCTTGTGATTCTTCAAAACCTACAAATGCCATGGTCATTTTCCCCTTTCAATCAATTTCTTTTTGAATATTGCGTCTAATTCAGCCAATGAAAGCTCGTACAGCTGCCGGCCGTCAGGCGTTTTAAAATACCCCATTTTAAGCAGCCGCGCTTTAAGCTCGTCCTTTTTCCTTTCACAATAAAGGGCCTTCATTAATTCATTCACACAAGGCCCCCCTTTAACAGCTCCCGGGCCATATAATGAAAATGGTGATAGATATAGTTTCCGGTCGCGCTCGGATTAATAAAAACGGTTGAGAAATTGTAACGGACTTCAAACGTTTTTAAGCTGCCAAGCAAAGATTGCGGCTTATATTGTGAGCGATATTTTCCGTTCAATATTTTTTGGTAGCCTTCCAGATCCTCCACAAGAAGAGTGAAGGGGTGTTTGGCTGCACGGATCAATTCATTTTCAAACCGAGAACGGTCCTTAATGGATTGAACCAGCTCATCAACTCCATTTTTCCGTTCGATAGCAGCGTTCAAATACATGTCCCGGCTAATCCCGTATTCCTCGTTTTTCGGGATCATGGCAGAATAGTCGCCCGTCTTCATCCCTTTGAATTTGATAGATACGTTCTTTTTGCGGAGATAGTCAAGAACATGCTGGTTCTTCTGCTCCCTCGTATCCACAATAATGATCATGCTGTCGAGAATATTTTTTAATTCTGTATCCGAATAGTTATAGTGAATAATCGTCATGCTTTCTTCCCCTTAAAGTACGACATGGCCCTTTCATAGATTTCTAAAGAGAGTTTGTCCGTTTCTTCATCCTCAAAATTCGCAACGGAGCTGTTCAGATCTCTCCAGCCGTTCTCCCAAAATAGAACAAGCAATCTCGCGGCTTTGATTGCCGCATCCCACTCATGATTGAACCAGTCGTCTATTTTTGGATTCATTTCTTGATCTATGCCCATAAAATAATTGATGATTTTATCAATGGTCTGTTTGACTTTATGATCCTGCACTGAGTATTCACCTTTTAAATACTGGATGATCCGTTTTTTATGTGACTGAACAAATTCCACAAGTTCTGGATAGACGTTCTCCGGATGCTCAATATAAAGGTCATCCCCATCCAGAACTAAAGGTGAACCTAAAAAGGCAAGGTCTTCACAAATTTGTTTTGGGTGCATTTCCCTCACCTTTGACAAAGAGCTTATTTCCTTTACCTCGTTTGAATTCATAACCATAGGTAGCTACAACATTATAAAAATTTCTTTTGCCTAGTAATAAGCTTTTGACCCACTTTTCATATTCTTGATAAAGTTGTTTAGCCTCAATCTGTTGTTTGGAAATTTTAGAGGAATACTTTTTCAAAAATGTTGATATTAATGATTGTTCATCATTTTCATTCCGAACACTTAGTTGTTTTTCTAAGTCTTCAATGACTTTGTTCAACCTATCAATTTCTCTTTTTTGATTGATATACAATTTATTTTTTTCCGTTAAGGTCATTTCATCTATTTTCATTATTGAATTCACGTTTGAAATCTCCTTTCATCAATTTCTCACAGTCGTTTCCAGATAATGTCGTTACTTTTGTTGCTTTTTCAAAAAACACGCCTCACTCCTACTCTCCCAAGGGATTGAACGTTTTTTTGTTACTTTTGATACTCAAATATTTATTAACGCCCTATAAATAATTAATATATATATTTATTTTTTATTTATTTTTTCAGTAGAGGGAACATAGCAGAAAAGTATCAAAAGTAACACCAGTTTTTAACAAAAGGCCTAAACCCCTTATTGTATCAACGTTTATAGCCGATTCCATAAATTGTATAGTGTTACTTTTTTGTTACTTTTTAATCGAGAAGCAAAACCGTAATTTAAATAGACACCTTCTATAATTAATTTTTATAATTTTTTTCTTTGAATACTTGTGACATTACTTTTTAATTCCGATGGATTCTGCCTCTGTTTCAAAGGATTTAATTGCTTATGCAAATCTCGGTTTTCTTTTATTAAACCGATCCCATCAAAATAATTTTTGTTATAGTTGCCGCGATATTTTTTAAATCCACGAATTTCGAGTTGCCGATAAAAAGCCCGGTTCTTCAGTTCAATTTCGTCATTTTCAAAACACCAGTCTTTGTAATCTTTATAGAGCTCCTTGGCCTCTACCTTGGCCTTCGGATGTTGGATGCATCTTTCTTCCATGAATGGACCGAGAATGTCCATATCCTCCCGATAGCCATCTGTTGCCTTCTTGATCGCTTCCGGTTCTCCCAGGCCTTCCTTCTGCCACTTCAAACAGCCCTCAACAGCCCAGCGAAGGATCCCAGGCATTTCTGCAGCCAGTTTCTGCGGCAGCTTCTTGTCTACTTTTTCTTTTGGAATCGTGACAGTAAACGGAATCAGCCGGATCCGGCGCCAAATACCTTCATCGCTGCCTTTCACGATCGGTTTATGGTTTGTGGTAAAGAAGACTTTAAATTCCGGTGTAAACTCAAAGTATTCCTGGCGAAGAAAACGCGCTGACATCTTTTCTCCGCCAGTGATCTGCTTCACCAACGATTCAGACAGCTGCTGTCCCTCTTCACTCTCGACAGCCGACACAAACCGGGCGCCGTCCAACCTGGCAATGTCATTGTTTATGGCGCTGTCATTTTTCTTCTTTATGAAGGTGTCGCTGTTTGTCTGCCGCCCATAGTCCCCGAACAGGTGCTGAACAGTATTGATAAAAGTTGATTTACCATTCCGACCATTTCCAAATAGAAAGAACATGACCTGTTCTGTGGTGTCCCCGGTCAGCGAATAGCCAATTGCCTTTTGCATGAAATCAATAATTTCATAGTTTGGCGTGCCCTGGTCATCTATAAAAATACTTTCCAAGAAAGTTTTCCAGTTCGGGCAGTCGGCATCAGTTTGATAAGAGATAGGAGATATTTTCGTGAAAAGCAGATCCCGATCATGCGGCAGAAGTTCGCCTGTTTTTAGATCGATCACACCGTTATCGCAATTAAAAAGATATTTGTGGGAATCCAGTTCCTGCTTCCTCACTGAAACCATTGGCCGAACATCTAAAATTGTGTTCATCCGTATGTTGCGGCGCTCGCATTTCTTCGCCCAATCGTTCAGCTGCTTTTTTCGGAATTTGTCTTCTGTGGCCTTAGCCTCGCCGTACAACGCCCGTAATGTCTTGGCGGTGATAGCTTCAATTTTCCGTTTGCTGTCTTCTTCCCATCGCTTGCCGTTCCAGATCAGCCAGTCAAGCTCGTTACAATATCGAATATTCTTTCCGTGGTAGTAGACAATTCGTTCAGCGTTGCCGAGCTCCGTCAAATGAAACGCCGGCGGAGTGTCAATGATCTCTTCGGTATCCTCAACTTGAGAATTTTCGGGATGGGAAATATATATTTCATACGGCTGTTCCTGCTGCTCTTCCAGCAAATCAGAAATTGTCGTATGAGTAGAATAAACGGCCGCGGCAATGGTCATTTCTCCATATGTAGCGCCATCGGATGAATGCTGCCGATCCCATTTCTCCCGGAACAAACCTGATTCGCGAAACATTGAATCCATTTTTGCGGGATCCTTATCCGTCCAGAATGCCAAATGATTACACAAAGCCATATCTGTGGCCGAGTGATCATCATTTATCAGATGACCGTTAAACAGATCCTGAATGCTCTTCCCGTTCTTGCTGTTGAACATCCTTTCCCATATCTCCTTATTAGAGAGGTTGCTCATATCACGGGATGAAGCAGCAGGGAGTTTGGAAGGTTTCGATTCTTCTTTTTTATCCTTCAAATATTTCTCGAAAAGCTCTTTGAGCTCGTCCGTTCGTTCTTCAACGGCCCCGATCCCGAGACTATTGCCGGTAAAGGTGAAATAACGGCCATGGCGGTATACTTCCAGCCCAAGTTCAGGATTTTTCCTACCTGTGCCCGGCCCCCGCAATGGGATCTTACCTTTTGTGATGATGTGGACTCCTTTGCCGCTGGGTGAATATTCGGTGTAACTGCTAATGGCCTGAACGATTTCCTCAGCGAATGGGGACAAGACACCGTCCTCCACACAATGATCTATGTCTATGCCGATGAACGGATCATCTTTTGAAAACATGAAGCCGATCCCGTCATAATCTCGATCGTTATAGAATTTCAAAACGGTCGGGAATGTCGACCAGGTTCTTTTATTACTGGATTGAGCCATGCTGCCGTCAATCTGGTACGGCACTTTTGTTTTCTTACCGTCACGTTCTTCGGAACGCCATAAAATCCACTGAGGGGCGTTTTTTAGCTCTTGCGGTATGTTTTTAAATTCGTACATGTGATAATTCCCCTTTAAAAACGAGGGAGCTATACACTCCCTCATATGTGTTTTTTATGATCAAAACGGTATATCATCGTCACTGATATTAATTGGTTCGGTTTCCGGTGCTGGCGCTTCTGACGGCTTAAACGCTTTGACTTCTGGATATTTCTTGCCGTTATGTTCTCTTTCCCCGACAAGCAGGCGAACCGGTTTATTCAGAAACGCCTTGGCCCATTCGATATGATCCTTAAATTGCATTCCGTTTGGAAAACCCGCGGCCTTTGATGCTTGGTGAAATCTCCACATTGCATTTTCCGTAACGGTGAAATTGTCGTATAGAATTTTCTGGCCCTGGCATGGCTGCTCAACGTCAGAACGAATTTCATAATCTACGACAAGGCGCTCATTTCCGGATGCAGCCGTTTTGGCTTCAAAGTTGATAACTGTCGCTTCGTATTCTCCTGGTTTAATCGGTTCAAAAGCTTCACCTTTGCTGTGGTCTACTGTAAACATTATTTTTCCTCCTTAGTCTTTAAAGCTTGTAATCTATCAAGTGCGGCAGATGCCAACTTAATAGTCCATTGATCAAGTTTTTTATTTGCTTTGATCTGAAATTCTTCAATCATCTGGGCGGCTGTTTCGTTGCCGGCGACGATTGTTTTAATTTCATCAATCAATCGAATCCGTTCGGCTTCTTCCTCTGCTTTCACGTCAATACCGAGCTCAAGCCATTGGTAAAGCTTGCGGCCGACTTCTGGATTGAGCTTAAAAGAAGATCCTTCAAACATGCGGGTATTATCTTTTGATGTTTCCGCCAAATGATCAATACCAATATTGAAATTGAGCATGAATTCATACTCCATTTCGTCTTTTTGCACAGGCTTGGTCCCGACCTTACGCGGCGCCATTTTCCCCTCACTGTTCGGCTCAACAACGTACTCAGTTTTGGTCCGAAGCGTCGCCAGAATGTGAACGTCATTTTGCGTTAACGTTTTTATTAATTTCGTAGTTTCGGGCGCAAGTTTACCCCAGTTTTGAAATGAGTTACCTTGCATTTCCCCATGTTTTTCAACGATGCCACCTTCCCCCGCCCAATTGTGGGAAAGCGAGTCAATTATGACAACTTCTGCACCGGCTTCCTTAATTGCTTCAAGAGCCATTTGATACCGTTCTGTGGTATAAGGCGGTGTAAAATCGATGTGCTTGAAGCTGCCAATCCGTACATCATCAAATTGCAAGTTTGCATACAGTTTGGCGCGACGGTGCTCAGTATCCACAACACCAATCTTTGACCAGACTTCCTTATCACTTGCATCCGGGTATGCTTCCCGCATCATTCCGTAAGCAACTAGCAGGGCGCCGGCAGTCTTTCCGGATCCACTCGGCCCGATAAAGCCGACAATTGCCTTTTCTTTTTCACGCTGTGCGTTTGTGACTTGAAACATCTATTACACCTCCACTTTGAAGCTTGTGGAGGCAGGTTCTATTTCTACGCCCGGAACAACTTGTCCATTTTCATCAACGACAACCTTTTTGCCGTCCACCTCTTTAATGGACAGAGATTTTTTAAGGTCGCCCCATTTGACATCTTCTTTGATAAATTCAGTGAGACCGGCCTCTTTCACATGCTTGAGAAGCTGATCCTTATCGGTTGGCTTAGGCTGCTCTTTAATTGTGCGGCTTTTTGACTTACCGTAAGGTGTGGAAAGTGTTTTTGCTTTTGGATCCTGAACGAGCTGCTTTGAGTGATAAACGCTGACCAGTTTTTCAAAGAACGCCAGATTGTCCGCGAGAGGTTTTAGCTCCTGAGTTTCCCATTCATCGATACGCTGCCTTTCCGTTGCCGCCAGAGCCTTGATTTCTTTTTCCTGTGTCTTTAAAGCAGCTATTTTCCGAAACGCCCAATTTAGACTATTCATGTCCGTAATCTCAAACTGTGGACGGCTCTCCTGCTGCAGGCTATTATTTGAAATCTCGTTTAGTTCAAACGCCTGTAAAGGATTCATGTATATTGCCTCCTAATTGATTTTGTAATAAACTCCATTTAAAATAAGGTTGTTAAGTGTTGTTTTTAGTCGCCTCTGCCAAGGCGGCTTTTTTATTCATAAGCTGACGGATAAAATGCAGTCATTTGAATTTTCCTGTTAATTTCAGTCTCGTACCAAAAGCTATTATCATAGGAACGCTGATTAATCTCTGTGTTCAAATTTTCAGCGGCATCTTTCACGTTTTGAAGAGCTGCCTTTTCATTTTTACAGTGATAGACAATGTCAATCCTCCCACCATTTCTCAATGCATATTCGACAAGGTGCAATACTGAGTCAATCTGTTTTTGATCCATTTTCATCCTCCTTTTCTACCTCGTCTTTCAAATATTCCAAAGGATATCCGTAACGGTTGATCTCCGTGATCATTGGATGTTCGATATTCATTGAAACGATCTCCTTACAGTTGAAACGTTTAATCCCCTGTTCGCAAATTTGGACGCGATTTCGTGAAGCCGAACAACCTGTTCCGGGTGCTCCATCCGTTTAAGATCCTTGCAATTTAAAATGATTGTTGCAGCAATTTCTACACATCCTTCAAAATCATGTTCCTCGATCGCGGCAGGCAATTCCGAAATAAGATCTCGCGTTGAAATGAACAGCCTTTCCGCCTTTTCACGGTCAGCTTTTAGAAATCGGTTTAGGTTCATACCCGTACCACCTTTCTTTTTTCGGTATAATGTTCCTGTATAAGACAGGAGGTGAAACTATGAAACTAAATTATGATTGTGTCCGCTCAATTCTTCTAGAATTAGAGGAAAATTTAACTCTTAACGATGGCGTCACTTTATATCAGCTCAAAGATTTTGAGACATTCAAAGAGTATGGCTATGAAACTTCCGTTTACGCTTTAACCAAGTTAATCGAAGCTGACTTTTTAAACGGTTCGGTTTCGCGCGCAGACAATAAGATTGACTATATTGGTGTTGGCTCTATTACTTGGGATGGACATCAATTTTTAGACAACATTCGTGACAATGCTGTTTGGTCTAAAACGAAAGATGCCGTTAAGTCGTTATCAAGCGTTTCCTTGTCCATACTTTCAAATGTCGGAGAAAGCATCACGAAAAAGCTTATCGGTTTAGAATAATTTAATTTCTACACCTTGCACTAAGGCGTAGATAAAATCTTTCTCTTTCGGATAATGATCTTCAATGAATTTTGTCAAAGAAATCAAATCGTTGGTGTCGATAGATAATAATCTGTTGACGCCATCTTTTTTTGAATAAACAATAATATTTTTATTTGTCATTCTTTTTACTCCTTTCACAGATTAAATGATTGTTAAGTATTCCTGATTTTATAAGTTTTCAACAATAACATTAAATCTTGGCGGTCAATCTGTTTCGATCAAAGATTCAGCTTCCGCCAAGGTTTCTTGATCTGTTACTTCAAAACGTCTGTACAACCAATCTTTCTTTTTGTTCTGTTGTTTGCCACACATTACCCTCACCACCTTTCAAGAAATTCACGAAGTACTCACAATCAGGACATCAATTTCGCTTTCACAAATGCTTGATAAATCTTCATGAAACGCTCCGCCTCGCTTAATGCAAGCCATTCTTTTGTTTTGATCTTCATTTTCTCACCTCCCTTCAATGGGTCATAACATCTATAGCAATGTCGTTTTTATCAGCGAATTCTTCAAACAGACTTTTTTGTCCTGAGGCTCTTCCTAAATCACTAACTGTCGATACTAAGGTAACCATGAATAAAGTGATATCCGGATTCTGATAATCCCAAAGGAAATCGAATACCTCTTCTTCCGTTCCTATGCAATTGTCTATTCCTTTTTCTTTGACAGCATGCATGGTACTGAAATAGTCTTTCATTCCAAACTTTTCACCATCATACTGCTTACGGATGGGGAACATCTGCATCAATTCTCCGGGTGTAAGCTTTCCTATTACGGTTTGAATGAACTCAATTAAACGCAGCTTTACTTCTAGGAAACGGCGTGATCTAGCCTTCTCCAGGTTGATCATCTTGATTCCAGCAAACGCGATTTTCTTGAAATCGTCTGTGTCAATTTGATTAGTTCTTTGTATTTTTCTCGCACTCTCAATTACCGCTTTTTGAAACATCCTGTGGTAGATTGAGTAGTGGTCTGGCTTTCGAGTACCCTCGATCACTTTGAGTTGTGTTTTCATGAAAATCCTCCTCATTTGCTTAGTCCGCAGGGGCATCTTCCTCTTTTACTAGGAATGCTAGTCATCTTCCCCTACAATCACAATGTGATCTAATGCGAAGCGGAGACAGGAATCAATTAATTTATGTAACTTGATACCTGTTTCTGCACTTAAATCTTTTAACTGTTGATGTGTATCTGTACTAATCACAACAACTTTTTGCGCTTTTTCGGGCTGTTCACGTTTTAGTTCTAGTGTGCATGTCATGATAAACCCTCCTCATTTTTTAGGTCTGCATGATATTTAATTGCCATTGGTATTTTGATGTGATGGTCAGTGTATGTCGTTTCATTCCCTTGAGCTGTTGCTTTTTTTGAGTAACAGCTATCCACACTTCTTCAATCTTGAAATAGATCATTCAGAGTGCAGCCAAACAATTTGGTAAGCGCCTTTGCTTCTCTTAAAGTAAATTCCTTTTTCCCACGTTCCTTTTCATGGTAGGTCTGTGGATGAATACCGATTTTTCGAGCGACATCTTTTTGATACAATCCACGTTCTCGACGAGCAACGTAGAGTTTATGTATCATGACGCCTCACCCACACCGTACTTAATGGCCATTTCCTTCACGATCGCTAGATAAATTTCAGTCAAGCGAGCATCATCGCCAATAACGTCCATTTTGTTTACCTTGTCTATTTTTGACTTAGGCACACCGTTTAAGGCCATTTCGGATTTCTTATTCGTAAGCCTAATGGATAAACGACACCTCGCTCTATCTTCCAACAATTGATAACTTTCTTTCCTAACATCTGCATAGGCTTGGAAACCGCCTTTTGATAGCGCAATAGCATTGATGATCTTGTTCACTTTCTTTTTCCATTCAGTAGGATTAAGCGAAAGAACTTCTTTAATGTTGTCTTGCTTCTTTTCAACAGCATCAAGGCGTTTGTCTTGTTCCTGCTGCTTTAGTTGTGTACGGGCTACTGAATCAAAAATTTGCTTGAACATTTGTAGTTCAGGGCTTAACTGGGATGTATCAATTTGAGTTTGCTTGACGTTGTAATACTCATCCACAAGCATTTCATAAGCGTCCCAGGCTTGATCGGTATTTAGTGACTTCGCATGAAGCCATGCACCTTTTTCCGTCCAAAGGTAGAGCGTTTGGGCGTTTTTTGAACCATCCTCAATTTGCGTATGGTTGATAAAATCCCGTTTTTCCTTCCCTTGCAAAGAGTAAAAATGTTTCCCTTCTTTAAAGCGATTTATGTTACGTTTAAAATTCTCGGAGATCCGACGGTTATTCGTCCCATAGCTTTCTGCCAACTGGGTTGTTGTTAAAACACGTTGGTTATTCTTTTCAATAATTGATAGATTCATGGTTTCTCTCCTTTTTTCGCATTTCATGCGACATACTGATTAAAAAAAATAACTGTTGCTTCCTTACTCGTTAAACCTAGAACAGTACATATTAGATTTGCTTCTTTAATTGAGAAAGTTTCTCCGTTACTATTGAGTTTTCTATAGAATGTACTTCTATCTACGCCAATTTTTTTTTGCAAGCTCGCCGATAGTCATTCCATTTTCGACAATCTTCCCTCTTAACTTATTTACATTGACCACGCTATCACCCCCTTTTCTATTTTCGCATATAGTGCGATTTCGATTTTCATTATAGGCTCTTATTTTCTTAAAGTCAACACTAATTTCGCAAATATCAATAAATAAACGATAAAAAAATTATCTTTTGTTGCATATATGCGAAATAAGTGTTATTCTAACATTGGGAGGTGAAGAGAATGACAGTAGGAGAAAGAATAAGAAGTAGAAGAAAACAACTAAATATGTCAGTTGACCAGCTTGCCCAAAAACTGAAAAAAAACAGGGCAACGGTTTACAGGTATGAAAGTAATGAAATTGACAACATGCCCTTGACAGTACTAGAACCCTTAGCAAAGGCATTGAATGTTACTCCTGCATACCTAATGGGATGGGAAAGCACAGAACCTGTTCAGCTATCAACCAAATACCCATACTACCCGATAGGCATATCCGCCGGCCTTCCTTTATGCATAGACAGCATAGATGAGAACAATGTGGAGTACATCTTAATACCGGACAACCTTATGGGCAAATGGGCAGGTAGGAAAGACATCTTTATGATGCGGATTAATGGCGATAGCATGAATAGGATTATGCCCCACGACTCACTGATTGCAGTAAGGCCTGTACCATTATCCAATCTACGCGATGGAGATATAGTGGTTTACAGTGACGGCGGGGATTATGCTGTCAAGAGATTTTACCGCAGGGAAGATAAAGTTATATTTAGGCCTGATTCTTCCGATTTAAATTTTACGGATTACGTAACATCTGCTGATAACATCGATTTAAGAATTCACGGAAAAGTAGTTCTATATATCGCAGAATTAGATTAAGTTGTTAGCGCTAAAAATTTAATCACAGGCGGGACGATCACCCGCCTTTTTTTAAAGGAGTGAATTTAGTATGCCTGTCTATAAAGACAAGGAAAGGGGAACATATTATTTTATCATATCCTATACAAACAGAAATGGAGAATACAAACAGATAAAAAGAAGAGGATTTAAATCAAGCGGAGAAGCGAAGAGGGCTGAAGCAGAAACCCTTTTACGACTAGAAACTGACGACGGAGAAAATGAAGATAATCCAACTTTTGAATTTGTCGCAAAAGAATACTTGAAATGGTACAAAAAAAGAAGAAAGGCATCATCATATTTAAAAACAAGTAGCATTATAAATACTCACTTGATACCAAGGTTCGGGAGCAAGAAAATTAACAACATTCGTTCAAGGGACATAATGCGTTTTCAGAATGATTTGCTTGATAGATATGCCGTTGCGCACGTCAAAAAGATACATCAAGTTTTATCGGCTGTATTTAACTTTGCGATTAAACAAGAGTACACAAAAGATAATCCAGCACGTTTAGCAGGAAATGTGGATATAGAAGAAGATAAACACATCAATTATTGGACGTTAGACGAGTTTAAAGCGTTTATTCAACACGTAGATGATCAGTTATATTATGCACTTTTTATGACACTCTATTATAGCGGTATGCGAAAGGGAGAGTTATTAGCTCTCACATGGGGAGATATTGATTTTGACAGTAACACTATAAATATCGATAAGACCGTTTATAACCGAATAGTGACTAAACCAAAAACAACATCGTCTATACGAAAAATCATGATGCCTAAACACGTAATGAGGTTATTAGCTCAATTAAAAGCAAAAACCAAGACAAAAATGACATATGTAGTATTTGGGGAATTTCATGACCACATTTCAACTACAACACTAGATAGAAAATACGCTGAATACGTTAAGGCGGCAAAGGTTAAAAAAATTCGTCTACATGATTTCCGCCATTCACATGCTAGCTATTTAATTAACAGGAACACAATCCCATCTGTCGTGGCAAAAAGGCTCGGTCACAAGGATGTGGGCACAACACTCAACATATACAGCCATTTATATCCGAGCACAGAAAAAGAAGCCGTCCTCAAAATGGAAGACGACTTCAAGACTGCTGAAATTATTCACCTTAAAGAAGCTTGATACTCTAGCGCGTAAAAATTCTTACCACAATTCTTACCACGGTTTCATAAACCCTATCAAATCAACCTTAAAACTCAAAAGATGGAGACGGTGGGAGTCGAACCCACGTCCAGAAACGTCGATTGCTTCAGCGTCTACGAGCGTAGCCCTGCATATTTAGTTTCGCTCATCTTCGTGCCTGCGGGCGGGCCCTAGGAGAGCTAGTCTGATGAGTCTCTTCCTGCGCCCTCAGACGGGGGCGCAAGCGTAGCCTACTTCGTTATGGGCTCTTAACCGGCACATAGGCGATGCGGGCAAGAGCTCGCTGCGCTAATTAGGCAGCTAGTGCTAAGTTCTGGTTAGATTTGCCAGTTATATTTAGGTGCGTTTTTACGAGATCGCCTCTCGGCTCGCAGCTCAAGCTCGATCCGTCCCTGTCGAATCCGTAACGTCCCCTTGGATGAAAAGGAAGCCGGATCACTGGCTGCATCACTATTATAACAAGATCACGCGTCAATTCCAAATGGTAATGTCTGTGATCACGTTCATATAGGATAACATGAGTTCTGGCTTTAGATCAAGCCTTTTTGCCTGTCGCGGAACGCTCTTTCGATTTCGCGTTTGGCGTCTTTGCGCTTCAAGTCTTCGCGTTTGTCGAACTTCTTCTTCCCTTTTCCGAGACCGAGCAGCACTTTTGCGAAGCCGTTCTTCAAATAAATCTTGAGCGGTACGAGCGAATATCCCTGCTCTTTCGTCAAACCGATCAATTTGTTGATCTGCTTGCGGTGCATCAAAAGCTTTCTCGTTCGCAACGGATCATGGTTGTAGCGGTTCCCCTGCTCATACGGGCTGATGTGCATATTGTGGAGGAACACTTCTCCGCGTTCAATTTTGGCAAACGCGTCCTTTAAATTCACCCGACCGGCGCGAATGGACTTGATTTCCGTTCCTTGAAGCACGATGCCTGTTTCGTATGTTTCTTCTATGAAATAATCGTGATTTGCTTTTTTATTTTGGGAAACAACCTTCCCTTCTCCCTTTGGCATACGGCAACCTCCTCCCGCCTTCAATCTCACTAAAGGGCGGCGAATACGTATTATTCTATCAAATGAACGTTCGTCTTACAATTTCGCCGCCCTTTTTTTGACGTGTGCCGTCTATTTTTTCTTTTTCTTGCGTTTTTGTTTCGGCGCGTTTTGAAAACCGCGTTTTTTCTTTACTTTTTTCTTTTTCGGCTTGGTGAACCATTCCCCTTTGTCAGCCGATGGAGCCTCTCTTTTTGAAGCCTTTTTCTGCTTTGGCTCCGGCTTCTGCCGGCGGCGGGAGCCTTTCATGCCGACGATTTCAAAATCGATGTTCCGCTCGTCTTTATTGACGTCAACGACGCGGACCGTAATCTCATCGCCGATCCGGTACACGTTGCCCGTGCGCTCGCCGATCATCGCGTAGTGCTGTTCATCATAACGGTAGAAATCATCCGTCATAAAGCTGACGTGGACAAGCCCTTCGATCGTGTTCGGCAGCTCGACGAACATGCCGAAGTTCGTGACGGAGCTGATGACGCCGTCAAATTCTTCACCGATCTTATCCAGCATAAATTCGGTTTTTTTCAGATCGTCCGTTTCCCGCTCCGCATCTACGGCATTGCGTTCCATATTTGACGTATGCTCGGCGATCTCAGGCAGTTTCTCGGCCCATTTTTCCCTTGTCGCTTCGTCTGTCTTGCCCTGAATCAAATAGGTCCTGATCAGTCTGTGGACGATTAAGTCAGGATAGCGGCGAATCGGAGACGTGAAATGCGTGTAGAATTCAGTCGACAAGCCGAAGTGCCCCAGGCTTTGCGGATCGTATTTCGCCTGTTTCATCGACCTGAGCATAACCGTTGAAATTACGGCTTCTTCAGGACGATCCCTGACTTCTTCAAGCACGCTTTGCAGCGCTTTCGGATGGATACTTCCCGCCGTTCCTTTGACGACATAGCCGAATGTCGTAACGAACTCCAAAAATCTCTGCAGCTTTTCCTGATCTGGATCTTCGTGAATCCGGTAAATAAACGGAACATTCATCCAATGAAAGTGCTCAGCGACCGTTTCATTGGCGACAAGCATAAATTCTTCAATCAGCTTTTCAGCAGTCGACCGTTCTCTCAAGACGACGTCCTTCGCTTTTCCTTCTTCGTCGACGAGAACCTTCGCTTCCTTAAAGTCAAAGTCGACGGCTCCGCGTTCCATCCGCTTGCCGCGCAGAATCGCAGCCAAGTCTTCCATGTCTTTAAACATCGGGACAAGGGCCTCATACTTCTGTTTCAGCTCTTCATCATCATCGACTAAAATTTTGTTCACATCAGAATAAGTCATCCGCTCGGTCGTTTTAATGACGCTTTGAAAAATTTCGTGCTCGACGACTTGCCCTTGAGGATTAATGAGCATTTCGCATGACATTGTCAGCCTGTCGACCTTCGGATTCAAGGAGCAGATTCCATTTGACAGCCTGTGCGGGATCATCGGAATCACCCGGTCGACAAGGTAGACGCTCGTGCCGCGTTCATACGCTTCCTGGTCAATCGGAGATCCTTCCGTTACATAATGGCTGACGTCGGCAATGTGGACGCCGAGTTTATAATGGCCGTTTTTGAGTTTTGTGACGGTAACGGCATCGTCCAAGTCTTTGGCATCTGCGCCGTCGATCGTGACGATCGTTTGATCGCGCAGATCCCGTCTGCCTTCAAGATCTTTCTCATCGATTGTATCAGGCGTATTGCCGGCCTGTTCCATCGCCTCAGCCGGAAAGTCTCCCGGGAGGCCGTGCTTATGAATAATCGAAAGAATGTCGATGCCGGGATCGTTTTTATGACCGAGAATCTCGATGACTTCCCCTTCTGCACTCATCCGGCCTTCAGGATAGCTTGTCAGGCGGACGACGACTTTATGACCCTCGACGGCGCCGTTTTTGGCGTGCTTCGGAATAAAGATGTCATTCGTGATTTTTTTATCGTCGGGAATGACGAAGCCGAAGTTTTTCGTCTCTGTGTATGTGCCGACAATCTTCTGAATGTTGCGCTCGATGATGCGGATGATGGCCCCTTCTTTTTTTGTACCGCCGGATTCTGTGCTCAGGCGGACGAGCACGGTATCTCCGTTCATTGCTGTGTTCAGCTCAGACGGCGGAATGAAGACATCGTCAAGCGAGGAGTCTTCGGGAAGGACAAACGCGAAGCCTTTCGCGTGCGCCGACACCTTCCCTTTGATCAGATTCATTTTTTCGGGCAAACCGTAGCGGTTGCTTCTCGTTCTGACGACAAGCCCTTTTTCTTCAAGGGTTACAAGAGCTTTGACGAGCTCTTTGTATTCGTCCGAATCGGTGATTTCCAGCATCTCTTCCAGTTCCTGAACTGTAAGAGGTTTATATGCTTCTTCTTTCATAAAGGAGAGAAGCTTATCCATAAATTCTTCTTTTTCCACTAATCAGACCTCCTTATGTCTGCCAATCCAACGTTTCTAAAAATTGATACACATCCTTGTGCAGTGTTTCGCGTTCTTTATCCAATGTGATGGCATGACCTGATTCTTCATACCATTTCAGCTGCTTATCATCCGTTTCAACTTCATTGTAGATGATGTTTGCGCTATCCGTATTAATCATATGATCGTGGCGCGCCTGCACGACAAATGTAGGCGAATAGATCATGTCCACATGCTCTCTGACATCGGCAATCAAATCCTGCAGTGCTTTCAACGTGTTCATCGGCGTTTTTTTGAATTCTTCCATCTCAGCGTTAATCTGCTCCGCTGTCTTGCCTTCAAATTTCTTATAATTGCGGGCATAATCAAGCACACCCTCGTACATCGTCTCTTCGCTTTTGATGTACATCGGCGCGCACATTGGAACAATTCCCTTTATGGGTACAGTGTAACCCAATTTCAATGAAAAAACCCCTCCGAGAGACAGTCCGCAAGCGGCGATTTGTTCATATCCTTCCGATTTCAGATATTCATATCCGTCCATGACGTCTTTCCACCAGTCTTCCGGTCCTGTGGAGAGAAGTTCTTCTGGAGGCACGCCGTGGCCTTTATATTGGGGCGCATGGCATGTGTAGCCTTTTTCATTCAAATATCTTCCGAGCATTCTAACGTCCGCCGTGTTGCCCGTAAATCCGTGCAGCAGCAGGACGGCTTTTTTTCCGCCTTTAAATGTGAAAGGTTGTGGTTTGACAATTTTCATGATTCACTGTCTCCTTTTCATATGTATTCTTCCACGTTTAGTCTTGAAACAAACTTTATCAATCGGCCGGCCCCTTCAGACAAAGACCGGCAAATAGGAAAAAGGCCTGACTTGAACATCAGACCTCATGCTTCATTGTCTTATACAAAGTAAGCAAGCGCAATCGTTAAGAAAAAGAAAAGCACGGTTAAAACGACCGTCATCCGGTGAAGAATCAAATCAAGTCCTCTTGCTTTCTGCTTTCCGAAAAGCTGCTCGGCTCCGCCGGAAATCGCGCCTGATAATCCGGCGCTTTTGCCGGATTGCAGTAAAACGACAACGATTAATACGATACTTACAATCACTAATAAGACCGTTAAAAATGCGGCCATAACCTACACCTCCAGACAAACTGGCTGACAATAGTTTTATTTTACATGAAAAGCAAGCGCATGTCACGAGCGTTTCGAACAGCTTTTTTTATTTTTTCCCAGCGCCGGAATAAGGTATACAAAAAAAGAGAGCGGCTCTGCTCCCTTTCCTGCGGAATATGTAATCACATTTATTTCTTTTCTGACAGTGCCGCCATCATATCTTCCAGGAGCATTTCCGCTCCGCGCGGGCTGAGTACGATTTTGCCGCCCGCATACGTTTTATTTTTCGTGGTGATGTCGCCGGTCATCAAACATGCCATGTTTGCGGCGTATTTTGTCAAAATGATGTTTTCGCCGTCGGTATATATTTCGAGCGGGTCCTTTTCATTGATATTCAGCACCCTGCGCATTTCGACCGGGAGAACGACTCTGCCGAGCTCATCGATTCTCCGGACAATCCCGGTATTTTTCACGTTTGAAAAGCCTCCTTTTCTCCTTTCTTTATTGACTTTTGTCAACATCTTTATAATAAAAGAGATCTTCAAATTTTTTGTTGAAATACTGAATCATCTTTCCGATCACAAGTTGTCCGGGCCTCCTTTCGCCATTTAAAACTCTGCTGAGTGTCGCCGGGGATACGCCGATTTCAATGGCAAGCTGATTTAAGGAGAGATTGTGTTCAATCATGTACTGGAGAACAAAATCTCTTTTGATATGAATCTTTTTTACCATGATTACTCCCCTTTCTAATCTCTTATGTTTCTTTTTATCTACATTGAACATATACGATTTGTTAACTTTTGTCAATACTTTTACCATCCATATGTTTCCTATAGGCAATATTCGTACTAAAATATTTTATAATAAGAGATTGCGAGGTTTTGGCCATGACGAACTTTGGACACCATTTACGACAATTAAGGGAACGGAAAAAACTGACCGTCAATCAACTGGCGATGTATTCCGGCGTCAGTTCGGCAGGCATTTCGCGAATCGAAAACGGAAAGCGCGGCGTGCCGAAGCCGGCGACGATCAGAAAACTGGCGGACGCTTTGAAAGTCCCGTATGAGGAACTGATGGCATCTGCAGGCTATATCAGCGCGTCTACAGTCCAGGAAGCAAGAAGCAGCTATGATTCCATTTACGACATCGTGTCACAGTACGATTTAGAGGACCTTTCTCTGTTTGACAGCGAAAAGTGGAAGGTGCTTTCAAAAAAAGACATCGAAAACCTGGACAAATATTTCGACTTTCTCGTGCAGGAAGCAAGCAGCCGAAACAAAAACTGAATACTTCTCCGCGGCACACTCTCCTCTCTATCATTTTCGTCTGTTTACGATCCTGCTGTTATTTTATCCCTTATGTTAACTTTTGTCAATATTTTTCCTGTCTAAGTATTTCCTATAGTCAACATTTGTATTAAAATGTTCATATCATGAATTTGCGGGGGGGGGATGGCGATGACAAGGTTCGGCGAGCGGCTCAAAGAGCTGAGGGAACAAAGAAGCCTGTCGGTTAATCAGCTTGCCATGTATGCCGGTGTGAGCGCCGCAGCCATTTCCAGAATCGAAAACGGCCACCGCGGCGTTCCCAAGCCCGCGACGATCAGAAAATTGGCCGAGGCTCTGAAAATGCCGTACGAGCAGCTCATGGATATTGCCGGTTATATGAGAGCTGACGAGATTCGCGAACAGCCGCGCGGCTATGTCACGATGCAGGAGATCGCGGCCAAGCACGGCGTCGAAGACCTGTGGCTGTTTAAACCCGAGAAATGGGACTGTTTGTCCCGCGAAGACCTGCTCAACCTCGAACAGTATTTTCATTTTTTGGTTAATGAAGCGAAGAAGCGCCAATCATAAAAAGCCGAATTTCCCTTTTAGGAGAAGTTCGGCTTTTTTCGGCTGCCTTAAGCGGCATCCGGATTCGGCGTCTTGCCTTTATGATGCTTAACGGGGCTCAGCGCACGCTCGAGCCATCCCATGAACAGATCGGCGATGATCGCCATCAGCGCCGTCGGGATCGCGCCTGCTAGAATGATCGCTGTTCCGTTGGTCGCGTTTGATCCCCTGACAATGATATCCCCGAGGCCGCCTGCGCCGACAAACGTGCCGATGGCCGTAATGCCGATCGCGATGACGAGCGCGGTTCTGAGCCCCGCCATAATGACCGACAAGGCGAGGGGAAGCTCCACCATCCGGAGCACTTGAAATTTCGTCATGCCCATCGCCTTCCCTGATTCAAGATAGGCATGCTCGATGCTGGCGATTCCCGTATATGTGTTTCGAATGATCGGCAACAGCGAATACAAAAACAATGAAAGAATCACCGTGTTTGCGCCGAGCCCCATGACAAGCATCAAGACGGCGAGCATCGCCAGCGCCGGAACCGTTTGAATGACATTAGTGATGGAAAAGACCCATTTGCTGATTTTACGGTATCTGGCGATGAAAATGCCGGCCGGGATGCCGACGACGGCGGCGAACAATACGCCGTATGCCGACATTAAAAAGTGGCGGTAAAATTCCCCCAGCACATAGCCGCCGTTTTGCGCGTAATACGTCCAAAGCTGCTGCAGCACTTCCATTTGTCATCCCCTCCTTTTACTCAAAATAATTGTGCTTCTTTAAAAACTCGGCCGCGACGACAGAAGGCTCTTTCAGCTTTCCATCGACTTCGTAATTGAGCTCCTGCATCGTTTCGGTGTCGATTTTTCCAATCAGTTTATTGATGGTCTCTTCAAGCTCCGGATGCTCCTTCAGCACTTTTTCCGGCACGACCGGCGAACAGTCATACGGCGGGAAAAAGCGTTTATCGTCTTTTAACAGCTTTAAATCATAGGCTTTGATCCTGCCGTCTGTTGAATAGGCAAGAACGATATCCATTTTGCCGTTTTTGACGGCGTCATAAACGAGTCCGATCTGCATTGGAAAGGTCGAGCCAAATGAAAACCCGTATTCCTGTTTAAATCCCGGATATCCGTCGCCTTTTCGTTTCAGCCATGCATTGTCAACGCCAAGCTTCAGTTGATCCGCGTCTTTTTTCAGATCGGATATGGTTTCATAGTTCCCTTTTTCAGCGAGTTCTTTCGTGACTGTAAAAGCGTACGTATTGTCAAATCCGTAAGAATCGAACCATTTGTAGTTGAATTTCTTTTGAAAGTCCTGCTGTACGATGCGGAGCGCTTTTTTCGGGTCTTTCTCCGCTTCCCTTCCAAGCGTGCTTGTCAGGTCAGTTCCCGAATAGCGCGTCGCAGAAATGTCGATGTCTCCGCCGAGCATGGCCTGGTGCTGCACATAGTTTGAGCCGAGGTTTTTGACCAGCACCGTATTGAGATCCGTATCATGCTCGATCAAAAGCGAGATCATATTGGCAAGAATTTCGGATTCGGTCAGGTTTTGCGCTCCGATTTTGATCGTTTTATCGGAAGCCCCGCCAAGGCCCGGCAGCGCACAGCCGCTGATCAAAAGCGAGAGGACCAGCATGACGGCGCCGAGCCGTCTCAGTTTTTTTGTTTGCATAAGAGCCAACTCCTTATGATACTTCCTTCATCCCTTTTAATCCTTGAGGCGTGACTTTGTCTTCGGTTTTCGACAGAATATAGTCGATCACGATGGCCAGTATCGTAACCGGCACCGCTCCGGCGATAATGTACTCAGGCTGGTACAGGTTGAGCCCGATAAAAATATAGTCGCCGAGACCGCCGCCGCCGATAAAAGCCGAAAGCGTCGCCCAGCCGATTAAGTAAACGGTGGACGTCCGGATGCCTGCCATGATCACCGGCACCGATAGCGGCAGCTCGACCAGGCGGATTTGTTCCCATGCAGTCATACCGATTCCCTTTCCTGACTCAAGCAAATTTTGATTGACGCCTTTTACGCCCGTGTAAGTGTTTCTCAGAATCGGTAGGACTGAATAGAAAAACAGCGCGACAATCGCCGGAATCTTTCCCACTCCGAGAAGCGGGATAAAAAACGCCAGGATCGCCAAACTCGGCAGCGTCTGAATGATGTTGACAACGCCGATCACGACGCCGGCTCCTTTTTTCATTCTCGTTAAAACGACACCGAGCGGAACCGCGAAAATGATGCCGAGCAGAACCGCGAAAATGGATATATATAAGTGCTCCCATGTTTTATAAAGCATTTCCCCGCCGTTGTGCTGAAGAAATTGGACAAGCTGATTCATGATTGATGCACCTCCCTGCATTTAACGTTGAACAAGGGTTTCTTCATCTCCCCAAATCGAGTCGTACACGATATCGACAAGGTTTGCCCTTGTGACAATCCCGACAAGGCGGCCCTCTTCATCAAGAACGGGAACATATTTGAATCCCCTTTTCAAAATTTTCCGGACGGTATCCCTGATGAGCGTTCCTTTTTGAACGGAGTAAACATTCTCATTGACAACCTCCCCGACTGTGACGGATTTTTTCCGGTTCTGATCGATGATTTCAACATCGATATATCCTTTTAAGACATTGTGTTCGTCCACGACGAGCAGTGAATCGACGCGGCGTTCCCTCATCACTTGAATTGCTTCAGTCAGGTTTTTTTCGCTCGTAATCGTGACCGGATTCGGGTTCATTACTTGTTCGACATGCTCGATGTCAGGACGGGACTGAAGAAGCCTCTCTTTTCCGATAAATTCCTCAACGAATTCATCCGCCGGTTTCCGCAAAATGTCGTCAGGCGATCCGACTTGCACGATCTCGCCGGCGCGAAGGATGACGATTCTGTCAGCAAGCTTAATCGCTTCATCCATATCGTGGGTTACAAAGACAATCGTTTTGTCCAGCGATTTCTGAAGCTTTTTGAACTCTTCCTGAAGCGAATCACGGGTAATCGGGTCCAGCGCTCCGAACGGTTCATCCATTAAAATGAGGGGCGGCTCTGCCGCAAGCGCCCGCAGCACGCCGATTCTCTGCTGCTGTCCGCCGCTTAGTTCATGAGGGTAGCGGTTCAAATATTCCGGCCCCATATCAACGAGCTGCAGCAGTTCCTCCGCCCGCTTCTTTCGCTTTTCTTCCGGCCATTTCAAAAGCCTCGGAACGAGCGTGATATTCTGCTGAATCGTCATATGGGGAAAGAGTCCGATTTGCTGAATGACATAGCCGATTTTCCGGCGCAGCTCCACCGGGTCCTGATCCATTATGTTTTCTCCGTCGATGTAAATGCTTCCTGAAGTCGGTTCAATCAAGCGGTTGATCATTTTCATCGTCGTTGTTTTCCCGCAGCCGCTCGGTCCGATAAAGACGATAAATTCACCTTTTGCTATATCAAGGTTAATGTTTTTGACCGCTTTTTTTCCGCCTTTATAAACCTTTGATACATTCTCTAGCTTCAGCAAAACGCACACCTCCAACTGTTTTTTAAAAATTTCAACATCTCATTCATTATAAGATACACTTTGTAAAATAAAAAGTTTACAAAGTGTTCAAATTATATATATAAGACATAAAAAAATATATTCATGGCATCAATTTGCCGGTTATTCTTAAAATTGCGGCTGATTTCTTTGTTTTTCTGTCGTTTTAGTGTTTTCAACCGCTAACAAAATTATGATATATTGACAATAAAATTGGCTGCCCGAAGGGATGATGAGCTTTGGAGGAAAACGCTTTAAAAGTGATTGAACAAGCGGAAGAACATTTCATAGAAAAAATCGCCGAAAATATGAATACATACGGTCTATCATCAACTGTCGGCCGCGTGCTCGGGATCATCTATATGAACAGAAAGCCGATGACCTTAAATGAACTGTCAGAAGAAACGGGCATGAGCAAAACGAGAATGAGCCAGGTCGTCCGCGAAATGATCGATTTAAATATAGCTGAAAAAGTTTTTGAAAAAGGCGTCCGCAAAGATCTGTACGATGTCGAACAAGACTATTATCAAACGTTTATTTCATTGTTTACGGCCAACTGGAGCAAAGTCGCCAAAAAGAACAGGATGATTGGGAAAAAAATCAGAAAAGAGCTGTTGGAGGCGCTCGAGGAAGAAGGCCTTACGCCTGAAACCGAAGCTAAAATCAACGAGCTGCTGGCTGAAACAAAACAATGGATCGATTACTGCGAGTGGCTTGACAATCTGATCGCGTTTTTGGAAAGCGAAGAGATCTTCAAGCATGTGCCAAAACCTTCATAAACAAAAAAAGCTGCGAAGACTAAGCAGCTTTTTTGCATTTCCTCAATTATCCCGCCAACACCGGAAACATCCCTTTCAATCCCGTTCCGATCATGCCGACCGCCACGACAGCCAAAATCAGGCCCATCAGCCGGGTGATCACGTTCATCTCCGTCTGGCCCAATTTGTTGCTGATCAGCGTAGAATAATGAAAGGCCGCAAACGTCAGCAGGAGGACGGCGGCGATGCCGATGATCATTCCGCCAAAATGCACCAGACTGCGGCTTCCGGCCGAAAGGCTCATCACCGTCGCAATCGTTCCTGGCCCCGAAATGATCGGAATGCTGAGCGGCGTCACCGATATATCCTCCTTTTCCTTGCTCTCGCGATGCTCAGCATGATGCAGCGACTGAACATGGGACTGCTTTGCATTCAGCAGGTTGTAGGCAATTCCGAATATAAATATGCCGCCGGCAATTCGCAGCGCATGGATGTTGATGTCAAAAAGCCTGAAGATAAACTCTCCGAATATGAGAAACGCGATCAGGATCAGAAACGATAAAACCGCGGCCTTTCTCGCCAATGCGGTGCGTTCTTTCGCTTCGTAGCCTTCTGTGAGCGCTAAAAAGATCGGAACATTGCCGATCGGATTTGTGACGGCGAACAATGATACAAAAACGTGGATGATAAAAGCAAACACGGTTAAAGCCACTCCTTCCTCTGTATAAAAATACGGGTAATCGATTTTTACCTCCGACGCTGACCGCTTAAACTTTCAAAAAACAATGACACCTTCCTGCACTTTCATTTATAATGAACCTTTATAGGCCAAAATAACTATTTTAAAGGAGATTTTATTTTCATGACATGTTCAAAGTGCGGCCATCAAACAGATGGCGGAAAATTTTGCGAGCAGTGCGGGTCAAGTTTGGCCGGCGGCAGTGATGGCGGAAAAGGAGCAGCTGAAACGCCGCAGGCAGCTAGATATGCGGAGGCGGCGAAACAAGCGTCTTCCATGTATTTTTCCTATTGTTTAAAGGTGCTGAAACGACCGTTTATCGAAATGAAAAACGCCGGAGAACAGCACGTCCTCAACAGCATCACCACAATGGTGATATTTGCGCTTTCGGTGCCGCTGATGTTTTATTTCGGCCTCAAAGGCTTCTTTGACGCCATGGGGGACTATTCCGGAGTATTCGGCCGCTCCTACGCAATGCCGACATTTTTTGATATCGTCGTAAAGCCCGCTGTTACCTTTGCTATTTATATTTTCTTATTATTTGTTTTTACATACGCAGGCGTGCGCATTCGGGGTGTGCAAGCGGCATTTAAGGAAGTGCTCGGGCGGTTCGGAGCGGTGCTTATTCCTTTCGTCGCCCTTCTGCTCGCCGCTTTGCTTTTATCATTCATGCAAACGGGTTTGTTTATATATGTTCTTTTCTTTGCCCTTTGCGGCATCGCCTTTTTAATTCCGCCGGCTGTCATCTCGAGCTATCACGAAAAAGCGGAAGGCGCTGTTGATACGATTTACGCGACGCTGATCGTCTATTTGCTGACATTTATGTCGGTGCGGATCATGGGAGATTTGTTTCTTGAATATATCGGAAGGATCGGAGGCTCTATATTAGGGCGGCTGTTTTAGTGAATTGAAAAGCCTTTTTCCATTGAGGAAAAGGGCTTTTTTTTTATTCTATTGACGTTAAGAGCAATCTGCCGTCCTCGATGGCGGCGTGATATGTCCAATGATACGTTTTTAACTGTTCTTTTCCGCCTTTGATAATATTAATTTTCTCCGTTGTCTTAATCGTTGCCTCCCGCCCGTTTTGCTTCCAGCTGTTTACGCTGAATTGGACGACTTCCTCCTCTGTCCCGCTGTTGTACAGTTTAGCGACCAGTTTCTTTTGATCGTTGTACAGCGGACTTCCTTCTTTCAAGCTGTCGCGGACGAGGCCGAAATCGTTTGTGTTGATGGCGTCTTGTAGCCTGTATAAATACGCTTCAATGGCGAAAGCAACCTTTTGGTCGGTGAGCTCTTCGCCTGCTGATGCATTGTTCATGGCCCCTTTCGCTGAGGCCCATGCCGATGTGTATTCCTTCGGATTGTCATTTTTGATTTCTTTTTGATGCTCGATATCGATAACGGCTTCAGGATCGCTTTTTTCGATGAGCCACTTTTTCTTGCCTTCGGAATAGACCAATGTGTACGTATATCCGCTATCGTTTTCTTTCAGTTTAGGCGCAATGTAGTCGTCATAATAGGCCGATTTGTGCTTTTCAATCCCTTTGAGCTCTGTTTTCCATTGCCCGTCTTCTTTGTATAGCCGGAACGAATCAAGATCAAATACAGTAGATAAGTAGGTGCCTTTATAGTAGGTGCTGCTGCTTTTCAGCCCGTCCGTGACCTCTTTCAGGCGGTTTTGATAAGACGGGGCGGCCATTGTCATGCCGCTGACATTGCCGCTTGCAAAGGCCTTTGCTGCTTCCTTTGTATGGTTGACGACAGCGGTCATCATGTCATCCATAAACCCTTTGTCTGATGCAAGATTGACTTCGATTTCTTCACCTTCAATCGGCGTTTTTTCGCTTTTCAGCTTCCCCCACGGAAATTGCGCCTCAACCTGAGCAGACATTGAACCGTCAGTCAGCACAGGTCCGAATTCAGTTCCTTTGAATGGATTGATCTTCATCTCCTGATCATTGATCCAGAGCGTTCCTTTCAAGTTTTCATAGCCTTCTTCAAAGACAAGCTTTGCCATGTGCCCGTTAAGGTCCGCATTAACCTTCACATCACCTTGGAGGGCGGTGACCTTCAAGATCGGCGATTCCGCTTTTCAGCTTTGCCTTCACCTCGTAAGTACCGGGGACAAACGGGCCGATTTTTTTCTCGAAGTTTTCTTTTTCTGTTGTGATGACCTTTTTGCCGTTAACAAACAGGCCGGTATCTTTATAGTTTGTCTTAACCGTTAAGTAGACAGGCTCCGTGTTCAAGACATAGCGGTCATAGATCCAAAAACGCCTGCCCTTTTTTTCGATCGTCATCAATGGATGGCCGGCACCGCTTTTTAAGGATGTGATCAATTCTTTTTCTTCATCCGGGTGTTCTTTCAAGTAATCCAAGAGCGGCTTGACGTTTTTCTCCGTGACAGCCAGATCCACGTCTGATGATTGAAGCAGTTTTGCTGCTTTCTTGGCATCTTTCTGATCGAGGGCGGCTTCAAAATCGGAAATCAGTTTTTCCTTTGATGTGAGTGCTTCACCGGTTTTATAGCCGGCAAACAATAAAATCAAGCAGGCCGCGATTGCCGCCATGATGATGATTCTTTTTCGTGTCATCGCACGCTGATACCTTGCCGCCGGGTCGGAAGCTCGTTCCTCGTCCGCCCGCGCGCCGCAATGCTTGCAATACAGCGCATTTTTTGTTCGTTCCCTTCCACATTCCTTGCAAAAATCCATGACTTTCCTCCCATCAAACAAAAACACAATTAGTCATTTTATACTATATTTATCGTAAGAAGGGATTTAATATTAAGGCCGCATCAAAAAAAGCCAAACGAATGCGCTGATCCGTTTGGCTTTTTTGATCATTTTAAAAAGTATTTTTCAATATCATCAAGCATCAGGTTTGCTGCAAGGACGCCCCCTGCTGTATTCCAGATGGCATCGCTCACTTTATGGACGTTTCCTTTTTTGGAGACGTTTAAGTTTTTAAAGAGCGGATCATTGACATAGTCTTTCTCAATGGCGCTTGCTTTGTCATCGCCTGTCTCATACGTGTAATAAAAAAGCACGTCCCCGTCCATATCAGGAATTTGTTCCTTTGTCACTTCCATTTGTCCGAGATCGTTGGCTTCCTGGCCTTTAGGCCTTGCAAAACCGAGCTGATCCAAAATCGTTCCGGCAAATGATCCTTTGTGATAGATGCGGGTATCAGCATCTGTAAAGCGGACGAGAGAGACTTTTTGTTTCACTTTATCGCCTAGTTTTTCATGAATGTCTTCAACGCGCTTGTCAAAGTCAGCGATGACTTTTTCGCCTTCAGCTTTTTTATTGAGCGCTTCGGCAGTAAGCTTAAAGTTGTTTTTCCATTCCCCTGACAATGTCTCGGCAAATACGGTCGGCGCGATTGCTTTCAGCTTGTCGTATACTTCTTCTTGGCGGATTTTGTTGCCGATGATTAAGTCAGGCTTCAGGCTCGCGATTTTTTCAATATTCGGCGCAGCCTCCGTTCCGACGTTCTCTACGCCTTTCATTTTATCTTTAATATGGTCATACCATGGATCTCCCAGCCAGGATTGAACGGCGCCGACAGGTTTTACGCCAAGTGCGAGCACTGCTTCTGTCGCTTCATTCGTGAGTACGACGACTTTTTTCGGAGTGCCGTCAATTGTCGCTGTTCCCATTGCGTGCTTTACAGTATAGGAATCTTTGCTGCCGTTCTTCTCCGCAGATTGATCTTTATCTTGATTTCCGCAGGCGGCTAATAAAAGGATAAGCGCAGCGAACAGTGCAAACCATTTAAAACGTTTCATGATATGTAGGATCCCCTTTTCTCAAGTGATTTTCATTATCAATTAGATTATATAATGAATCAACCTAAAGTCAATATGAAATTCCTATATATCTGTTTTGGATTGTGCTAAAAACCGCTTTTGAGCTGCATCCGGATAAAGAAAACCCTGCTCGGCAGACACTGTACAATGAGCATATCGTCTTCTTACGAAAACCGGGATGATCCTCCTTCTAGACACTTTGAATTCATTAGGTTAACATAATCTTGTATGAATATGTTTTTTTTACCATAGTAAGGAGGGGTGATTTGACTAAGTTTTTATTGAGTGGTTTCTACCTTTTCGGACTTGTCATGCTGAGCAATTGGTCGATTTCTTTTGGTGAAATATTTGGAGCCGGCAATTCAGCCGTTTTTCAATTATCGGAAGCGGTGCTTTTTACGTTTATCATCGGGTGCTATACAGGTCTTCCTTTGATTTATGCCAAATTCACTAGATCTGAAACGTTGTTTTTTACAAATCAAAAGGTCTTCCTCATCACCTTAGGATTAGGCGTGCTGCTTTCCTGTTCGGCTTACAGCCTTCAGCAAGCCCTCTCTCCCATCGCGATTGCGCTGTTGTCGATCATTGGTTTTTTGATCGTTGGCATCAGCGGTTTTCTTCCCGCCTGGTTTCTGAAGCCTGCGAAAAATCTGCGATAAACGGGTGGGTTTTTCTTAGGCTGACGGGGTGTTGGAGCCAAGGTCGAACTCAGTGGTTTCTATAAACGGCGCTGGTCAATATGGTGCTCTGAGAAAATCACTTGCCAATGCGTAATCTGACGATTGATTTTTTAAAAAACAACATTTGCTTTCGCCATTTACAAATTAATGAAAATTCTTTATGATATAGATATCTAAGTAAACATGTTGCATATACTAAAAAGACCGAAGTGCTCCAACACTTCGGCTTGTACAAAAAGCCGGCCCTTCGAAGGGGCTTGCTCAGATTGACCTAAAATAGACCACTCCCTATCACTTTCCAGGCTCAAGGGGCGGTCTATTTTTCTTTGTTCTCTGACAACATGGCAATCAGCATGCCAAAAGCAATCATTAAAGAGATTGTTTCATATGCTGTCATTTTTATCACCCCCTTTCAGAAGGGGATGAGCAAGACTTCCCTTGAGTGAGCAAAGCTTTTTATACGAGGTAGATTATACCATATCAAGGAGAACATAAAATTAGGGAAAAAACCTTTTTCACTCATGAAATCTAGCTTTTCCGCCGAATTGCTTCGACATCGACTAAATTCTTGGTCTTTCAGCTCATTTATTGATTGAATTCATTAGCTTGAAGAAGTATTCACGTTGACCGGTCTTATTGAGTTGATACCATGAATCCAATGTATCCGGTGCAAACACGTCTAATTTTTTCAGCACTTCCCTTGCGAATTCGAGAGGAGCCGCTCCTGATGCAGTAACCAGATTCCCATTTGATACCGCGGGTCCCATCTCATAAAACGGTTCTCCTTTATAATGAGGACAGACCATTTTCATATAGGCCAAGTCATTGCTTGTATGCTTTCTTGAATCCAGATATCCGCTATTCGCCAGTCCCGCAGTTGCACCTCATATTGCGGCAACCATCGCGCCAAGCTCTAAAGCTTCGCCGGCCTTTTTCAAGATCGGCTGATGAATCTTTTCTCCCCAAGTATTCCCTCCGGGTAAAATGATTAGATCCGCACTCTCGGGCGTCCACTCATCAAGGGAGATATCCGGTTTTATGCGCAGTCCACCCATCGTCGTCACCATTTCTTTATTCACTCCTATTGTCATGACTTTTAAAGGTGCCGCATCTTTTTTGAAATATCTTCCCGAGTTCAGTTCGGCCATTAAATATCCATATTCCCAATCTGACATTGTATGGAATGCATAAAGATATACTGTTTTCGACTGCATCCAGTAACACTCCAATCGCAATTGATACAGCCTATTATAATCAAAAACCCTGACAGCTTTTGTCAGGGTAAAGGAAATTCAGCTTTCACATTTAAAAGAGGTTGGCCGCATCTGCAGCCAACCTCTTTTTTATGCTTACTTATTCAAGTTGTAGAAAGATTGAATACCGTGGTATTGCGCAGTTTCAGCCAATTGATCTTCGATGCGAAGAAGCTGGTTGTATTTCGCAACACGGTCCGTACGAGACGGAGCACCTGTTTTGATTTGTCCTGCGTTTGTTGCCACAGCGATGTCAGCGATTGTGCTGTCTTCAGTTTCACCGGAGCGGTGAGAGATAACGGCAGTGTAGCCTGCGCGTTTCGCCATTTCGATCGCATCGAAAGTTTCAGTCAATGTACCGATTTGGTTTACTTTGATCAGGATAGAGTTGCCGACGCCGTTTTTGATTCCTTCAGCAAGCTTTTTCGTGTTTGTTACGAAAAGGTCGTCACCGACAAGCTGAACTTTTGAGCCAAGACGCTCAGTCAGAAGTTTGTGGCCTTCCCAGTCGTTTTCGTCAAGGCCGTCTTCGATTGAGATGATTGGGTACTTAGAAGTCAGCTCCTCGTACCAGTCAACCATTTCAGCTGACGTTTTTACAACGCCTTCGCCTGCAAGATGGTATTTGCCGTCTTCTTTGTTGTAGAACTCAGAAGATGCAGCATCCATTGCCAATTTCACTTCTTCGCCAGGTTTGAATCCTGCTTTTTCGATCGCTTCAACGATTGTTTGAAGCGCTTCTTCGTTAGATCCAAGGTTTGGAGCGAATCCGCCTTCATCACCTACAGCTGTGTTCAAGCCTTTTTCTTTCAAGACTGATTTCAGGCTGTGGAAAATTTGTGCTCCCATGCGAAGTGCTTCGCGGAAGTTTTCCGCACCGACAGGCATGATCATGAATTCTTGAATGTCAACGTTGTTGTCCGCATGCTCTCCGCCGTTTACGATGTTCATCATCGGTACAGGAAGCGTTTTAGAGTTGAATCCTCCAAGGTATTGGTATAGAGGAATCTGCAAGAAATCCGCAGCTGCGCGGGCAACGGCCATTGATACACCAAGGATGGCGTTGGCGCCGAGCTTGCCTTTATTTTCAGTTCCGTCAAGTTCGATCAGCAATTTGTCGATTGATACTTGCTCAGTCACATCAAAGCCGATAAGCTCGGGTGCGATGATTTCGTTCACGTTGTTAACGGCTGTTAAAACGCCTTTTCCAAGGTAGCGGTCTTTGTCGCCGTCGCGAAGCTCAACAGCTTCGTATTCGCCAGTGGAAGCTCCGCTTGGAACCAGCGCGCGTCCAAAAGCTCCTGATTCAGTGTATACTTCAACTTCAACCGTCGGGTTACCGCGGGAGTCTAATACTTCACGTGCATAAACATCAACAATGTATGGCATGTTTGTTTCTCTCCTTTAATGCTTATTTTTGAATTAATGACGATCCTGTCATTTCTTTCGGTTTTTCAACACCCAGCAAGTCTAAAAGAGTTGGCGCCAGATCCCCGAGGATTCCGCCTTCTCTTAATGTCACGCCTTCTTTTGTGACGATGACAGGAACCGGGTTTGTCGTATGTGCGGTGTGCGGCTTGCCTTCTTCGGTAATCAGCACGTCTGCGTTACCGTGGTCGGCCGTAATAATCGCGTAGCCGCCTTTTGCAAGAATCGCATCAACGACTTCGCCGAGGCACTCGTCAACCGCTTCGATTGCTTTGACCGTCGGCTCGACTTTTCCTGAATGTCCAACCATGTCAGGGTTGGCAAAGTTGAGGATGATCGCGTTATGCTTTTCAGCCTCAATTTCTTTGACAAGCGCATCTTTTACTTCATATGCGCTCATTTCAGGTTTCAAGTCATATGTTGCGACTTTAGGCGAGTCGATTAAGATTCGCTCTTCGCCCGGGAACTTTTCTTCGCGTCCGCCGCTCATAAAGAATGTGACGTGCGGATATTTTTCAGTTTCAGCGATGCGAAGCTGCTTCAGCCCGTTTTGGGATAAAACTTCGCCGACTGTGTTGTCGAGATTGACCGGTTTGAATGCCACGTATCCGTCAACCGTTTCACTGAAATGTGTCAAGCAAACGAAATGAAGGTTTTTCGGATGCTTGTCTCCGCGGTCGAAGTCGCGGAAGTCGTCATTGGTGAACGTGTTGGAAATCTGGATCGCACGGTCGGGTCTGAAGTTGTAGA
Organism: Bacillus licheniformis DSM 13 = ATCC 14580; assembly: GCF_000011645.1. GTDB lineage: Bacteria > Bacillota > Bacilli > Bacillales > Bacillaceae > Bacillus > Bacillus licheniformis. The sequence goes on from NC_006270.3 coordinate 3,488,571, forward strand.
AAATGACCGCATCGTTGTCCTTGATTGTCGCAACAGGTTCGCCGTTTTCTTTCGTAATGACGGAAGGAATCACGAATTCATCGTAAATTCCGTTTTCATAAGAATCTTTCACGACATCGAGCGGATTTTGATATTTCGGTCCCTCTCCGTATGCCATGGCGCGGTACGCTTTTTCGACGCGGTCCCAGCGCTTGTCTCGGTCCATTGAATAGTAGCGGCCTGACAATGTTGCGATCTCGCCGACGCCGATTTCTTCGATTTGATCCTGAAGCTCTTTGATGTACTTCTCAGCTGTTTGCGGGCCTACATCGCGGCCGTCAAGGAAGCCGTGAATATAGACGTTTTCAACGCCTTCTTTTTTGGCAAGTTTCAAGAGTGCATATAAATGGTGAATGTGGCTGTGCACTCCGCCGTCAGACAGCAGTCCGAACAAGTGGAGGTTTGTGCCTTTTTCTTTCACGTGCTTCATCGCTGCAAGGAATGTTTCGTTCTGTTCGAATTCTCCCTCGCGAATCGCAACGTTCACGCGCGTCAGACTTTGGTAAACGATCCGGCCTGCGCCGATATTCAGATGGCCGACTTCCGAGTTGCCCATCTGGCCGTCTGGAAGACCTACCGCTTCTCCTGAAGCTGTCAGCGTCTGGTGCGGATACTTGTTCCAATAGCGGTCAAAGTTCGGTTTTTTCGCTTGGGCTACGGCGTTTCCGACGGTTTCGTCCCTTAGTCCAAACCCATCTAAAATGATGAGCGCGGCTAACTTGTTACTCATATTGACCTGCCTCCAATAATTGCACGAAAGACTGCGGCTCAAGGCTTGCTCCGCCAACAAGAGCGCCGTCGATATCGGATTCGGCCATATATTCTTTAATGTTCGCAGGTTTTACGCTTCCGCCGTACTGAATGCGGACGCTGTCTGCTGCAGTTTGTCCGAACTCTGATGCCACGGTTTTGCGGATGTGCGCGCATACTTCGTTTGCATCTTGTGCAGTTGAAGACTTGCCGGTTCCAATCGCCCAGATCGGCTCATAAGCGATCACGGAAGCAGCTACCTGTTCAGTTGTTAAACCTGCAAGTGCTTTTTTCACTTGGTCTGCAACAAGCTCGTTTGTTTTGTTTGCTTCGCGCTCTTCAAGCGTTTCACCTACGCAGATGATCGGAACGATGCCGTATTTAAATGCAGCATGCGCTTTTTTGTTGACCGTTTCATCCGTTTCAGCAAACATTTCGCGGCGCTCGGAGTGGCCGATGACGCAGTATTCAACTCCAAGGTCTTTCAAAGCCGCAGGGCTGATTTCACCCGTGAAAGCTCCGCTTTCTTCAAAATGCATGTTTTGCGCGCCGACTTTCAGATCTGTGCCTTTTACAGCTGATGTGAGCTTTTCAAGGAACAGTGCAGGCGCACAGACAACAGCTTCTGCTTTATCTGCTGCGGGAATGGAAGATTTCACTTCTTCAACGAAGCTGACAGCTTCTGAAAGCACTTTATTCATCTTCCAGTTACCGGCTATAATTGGTTTTCTCATGTGCTCCACTCCTTATGCTGTATATTTTGCTTACTTGTCGTTCAATGCTTTGACGCCAGGAAGTTCTTTTCCTTCCATAAACTCAAGGGAAGCTCCGCCGCCTGTTGAAATGTGGCTCATTTTGTCAGCCAAGCCGAACTTTTCTACAGCAGCTGCAGAGTCTCCGCCGCCGATGACAGAGTATGTATCATTTGCCTCTGCTAATGCTTCAGCGACAGCTCTTGTTCCTTTAGCGAACGCGTCGATTTCGAATACGCCCATCGGTCCGTTCCAAACGACAAGCTTGCTGTTTTTGATGACGTCGGCATATGTTTTTCTTGTTTCCTCGCCGATGTCAAGCGCTTCCCAGTCGCTAGGGATTTCGCTTACCGGCACGATTTTCGTGTTGGCGTCGTTTGAGAAATCGTCAGCAACAAGCACGTCTGTAGGCATGTAGAAGTTCACGCCTTTTTCTTTGGCGCGGTCCATGAAAGATTTAGCCAATTCAATTTTATCTTCTTCCAGCAGGGATTTTCCCACTTCATGGCCGAGCGCTTTGACGAACGTGTAAGCAAGACCGCCGCCGATGATCAGGTTGTCTACTTTCTCAAGAAGACTTTCAATCACGCCGATTTTGTCTTTTACTTTTGCGCCGCCGATGATCGCTGTAAACGGACGTTCAGGGTTTGACAGCGCTTTGCCCAGCACTTCAAGCTCTTTTTCCATGAGGAAGCCTGCAACAGCCGGAAGGTGTTCAGCGATGCCTGCTGTTGAAGCATGGGCGCGGTGAGCCGCTCCGAATGCATCATTGACATAAACGTCAGCCAGGTCGGCAAACGCTTTAGAAAGCTCAGGATCATTCTTTTCTTCTCCCGGATAGAAGCGGACATTTTCCAATACGAGAATATCTCCGTCTTTCATTTCGGAAATTTGCGCTTTGACGGCGTCGCCGTAAGCTTCATCCGCTTTTTTCACTTCTTTGCCGATCAGTTCGCCGAGGCGTGCGGCTACCGGCGTTAAGCGAAGCTCTTCTGACACCTGGCCTTTCGGACGGCCCAAGTGGCTTGCAAGAAGAACTTTCGCTCCCTGCTCTGTTAAGTATTGAATCGTCGGAAGTGCGGCGCGGATTCTCGTATCATCCGTCACTTTTCCGTCCTTCATCGGAACGTTAAAGTCAACACGGCAGAAAACAACGCGGCCTTTTACATCAATGTCTTTTACTGATTTTTTGTTCATGGCTTTTAGGAGATCCTCCTTTTAATGTTTTACAAGCCTGAAAACGGAAATCCCCGGGCGGCTTAAAGGCGCCGATATGGAAAAAGGGAAAGGGAGTGTGTGTCCCCTTCCCTTGTCCGCTTTCATTATAGCGCTTCTCTCATCAAGAACCAAGTCTGATTCTGGTTTCCGGATTAAAGACCTTGTTTTGCGATGTAAGCGGCAAGGTCAACAACACGGTGAGAATATCCGCTTTCGTTGTCATACCAAGAAATAACTTTAACCATGCTGCCTTCCATAACCATTGTAGAAAGAGCATCGATTGTAGAAGAGTTTGTATTGCCGTTGTAGTCTTTAGATACAAGCGGCTCTTCGCTGTAGCCAAGAACGCCTTGAAGTTCGCCTTCTGCTGCTTCTTTAAGCGCTGCGTTTACTTCTTCTGCTGTTACTTCTTTGTCAAGTTCAGCAACCAGGTCAACAAGTGATACGTTTGGTGTTGGAACACGCATTGCTCCGCCGTTCAGTTTTCCTTTCAGTTCAGGAAGTACAAGGGAAACGGCTTTCGCAGCACCAGTTGTTGTAGGAATGATGCTCTCAGCTGCCGCACGCGCACGACGGTAGTCTTTGTGCGGAAGATCCAGGATTTGCTGATCGTTTGTGTAAGAGTGAACAGTTGTCATCATACCGCGTTTGATGCCGAATTTGTCGTTCAGAACTTTTGCAAACGGCGCAAGGCAGTTTGTTGTGCAAGATGCGTTAGAGATAACATGGTGGTTAGCCGCATCGTATTTATCTTCGTTAACACCCATAACGATTGTAATATCTTCTTCACTCGCAGGAGCTGAGATGATAACTTTTTTCGCGCCGGCTTCCAAATGTTTCGCCGCATCTGCGCGTTTTGTGAAGAAACCAGTTGATTCAACAACGATTTCAACACCTTGCTCTCCCCAGCTTAGTTTAGAAGGATCGCGCTCTGCTGTAACTTGGATTGTTTGACCGTTAACAACAAGGTTGCTTCCGTCAACAGAAACCTCTGCGTCCAATTTTCCATGTACTGAATCATATTGTAATAGGTGAGCAAGCATGTTAGCGTCTGTCAAATCGTTAACTGCCACAACCTCAACTTCAGGATTATTTAATGCTGCGCGGAATACATTGCGTCCAATACGACCAAAACCATTAATACCGACTTTTACTGCCATGATGATTTCCTCCTTTAAGTAAATAAGAGATATTTAATTTATATTGAGGGAAGAAGCTTCCCTTAATAACTGTTTTGCGGCTCCTTCATCAGTGATCAAAACCGTATTGCGCGGCTTTTTGAAGTATGCCTCTATGGCGTCAGCTTTTGACGAGCCTCCCGCCACCGCAATGATGTTCGGGATCGAATCGAGATCCTCAAGCTGGATGCCTACGCTGTGCACTTTGTGAATGACTTCCCCGTGGCGGTCGAAATAGTAGCCGAACGCTTCTGCAACTGCCTCATTTTCTTCTATTTTCTTCAAATCTTCCTTTGGCGTATTTCTTCGTTCTGCCATTGTTTTAGCATCCCCGATTCCATGAATCACCATACTGGATGATTGAATCGTCTGAAGCACTTCTTTAATAGAAGGTTCCTCAATGATAGAAGAATATGCTTCTTTGCTCAGCTGCCCCGGCACAAATAACAGTTTGTATGTACCGGAAGCTTTCTCGGCCATATGGGCGCAAATCGTATTGGCCTGATTCCTGACGTTTTCGCCCAGTCCGCCTCTTGCCGGAACAAAAAGCAGCTTGCGGTTTTTCGAGTCAGGCGTCATCATTTCTGCCACGGCCTCAAGTGTCGTACCTCCGGTTACGGCGACGATATTTTCCCCCGTAAACCTATTTTTCATGCATGCGACGGCCGCTCTCCCCATCTCTTTTTTGACCCATGGGGACTGGTCGCTGTCTCCCGATACAATGATGACTTCGTCGAGGTTCAACCTCTCTTTTAATGTATTTTCCAAATGAGTTAAACCTAAAACGTCCTTCATCGTATCTTCGAGAACTTTCAGCAGGTCGGATCCTTCAGGTGTCAATATCATGCCGGTTGTTTTAATCTCTAGTAGATTTTGTTCTTTTAAAAACTGAACCTCCGCCCTTAAAATCCGCTCGCTGATGCCGAGGCTGGCAGCAAGGCTTCTTCTGCCGATCGGTTCAGTCAGCCTTATGTACTGCAAAATTTTGTACCTTTTCTGCATGACATCGAGAAGATCCGGCAATAATTTTTTCTGAGCCTGTATTAGTTGATTCATGCCAAAACGTTCCTTTCATCTCATCCTGGACGAATAATGTCCCGCAGTGACTGAAAACGTCCCACCTCAGCCAAAAAAAATTACTCCTGCTTACATTCCTTATTGTAACAGGGTTAAAATGTTTATTCAACTGTTAAGAAACAATTCATCGACAACATTCGCGCGAACGTTCACACTTCTGTTTTAATTATTGTTCCTGATAATTTCTATATTATACATATTTCATAAAAACGTGCCTCAATGAAAATTAGCCCTTTTATTTCATGCAAAGCTGTTCGATTTCTTCCAGGCATTTTTCTAGATTATATTGTAGCTATTTCAAAAATAAATATATTGCTAAAATACGTACTTACCAGCAAAAAAGCAACGGGCGGTTTTTCCGTTCCGTTGCTTTTTTGCGTTTATCCGTTTTTCCATACATCTGCAATGATTTCGAACGAGCGAAGTCTGTCAGCATGGTCAAATGTTTCTGAATTGATCATGATCTCGTTCGCCTGAGTCGTCCGGATGAACTCTTCAAGCTTTTCTTTCACACTGTCCGGCCCGCCGATGATCGTTGAGCTGAGCTGCTCGTTCACCATCGCTTTTTCGCGCGGCGTCCAAATCTGTTCCATATCATCTACAGGCGGCTTAAGCTGTGTCGGAGCGCCGCGGACAAGATCCAAAAACTTCTGATAGTGCGACGTTGCCAGGCGCTGCGCTTTCGCATCCGTATCGGCTGCGATAACGGTAACCCCGACCATCGCATAAGGCTCCTTCAAGACGCCGGGCTTAAACGAACTCCGATACAGTTCCAAGGCAGGCAGCGTATTGGCGGGCGAAAAATGAGCCGCAAATGCAAACGGCAAACCGAGCTCCCCGGCAAGCCGGGCGCTGAATCCGCTTGAACCGAGAAGCCAAATCGGCACATCAAGCCCTTCTCCCGGTATGGCGCGCACATGATTTCTTACATTGCCCGACGGCTTAAAATATTGCCGCAGTTCTTCAAGCTGCTCGGGAAAATCCTCCCCGCTGCTTATGTTTCTTCTTAATGCGCGCGCTGTTAATTGATCAGTGCCCGGAGCGCGTCCAAGTCCTAAATCGATTCTGCCGGGATAAAGGGATTCAAGCGTTCCGAACTGTTCGGCGATGACGAGCGGGGAATGGTTCGGCAGCATAATCCCTCCCGAGCCGATGCGCATTTTCTTAGTACCTCCGGCGATATAGCCGATCAAAACAGAGGTGGCCGAGCTTGCAACACCTTCGATATTATGGTGCTCAGCCAGCCAGAACCTGTGGTACCCCCATTTTTCGGCATGCTGCGCCAAATCCATAGATTGTTTAAAAGATTGTTCCGCATTTCCGCCTTGTACGATAGGAGACAGATTTAATACGGAATACTTCGTATTTTTGAAATGCTGTTCTGACATTGTCTTTCCTTCTTCCTGAAGTGTAGTGGTCATGTAATTAGACGATAACATAATCGTCCCGGTGAATAAAAGAAATTAGTTCGAAAAAAATCGAACTAATGTATAAAAAGCTTGCCTCCGCTGGGAGGCAAGCCCTTTTTTAAGAAGCGGCCGTTTGGCCGGCTGTCTGGTTTCTTCCTTTAAAGAAATAAGCAGCGCTAATGAGCAAATAGATCCCCGCCGTCACCAATGTAATGACAATCGACGTGGTCAGGATGACACCGATCAGTATGGCTGTCAGCGAAATGATTGCCACCCAAGTCGTATAAGGGAACCATTTGACATAGTAGCCGTTTCCAGCTGTTTGATTCCGTTTCCTCGATTTTAAATGGGCGGCGGCAATCAGCATCCAGATCACAAGGACGGTATAGCCGAGAGACCCCATCAAATATTCAAACGTTTGGCTGCCGGCAAATAGTGAAAACAATACGCCCAAGTATAAGAACGAAGTGCATAATAGAATCGAATAAACCGGCACCTTTCTCGCAGAAAGCCTCGAAAAGATTTTCGGCATTCTTCCGTCTGACGCCTGTGTATACAAAATACGGGAGGCGCCGTAAAGCCCTGAGTTCATAGAAGAAATGACCGCCAGTAAAATGACCGCATTCATCAAATGATCCGCTCCGGGAACGCCGATCATCTTAAAGACCATGACAAAGGGACTCTCCGACACCCCGTTCACTTGATTCCATGGAATCAAGCTGACGATCACGAAAAACGGCAGAAGATAAAAAGCAATAATGCGCGTTAACGTTCCCCGCACGGCTTTAGGCACAACCTTCTCAGGATTTTTGGTTTCCGCCAGGGTCACCCCGATAATTTCCGTTCCGCCGTAGGAATAGATCACGACAAGCATGGCTGTAATCAGCCCTCCGGCGCCATTCGGGAAGAAGCCGCCATGGTCTGTCAAATGAGTAAAGCCGACAGCCGAATGTTGTCCAAAAGAGAAAAATAACAAGATAAATCCGGATATAATAAAGACGACAATCACTGTGATTTTAATGAGAGCAAGCCAGTATTCCGTCTCGGCAAAGCTTTTGACAGAAAGCAAATTCACGCTCGTAATGACGAGTGAAACGAACAGCGCCAGCACCCAAATCGGCAGCCCCGGCAGCCAGTACTGCAAAAACATCGCGGCGACAACAGCCTCAGCCGCAATATTGAGAACCCACATTTTCCAGTATATCCAGTCCAAAAAATAAGCGGCATACGGCCCTAATATCGATTGAACCAGATCCCTGAATGTTCTGGCTTCGCTGTTTCGGACAGCCATCTCGGCCAGCCCCTGCATAATAAACAGCAAAATCACGCCGCCGATCAAGTAGGGGATCATGACCGAAGGCCCCGCCAAATCGATCGCTTTGCTGCTTCCTTTAAATAATCCTGCCCCAATCGCTCCGCCCAATGCCATCATCATAATATGCCGCGATGTCATCGTGCGCTCGAGCTTCTGCATGTCTTTCTCCATCTATGTTCACTTCCTCTATTAAAATAAAAAAGCTCACCGTCTCCCTCTTCAATTTGAAGATAAAGAGACGATGAGCTTTGAAGCTTACCGCGGTACCACTCTTTTTGATCCTATACCAAGAATCCAGCTTTGCGAAGCACAGCCATGCTGTGCAAACCTGTTAACGAAGGTTAATCGTAAAGTCCTCAGGAATTGATGTCCGTCCTTTAGCCAGTCCACTCCCGGGCGAGTTCAAAGGTTCATTGGTCTGCGTCTCACCTACCCGCAGCTCTCTTTGCCAATGCCGATCTTTTACTGCTCCCGTTCATTGTGTTTTCTTCTGCCTGAAATATATTCATATAATATACGTGCCGATCTTCACTTTGTCAACATCAAATCCGATGCCAAAAAATAAAAATTAAAATTTTTCTCTTTTTTCAAGGAAGATCGCCTTTTCTATTGGAAAATGCAAGGGCAGATATGCACAACTTTCATAATGATAGAGCATGAACCAAAAAAGGAAAATGTAAAAATCGGCAGATATCCCCCGAAAAAAATAGTTAAATTGAAATATTATTCAAACTTTACAAAATATTTTAACGATGATAGAGTGTGAACCGAATCATAACATCAGCTAAAGGAGGAAGAGAACATGAAAAAACTCTTGTTTATGGTGATCTTGTCCGTATTGACGCTCGTCTTTGGTTCATCGTCCGTAAGCTTTGCGAAGGACATTCCTGAAGACAGGTATACAACACCTACAGATGCTGAATTTAGCCAGATTAAAGAGATTTTAAACGAGGCTGATGTCGAAACCGGCAATTTGCAGAAGGATTACGGTGTGATCGTCAATGATCCTGCTGAAAAGGTCGGCGTCATATCGGACATTCCTGCCGAAAAAGATGACTGGAGCCATGTCAGCTTCCATTCTTACTATGTCGACCTCAACAGCGGCACACTCATTGCTGATGTTCAATTTGAATTCACGCAAAACGATGACGGTACATCAGAAACCGAGTACAAAAACGTAACAAACGGAGGCAGGTACTTCGTCAAAATGGATCAAGACGGAAATGTCATTGATGAAGCAACAACCGGCGACATGTCGATTTTGTGGAAATACTAGAAACCGAGCCGCCCCTTATGGAAAACGCCTTTATTCAAAGGCGTTTTTTTTGGTCGTATATTTAATGGATCTATCCGGTGGCGCCATACGGGTCAGCAAGATTAAAGACATGAGGCCCGAACAATGCCGAACTCATGCCTGTCAAAATCTTTCTGGAATATTAGCCCACCATAGTGTCAAGACACAACGCGTTCCTCCGAGCTGTCGATAAAGATGTCTTCAAGCGACGGTTCATCGACGTGGATTCTGTAGATTCCCACCTTGCAGTTCGTTAATACTCTGACGATGGCAGGAATTTTTTCTTCTGAATTGACGATGATCGAAATCTCATGGTGCTTAAATTGAACGTTTTCACCAGCTGACTCAAGAAATCGGTCGATCAGGCCGAAATGCTGCTCGGGAATATTCGAATGGCGGATGTGAACGCTTATGTTCGACATGAAATGCCTTCTTAACTCATCGAGCGTGCCTTCCATTAAAATGCGGCCGTTTTTCATGATCGCGATTCGTGTACAGATTTTCTCGATTTCATGCAGGTTGTGTGACGTCATAAATACCGTCTTACCTTCTTTTTGCAAATCCATAATCAGCTTTTGAATGTGGAGTGCCGATTCGGCATCAACACCTGATGTCGGTTCATCCAAAAAGATGAGCTCGGGATCATGGATGATCGCTTGGGCGATGCCGAGCTTTTTTTTCATACCGAATGAATACGCGCCCGCTTTTTTTTCAGTATGCTCAGTGAACCCTACCCTCTCTAAGACTTCTTCGCAACGCTCAGTCGATACGGTCCGTCCGTTCAGCTTTGCAAAATACTTCAAATGCCCGACCGCTGTCATTGAATCATAGAGGGTCAAATAATCGGGTAAAACGCCGATGCGGTGCTTGACGCTTTCAATCGAAGCTTCATTTAACAGCAGAAAACTGCCGGCTGTCGGCTGGATAATGCCTGTGATCATATTCATAAACGTAGATTTCCCCGCACCGTTGCGGCCGAGGAATCCGTAAATCTCTCCTTTTTCAACTTGAAGGTCGACATGGTTGACGACGGTTTTGGCGCCGTAGCTTTTCATCAGCCCTTTTGCCTCGATCACCACATTCATTATAAATCTCTCCTTTTAAACAAAACGATCGCACCGCAAAGAACGATGGCGGCGTAGACAAAGTTGATGAAAATAAAAGAACCGCCCAGTACGGAGTAATAGTACGGCGTTATATATTTAAACCAGGTGATCATGCCGTTCTCTGAATAAACAGCCCATAAACTGACCGCTGGAAAAACGAGAGCAAACACGATTCCGAAAAACATTGACACGGCGGGCCTTGAAATCACGATCGAAAATAAAAGGTTCAAAGAGATCGCAGCTGTAAGAAAAGCCATGCTGTCTGCATAACTCAGCCATAAAAACTCTTTTGAGGCGATCATCACCAAGGCATAAGAAACGAGCATGCAGAAAAACCAAAACAGCCAGACGCCAAGAAACTTTCCCAGAATGATCTTGATCCGCGACGTTTTCGTCACGAGAAATCTGACCGTCCGGGTATGGACTTCGCGGTTGATCATGTCATGGGAAAGCCCCGCGATAAACAGGAAACCGAGAGCAAACACGATAACGGCCGTTCCGATCGCGCCTGCATCGCTTCCTAAATCCAATTCCCGCACGACATCCGCAGGCGCCTGTTCAATCAATCCCGCAGTCTTATAGCTCACCCAAAACATAATAATAATGACAATAATCGACTTGATGCTTTTAAAAAGACTGATAAATTCGTTCAGACACACTGCCCGCATATGAGTCACTCCTTCACTATTCTCCATTATAGTGAGTGAACATTATCGGGAAATAATCTTATCCTTAACATTACCTTAAATTTTAATAGACTCTTTCTATCAGGGGTGCTTCTGTGGATTATAAATGAGATAAAAAATCTCGCAAGCGGCTTGGACCTGCGGCAGAAATGTGTATGCAGAGCCGGCGATCCGATAAAAATACCATTTTAATATACTATTTATAATCGGCAAAAAAAGCAGAACGATGCGTTCAATCTGTATGCGCCGGAATTGTCATATCGCATAATAAAAAAGATTAGCTCAGTATGAAGCTAATCTTTTTGCTATCGATAATTACCGGTCCTCCACGACTATATATGCCGCCTTTACGGGGCCGTGGACGCCGACTACAAGGTCCATTTCGATATCGGCTGAATTGCTCGGTCCAGTGACATAGTTGATGCAGGACGGGATGACGTCGCCGTCTGCAATCTTTTGTTTGATGATTGCGCTTGCTTGTGTCATCCGCGGGACGATGGTGCTTTTCGGGACGATCGCGATATATGTCGTCGGCAGCAAGCTGACGGAACGTCCTTTGTCTTTTGAGCTGAAGAGGACGACCGTTCCGGATTCAGCAAGCGTGATCTCGCTGAATGTCACGCCGATGTTAGCCTGTTCGGCTCGCTGGATGTTCTCATCTCCGGCCGCTGCATCCCATTCCCACACTTTCGTCCCTTCATTCGGCCACTTGTCCGTTAACAGGCCTGACAGTCCGTACTCTTTAAAACGGTCATCTTTCGGGATCATGACAGGCCCGCCTCCAAATCGCGCTGCTTGTTCATACAAGGCATCATGCAAGCCGATGACATCTGTTTCAATCAGCTCCGTGTGAATTTTCCGGCAGTGGTCCTTTAAGACGCCGACAAGCTCATCCTGTGTATAGCCTTGATATACCCTGTGCTGCGGCTGGTGGATATAATCGGGAACGGTGACGCCTGCAGAACGCCTGTTGCGGCCGAGCCTTTCAGCAATCCGGTTTAAAAAGCCGTCTTTGTTGTGGATTGTTCCGTTTGTCATTTGTCTTCCCCCTTCTCTTTCCGTCTGTCCTCAAACCAGTCGCGGAACCTTGACTTGTTCGGCGCGGGGAAGTCGCGTATCTGGGTCCACTGTTTTAACGGACCCGGTCCCTTCGTAATCTTGCCGTCTTCTTTAAACGGCTTCATGGCTGCCGGCGCCCATTTGGAGCCCATTTTGTAAAGGGATGGCGCAGAAGTTCCCAAGCCGAACGCTTTCATCGCCAGCTTTTCGGATATCGGCGCGCGCCCTTCTTTTTCAACGATGCGCTGCCTGTGCTTTAGAAGCAGCTCATGAAGCGGGATTTTCACCGGACATGCTTCAGAGCAAGCCGCACATAACGAAGATGCGTACGGCAGTTCTTTATAATCGTCATATCCGCCGAGCAGCGGCGACAATACAGCCCCGATCGGACCTGAATAGATCGAACCGTAAGAATGCCCGCCGACATGACGGTAAACGGGGCAGACATTGATGCAGGCCGCACAGCGGATGCATTGAAGGACGGACTGAAACTCCGTTCCGAGAATGTTGGAACGCCCGTTGTCAACGATGACGAGGTGAAACTCCTCCGGGCCGTCCGCTTCACCGGGCAGCCTCGGCCCTGTCAGCGCCGTGATATAGCTCGTCAGCCGCTGTCCGACCGCGCTTCTTGTGAGCATGCCGACGAGAACTTCAAACTCGTCGAATGATGGGACGATCCGCTCCATCCCCATCACGGTAATCTGCGTCTTCGGAATAGTCGTGACGAGACGTCCGTTTCCCTCGTTTGTGACAAGGCTGACAGATCCCGTATCGGCAATTGCAAAATTGCAGCCCGTAATGCCGATATCAGCTTCGAGAAATTTCTTTCTAAGCACGGCGCGCGCGTGCATGACAAGCTCTTCCGGCTTTTCGGTGTTGCGGTAGCCGATCCGCTCTTTGAAGACGTCGCGGATTTGCTCTTTGTTTTTATGCAAAGCAGGTGCGACGATATGTGACGGCGGATCATGATCATCGATTTGGAGGATGTATTCGCCCAAATCGGTTTCGACCACTTCGCAGCCGTCGCTTTCAAGTGCCTCGTTCATGTTGATTTCTTCGGTCACCATTGATTTTGATTTGACGATTTTTTTGCCGTTTTTCTTTTTCACGACATCGCGGATGTAGCCTGTCGCTTCTTCAGCCGTCTGCGCAAAGAAAACGTGCCCGCCTTTTTTGGCGACATTTTCGGCAAGCTGTTCTAGATAGTAATCCAGATTTTCCAGCACGTGCTGCCTGATTTCTTCGGCCAGAGACCGCCATTCTTCCCAGTTCCCGAGCTCTTTTGCCGCCTCAAGACGGCGCGCTCTCAAGCGCTCCTGCGCGCTTGAAACGGCCCCCCTCATAAACTCGTTGTCGAGCCCGTCTGACACGCGCTCTTTAAATTTCTGCGTTCCGATCTTCATTGCCATAACGAATGTCCCCCTCTATCTGTGAAATGACCGGATTGTCTGTTTATCTGCTGTTCAGCACTTCTGCGATATGCATGACTTCAATCGGCTTGTTCTTTCTCCCGATCCGCCCGCCGATATTCATCAAGCAGCCGCAGTCCGCCCCGATTAACACGTCGGCGGCTGTTTCTTCGACACACGCCACTTTCTCATCGACCATCTGTTCGGATATTTGCGACATCTTCACCGAGAAAGTGCCCCCGAATCCGCAGCAGTCGTGTTTGCGCGGCAGCGGCGTGAACTCCAGTCCCTTCACATGCCGAAGCAGCTTCATCGGCGCGTCCGTGACTCCCAAAAGCCTTGTCATATGGCATGACGTATGATAAGTCGCCTTTTTCTCGAGTGTCGCCCCGACGTCCTCAATCTTCAATACGTTGACGATAAAATCGGTCAGCTCATACGTTTTGTCAGCCAGCCGCTGCGCTTTTTCCGCCCAGGCCGGTTCATCCCGGAAAAGGTGCGGGTACTCTTTGAACATAAAAGCGCACGATCCTGAAGGGCTGACGACGTATTCAGCTGATTCAAACGTCTCAATCATCCGTCTCATCGCTTTTTTGGAATCTTTGACATAGCCGCTGTTGTACGCAGGCTGGCCGCAGCAGATCTGCCCTTCGGGAAAATCCACTTCACATCCGAGCCGCTCCAGCAGTTCAACAGTCGCTTTTCCGACATTTGACTGAAACATGTCAACCAAACACGTGATAAACAGTGATACTTTCATCTTGATCCCCTCTCCAACCCGATTAATCAGGTCATCTGATGACTTGGTTAGAAAACCCTCTTTCTCCATCTTACACCTTGGCAAAATTTTTTGAAAGGGGTTTCTTTTTCGTTTTCACTCAGGCCGTGCAGCTGACTGCTGCTTAAATAGCCGGCTCGTCGGCTTGTTTCGTTTCTTCAAAATATGAGGCCAGCACATTTTCCACATTTGTCAGATGATTGTGCATCGCTTGCTCCGCTTTTTGGCCGTCTTTTTCCTTCACAGCCTGATAGATGGCTTCGTGTTCCTCATAAAGGCGCTTAACAGTTGTATTCTTCGAGAACAGCCAAATTTTGCGCGTCTCCCTCATCGTCTCAATTAAGAGAGATGACACATGATTCATCAAGCCTTTCAGCAGATCGTTCTGCGAAGCGCCGGCAAGCGCAAGGTGAAACGCGAGGTCGGCTTTTTCGCCAAGTTCGCCGTTCCCGTCCGCCAGCTTCATATCCTCAAGTGCTTCCTGCATGCGTCCGAGATCATCCTCCGTGCGTTTTTGAGCCGCACTGGAAACTGCCCCGATTTCAAGTATTTTACGGACTTCGAGCAGTTCAGCGACATCTTTCTTTTTCATCAAAAGTGCAGCCGAAAGGGGGATGGAAATTTGCTCAGGCTCAAACCTTTTCACATACGTCCCTTCCCCCTGCTTCATTTCGACCATCCCCATCGCTTTTAACGCGGACAGCGCTTCCCTTACGGCCGAACGGCTGACCTGAAAGCTGTCGGCGAGCGCTTGGACGGAGTCAAGCTTGTCGCCGGGCTCAAGCTCTCCGCTTTTAATCGATTCAAGAAGCGCTTCCGCGACTTCTTCATATATTTTTTTCGTCTTGATTTGTTTGTATTTCAACTTTTTTCACCTCGTAACCAGACTGGGCATGATGCGCTATTTTTTATTATACCGTTCTTTCCGTCTGGAACATATAGACTTCGGCTCCATGCAAAAAAAGATTGTAATTTATGACATTGAGAAATATAATGCTAAATGATCAGTCTTATCATCATGTCATCAGATGACTAGATGAGGCTTTTTTGACGAACAAAGGGGGAATTGGAGATGGGATGGACGCAAGATTATACTCCGCTGGGGAACAGTTTGCTGCTCTCTTCGCTTGCAGCGCTTATACCGATTTTGTATTTTTTCTGGGCTCTGGCAATCAAAAGAATGAAAGGGCATACAGCAGGCTTGACGACTTTGCTGATCGCACTCGTGCTGGCCGTTTTCGTATACGGCATGCCCGCTCAGCAGGCTGTGATGTCGGCTTCGCAAGGCGCGGTTTACGGGCTGCTGCCGATCGGCTGGATTATCGTGACTTCAGTTTTTTTGTACAAGCTTACGGTGAAAACCGGCCAATTTGAAATCATCAGGAGTTCGGTATTGTCGATCACAGATGACCGCCGTTTGCAAGCACTTTTGATAGCGTTTTCATTCGGGGCATTTTTGGAAGGTGCGGCAGGCTTCGGCGCCCCTGTCGCGATATCGGCTGCATTGCTTGTCGGCCTCGGCTTTAATCCGTTGTATGCGGCGGGCATATGCCTGATCGCCAACACGGCGCCTGTCGCTTTCGGAGCGATCGGCATCCCGATTATCGCGGTTGAAGGGCCGACTGGGATTCCTGCGATGGACATTTCAAAAATGGTCGGACGCCAGCTGCCGTTTTTATCTGTATTTATTCCGTTTTATTTGATCATCATCATGAGCGGTTTCAAAAGGGCTTTGGAAGTGCTGCCGGCCATTCTCGTGTCGGGCGTCTCTTTTGCCGTTACACAGTATGTAAGCTCAAACTTCCTGGGGCCTGAGCTCCCGGATATTTTGTCAGCTATCGTATCGCTTATCGCTCTCGCTGTATTCTTAAAATTTTGGAAACCGAAAACGACATTCAGATTCTCACAAGAAAAGGAAATGGCCGCTGCAGCGGAGGCGCAGCAGCTTGAACATCAAAAGGCCTCATACTCGGCGGGGCAGATTTTCAAGGCATGGACACCGTTTTTGCTGCTCACGGCAATGGTCTCCATCTGGGGAATTCCATCTGTCAAACAGGCCTTGACGGGCCATTATGAAGGTTCAAATCCATTGCTGCTGTTCATAAATGATATCGGCGGCAGGCTGACGTTTGCACCCGGCGTGCCTTTTTTGCACAATCAAATTCTCGATGGTTCCGGAAAACCGCTTGAGGCTCTTTACAAACTTGATCTCGCTGGATCGGCAGGTACGGCGATCCTGATTGCCGCCGTACTGACAAAGTTTGTCACAGGCATGCCTTGGAAAGAATGGGGCGCCGTATTTACAGATTCGCTGAAGGAACTCGGCAAGCCGATATTAACGATCGCTTCCGTCGTCGGTTTTGCCTATGTCACCAATTCTTCGGGCATGAGCACAACACTGGGCATGTCCCTTGCGATGACCGGTTCAATGTTCGCATTCTTTTCTCCCGTTCTCGGCTGGCTCGGTGTGTTTATAACCGGTTCAGATACGTCGGCCAATTTGCTGTTCGGAAGCCTGCAAAAAATGACGGCACAGTCAGTCGGAATGGAGCCGGTGCTGTCTGTGGCGGCCAACTCTTCAGGCGGCGTCACAGGAAAAATGATCTCTCCGCAGTCGATTGCGGTCGCCTGCGCAGCCGTCGGACTGGCAGGAAAGGAATCCGACTTGCTTCGCTTTACACTGAAACACAGTCTGTTTCTTCTTTTCCTCGTTTGCATGATCACTTTCCTGCAGCATCATCTGTTTTCGTGGATGATCCCGTAAAAAAGCCGCCGGCGCTCGTGCCGGACGGCTTCTTTATTGATATCTCTTTCTTACAGACGAAGGCAGTATATTGAGCTGATCACGGTATTTGGCGACGGTCCGCCTCGATATGACAACGCCGTGCTTTTCGTTTAAAAGGTCGGCCAGTTTCTGATCTGAAAGCGGTTTCATTTTATCTTCTTCATCGATCAGCCGGCGCAGATGCGCTTTGACTGTGTGACTTGACGCATGCCCGTCAGCGGCGTCCTTTACCTTCGCCGAAAAAAACCGTTTAAGCTCGCAAAGCTCAAAAGGCGTCTGCACGATTTTCCCTTTGACTGCGCGGCTTACCGTTGATTCGTGAACGCCGAGGGCATCAGCGATCTCTTTTAATGTGAGCGGCTTCAGTTCGTCTTTCCCTTTTAAAAAATAATCTTTTTGCCGCACCATGATTTCCGCCATCACCCTCCGCATCGTTTCCCGTCTTTGCCTGAGGGCATTGTCGAGCCATTTCCACTGCTTGAACTTATCAGAGATATAAGCGGTCGCCTCGTCTTTTGACTGACGCTCTAAAAACGGCTCGTAAAACGCGTTAAGCTGGATGTCGGGAAAAGAACGGCTGCTGAGCTCAAGCACCAATTTTCCATCCTCTGCTGAAATGATTAAATCAGGCTCGACATAGACTTCGCCATCATCTGTGCCATATATCAATCCGGGACGCGGCGACAGTTCTGCGACAAGGTCTTGAATGTCCTGAAGCTCTGAAAGCGAAAGCCCCGCTCTCTCTGACAGCTCTTTCCATCCCTTTTTGGCAAACAGGTCAAAGTATGAGGAAATGACTTTTTCCGCTTTTGCCGTCTCCTTGGGCAGACGCTTTAATTGGATCAGGATGCATTCCTGTAGCGACCGCGCCCCGATGCCTGCCGGATCAAGAGTCTGCAGCTTGCCCAAGACTTCTTCAGCTTCTTCTCTGGTGACAGCCAGCTCGGAAGCGATAAAGGCGATGTCTTCTGTCACATATCCGTTTGGATCAAGTGATTCGACCAAATAGCTGAAAACCCGCTTTTCGCGGCTTGACAGCTGGAGATCGAGCGCCTGCCGTTTCAAAGCGCTTTTAACATCTTCACGGGAATGGGCCGTCTCAGAGCGGCTTATTCCTTCATTTTGCAAATGACGATTCGTTTTATGGTAAAATGATCGGGGAATATCGGAGTCTTTTCGTTCGATCAGGGGGTTTTCCAATGAGAGTTCATCAATCCGGCTGTTCAGCTCGGCCGACGAATACTGAAGCATATGAATGGCTTGGGCAAGCCCTTGCGTCAAGTGAAGTTTTGCCGTTTGCTGCTGCTGTACATGCAAGTTCATCATATCTCCCCTCCCACTATTAGTTTACACGATCGGTTCCGAACCGTATAGACTTAAAAAAGGAGTGTTACCATTGACAGAGCTTTTCTCCGTGCCCTATTTCATAGAAAATTTTAAAACCCATATTGAAATGCATCCAAATGAGGATAAAATCCACGCGATGAACAGCTACTACCGTTCAGTCGTTTCAACGCTTGTGCAAGACCAGCTGACAAAAAACGCCGTCGTTTTAAAACGGATTCAGCATTTGGATGAAGCCTACAACAAAGTAAAGCGTGAAGAAGCATAGCAAAAAAACCGCCTGTCATACGTGAACAGGCGGTTTTTCTGCTTCTGTCTGATGGTTTTGAATCAGTTTCGTATTCGGGATGTCTTTCATCCATGTATTGTAGTAATTCGCGTTTTTTCCGTAGGAGTTGTCAATCACTACGTTTTCTTTTCCGAGCAGGCACGATAAGATGTGGCCGTGCAGCCTTGAAGTAACGACTGATTCATAGCGGCTGAAGAAACGGATTGATTTGTCGACGAGGCTGTCCGAAAAGCGTTTCCAATAAGAAGCGATCGGCAGCGGATTGCCCGCTTTTTTGTTGAGGACATTGATCGTCTGCAGGCGTTTGATTCCGCGTTTGTCGCCTTCTGATAAGATGACGTTCCAATCGTACGTGTCCGGCTCCCCTGCTTTCTGCAGGCTGCTGTTGGCTTCTTTGTCGGTCCTGATCAACCGCAGAACGGACTCGGACGGCTTTTCGGCAGGTGCCGCGATCGGCCAGAGCTGGTGAGCCATATCGGGCATCATTTTGATGTTTTTCACCTCTTCGAAACGCTTGACGGCAAAATCGAATGATGCCTTTTCCCGCGTGAATAAGTGCAGATCCGGGTGAGCCGCCAAAATGCCGCGCGTTTTTATTATATTTTCTTCATGCTCATAATAAATCGACTGCGGCAGAATGACGATCCGGTTGTCCGGGTAATGTTCGACCACCCGTTCTCTGAACTGCTGGAAGTGAGGGTACAAGTCGCCGAAATTGCCGCCCCCCTGACAAACAATGATGGCGTCCTTTGGAATGCGGCGGCCCGGAATGAAATTCTCCGCATTCCATCTTTCGCGCACCTTGATGCCGTATGCTTCAAAAAAAGCTTCCGTTCCTTTCATGATCAATAGATCCCCGACGTTTCCGTATAGCGGGTAGTCCAAGTAAACGACTGATGAATGCCTTGGAATGACATCCAAAATTTCTGCCAGCTTATGCTTTAAGCTGTCCATGGAATATGTAATCGCCATGTTTAGCACCTCATTTATATTTAATCCGGTCGGCAACGATTTGAATTACCCGGTCCTGCTCTTTTCGCGTCATACTTGATCCTGACGGCAGGCAGAGCCCGCGCTGAAATAAGTCGCAGCAGACAGAGCCCTGGTCATCGTGCGGATAAAAGGCCGCGCCTTTAAAAAGGGGCTGTCTGTGCAAAGGCTTCCATAACGGGCGGGCCTCAATGTTTTCATTTGCGAGCTGTTCGATGATGTCCGCCGGTGTTGTTTGAATCTTTGCTGTGTCTAACGTTAATGTCGTGAGCCAGCGGTTTGACATGCCGGCCTCAGGCATGAATTCTATACCTTCGATACCGGAAAGCGCCTCCTTATAGCGCTCGAAAACCGCCCGTCTGGCATGTACCCGGTCATCCAGAACGGCGAGCTGTGCGATGCCGATTCCGGCCAGAACATTGCTCATCCGGTAATTGTAGCCCGCTTTTTCGTGCTGATAATGAATGGCTGGCTCGCGCGCCTGAGTGGCTAAAAAGCGCGCCTTCTTCAACGCGTCTTCATCATCGCTGACCAGCATTCCTCCGCCCGATGTGGTGATGATTTTGTTACCGTTGAACGAATAAATGCCGAAGCGTCCGAAGGTCCCGCTTTTTCTGCCTTTATAAACAGAACCGAGCGATTCGGCTGCATCTTCAATGACAGGCACGGCAAATCGATCGCAAATGGCCATAATCTCGTCCATTTTCGCGCTTTGGCCGTACAAGTTGACGACGATGACGGCTTTCGGGAGATTCCTGGCCCGCTCCGCTTCGTCAAGCGCCCGTTCAAGCGCCTCGGGCGACATGTTCCATGTATCCCGTTCAGAATCAATGAAAACCGGTTCAGCCTGCTCATATATGATCGGATTGGCGCTCGCTACAAACGTAAAAGAAGAGCAGAAGACCGTATCGCCTTTGCCGACGCCGAGCAATTTCAAGGCCAGGTGGATCGCAGCTGTTCCTGAGCTGACTGCCGCGGCTCCGGACGTCCCCGCATAGGCGGCAAGCTTTTCTTCAAATGTGTCGACAAGGGGACCGAGGGGCGCGATCCAGTTTGTCCGAAACGCTTCGGCTACATAGCGCTCCTCGTCTCCGCTCATGTGCGGCGGTGATAAATAAATTCGCTTATTCTGACTCATGTTTTTCACCCTTTTTACTGCTGTTATTTGATCATTCTTGCAGGGACTCCGACTGCGGTGCAATTATCAGGAATGTCGTGAATCACGGCTGCCCCCGCTCCCGTCACGCTCCAGCGTCCGACTGTCTTTCCGGGAATGACCGCCGTTCCCGCGCCGAGATGAGCGCCTTCCATAACTGTCACGCCGCCGGTTAACACCGTTCCGGGCGAAAGATGAACGTAATCGCCGATCCGATTGTCGTGTTCGACGATCGCACCTGTGTTGACAATCGCGTGGATGCCGACGTCTGCATCCGCTTGGATGACGCTCGATGCCATAACAACGGCGCCGTTTTGAATCCGGGCCGAACCGCTGACAACAGCAGAGGGATGAATCAAAACCGCATACCGGTCAAGCGGAAGACCAATGCGTTCATACAGCTGCTGTCTGATGCTGTTTTGGCCGACAGCCAGGACGAACTTCGCGTCCGGATGAAGCCGCGCAAGTTCTTCTGCGGCAGCTGAAGGCCCTCGATACAGACCGTTCTCAACATGAAGCTCCGCATACCGGTCATCAAGAATACCGGCAAGCTCCGTATCCGGCCGCTCTTTTACAAGTTCCCGAACGACTTTCCCATGGCCGCCGGCTCCGATGATCACCACGTTTTGCATCAGGCATTCCTTCTCCCTGTAAATTTTTCTGCTGTCACATGCCGGTCCTGGCTGACGCCTTCCGACTTCAAAACCTTTACGACAGTCAACAAAAGGATTTTGAGATCAAGCAAAAAAGAACGATGATCCACATACCAGACATCGAGTTCAAATTTTTCCTCCCATGTCACTTTATTTCTCCCGTTGATCTGCGCCCAGCCCGTGATGCCCGGCTTGACTTCGTGGCGTCTCCACTGCCGCTTCGTATAAAGGGGGATATACTCCATCAAAAGCGGGCGCGGCCCGACGAGGCTGAGGTCTCCTTTGATAACGTTGATCAGCTGCGGCAATTCGTCAAGGCTCGTTTTTCTGATCAGCCGCCCCGTCTTTGTCAGCCGCTTTTCATCGCTTAGCAGATTGCCTGCTGCATCTCTTTCATCAGTCATCGTTCTGAATTTATATAATGTAAAAGGCTCGCCATTCAGCCCCGGACGGGTTTGGCGAAATAAAACAGGCGAGCCGATTTTCCATCTGATGAGACAAGCCGTCAGAATCATGGCCGGACTGAGCGCGACCAGCAAAATAACTGACAATGCAAGATCGAAAAACCGTTTCGCTAGCACGAAAAACGCACCCCTTTCTTTTATTTAAAAAATCCCTTTTGAAACGGGAAGGATAGAGAACACCGGTATGCTTGCAGCTTCGTTGTGACAATGCGCCGTTCCGCTTTCGTCAACATGACGAAATAGGCAAACAGGCCGTAAGCCAACGTCGCAGCCAGTGCCGTGACAAACAAAGACAGCAGGCTGACGATCGAAAATAAGTATTGAAGAGCGTAACAGACAGCCAAAGTAAATGAAGCGCCGGCAACCGGCCCGTATATGCCTTTATAAAAGACCCTTTTTCTTTCACCCGTAATCTTTGATGCATAAATCGGAGTGAAGACGACGTTTTTCAGCGTTAAAGCTGCCGCACCGGCCAGCGCAATTCCGTAAAGGCCGAGTCCCGCCGGGCCGCTCAGCACGATGGCAAGCAGCAAATTGACAACGCCGAAGGCAACCGTGGTCAGCGCCGGTGTTCTCAGCTTGTTATAGGCGGTAAAGATGTAAAACAGCGGCGCCGGGCTTAATGAAACAACCAAATAGCCCGCATGTATCAGTAAGAGCCATTTCAAATGTTCGAATGAAGGGCCGAGCCAAAGCGACAGAAACGGGCCGGCAAGCCCCCCCAGAAGCGCCGCCGGCAAAGCGAGCAGGATGCCGTTAAACCTGACGGCCTGATTGGCATAACGGACGAGCCCTTCTTTGTCGCCTTTTGAATAATAGAGTGTAATCGTAGGTGAAAATACGGCCGCTAGCGTTCCCGAAAGCGTCCGCAACAACAGCGGAAACTGAATGATCGCCGCGTACATGCCGGATTCGGAAACCCCCAGCATCACATTCGCCACCATTAAATCGATTTGCAGAAACAGCAGGATGCCGACTTGGCTGACGGAGCTCCATCCTCCCGCCTGAAGCAGTTTTTTGCACTTTGCAAACGACATATCCCTCACCCGGAACGTAAACCATGGAATCAATCTCTTAAAGAAAAAGATCGACAGGATGCACGCCGAAGCGGTTGCGATGAGAGCGGCGAGCTGAATGTGCCAGATCTTCGGTGCAAACCACGCGAAAATCAACAATACGCTCAGAACGCGAATCAGCATTTGGATGGCTTGGATCGTGCTCGTAATATAGATTTTATTGGCGAAAAACGGACCGGCGGCAAACCCCGACATCACAAAGGTCAATAAAAACAGCAGGCTGCCGATCAAAAGCGCGACCTGCACATCCCCCAAAAGACCGGCGGGAACGCGAATGATCTGATCGATAAAAAACACCGTGCCGCCGAGCGGAAAAAACAAGATGACTGAAAGCACCAGTGATGAAACGATATAGGTATTCATATAGCCTCTCGCTTCATCAAGCGCTCCCCTGTGGGCGGAAACAGAAAAAAACCGGACAACGACCGCGCTCAGGGCGACCGTAATTATCGAAAAGTAATTGATCATATTCTGTGTAAGATGGACAAATCCAAACGCCTCAACACCGAGGGTCTTGATGACGTAAGGCGTCAGCCACATCGAAAACAGCACCGATAATAAAAAAGACGCCATATTGGCGCCGAGATTCAAAACAAATGTCTTATTCAAAAGGCTCATCCCTTACTGGGCAGATTTCGTTTAAAAAACAATTCGAGCAGAATCGGAATATTCAGCTTGCATAGCAATAAAACGAGCCGCTGGCCGATTAACAGGTTGCGGTTGCGGAGAGACGTGGCTTTGACGCACGACTGCACCATCCGGTAAGACAAAATGTCTTTAATGTGCCGCCTCACCTGCTTTGAAGGCTTCGGTTCCGCACAGGCATTGGCTAAAAGCATCGGAATTTGATGTTTGCATGTGTACGTTTCCAAATCGTCCGCACATTCATCCAAAAGCTGAAACGTCTCATAGAATCTCCTTTTCGCCCGGTACTGCCTTTTCAGGCTTTCATCCATGTACGGTTTAAACGGCGCCTCTGTCAGGCTGTCCGGGTTGCACCTGTACATGTAGTAGCCTTCATCGATCGCTCTCACTCGTTTCGCTGCATAAAAGGCGTACAAATTAAACGGCGAATCCTCTGCAAAACGAATGTCTTCAAAAAAGTACAGCTGGTTTTTCTTCAGCAGGTCGCGCCTGTACAAATTCCGCCACACATACCAGATGAAGCGGGTTTCGTGCGCCTTTTTGAGCTCGCGTTTAATATCCCAGCTCAACAAGAGGCGATCGGTCGGCAGCGGCGGCGGGAAGTAGGCGTCTTCCGTATCGGAATGTTTATGATACCCGCACATGACGATATCGAGGTCGTCTTTTTTGGCAGCGGCGTACATGTTTTCAAACATGGCAGGCAATACAAAATCATCACCGTCGACAAACCCGACATAATCTCCTGTCGCGGCTTGAAGACCGGCATTTCTCGCCGAGCTCAGCCCGCCGTTTTTTTTATGAATCACTTTCACTCTGGCATCCAGGCTGCAGTACGTTCTGGCTATCTCCCCGGATCTGTCGGGAGAGCCGTCATCAACAAGGATGATTTCAATATTTTTCAGCGTCTGCCTGCGCAGCGAATCGACGCATTCTTCTATATAATCTTCGACATTGTACATCGGAACAATGATACTGATAAATGGCTTCATTGGACATCACCCATAATTTTCCGTCTTAAATCTGCGAAATAATGATCCCTTGCCGGGGTCTCACGATGCGAGTCACCGGTCTTGACCAGCTCTTCGATTGCGCCGAGAACCTCTGCCGCATCGGGATTTTCCACAAGCTTCATCGAAGGAACGTCTTTCAGCCAGCGAAAGCCTTCAAGCACCTTATGATCAAAAGAGCGGATCACGACGCACGGCGTTCCTGTTATCGCACAAAAAATCATGCCGTGCAGCCTGTCTGTCACGACGACCTCCGCGCCTCTCAGCTGATCCCAAAGCCGGTTCAGCTCCTTCTCGCGGGACACGCGGCTGACCCTCCTGCCGATCGTCGTTGTAAAAGTTTTTGCACCGCCATACTCGTCGCCGACAGCCTTCAGCAGCTTTTTACGCTCTTCCGGCCTGAGAAAGCTTTCTTTATCCTCCCTTAAACAAACCAACACACCTTCTCTTTCAGACTGCTGTTCTTTCTTTAAATAAAGCACCATATCAGGCTGCTTTACAATCGTTTGGTTTGAGAAGTGCTGTTTCATAAATTGATAGGTTGTATCATCGCGCGCCATCATGAACAGCCGGCGATGGGAGTTGTAGATTTTTTTCGCCCTTTTCAGCTCTTTTTTGCCGCGGAGCGTCTCGGAAAAGTGCGCAGTTGCCGGGAGCTGGACGATTTTATAATGCTTGAATGTTTTGATAATGAAGCGCCTCGTCCATTCCTCATTGCGGTACAAATCCCCCATGTTTCCTCCGCCGATGATGAATACCATATCCTCGGGGTGGCGGATGCGCATGAGCGCTTTTGCATGTTTGTAAATATCGTTAATGCCGATTTCAATTAACTCAAAATCGGGAAACTCGTTTTCTATGAATGTGCGGCTTGCCAGGGCAATCGCATGATCTCCCAAATTATCATGGGACGGAATTAAAGTCAGAATGATTTTTTTCTTGCCTTTATATTGTTCAAAGCGCCTTAAACCCGGCGTTCCCATCACATATTCAGAAGGATATTTCACCTTGAGCAAAAGCCATTCTGCAAGATTGATCTTCAGTTCCTGAAAGGTCATTTCCTCACCGCCTATTTCTTCATTCTGTGCTCGATCATTTTCTGGTAAATGGCCGCAAATCCATACACTGCCGGCATCAACCGCAAGCGAATCAGCATAAGCAAAAGCTTCTTCTTGGAATCGAATGCCGACATGTCCACTGCGGAGATTTTCCCCCTGAATTCCGGACAGGCGCATATGCTGCGGATATTTTTATATTTTTCTATTGAAGGGTTTTTGTTTCGGCTCTTGCATTCATTTAAAATACTGATGCAGCCGTGGTTGACGATAAAGACGTGCAGCGCCTCCTTTAAAGCCGGGAGCTCTCCGTGCTTTGTCAGGCAGTCCAGGTTTGCTTCATAAAGAGCGAGACCGTCTTCAAACAGCCCTGCCTGATACTTTTGGACGATGGACGCCAGGTGGACCCTGTAATGATAAAGCGGCTTAGTCACGAACGCCGCGGTATTCGCATATAGAAGGCATCTGAAGCTGAAATATTGATCTTCGATGTTTTCCAGCTCGTCGCGGAGCGGGAAAACGAGCTTATGCCGCTCAATCAGACTCCGCCTGTAGAGCTTGTTCCAGGAAAAGCCGCTTACTTTACCCTTTAACAAATCCTTCATAAATGCCTCTTTCGGCTTTCCTTCATAGTTCTTCCCGATGTCCGGGCAGACCGTTTTTTCGGTATCCTGAATTTCAACGGCATAATCACAGATGACAAGATCGGCATCCTCATCCTTCGCTTTTTCATACATAGACTGGCAATAGTCCGGCTCAATCCAGTCGTCGGAGTCGATGAATGCCAAGTACTCGCCTGACGCCGCTTCGATGCCTTTATTGCGGACAGCGCCGAGGCCCTGATTGTCCTGCTGAATCGTTTTAATGCGCCCGTCCTTTCGGGCGTAATGATCAATGATCTTCTGGCTTCCGTCTGTTGAACCGTCATTGACGATAATGATTTCAATATTTTTCAAGGTCTGGCTGATCAGCGACTGCAAACAATTCGGCAAAAAAGCTTCTGTATTATAAACAGCGACCAGTAGACTAACTGCTGGATTTTCCAATGTGATGACTCCTTTGACGAAATTTTTACAAGACCTAAAATGTCCGGTCTTTCCGCTATTCAACGTTCAAAAATCGTTCTGTACGGCAATACCGACGAGTCGAACGGCATGAGCATAAAGCTGTATAAGAAGTAACAGATCAAAATCAAAACATAAAGAAGCGCGTTTGATTTCGGTTCAAAAATCCGTACAAAATAAGGAACGAGAATCAGCTGATAGAGCCCGAAATAAATGTTGAACCTCGCAAAAATGACATCCTTTGTCGCCAAAATTCCGAACAGGAAACCGATCAGACAAAGGTTTACGATATAATCGACTTCGGGCCAGCGCTTTCTGAGCTGCTCCCTGAAGCAAAAGGCAAGTGCGAGCGGGAGAAGAAGAACGATGATTTTAATAACGTTCATGCCGTTTGTATTCTTCATCAGCCATTCTTCATAATGTCCGTATTGACTGTTTTCAAGCACGACTAGGAATACGGACAGAAATTTTTGATACAGAAAAGTCCCCGCCAAAAAGACGAGCATCAGGCACCAGAGGACAGGCGACCACGCTTTTCTTCTGACGATGAAATAAACCGGAATCATGATCAATGCCGAAGAATGAAAAAGCGAACAGATCAGTACAACGATCATATAGCGCACCAGCTTCCCATCGATCAGATACCGCACCGCCCAAAACAGAATGGCCGCCGCCATGTATTGGCGAATGCCGTTAAACGAAGCATAATAGTGAAACATGCCGATAAACAGAAACATGCTCAATTCAAACGGCCTTCCATACACATAAAGCGTCTTGACAATATAGATATAGGTAATCGCGGCAACGACGGCAAACATGAGCGCCGGATCGGCTGAAATCTGATTTAAAATCCATAAGAGTGCGGTA
Source organism: Bacillus licheniformis DSM 13 = ATCC 14580 (assembly GCF_000011645.1). Classification (GTDB taxonomy): domain Bacteria; phylum Bacillota; class Bacilli; order Bacillales; family Bacillaceae; genus Bacillus; species Bacillus licheniformis. The sequence goes on from NC_006270.3 coordinate 3,516,036, forward strand.
AATCCCGGGTCCGTCGACGACTTGCCTGTTCCGAAACCGAATATCTCCCAAATGCTGTTGTATTTTCCGGCTAATTCGTAAAGCAGCATATATGTGTGGTAATCCGTTCCGACCTTGTATCTTAAGCCGGCAACGATAATCAAAGACGCGAGCGGAACGACGGTGAGGATCGCATTCGGACGGTAGCCCGTCGGCAGCCTGTGATCTTCCCTGCCGTACATTTTCGCAAACCATGACCAGACGAAAACAATCCCCATATTCAACATGTAGACAGCCATACACTCACTGTCCTTCTGCTGCGGAGATTGAATAGATGTCCATCAGTCTCGCCAAATTTGCTTTTGCATCATAGCCTCTCTCAGCAAGGCTTCTCTCTATTTCCGGCCATGCAGGCTTTTTCGGCTGAGCAGCACGGCTGATATCCTCAGCCCACCGTTCAAAACCGGCATTTAAGCTGAGACGTTGCAGCAGGCCGAGTCCCAAATCGGTTTCTTCCGTAATGTTGTCTGATACAATGCAGGGGAGCCCTGACGCTTGCGCTTCGACCAGTACGAGGGGTAGCCCTTCAAACAAAGACGGCATGACAAATACATCAAATGCCTGCATGAGAGCCGGGATATCTTCGACGACGCCGAGAAACAGAATGTCGTCTTTTACACCGAGAGCAGCGGCTTTTTCTTCCATCTGTCTGCGCAGCGGACCGTCACCTGCGAACACCGCTTGAAAAGGTATGCCCGATTTCTTGCAATAAGCGGCAAGCCCGAGCAGAAACGCGTGGTTTTTCTGTTCAAAAAAACGGCCGACATGCCCGATCACCAGTGCGTCTTCTTTGATACCGAAGCTCTTTTTCGCATTCGTTTTTGAAACGCCGTTCGCTTCTTTGAACCGGTCAAGTTCAATCCCGTTTTGCAAAAGATGGACCGCGTTTTCACCCATCTTCTTTGCGCCGAATAAAAAACGCCCGGCATCTTTGCCGCAAGCGCACAGAGCCGTAGCACTGGAGAAAATCAAGCGGCGGAATGCAAGAAGCTGCCATGTATCCCAAAACCGGGGGTTAGGCTTCCAGGCCGTGTTGTGGGAATGGCAGACCCTGACCGGAACGCCGGCGAGCCTGGCCGCCAATGCGGCAAAGCCCGTCTGAAAATCCGTATGAGCGTGTACGGCGGCATAAGGCCCTTTCTCAACCAAAATCCTTCTGATGTTTTTGATGTAGGCGACAGGACCCGACCGACCGATGCTCGGTACATAAAACACCCGGCCGCCGCGCGTGATGATCTCCGGGTCGTAATCGCACGTTTCTTCCCGGTGGGAAATAAAATCAAATTGAATATGCCGCCTGTCTGTGTGGCGGTATATATTCATAATCATCGTCTCCGCGCCGCCGCGGTTCATTCCGCTTACGATGTGAAGCACCCGTTTTGGTCTCACGCTTCCGTCATTCATGTTTTACGACCCCTCCGCCTTCATTCATCAATCTTCTTTTATGATATCTGTTCATGATAAAAGGAGGCATAAGCCCCCTGATGATGGGTTTCATTGTATAAATATAGTCCGATAGCGGCAGCTTCAGCCGTCTGCAGGCGGCAAAGACGATAAACGCATTATCAATCGAGTAGCTGAGCTTTCTCCTTTTAAACGCCGATTCGTCTTCCCTTACTTTGTATAAGGCTTCCTGAAGGTTGTAGCCCGTGAAGCCCGCCTCAAAAAAACGAAGCCACAAATCGACATCTTCCATCCTTCTTGTTCTCCGGCCGACCCGATAGCCGTCCAGCGCCTCGTAGACGTCGGCTCTCATCATGATCGTCGCATGGCAAAACGGCGTCCCTTTCGCCATGATTCTCGGTTCTGGAGAGGAAGGAAGCATTCTGACGCCTCTAATCCCGTTTTCGTCGAAGGCCATCATGCCGCTTCCGACGACATGATAATGAGATTGCGATTCCAAAAACGCGACCTGCTTTTCAAACCGCCTCGGCAAAGAGATGTCATCTCCGTCCTGGCGCGCGATATATTTCCCGCCGGCGTATTGGAGACAGTGGTTTAACGAGGCAGCCAGCCGCTGATTCTTCTCGTTTTTGATCAGCTTAATCTTATCTGCGTAATGATCGGCATACCGCCTGGCAACAGCATATGTCCCGTCTGTCGAAGCATCGTCGCATATAATCAGTTCCCAATTTTTATAGGTTTGATTTAAAATTGACTCGATGCTCTCTGCGATCGTGTTCTCACAATTGTAGACTCCCATAATGACAGAAACTTTCGGCTTTTGACCCCCTATCATCCTTTCAGCCTCCTTTCAACTGTTTCGTTATCCATAAAGGAAGAGTAAATGCCCGCCATTTCTTTGACGGTGCGCTGCTGGGAAAAAGCGGCGGCTGTTCGTCTCCCCGCGTCTCCCATCTTTTTTCGCAAAGAAGGCAGACGGTACAGCTGCAATATCCGGTCGCTGAACGTTCCGGCGTCTCCCTGCGGAACCAAAAATCCGTTCACGCCCTCTTGAATGACTTCCCGGTGTCCGCGGTTGTCCGCTGCAACGGCGGGCTTTCCTGACGCCATTCCTTCAAGGAGGTTCATGCCGAGCCCTTCCCTGATGCTTGAGGCGACAGACACGTCTGCAAGCTGAATCCATTCGTGGATGTTTTTTTGAAAACCGGCAAACATGACGAGCGAAGAAACGCCTTTTTGTTCAGCGTGATTTCGGTATTTTTGCTCCATCTGCCCTTTTCCTGCAAACACGACCTTTAAGTTCGGGGCTCTGTCTTTTAAAGCAGCCGCCGTTTCGATGAGCAAGGCCTGGTTTTTATTCGCGTTCAGCTCCGCGGGATATATGAGGATAAAGTCGTCTTCTTTGAAACCGTATGTTTTCCTGAGCAGCATTTTCTCTGTTTCACTGACAGGATGAAACCGCTCCGTATCGACGCCGATCCCGTGGATTTTTTCCGTGCGCAGCGCTTTTCGCAAGCCTTTTGCAAGGACGAAATCTTCTTCATTGATCGTAATCAGGCAATCGGTCAAAGCGGACAGCCCTTTTTCAATCGGATAATACAGCAGCCAATTTTTTAAAGGAGCACCTTGGCAAAAGTGGAAACCGTGAGCGGTATAGATCACTTTCGTCCCCTCTTTTCTCTGTTTCCGGGCCGCAAGCCTTGCCAGCACGCCTCCCATCGGCGTGTGGCAATGAATGATGCTGTACCGGTGTTCGTCAATGATTCGCGCCAGCTCCCGATAGGCAGCGATATTGCTTGCATTCAAAGGAGAACGCCTGATATCGATATCAAATTTTTTATCTGTATAGGGCAGTGTCATATCTCCTTTTGCGGCGATATGAACATTCCACCCCTGCTCTTTAAACCATTTTAAATACGGGAGGTGGAAGGCCTTGAAATGGTAATCCACAGTAGCGCAAAACAAAACCGTTCTTGTCATGTTCTTCCCCCTAGTGCGCTGTCACCAGCTTTTTCTCGTGCTGGCCGATCGCTTTGAACAAGCGTTCTCTCAGCTCGCGGTCTGACAAATACATAAATTCATCCATAAATGACTTCAGCACCGTCCATTCGACGTCGACCGCCTTGCCGATATGAATCTTCGGAAAAACCTGCTCTGCCAGCACTTCATTTTGATTCAGCAGCTCTTCGTACATTTTTTCTCCCGGCCGGATGCCTGTAAATTCGATTTTGATCTGTTCTGTCGTATAGCCGGAAAGCTGGATAAGATTTTTGGCGAGGTCGACGATTTTGACCGGTTCGCCCATATCGAGCACGAATATCTGTCTTCCTTTGGCAAGCGCCCCCGCTTGAATAACGAGCCTTGAAGCTTCCGGAATCGTCATGAAGTACCTCGTCATGTCCTGGTGTGTGACAGTGACCGGGCCGCCTTTAGCGATTTGTTTTTTGAAAATCGGAATGACGCTTCCCCTGCTGCCGAGAACATTTCCGAAGCGGACGGCGACAAATTTGGTTTTGCTCGTTTTGCCGAGATTCATGATCAGCATTTCCGCGAACCGCTTCGTTGCCCCCATGATATTGGCAGGGTTGACCGCTTTGTCTGACGATATCAGGACAAATGTCTCCACTTCGGTTTCGTCGGCGGCCTCAGCGACGTTTTTCGTGCCGAGGATATTGTTTTTGACAGCTTCTTTCGGGCATTTTTCCATCAGCGGTACATGCTTGTGGGCAGCTGCATGATAAATGACATTCGGTTTGTAGCGTTCCATCAGCAAAAACATTTTTTCTCTGTCCTGTATGTCCGCGATTTCGGGATAATAGGCGACATGCTTTCCGAATTTCTCCTTCAGTTCAAGCAGGATCGAATGGATGCTGTTTTCTCCGTGCCCGACTAAAATGATCGATTTCGGTTTAAATTTGCTGATTTGCCGGCAGATTTCCGAGCCGATTGAACCTCCGGCCCCAGTCACAAGTACGACGCGGTCCTTGACCGTATTGGAGATTTCGCTCGTATCGAGCTGGACAGGCTCCCTTCCAAGCAAATCTTCTGCTTTGACATCGCGAAGCTGGCCGACAGGATGTCTGCCAAGCAAAATTTCGTCTATTTTCGGCATGATTTGCGTTTTGACACCTGTTTGCGCACACGCCTTGTACATTTCCTGCATCTGAGTGACGCTCAAAGATGGAATGGCGATGATGATCCGGTCGATATTCCATTGCCGGACCGCCTGCATAATCTGCTCTTTCCCGCCTAAGACGGGCAGACCCATGATTTCAAGCCGGTATTTCGTTTTGTCATCGTCGATAAAGGCGACGGGCTTAATGTTCAATTCCGGCTTCTGCACAAGCTGTTTTGCAATCAAACTGCCGGCAGAGCCCGCTCCGATGATAAGCGCCCTTAGAGATCCTTTGCTTTCTTTGTTCACCTGTTCCCTGATGATGCGCCACATCATCCGCGATCCGCCGATCAAAATGAGCTGGAACAGCCAGCTTAAACATAAAAGACGAACCGGAACGTTTTGAAAGAAAAACAGCTCGAGGGCCGCCGTCACAAGATGGGACAATGTAATCGATTTAAGCAGCACATACAATTCACCGATGCTTGCATACTCCCATACTTTTTTATAAAGGTGGAAGCAATGGGCGAATAAATGCTGAGCGCCAAGCAGTATCAGTGAAGTCATCAGCAGCATTTCCGAAGGGTATAAATCATATGATGGCAAAATCAGCTGATATCCGATAAAGATGGACAGCAAAACCAAGTACGAATCGAGTGCGGTAATAATGGAAAGCCTTCTCCGATATGTCAATTTCCTACCTCCTAATGTATCTTTCTAGCTGATAGGATCTTTCAGGGCAAAATCCCATGAGCTAAAAAGATACGGGCGATTTTCAAATTTAAACCGAGCACGTAAATTAAATAAAGATGGGCATTTAACCCGTCCTCACGCCCCGCCATCGACGACTTGCGTCTAAGGCAGACAGGTAGTCTGCCCACGGTAGAGCCGAGTGCCTCCATCGGTAAAGGCAAGGAGACATCACCTAAAGCGGCTGCAGCCGCTTCATAAGATTACATGGTTGCGTAATTATATTGGCGCGCTTTCTTCACTTTCCGCCCGTTCAGCACGGCGCCGAGCAGTTCGCTTTTGGAAGAATTCAGCGCGTCCCGAGACTTGATCGCGTTATCAAGCTTTGTTTTTCCGCTGAGGATGACAAGAATGCTTCCATCCACCTGATTCGCCAATATTTGCGCGTCTGCGACCGGCAAAAGCGGCGGCGAATCAAGGATGACTAAATCGTATTGGTCGTACGCTTCCGCAAGCAGGTCCTCCATCGCCTGCGACGACAAAAGCTCGGACGGATTCGGAGGAATCGGACCGCTTGTCAGCACATGGAGATTTTCCGCCTGGCTTTGCTGGACGACATTTTCCAGCGTCGATTTTTTCATTAATACATTTGTGACACCTGAATGGTTATCGAGCTCAAAAATTTTATGGATCGTCGGCTTTCTTAAATCTGCGTCGATCAAAAGGACCTTTTTTTCCTGTTGCGAAAATACGATCGCCAAGTTTGAAGCCGAGAATGATTTGCCTTCTCCCGGCAGGCCCGATGTAATGAGCAATGACTTGAACGGCTTCTCAAATGATGAAAACTCAATGTTCGTCCTGATCGTCCGATACTGTTCGACGATCGGCGTGTTCGGCTGATGCAATGCGACAAGCGCCGATTGATATTTGCGAGAGCGTTTTTTTCTAATACCCAAGCGGCTCACTCCTTCCTGCTTTTACGCGGATATTCATATCGGGGTCCCCGCGAAACAGACTTTTTTTATGCTTCATTTGCTCAATACTTCCCAAATAAATGAATCCCGCTTCCTTTTCGACTTGAGACGGTCTTGCAACCGTATCATCGATAAAGTCCAAAAAGAACGCCAAAGCGATTCCGGTCATTAATGCGGCGCCGAATGCCAGCAAAATATTCATTTTGTAATTCGGTCTGACAGGTGTCGGCGAATCGACTATTTCGGCTTTTGACAGGACGGTTACCCGATCGGTGTTCATAATTTGCTTAATCTCTTTTTTGAGCACCGCAGTTAAAGTGTTCGCTATATCGGCCGCCCGTTTCTGATTTTCATCTTGGACCGAAATATTTATAATCTCAGATTCGCTTTCACTGCTCGTTGCAATTTTTTCACCCAACCGGCCGGCAGAGTAAGGTAAATCAAGCTCTCTCTTGACTTGCTCCAAAATCACCGGGTTTTTCAAAAGCGCTTGGAATGTCCGTGTGTATTGAAGATTGATTTGAATATCGCTGTATGTGGCGCTCCCCTTTTTCTCCCCTACTTGATGCACCAAGATCTGCGTCGATGCCTGATAGACAGGTGTCAGCACATAGAACTGAATGATTCCGGTCGTCAATGTTACACCTATTGTCAAAACGAGAATAAGAACCGTTCTTTTTCGCAAGATTGCAATCAGTTCTCTAAAATCAATATTTTCTTTCATGCTTGACTGCCTCCTCAGGAATGCCGTTTGTTAATGATTGGATTATAAAAGAAAAAATTTGAATTGAAAAATGCTGAATTTAGCTATATAGTTCTTTTTAGAGAACAAATTCGTTCGTTTTCTTTTATTTTCTGTCGATATCTTAAATTTTTGAATTTTATAAAGAACAAATTATTTCTTATAATGAACAAGAAAGCGTTTTATATGAATGGCAAGGGGAAGGGGAGGATTCAGTATGATCGGAAGAGTCATCCGAATGTACAGAAAGAGAAAAGGCTACTCCATTAACCAGCTTGCTGATATAGCAGGCGTATCAAAATCATATTTAAGCAAAATTGAACGCGGCGTTCACAGAAATCCGTCAGTCGAATTCCTGAAAAAAATCTCCCGGGCGCTGAAAGTCGAATTAAAGGAATTGTTTGATACCGAAGTGATCCTTTATCGCCGGACTGAGCAGGAAGATGAGTGGAGAACCCATCTTGTACAGGCCGTGCAGGCCGGGATGAACCAGGAAGAACTGTTTCAATTCACACATCGCCTCAAGCAGAAAAAGAAAGAACGGGCGCTTTATCGAAACAGAGAGCTGACCCGGGCGAATATCGACGAATGGAGAGCCCTTATGCTGGAGGCCAAAGAAATGGGACTGACCGTCAAAGAAGTAGAAGCGTTTTTGATGAGGACAAAAAATCATTAATTTATCCTGCATTCATATTTTTTTTAGAAGAAAACGGGTGCTTTTGACTTGAACCATTCATCCGGATATAAATCCACATTTCCATTTAAACTTGCCGAAAATTCGGAATAATCGCATTAATAGATATCGCCCGATCATGATGATCCATGTCTATAGCTCCGTTTTCACCTGTTTGCCTTATTTTTTCATGGCAGTCTTTAAGAGACTTTTTGCTTATGTTTATATATAAATGAAGAAACTCGGATTTTGACCTTTCGCATCATCCTCCAATGCATGCAAAGTCTGTGTCTTGCGGCTTATATCAAGACCTTTGTCACGGCCCGATTCCTTGAATGGGGACGGAGCGTTTTTGTTGAATCCGCGCTGGCTGTTCGTTAAGATGAATAAAATGGAAGAAGGAGATGAAATCATGAAAGTATTAGTGCTCGCATTTCATCCGAATATGGAGCAGTCAGTTGTGAACAGAGCATTTGCAGACACATTGAAAGACGCACCGGGCATTACATTGCGCGACCTTTATCAGGAATATCCTGACGAGGCCATTGATGTGGAAAAAGAACAAAAACTTTGTGAAGAACACGATCGGATCGTCTTCCAGTTTCCGCTTTATTGGTACAGCTCGCCGCCTCTCTTAAAAAAATGGCTGGACCACGTTCTTCTCTACGGCTGGGCATACGGAACAAACGGCACAGCGCTTCGCGGCAAAGAATTCATGGTCGCTGTATCGGCGGGCGCTCCCGAAGAAGCCTATCAGGCCGGCGGGTCAAATCATTATGCGATCAGCGAACTGTTACGCCCTTTTCAGGCGACAAGCAACTTCATCGGTACTACATACCTTCCGCCTTACGTCTTCTATCAAGCGGGCACGGCCGGAAAAAGCGAGCTTGCTGAAGGTGCGACACAATACAGGGAGCATGTGCTGAAGTCATTTTAAATGAGAAAAGCCCGGCTTATGAGCCGGGCTTGTTCCTTATACTTGAATCTGTTTCACTTTTCCCAATAGGAATAGATAATTTAAAATGGCAATGATGATCAAAGCAGCCGAAAAAAGGAGCGCCGGCACGAAAGAACCCGTTGCGCCAACGATGAAGCCGGTAATGATGGGTCCGACCACTCCGCCCATATTAGAGACTGTATTTTGAATACCGGCAACCATCGACGTCATATTTTTCGGAGCCACATCCCCCGGAAGCGCCCAGACTTGGGACGCGGCGACAGTCGTTCCCGATTTCGCTACACAAAGAAGGATGACAGCCAGGATAGCGGAATCTGCAAAAGCGGCAAAACCGATGCACGAAGCCATGACAAGCCCGATAATTAAAAACAGTTTCCGGACGGCTGTCAGCGACAGTTTTCCCTTTGCATATATCCGGTCGGACATCCATCCGGCTCCGACTTCGACGACCATTGCAGTCAAAAGCGGGAGAGACGCCATAATCCCCATCTCGATTAAATCCATGCCCCTTTCTTTAACAAGGTATGTCGGCAGCCATGTGATAAAGAAGTAAGAATTATAATTGATCATGAAAAATCCAATGCACATCGCCCATATGTTGCGATATTTGAATAGCTGATACCACTTCAGCGGCTGGCCGCCGCCCGTTTCTTCCATGTGAGCCTGCCCTTCCCGAATATGGGCCAGTTCCGCCTCATTGACGCGCTTATGATCTGCGGGATTCTCCTTAAAGAAAATCATCCAGACAATTCCCCACGCGACACCGACAAGTCCGATCAAAAGAAACGTCAGTTTCCAGTCAAAGACCGCTATCATCCAGGCGATCAAAGGCATTGCAACAGCTCCGCCAAACTTTGACCCGCTGTCAAAAATTCCGGCTACTGTCGCCCTTTCTTTTTTCGGAAACCATTTGGCGGCAATCCCCGCATTGCTCGGATATGCAGCAGCCTCTCCGACTCCCAGTGCGACCCGCAGCCCGAGCAGGGATTTGAAGCCTGTCGCAAGACCCGTCAGCGCCGTAGCAACAGACCACCAAACAACCGCAAAACCGAGCGTTTTTTTCTGACCGTACTTGTCGGCCGCCCAGCCTGAAGGCAGCTGCAGCAAAGCGTACGACCAGAAGAAACCGGACATGATGATTCCCATTTGGCCGGGTGTCAAGTTGAACTCCTCGGTAATATAGGGAGCGGCAGCCGAAAGAACTGTCCGGTCAATATAATTGATGGCAATCGCAGCCCACATCATAAACGCGACAACCCAGCGTACATTTGACTTTTTTTGAATCGGGTGATTCAACATGTTATCCACCTCATCCCATTTGTAGAAAACGCTTTCAAATCATGATGCAGGGCATGAATGAAAACACATTCACAACCCGTTGACGACAAACTCCGGTTTTTGTTTGTCGATCAGTACACTAGCGATGTTTTTGACGCATATCATGCCAAGGTTCTGTACGGCATCTCGGGTATACCCCGCGATATGCGGCACGGCGATAAAACGGTCCAGCTCAAAGAGAGGGTGCTGCTTCAGCGGTTCGGTTTGATACACGTCAAGCGCAGCTCCAGCGATGCCCCCGCTCGCCAAGGCATCATATAACGCACACTCGGACACGATGCCTCCCCTTGAAGCATTGATCAGATAAGCCGTTTCTTTCATAGCGGCTAATTCTTTTTCACCGATCATGTTTTCCGTTTCGGCTGTGAGCGGCATATGAAGAGTGATAAAGTCGCATTCTTTCAAGAGCTGATCAAGCTCTGTAAAATGGATGTGATGATCGGCTGCGAATGCACGATCAGGAAACACATCATAGGCTAAAACAGTCATATTGAAGCCTTGCGCCCGTTTGGCGACTTCTTTTCCGATCATGCCAAGTCCGACGATGCCGAGTGTTTTGCCGTAAACGTCAGATCCAAAAATCCTCGGCCATTTTCCCAGCTTTGTCTCCCTGTCGGCTGCAGGAATCTGTCTTGCAGCCGACAGCATGAGACCGAATACAAAATCGGCGACTGCATGCTTGTTGGCGTTGGGGGCATTCGTCACCCAGACGTTGCGCTCTTTCGCAGCGTGCAGATCGATATTGTCGACACCGACGCCATGTTTGCAGACAATTTTTAAAGAAGGGAGACGATCCAGGACATACGGCGTAATCTGGTTAAACGCCACGATCGCGGCATCCGCTCCTTCTGCTGCTTCAATAAACTGCTCCTCGGTTATATCTGCAGGAAGGCGTTCCAGCGACATGCCCTTTTTTTCCAAAAACAAGACGGGATCGTCTGAGTATTTCGCAAATGACGGTGATGTACATACGACTTTCATAAGATGCACCAACCTTCTTTCATTTTTCTACGATTTGGGCGCCAGCTCAGCGGCTGACCGCAAAGCAGCGAGCATGCTTCTTTCATCGGCTTTGTTCTGCCCCGCAATGTCAAATGCGGTTCCGTGGTCGACAGAGGTGCGTATGATCCCGCCGTTTAATCCGACTGTAATGTTGACGCCCTCTTCCAACCCGAGGACTTTGACCGGTATATGCCCCTGGTCGTGGTAGCAGGCTACGACAAGGTCAACATCTCCTCTGACAGCTTTGTAAAACAGCGTGTCTGCGGGGTATGGGCCGCCGGCATCGATTCCCTCAGCTGCCGCCTGCTCAATCCCCGGAAGCAATTGCCGTTCTTCCTCGCCGCTTCCAAACAGGCCGTTTTCCCCTGCATGGGGGTTGATTCCGCAAACAGCAATTTTCGGCTGTTCGAATCCGGCTCTTGTCAATGTATCATGTGCGAGACGGATGACTTTATAGGTCCGCTCCGGCGTAATCGACTGAATCGCCTCGATCAGCCCTTGATGCGTTGTCAGGTGAATCACCTTCAGCTTTGGCGAAGCCAGCATCATGCTGTAGTCTGTTGTATTCGTTAAATGAGCGAGAATTTCCGTATGCCCCGGGTATCGGTGTCCGCCTTTATGCAGCGCCTCCTTATTTAACGGCGCTGTGCAAATCGCTTGAATACAGCCTTTTTTAGCGAGCTCAACCGCTTTTTTCACGAAATGGAAAGCGGCGTTTCCAGCTTCAGCCGACACCTTTCCGACAGGCAGGTTTTCAGGCAGCAGTTCAATATCGAGACAATCGATCTTTCCATGTACAAAACCGCCCTCGTCCGGATGCCCGACCTTGTTAATAACAACCTCTGATCCGATTTGGAAGGCGGCTTTTTTCAGCATTTTCATATCGCCGATGACGAGCGGCCTGCACATATCATACACTTCGCGGGACGTGAGGGCTTTTACGATAATTTCCGGACCGACGCCTGCCGCGTCGCCCATTGTAATGCCGATAACCGGTTTCTTCATTGTTTATCCTCCTTGTAGCTTGATTGCCGCACTTGCCATCACCGAACGCGAGCCAAAATTTCCGGCCTTTGTCACAATGTACAATTCTTCACCGGCTGCTCCCAGCGGAATGCCGGGCTCTACTTCGTCCAGCAATCGTATCTCATGAATCCGAAGCTGATGCAGCACTTGATATGCCGTGTCACCTCCGGTTAAGAACAGCCGTTTCACATGAAAAGCTTGAATCAGCTCGCCCGCAAATTCGCCAAGTGCACCGGACACCGCATTGCTCGTTTGAACTGGGGTGAGTCCGCGGCTTTCACCAATCTTCTGTGTCTCTGCCGCATTGTCTGAGGTGCAGAGGACGATGTGTTTCGAACGGCGCTGGACGTCCGCCGCCCTTTCCTTCAGCCGTTCGAACTCGTTTCTTTTCTCAGCTCCGCCGCACAGCACGCGCTCTGATCTCATTTCAATTTTTTCAGCCGCACGTCCGGCGAATAGTTCGTGAAGCTGTTCCCTCCCCGTCCGACTCATGCTTCCGACGACAAACATGATCGGCTGGTCGGAAGACGGAACGGTTTGACCGAGCTCCCTTTCTTTCAGATTGAACGCTTTGGGCAGACAGCTCATCAAGCCTGCCGAACCGGCCAAAATGATAGAATACGGCAAACTCTCCAGAATAAGCGCCAGCCCCTGCAGATCGGATTCGTGAACCGAATCGGCCGTCACATATGAAATCCCCTCCGCCCGAAAGCGTTCCAGCTTGTTGCGGACATGCCCGTGTCCGCGGCGGATGTCTTCATATGATAAATGCCCGCTCTTATTTCGAGTCTGCTTTTCTATTAATCTTTGAATATTCGACTCGGCTACAGGCGTTTTCGGATCGTTTGCCGCTTCGGTTTCTTCAAGCTTTACGCCGTTCACATAATGGATGCCGCCGATAACCTGGCGTCCGTTTTGAGGGTAGCCGGGAGCGATCAGCACAAAGTCCGGCTGAAACACTTCGTACATCGCTTGAAGCTCGGCTCCGATATTTCCTCTCATCGTGCTGTCGATTTTTTTGTAGACGATATCAAACGATTGCCGGGAGATGTGTTCACTGATGTTTTTCACAGTCGCCTTCGCCTCTGCGGCTGGCAGCGATCTGCTGTCCGTATTGAAAATAACGACGCCTTCCGTTTCCCGTCTGGTGAATTCGGCGTCGAGTTTGACGGAAACATCCATCCCGTAATGAACAAGCTGACCGCCGCAGTCGTTCGCTCCCGTCAAATCATCCGCGATGATTGCAATTTTCAAATGTCTTCATCCTTTAGTTGATTAGTTTTCGATAGATGTCTTTTATATTTTCCAGACTGAGCGGTTTCGGATTGTTATGAAGCAGGCGCGTCACTTTTGAAGCTGAGTCGGCTAAATCGTCCACGTCGCTTGCGGTTACGCCGAACGCTTTTAAATCCTGAGGAATATTCAGCCGCTCCGTCCACTCTCTTATTTTCTGCACAACGGCCTCAGCCGCTTGTTCGGCGGTCAAATCAGATGCAACGATTCCCATTGTTTCTGCCGCAAGAGACAGCCGTTCTGTAATGGCATCCATATTAAACTCCATCACATGCGGAAGGAGCATCGAATTGGCGACACCGTGGGAAATTCGGTATTTCCCCCCAAGCGGATAGGCGAGGGCGTGAACGGCAGCAGTACCGGCAGCCGTCAGCGCCATTCCGCCATACGTCGAACCGAGCAGCATGTTTTCTCTCGCTTGTATCGATGAACCGTTTTCATATGCTTCCACAATACTTGCCGAAATCAATCTGATGGATTCTAAAGCGAACATATCGCTGATCGGGTTTGCTTTCGTCGAAATGAACGATTCAAGCGAATGAGTGAATGCATCCATTCCGGTAGCCGCCGTAATCGGTTTTGGCAATCCAAGGGTGATGACCGGGTCAAGAATGACAAGTTTCGGCAAAAGAAGCGGACTGACGATGCCGACTTTCAATTCCTCTTCTGGAAGCGTAACGATCGCGTTCGGCGTCACCTCTGCGCCCGTCCCCGAAGTACTCGGAATCAGCACGGTCGGGATTCCCGGCTTTTCGACCAAATCTGTCCCGAGCAGCTCCTCGACCTTTTTTGAATTCGTTTGCAGCACGGACAATATTTTCGTTCCGTCCAAAACGCTGCCTCCGCCGATTCCGATGAGAATGTCGTATCGTTTCTCACGGATGCCTCTAAATACGTCTTCAATATTTTGTACGGTCGGTTCCGGCAATATGGCTGTGCAAACATCTGACTGAATGCCGATCTCTGTAAGCTGAGCCTGTACCTCTCCGATCGCGCCGAGCTTGACGATCGACGGCTGGGTAATAATCAGCGCCCTGTCCGCCTTCGGTACAATCGTTCGCACATGATCTTTCAGCCGGCGGATGGAATGTTCACCTGCAACGATATGACCGGCTGTCCGAAATTGATAATTCGCTGGCATTCTTGAAACCTCCCTATTTTGATTGATAGGAAGCAACCATTTTTTCGACCTCCAAAAGCGCCGGACCGGTCAGTTCTTTGACGGGCGCTTTCGGCGGGCCTACAGGGATCGAATAAAGCTCAACCGCTTTTTTCAGTGCCGCCGGGATCGTACCTAAACGAAACGTATCGCGAAGCGGCTGAAGCTCCATCTGGGCAGCCTCCGCCTTTTCAGTCTCACCCTCTGCCCAATGGTGGTAAATAGACGTTACGATATCCGGAAGCATATTTGCTGTTGCTGCGACTGCTCCCGCTCCTCCCGCTTGAAGCGTTTTCAATATGAGCGAATCGGTGCCTGCAAAAACGGAAAAGTCGTCATTTTTCGTCTGCTCGATATACTGTTGTATGTTTTCAAAGTTTCCGCTGCTGTCCTTAATTCCAACGATATTGTCCACTTTTGCAAGCTCTGCCACTGTTTCTGGTTCTAAATGGAAACCTGTTTTTGAAGGGATATTGTACAAAAGGATCGGAAGTGAAACGGATGCCGCGATTGTTTTATAATGCACCGCCGCTTCTTCCTGTGTCGGTGGAATAAAGAATGGCGTGATGACCGACAGCGCATCTGCTCCAAGCCTCTCTATTTCCTTAGAAAGCCAGATCGCTTCTTCTGTGCTGTTTCCTCCGCTCCCTACCATGACGGGAACGCGTTCGGCCGTTTCTTGAATGATGATTTCTGCAACTTTCAGCTTGTCTTCGATGTTGAACATATGAAATTCCCCGTTGGTACCCAACGCAAAAAGCCCGTGTACATGAGCATCGATCAAATGGTTTGTCAGCTGTTTCAATGCCGATTCATCAATGCTTTGATCTTTTGTGAGCGGTGTCAGCATAGCAGGATAAATCCCCTTTGGTACGAATCCCATTATTGCCTCCCCTTCCTATAAAGCGTTTTCAAAAATGATTATATACATAAATGTTTCAATAATCAACGGTATTTATCTAAATATTTTTATTTGTTGTTGCATATTAAAACAAAAAATAAGACACCGGTTTAGCCGGTGTCTTATCAATCTGACGATTTCAATTTTCTCCAAAGCGTCGTTCTGTTGATGCCGAGCCTTTCCGCTGTTCTTGTTTGATTGTTCCCTTCTTCGGCATAGATCTTTTGAATGATCCTTTTTTCGATCTCTTCAAGCGTTCCGGATAAATCGATGTCTTCTCTTTCTTCCTCGTTCAAGCGGCTCAGGACCCGTTCGGCGTCAGTCTTCTCGATATATACGCCCTGCGCTTCAAGGACACAGTTTTGGACCGTTTTTCTCAATTGGCTGAGGTTGCCCGGCCATTTCGCTTCTTCAAGCAGAACACCAGCTTCGTTTCGAAAGCCGACGATTTGTTTGCCGAATGCCTCATTGCTTTCCGCAATAAACAGATAAGCCAGATGCAAAATATCCTCTTTTCTTTCGGAAAGAGGGGGAACGTCCAGTTCCAAATGACAAAGCGCATCATATAAATCGCTTGAAAATTCCTCGGCGCGCCTGCGGGAAGAAGAAACGATCAGCCTCGGCCCATCATACGGTTCGCTGATCCGCCTGAGTAAAAGCCGTTGCGAGGACGGCGGCATGCGATCGACTTGTTTGATGTATAGCGTTCCTCTCCCTGAAAAGAATTCTTCGCTTTCACAAGCCT
The DNA here is from genome assembly GCF_000011645.1 of Bacillus licheniformis DSM 13 = ATCC 14580. Taxonomy (GTDB): domain Bacteria; phylum Bacillota; class Bacilli; order Bacillales; family Bacillaceae; genus Bacillus; species Bacillus licheniformis. The sequence continues at coordinate 3,532,095 of NC_006270.3, forward strand.
GTTCCCATTCTGCTTCAGACAGCAAACCGGCATCGATTTTTCGAAACGGCTCATGCTTGTCCTCCCCCTTCATATGGATCAGCCCGGCCAAGCTCTCTTTCCCTGAGCCGGGCGCTCCATTGATCCATACGGGTTCCCGCCTTGCCGAGAACAACTCTGCTTTTTTCAGCACCTTCTGCATCGTTTCGTTCCTTGATGTTTCCATATAACTCATCCGCAAAGGAGAAAGAATCGTTGCCCCGGGCAAAGAAGAAACGCGAACATCTTTTGCATTTTCCGCGGTAAATACGGTCAATGCCTCGTCTGATACGAAAAACCTGCGCCCCGTGATATTCCATGTCCGCCCATGCTTTCGGAGTCTAAAATGGATGACTCCCTTCTTTTCCGCTTCCCCGATCAGCTCTTCCAGATTATCCAGCAAGCCGATATGTTCGGCAAATACGCCGTTTTGAAAAACCGGCCGCAATGTCTTGTTGTATACTGCATAACCGGTCTCGGCCTTTTGTAAAATGTGATACGGCACAGCGTACTTCTGCTTGATGCTCTCTAAAAAGGAATACAGTTTTTTAGCGTATGCAAAAGCTTTGGCAATGCTTTCTTTTCCGGATGTCAAAAGCAGTCCGTTTAAACCGAGCTGCTCTGCTTTCTCAATTGTGATCACATCGCCGATAATGATCTGATAGCCCTGTTCTTTGAGCTGAAGAAGCACCGGTTCAACATCGCGTTCGTCTGATACGGTGCAGGCGTCGATCCGAATATCCAAAATTTCGCACACCGCCGATGCGCCGTCGGCAATCATCGGAAATCCGACAATTGCCGCCTTGCCGGGATAGCCCTTGGCAAGCGTAAGCACACGCAGCATATCGTATCCCGACACTTCGATATCCACAACCGGAATGGAAACTTCTTGCTGGATCAGCTCAGCGGTTCCACCTCTGCTGATAATCAAATCAGTCCCGTTTGCTTCCGCTTGTTTCGCCAGCTCCACGCCCTTCTCTAAATCTCCAGAAGCCGCCTCGAATTCAAAATTCTCGCCGCCTGCCACTTGAACCATCAGCTCTTTCAGTCCTTCATATGGAGCAATTGCCATCACTTTCATATTCGATCACCTTTTGTTGCAAATTTAAACACATTATCACTATACCAAAAGTCAGAAATATTTGGAACCGCAAAACGAAGGCAAAATAAAAAGGCTCCATTACGGAAGCCATTTCCCCCCCCATGCGGCCATCTCTTTAAAAATGCTGTGGAACTCTTTACCTTTTTCTGTTAATTTATATTCTACAGTAACAGGAACCGTTGGGAACACCTTCCGGGAAATCATGCCGCTTTCTTCAAGATGTCTTAATGTGTCAGTTAATCCTTTCGTGTTGACGTTTCCCAAGTTCCTTCTGAGCTCGTTGAATCGCCGCTTGCCCTGAATGAGTTCGGCGAGAACTAAAAATGACCATTTACCAGAGAAAATTTTCAATACATCCTGAATTAAAGAAGAGCATTCTTTATGATCGACAGCTGAATTCATAGCAATTCCTCCATTGCCTCATAGCCAATTTTGACTTGATCCTACCATATGGACATCAGAGCATTCAAGAAAACGATCTTACGGTTTATTTTTATAAAGCATGTATAAAAAAATTGCGTTCTTGTGGAGCCTTCCGGCGGTTGCTATGGTTATATCAAAAGGAGGAAAAACATGAAAAAACAATACGAGTCTTTATTCACCCCGTTTACTTTTAAAAACGGAATCCAATTGAAAAATAGGATCATCATGCCGCCAATGGGGCATTCATCCTCATTGCCGGGAGGATTCATTTCTGACGACGAACTGGTCTATTATGCCGCGCGGGCGACAGAAGTCGGGATGGTCATCACATCTGCGACAACCGTACAGCCCGGAACCGGATTTCCAGGCATCCCCGGAGCTGAGAACGATGATCAAATCCCTGGACTAACCCGGCTTGCAGCCACTTTAAAGAAACACGGAGCAAAAGCAATCCTCCAGCTCTTCCATCCTGGAGCCAAAGGTATAGAGCGGACGGTCAGCGCCAGCGCCGTCGCTCCGAATCAACCGAATGCACCGGTGCCGAGGGCGCTGTCTGAGCAAGAAATTCAAGACCTTATCCATTCTTTCGGCCAGACGGCGCGAAGAGCGATAGAAGCCGGGTTTGACGGAGTCGAAATTCACGGCGCAAACGGGTTTCTCATCCATCAGTTCTTCTCTCCTTATTACAACCGGCGCAATGACGGCTGGGGCGGCACTTTAGAGAAACGGATGAGATTTCCGCTTCAGATTATAGAAGAAATCAGACGCGTAGCGGATAGCTGCCATAAGCCGTCCTTTATCATCGGCTACAAGTTTTCGCCCGAAGAGCCGGAAACACCTGGAATCACAATGGATGAAACGTTGTCTTTCGTCAATGTACTGCGGGAGCAAGGATTGGATTACCTGCACGTATCACTGGTTGATTTCCGGTCCTTGCCGCGCAGGGGTGCAGACAGATCCCGCGCAAGGATGGAACTGATCAAAGAAGCCGTCCAAGACCGTCTCCCACTGATCGGAGCCGGGCAAGTACACACACCGGAAGACGCCCTTCAAGCGCTGGAAACAGGAGCCGATCTCATCGGAATCGGGCGGGGTCTCCTGATGGATCCGGAGTGGCTACAAAAAGTTCGAGCCGGAAAAGAGGACGATATTCAAACAACCCTGTCAAGACATGATCAGCGGAAGCTCGCAATTCCAGATGCCTTTTGGGAAAGTATACCGATGTATATTGATTTCAGCGATTGACGATTCCCGCTTATACAGACTATAGATTCATATAAAAAAGGTGTCTTTCCGCTTAAAATCGGTGTCATTTGCATAAAAATGTATAGGAAAAGAGGAACTTAGACCAGTTGAGTCCCAGAGATGAGTATATTAGAATGATGGTAATTCAATATCGTCGGGATTGTTACTGTCTAAGCAGGCAAGACCTAAAATGTGTGAAGGGCGAAATCTATCTTTTGCCTATATGAACTTGCACATTTTAGGTCTTTTTTCTGTTCTTCAGGACAATGCCGCAGTTAGGAGGGATGATTGGGAACGTTCATGTTGTCAGAAGCAATCTATTACATATTGAAAAAGGGAGGAAATATTGATGAACATCAAAAACATTGCTAAAAAAGCGTCAGCCTTAACCGTTGCTGCGGCACTGCTGGCCGGAGGTGCGCCGCAAACCTTTGCAAAAGAAACGCAGGATTACAAGAAAAGCTACGGATTTTCTCATATCACAAGACATGACATGCTGAAAATTCCCGAGCAGCAAAAGAGCGAACAATTTAAAGTTCCTCAATTCGATCCGAAAACAATCAAAAACATCCCTTCTGCAAAAGGGTATAACAAAAATGGAGAGCTGATCGATTTAGACGTATGGGACAGCTGGCCGCTGCAAAATGCCGACGGGACGGTTGCTACATACCACGGCTACAATCTTGTTTTCGCGCTGGCGGGCGATCCGAAAGACGTCGATGACACATCCATCTATTTGTTCTATCAAAAGAAAGGCGAAACTTCTATCGACAGCTGGAAAAACGCCGGCAGAGTGTTTAAAGACAGCGACAAATTTGTTCCAGACGATCCGTACCTCAAACATCAAACACAGGAATGGTCAGGTTCTGCCACGCTGACAAAAGACGGAAAAGTCCGACTGTTTTACACAGCTTTTTCCGGCACGCAATACGGCAAGCAGACGCTGACAACAGCTCAGGTCAATTTCTCTCAGCCGGATTCGGACACGCTCAAAATTGACGGTGTAGAAGATCATAAATCGGTCTTTGACGGCGCCGACGGCACGGTATACCAAAACGTTCAGCAATTCATTGACGAAGGAAACTACAGCTCCGGCGACAACCATACGATGAGAGACCCGCATTATGTGGAAGACCGCGGCCATAAATATCTCGTATTTGAAGCCAATACGGGAACAAAAACCGGCTACCAAGGAGAAGACTCCCTATTCAACAGAGCCTACTACGGGGGCAGCAAGAAGTTCTTTAAAGAAGAAAGCAGCAAGCTGCTGCAAGGTGCGAACAAAAAGAACGCTTCGCTGGCTAACGGCGCTCTCGGAATCATCGAATTAAATAACGATTATACACTGAAAAAAGTCATGAAGCCTTTGATCGCCTCCAATACGGTGACAGATGAAATCGAACGGGCCAACCTCTTCAAAATGAATGGAAAATGGTATCTGTTCACAGATTCAAGAGGATCAAAAATGACAATTGACGGCATCGGTTCAAAAGACATTTATATGCTCGGCTATGTATCAGGTTCATTAACCGGACCATTCAAGCCTTTAAACAAATCCGGACTTGTTTTGCATATGGACCAGGATTACAATGACATCACGTTTACTTATTCACACTTTGCCGTACCGCAGAAAAAAGGCGACGAAGTCGTCATTACAAGCTACATCACAAACAGAGGGATTTCGAACGAGCATCACGCCACGTTTGCACCAAGCTTTTTGCTGAAGATCAAAGGATCAAAAACATCCGTTGTCAAAAACAGCATCCTTGAACAGGGACAACTAACGGTAAACAAATAAAACGAACGAAGGAAAATGCCGGTGAACATCGGCATTTTCTTTCGTATGTCATCTTAGAATAAAGCGGGGAATTTTCTTGAAGAAGGCAGTATATAAGCGGATCAGCATTTTAACTGTTTGTCTTGGAATCTTCATCATGATATTTCTTTCAGTCCGGGAAACAGAAAAAAAGGGAGAATCTCCGGATACACCGGAATATCGTGCAGCTTTCCATTTGACAACCCCTGACAAATGGAAAAACGACCCTCAAAAACCCGTCTATTTCAATGGAGAATATCATTACTACTACCTCTATAACCGAGACTATCCGGACGGCAATGGAACAGAGTGGCGCCACGCAGTATCAGATGATCTCGTCCACTGGCAGGATAAAGGGGTTGCCATTCCGAAATATACGAATAAAAATGGCGATCCCTGGTCCGGTTCTGTCGTTGTCGACTCAAAAAACACAGCCGGCTTCGGCAAAGGGACGATCGTGGCGGTTATGACGCAGCCGTCGGCCAATGACGGGAAGGAAGAGCAATTTTTATGGTACAGCCAAAATGGAGGAAAAACATTTAAACCTTACGGTGAAGAGCCGGTCTTGCCTAATCCGGGCACCGTCGATTTCAGAGATCCGAAAGTGATCTGGGATGAACAGGATGATAAATGGGTGATGGCGCTGGCTGAAGGAACGAAAGTCGGCTTTTACGAATCGCAAAACCTTAAGGAATGGCGTTATACAGGTAGTTTTCAAACAGAAAATATCGGCATCATCGAATGTCCGGATCTGTATAAGATGCGGGCGGATGACGGAACATATAAATGGGTTCTTGGAGCAAGCGCCAACGGGAAAGGGACCGGCAAGCCGAATACTTATGCATACTGGACAGGCAGCTTCAACGGCAACGAATTTACGGCAGACGAAGCAGAACCCCAGTGGCTTGATTACGGATTTGACTGGTATGCGGGCGTGACATTTGAGGACGGCGAAACGAACGATCCGTACGAGAAACGCTATGCTTTGGCGTGGATGAATAACTGGGATTATGCAAACCGGACGCCAACATGGAAAGACGGTTTTAACGGAACCGATTCGATCGTCCGGCAAATTCGGCTTAAACATAAAGGCGGAGATCGATACAGCCTCGCCTCTCATCCAATCGATCAATTGGATGAATTAACCGAATCTGCCGATGAATTGGATCGCATCGAAGTGAACGGATCAAAAACGCTGCAGATTAAGGGGAATACCTATCAGCTTGAGGCAGATATCTCTTGGGACGACCTTAAAAATGCGGGTTTCAGGCTCAGAGAATCCGCGGACCGAAAACGCCATATCGATGTTGGAATTTCGGCTGAAGGCGGATATTCTTATGTGAACAGAGGATTTACGGGACAGCCTGACAGCACCCGCACCTATTTGGAAAGCAAAGCACCGTTTGATCCGGAAAAAAAACGGGTCCATTTCACAATTATCGTAGATCAAAACACTGTCGAAGCATTTATTGATGACGGCGAAACGACGCATTCAAACCTTGCATTTCCCGACATGAATGATACAGGCATCACACTCTTTAGCGAAAATGGAACGGCCGTCTTTGAAAATCTTAAGATCAAACATTTGCGTTCAATCCGCGATTAAACAACACGGGCGGCCAAGCGGCCGCCTTTTTTTGTGAAAGCGAATCATTACGCTCACTCTCCGAATACGACTAAAGTGTTCACAAAAAAACAAGGGCGGCAAATGCCAAACCCTTGTCTTGAAAACGCGCTCGGAGGGATTCGAACCCCCGGCAGACGTGGTACCGGAAACCACCGCTCTATCCAGCTGAGCTACGAGCGCACAATATGATTTTTTAACGTCAGCAATTCATATTATAAGGGCTGTTCTTTAAAAAGTCAATCACAATCTCCTGCTCGAAACAAAAAACCCGCATCATCATGATGCAGGTTTAGATAATACGGAAGCTATAATCTTTTGTTCGATTTCTTCATTTACTTCGTCCGTTGTTTTGACAAGGCAGATAATGCCGTCAATAAAAGGCCAAATGAATAATGTAATCCAGCCGAGAAGCAACATGGCTACAGCGTAGCCTTTTCTCTCGTCCAGATAAAATCTGTGAGCGGCAACGCCTCCGAGAAACCACCATAAAAGAAATACAATCAGCTTCGATTTCTTCTTATTTTGCAGCTCTGAAGCCACGACAAGCCTCTGCTGATCTGTCAGGTTACTCTTGTCCAAGTTCACATAACCCATAATTGATTTCCTTCTTTCCTATAAAATAAAATGAAGACCAATGGACTAATCTTAGACTATTGGACCTAAATTTTCTATACTTTTCTCTATAAAGTTGATATTTTGTTTGAGTTTCCTTCAAAATGGGAAAAATAAACCCAGTATGTCTTTTGGATGAAGGCGGCTTTTTGTTTGACCTTTATTGACCAAAAATGTATGATTAAACTACATACTTACCTTTTAAGGTGAAGGAGGAGCATTATGAATTTAATACCTACAGTCATTGAACAGACGAACCGCGGGGAAAGAGCGTATGACATTTACTCACGCTTGTTGAAAGACCGTATCATTATGCTGGGATCAGCAATCGATGACAATGTTGCGAACTCCATCGTATCTCAGCTTCTATTCCTTGAAGCCGAAGATCCAGAAAAAGATATCAGCATCTATATCAACAGCCCTGGCGGCTCCATCACAGCCGGTATGGCGATTTATGACACCATGCAGTTTATTAAACCGCAAGTCTCCACGATTTGTACGGGAATGGCGGCATCCATGGGTGCGTTCCTTCTTGCAGCCGGCGAGAAAGGGAAGCGCTACGCTCTTCCAAACAGTGAAGTCATGATCCACCAGCCGCTTGGCGGAGCGCAGGGTCAGGCGACTGAAATTGAAATTGCCGCGAAACGCATTCTTTCATTGCGCGACAAGCTGAACAAAATCCTTGCAGAGCGCACTGGGCAGCCGCTTGAAGTAATCGAGCGCGATACAGACCGCGACAACTTCAAAACGGCTGAAGAAGCAAAAGAATACGGCCTGATTGATAAAGTGCTTACACGCAATATCGACGCACAGAAGTAAACAGCCAAAAAGCTGCCGGAGTCACCGGCAGCTTTTTTTTACTCCAAATGGGTTGTCCCATTCGCTATATGTAAAGCTTCTATAAATCCTTCCACTTTTTCTCGAGGACAGGGTAGCGATAATCATTCATGTTCCCGATCAACTCCGCAGGGCTTGCCGAAGCATGAATCAGCTCAAGGTGCGATTTGTTCGAAAAGCCTTCTTGAACGCTGTATTCGAGCATTTTAAGAAGGGGTTCAAAATAGCCGTTCACATTGTAAAGTCCGATCGGCTTTTGATGGATGCCGATCTGCGCCCAGCAGAGCACTTCAAACAGCTCTTCAAACGTGCCGAAGCCTCCGGGCATCGCGATAAAGCCGTCAGCTAATTCACTCATTTTCGCTTTGCGCTCATGCATGCCGCTCACTTCGATCAGCTCCGTCAACTGCTGATGAACGATTTCCCCTGTAAAAAGGCCTTTCGGCATAACGCCGACGACTTCCCCGCCGTTTTCCAATACGGTATCCGCAATCACGCCCATCAATCCCATTCTCGATCCTCCGTAAACAAGGCGAAGCCCCTTCTCGGCAATATAAACGCCAAGCTCTGCAGCTTTCTTCTTGTACTCCGGGTCCGCCCCCATATTTGATCCTGAATATACGCATACCGTTTTCACTTTCGCTCACTCCAACTCCATATATTGATAAAAGCAATTAACATTGTACTATATATTGTTTGTTCCGTGTGCGACAATATAATTGAATTTCTAAACGGGAGTGTATAACTTATGACAATCACAGACGCGGAGCAATGGACAAAGGCATTTTACAGGGAAAGAGGATGGAGCGAATACGGACCTTTCATCAGGATGGGATTTTTAATGGAAGAGGCTGGCGAACTGGCGAGAGCGGTTAGAGCATACGAAATCGGAAGGGACCGTCCTGACGAAGCAAAACGGCCGGCTGCTGAACTGAAAAAAGAACTGATCGAAGAAATGGGCGATGTAATGGGGAATTTGATCATGCTTGCCGGCATATACGGTGTTTCATTGGAAGACATGATGGATGCCCATCGCTGCAAACTGACGGAACGATTTGCAGGAGAGCATCATCAAGATCAATGACCGCCTTTACGGGGAGGCAGATTTGGAGCCTGTGCTGACAGACCTCATTCGTTCAAAAGCCGTTCAGCGTCTGAAAGGGATTCATCAGGGCGGGGCCTCTTTTCTCGTCAATCCCGCATGGAACATCAGCCGCTGTGAGCACAGCATCGGAGTTATGCTTTTGATCCGCAGGCTTGGCGGAAGCCTGGAAGAGCAAATTGCAGGTTTGCTCCACGATGTTTCCCATACGGCATTTTCCCATGTGGCTGATGATGTATTTAACATGGAAAACGAAGATTACCATGAACAGATGTTTCGGCAATGGGTCAAGCAATCTGATATCTCCGGGATTCTGCATACATACGGATTCCATGATGAAGACATCTTATATGACGAGCAAAAATGGACGCTGCTGGAGCAGCCGGCTCCTTCATTATGTGCGGATCGCATCGATTACACGCTTCGCGACTCTTTAGCCTATGGATTTGGCGATCCGGTAGAGATTGGACGATTTTTAGAAACTGGATTGACCGTTGCTGAAGGCGAAATCTGCTGCACTTCGGCAGAGCATGCCGAATGGTTCGCCCGCCTTTACTATCAAGAAGTGATTGACTTCTTTATGAATCCCCTCAATATATATGCGCTCTGTACCCTCAGCCAAATGCTGAAAGAGGCGCTTGACATGCGTGTTATTGCGGGGCGCGATTTTTTCAAAACCGACACGGAACTGCTTGCGATGCTAAAGCAAAAAGCGCGCTTCCGGGAAACGCTGGTAAAGCTCAGCACAGCGAGCAAGCGCGTTAAACAAGGCGACGAAGGCGATTTTACTTTTCATCAAACATTAAAGGTGAGATGGATCGATCCAAAAGTCGCTGTTAACGGAAGAAAAATCCCCGCCTCCACACTTTCAAAGAACGTCCTTCTGATGAAAGAAACGGCAATAGCCGCCATGAAAAAAGGCGCATATGTAAAAGCAGCCCAATAAAAGAAACCGCCTGCTTCAGTCCGGCCGAAACAGGCGGTTTTCTTGGTTATGTCACGTCAAATATTTGTTCAGGCCTGTCGACAAAATGCTTTTTGCCGATCTTATGAAACAGCCCTGTTTTATGAAGAAGCTCACGCGGCTGCTGCTGAAGACCCACGATCATCACTTTCCCGTTTTGCTGGTGGACACGGTTGACGATCGTCATCAGGCTGCCTTCTGCGGAAGAGTCCATGTAGTCTACTTTATTCATCAGCAGGATGAGGAGTTTTGGCGGGTGGCCTTTGTCCAAAATTGAATCCTCCAATGAATTCGATGAGCCGAAAAACAGCGGGCCTTCAACCGAATAGATGCTGACAGAGCGTTGAAAATGCTTTTCTTCCGCTGCAGCTGCCGACTGGACGATCGATTCAGACACATCTTTTTTAATGCGGAACGACTTGCTCATTCTGGCGATAAAGGTGATGATCGCCAGCAGGATCCCGGCCGCCACCCCAAACACAAGATCCTGCCAAACGGTTAAAAGAAATGTGACGACAAGCACGGCAGAGTCTGAATTTCTAATTTTCAAAATATTTATAAACTCTTTCCGCTCACTCATATTCCAAGCAACCACCATCAAAATCGGCGACATGCTTGCAAGCGGGATAAGGGAAGCGTATGGCGCAAACAAAAGCAGAACCAATAAAACGAACACACCGTGTACGATACCTGAAATCGGAGAAGCAGCGCCCGTTTTAATATTGGTCGCCGTACGGGCAATCGCACCTGTCGCCGGAATACCGCCGAACAGCGGTGCGGCGATGTTCGCAATTCCTTGGCCGACAAGTTCTTTATTGCTGTCATGCCTTGTCCCCTTCATATTGTCTGCCACCATCGCGGAAAGCAGCGATTCGATTCCTCCGAGCATTGCAATCGCAAGAGCGGGAGGCATCAGGTAAATGATTTTTTCCAATGACAACTCAGGAAATTGAAAGCTCGGCAAGCTGCGCGGAATTTCGCCGTAAGCTGATCCGATCGTCACCACCTGTTCGGGAAACAGCATCGTGGCCATGACCGTTGATACAAGCAAGCCTGCGAGCGCTCCCGGCACTTTCGGCAGAACCTTTGGCGTAAACAGCACAAAGAAGAGCGATACGACAGCCGTCAAAATGCTGTAAAAGCTGAGCGTATTCAGGTTGATGACAACCTCTCTCATATTCATATAAAAACTCTCATGCTTCTCGACATTTCTCAAGCCTAAAAACTTGGCGATTTCTCCGGTGAAAATAATCACCGCGATTCCGGCCGTAAATCCGATGATCACCGGCCGCGGAATAAATTTGATGATCTTGCCGAGTTTTAGCAGCCCTAATATGACCAGAATCACTCCGGCCATAAAACCGGCAATCAGCAGATTCTCAAATCCGTATTGGAGCACAATAGCGAACAGGATCGGGACAAAGGCCCCTGTCGGTCCGCCAATCTGGTATTTCGACCCGCCGAGAAGCGAAATCAAAATACCGGCGACAATCACTGTGTAAAGACCGTGTTCCGGTTTCACCCCCGAGGCTATAGCAAAAGCCATGCCAAGCGGAATCGCGACGACTCCAACGACCATTCCTGCTACAATATCTTTTTGAAACCGCTTAAGGCTGTATCCTTCAAATCTGCCTGAAAATCGTAACATTCAATCTATCCCCCCATTTGATCATCGCACTTCCGAAAGCGAAACGTCTTCACGTGAATAACCATCTTCAACAACATCCAAACGGCCGGTCTTTGGATCAATCACCAATCCGTGCACCGGAACGTCTGAAGACAAGAGCGGATGTTTCCGGATCATGTTCACACTGTGGCTGACGCTGTCTTCAACGCTGTCAAAGCCCGTCATCCATGTGTCCAAATCGATGCCCGAATGCTGCAGGAGTTCGAGACAGCCATCATCGACACCCCGCTGTTTGGCCTTTTGAAGGATAGATGAAGCGTTCAGGCTTGCCATTCCGCACTCATGGTGGCCGATCACGCAGACTTCTTCAGCCTGCAGCTCATAGACAGCCACAAGAATGCTGCGCATGACGCTTCCAAAAGGGTGAGAAACAACGGCTCCCGCATTCTTAATGATTTTTGCGTCTCCATTTTTTAAACCCATTGCATGATGGAGCAGTTCTAATAAACGCGTGTCCATGCATGTCAAAATCACAAGTTTTTTCTCAGGAAATTTCGTCGTTTCGTAAAACTCGTACCCCTTTTCCTCTACAAAAGACTGATTGTGCTTCAAAATGGAAGTTAAAATCGCCATTTTTCTCTCACTCCTTTTCATAGTCATATGACCTTGATATTGTTACAGCCGAATTATAGCACATGGATTTCCGCTTTGGATTCGAATCAAAAAATTCACTAAAAATGTACTGAATATTTTTAAAAATCTAATTTTATATCTTTCTAAAATAATAAAATGTACGCTGTTCTTCACCTATAAAAAAATAACTGGAAGCAAAATGGAATATCAAATATTTGGATTTATAGTTATAAAAATGCATTAAAATAAATTAAAAAACTGAAATAAGATTCTATGATTTTCTAAATAACGATAATTGAGCTGATAGTCCTGCGCTAGCTGGAACAATCTTTGATTTTTACAGAAACCGTTTTTCCTCTATAATGGAAGCAGATGATACGCGGAAGGAGAATGCAGATGAAACCGTTTGTATATGTCACAAAACCGGTCCCAAAAGAAATCGAAGAGATGCTCGCTGAACATTGCGAATATGAAATTTGGACTTCGCGCGAGCGTATTCCCAGAACGACCCTGCTCGAGAAAATCAAGGAAGCGGACGGCCTTTTGACCTCAGGAACAAAAATTGACCGTGAATTATTATCCAATGCACTGAAGTTAAAAATCGTCAGCAACAATTCCGTCGGCTATGACAACTTTGATATTGAAGCAATGAAAGAAAAATCGGTCATCGGCACCCATACGCCATATATTCTTGACGACACAGTCGCAGACCTTGCTTTCGGTCTGATCCTTTCCTCAGCTCGGCGAATCGCCGAGCTCGACCGCTACGTCCGCGAGGGAAAATGGACCAAATCAGAGGACGATGAAAGCTTGTTCGGATCTGATGTCCATCACCGGACGCTCGGCATCATCGGAATGGGACGAATCGGCGAACAAGTCGCCAAACGGGCGGCCTTGGGTTTTGATATGGAAGTGCTCTATTACAGCCGCAGCCGCAAACCCGATACAGAGAAAAAAACCGGCGCGGTTTATACGGGCTTTCATGAGCTGTTGGAGCGCTCGGATTTCATTGTTCTGGTCACACCGCTCACGGATGAGACATACCGCCTCATCGGCGAAGCAGAATTCAAAAAAATGAAACCGTCGTCCATTTTCATCAACATCTCCCGCGGTAAAACAGTTGACGAACAAGCGTTGATTCAAGCGCTGAAAGAAGGATGGATTAAAGGAGCCGGACTTGATGTATTTGAAAAAGAGCCGATTGAAAAAGACAATCCGCTCCTAAGCCTTTCCAATGTAACCCTTGTTCCCCACATTGGATCATCCACCCATGTCACACACGTCAACATGCTGAAAAGCGCCGTTCAAAACCTGATTGACGGTCTTCAGGGCAAACGGCCAAAAGATATAGTCAAAGAACTGAGATAACGCGCATCTTTCAGGCGCGGAACGTTTTGCCAAGCTCTCCTCCTAAGCCAAAATAGTGTCTGAAAAGATAAATCAAAGGTTCCCATTTTTGAGGATCGATGTGGTGTTCCCCTTTTAAAATCGCTTCATGTGCGTGCACATGAAGCACTTTTGTTTCAATGACGGCAAAATACGGGGAATGTTCCGGAATGCGAATGTTGACAGCTTCCGCTTCAATTTGAAGCGGGCAATCGGCGACTCTTTCAGGTTTCACTGCCAAGGAATCCGCGGCCGTAAATCCGCCGGCTTCAAATTTCTCCTTAAGGTAAGTAAAGCCGAGCCGCTTTTTTTCTTCCGGAACGAATCGTTTGCCGGTATAGGAAGCCAGCCGTTCTACATTTCTCCATAAAGATGAATCCGGCACATTGATAACGCATCCAGCATGCCTCTCTAAATTTTCCAATGCTTTACCTTCGGTTCCAATACCGAGTACGATCGAATCCCCGAGCGCCCAAGAAGATGACAGCGGGCTGAGATTCGTGGAACCGTCTTCGTTCATTGTGCTGAGTAAAATGACTGGTGTTCCGTAATATAAAATGCTTGGCTGAATAATTTTGCTGTTTTGTTCCATATGCGTCTCCTCCTTTTATGCTTTTATTGTAATTCTTCAATATTTCAATTAACATCGAAGTATCGATTGCATTTTAGGAGGAAGTGTAATGAACGTGAATCCAAATATCGCCGAGGTCGCCAAGCTTGTCACCGATCCGTCGCGGGCGGCGATTTTAACCGCATTGCTTGATGACCGGTATTATACGGCTACCGAGCTGGCCGGATATGCGGGAATCAAGCAGCAGACAGCAAGCTTTCACCTTTCCAAGCTGCTTGACGCCGAGATGCTGACATGCAGGAAGCAAGGACGCCACCGCTATTACAGGCTCAAAAACGGAAAGATTGCACAATCGCTGGAGACCCTGCTTAACATAGCGCCCCCTGCGGAAATTCGCTCTTTCCGGCAGTCAGCTGAAGATCGGGCGGTCAGAAAAGCGCGCACATGCTATGATCACCTGGCTGGATCGCTCGGCGTCACACTTGCGGATCGGCTCGTGGAGATGGGCGTATTGAAAGAAGAAGAGACGGCTTTTACAGTGACTGAAGAAGGGGAAGCATTTTTGAAAGAGCTTGGCATCGATGTCAGGGAAGTCAAAAAGAAACGGCGCTCTTTTTGCCATAAATGCCTGGATTGGAGTGAAAGACGGCATCACATTGCCGGCGCCTTAGGCTCCGCATTGCTCGATGCCTTCATCCGCATGGGCTGGATCGAGCGGCGCCCGCATACACGGGCCGTTGCAGTCACGCCCGCCGGCGCAAAGGAACTTTACCGCCTATTTCATATTTCCATTGAAAAGAACTGAAGAAATAGTTCTCGATCGTTTTCCGGCATTCCGGGAGACCAAATAGCATGCGGTTAGGAACCTGCGGCAAGCCGTTCACGTCCTCGGCTTTCATGGAAAATTTACAATAATATAATGATTTTTGGGCATGTTTTAAGGTACAATTCAAGATGATTGCAGACGGAATATGGAAATGAAGAAATGCGGCTGTTCAACCCCATGAAGGCACATTCTTCATGTTTATGTTATAAAGTCTAAAGACAGGGAGGACTTTATCCGTGAAAAAAATATTATCAACTCTTGCGCTTGGGTTTGTTCTCGCGCTGGGCTTTCTGGCGGGGAACCTTTTTACAAGCTCAGCTGAAGGGCCGCAGGCAGAAAAAGGCGGCACCGTTCAGTCAAATGAAGTCATCAATACATTTGAAGGTGTTGCCGACTATATTGTGAAATACGGCAGGCTGCCTGACAACTTCATCACAAAAGCCGAGGCGTCAAAATTAGGCTGGGATCCGCAAAAAGGCAATCTGGCAGAAGTAGCGCCTGGAAAAAGCATCGGCGGCGATATCTTTCAAAACAGGGAAAAGCTGCTTCCAGATGCATCCGGACGCGTATGGAGAGAAGCCGACATCAACTATACATCGGGATTCCGGGGGTCAGACCGGATCGTCTATTCTAACGACAGACTGGTTTATAAAACGACTGACCACTATAAAACGTTTACGAGAATGAGATGATCATATGAAACAAGTCACTTTAAAAGGAGAAAAGATCAGAAGTGTATCAGATCTTCACAAAGAATTAAAAGAACAGCTGGAGCTTCCTGACTACTATGGCGAAAATCTTGATGCGCTGTGGGATTGTCTGACCGGCTGGGTCGGCATGCCTTTGCTGATAGAGTGGAAGAATGTCGAGAAAAGCCGGATTTACTTGGGCGATCAAGCCGAGGCATATTTGCAGCTTTTTCGCGAAGCCGAAGAAACACTGGACGGCTTTCAGCTGAAAACAGAAGGATGAAACAGAAAACGAGCGGGCGCTTCAGACAGGCGTCCGCTTATATTAATTGATGCAGAAAATCGGTTCTTCAGTCAAAAAATGAATGAACGAAAATGGTTTGGAAATCTCCTGCATTCACATCCTCTTTCGTCAAACCGCCCCCTGTCTGCTTTGTGAAGTGATCCTTCGTCAAAATTAACTTTCCGTCCTTTATCAGCTTGGAAGCGAGCGGGTTTTTATTAAAAGGCGACGCCTTCTCATCGAAAATTGCATCCCGCACGCATGTAAGCACAGCTTCATCGATTGGCGTCAGCGAAAATGCATAGCCGATCTGCCACCCATCTCCCTTATCCATTTCAAGAAGGTAATCCCCTTTATCCGTCTTTGTTTCCCTGATACGGTAAGCTCCTGTTTTTGAGGGGACAGGTTCACCTGAGAACGGAACGGGTGCAAGCGGCAGGTTGATGCCGAATCCAGTGTCCAGCAGATAGGTTTCATCACCTTCCCGCAGAATTACGGCGACATGCGTTCCCGTCAGCGCCCACGCCTGCTCTTTTGCATTAAATACCGTTCCGCGGACCATGTGAACGGAAAAGCCGAGCTCTGTCAGCACATAGTAAAGAAAAGCGTTCAAATCATAGCATAAACCGCCCCTTTTATTGTTCAGCAAGGCTTCCGTCAGCTCTGTTTTCGTCATCGAAATCCGTTCGTTTCTTAAAACCGCGCCATTTTCAAATGGAAACTGCAAAGCCAGCAGCGATAAAAACTCGGGCAAGTCGGCAAATGTCACCTGCTGACCTGGCTTGTATCCAATCCTCTTAAACAGCGAATCGAGCATCGTCGTCATCGGTAATTCTCCTTCCGCTTATCAATGAGAAAAAGCCAAACCTCATAAAGGTTTAGCTTCTTTCTCTTGAACATATGCAGTCAGTGCATCAAGGGCATCTTGTTCATCGGATCCGTCAGCGATCAGCGTGACTTCCGATCCGGAGCTGACAGCAAGGCTCATCAGCCCCATGATGCTTTTGGCATTCACTTTTTTATCTCCCTTTTCCAGAAAAATATCTGATTGAAAACGGTTGGCTTCTTGAACAAACAATGCCGCTGGGCGCGCTTGAAGCCCTGTTTTTAAAAGAACTTCCACTTTTTGTTGAACCATACGATCTCCCCCATTCCCTATTTTAAAGAGACAGATTGTCCTGAACGCAGCTGCTCAGCTATTTCATCCAGTTTCCTAAGTCGGTGGTTGATGCCCGATTTGCTGATTTTTCCGCTCGACACCATTTCCCCGAGTTCCTTTAATGTTACTTCCTGATAATCAATGCGGAGCTGAGCGATTTCCCTCAGCTTTTCCGGCAGCGCATCAAGCCCGATTCTTTCGTCGATCAGCTTGATGTTTTCCACCTGCCGCAGAGAAGCGCCGATCGTTTTGTTTAAATTGGCGGTCTCGCAATTGACGAGCCGGTTGACCGAGTTTCTCATATCGCGCACGATCCGGACGTCTTCAAAGCGGAGCAGCGAATTATGCGCGCCGATCACATTCAAAAACTCGGTGATTTTTTCGGCTTCCTTCAGATACGTGATGTATCCCTTTTTCCGCTCAAGCGTTTTGCTGTTTAAATGGAACTGATTCATGAGCCTGCACAATGAATCATTATGCTCTTTGTACAGCGAAAAAATCTCGAGGTGGTAAGAAGATGTCTCGGGATTGTTGACAGAACCCCCGGCTAAAAATGCCCCTCTCATATAAGACCGTTTGCAGCATCGTTTTTTGACTAAGTCTTCGGAGATGTTTCTGGCAATGACAAAGTTGTCTCCGAGTATTTTCAAGTCCTCGAGAATCGGCTTGGCATTTTCGATCAGGCGTACGATGTAGACATTGTTTTTTTTCAGTCTCATTTTCTTTCGAACGAGCAGTTCAACGGAAACATCGTATTGTTTCTTCAGCAATGTGTAAATTCTTCTGGCGATGGCCGCGTTCTCGGTCTGGACGTCGAGAACCACTTTTCGGTTTGAGAAAGACAATGAACCGTTCATCCGAATGAGGGCAGAGAGCTCTGCTTTCGCGCAGCAATCCTTTACTTCAAGGTTTGTAAGTTCTTTTTTCGTTTCCGATGCAAATGACATATTATAGACACCCCCATTCCAAGGCCTGCTATTCTTTTAACAAATCAACAAGTAGCGAAGCGACTTTATGTGTATCATGACGGATCACGCCATTCTCGTATGTCACAATCTGATCTTTGATGACCTCAAGCCCCATCGCAGACAGATCATCAATATTAAACTGGACGGGCTGTGCCTGCTCCTTCGCATAGCGTTCCCGAATGTCGTCCGGGATTTCCTCATTGTTGA
The DNA here is from genome assembly GCF_000011645.1 of Bacillus licheniformis DSM 13 = ATCC 14580. Lineage (GTDB taxonomy): Bacteria > Bacillota > Bacilli > Bacillales > Bacillaceae > Bacillus > Bacillus licheniformis. The sequence goes on from NC_006270.3 coordinate 3,550,190, forward strand.
CGAGGATCGTATCGATAAACGGACCGCCCATATGCTGGTTAAGCGCTTTTACATGGTCTGCCGCACTGTAGTACAGCGTTTCTCCCGGCTGGGTCATTACATTGCAAATATAAACTTTTTTTGCCGGGGCGTTTAATATCTCTTCCCTTATCTTCGGAACGAGAAGGTTCGGCAAGATGCTCGTATACAGGCTTCCGGGGCCGAGAATAATCAGGTCGGCGCCGCGGATCACGTCAATCGTTTCCGGAACGGGTTCGATTTTTTCAGGGGTTAAAAACACCCGTTTAATCCGCTTCCCGTAAGACGGAATCGTCGATTCCCCTGATATGATCTGTCCGTCATCCATTTCCGCATGAAGGACAACGCTGGTATTGGCCGCGGGCAGAACCCTTCCTCTCACATTTAAGACTTTGCTCATTTCAGTGACGGCGTGAAAGAAATCACCGGTTATATTCGTCATCGCCGCCAAAATCAAATTTCCCAATGAATGGCCGATTAAATCGCCGCCTTTAGAGAAGCGGTGCTGGAACAGGTCTTCAACAAGCGGTTCGACATCAGACAGTGCAGCGAGGACATTTCTGACGTCCCCCGGCGGGGGAATTTTCAGCTCGTCGCGCAGCCTCCCCGAGCTTCCGCCGTCATCTGCGACTGTCACAATCGCCGTGATGTCTACCGGCTGCTGCTTCAATCCTCTGAGCAGTACCGAAAGGCCAGTTCCTCCGCCAAAGATTGCGATTTTTTTCTGATCTGCCATGCTATTTTCTGCTTTTCTTCTCGATGTCCCGGTGAGTAACATGAGTATAGTAGTCCTTTTTAAAATAATCGGCAAGGTATTCAGCCAGCGTCACAGAACGATGCTGTCCGCCGGTGCAGCCAATCGCGATGACAAGCTGGCTTTTTCCTTCTCGCTTGTATGACGGAAGCATAAAGCTCAGCAGCTCGGTCAATTTTTCAAGAAACTTTTGCGTTTCGTTCCATTTCATCACATATGAAGATACTTCCTGGTCTTTCCCCGTCAGCGGCCTCATGCTGTCGATATAGTACGGATTGGGAAGGAATCTTACGTCGAACACTAGATCAGCGTCGATCGGCAATCCGTATTTAAACCCGAATGACATCACATTCACAGTAAAGGTATGTCCGTGATCTGCCGCAAAATGCTGGACGATTTTTTCGCGCAGGTCTTTCGGCTTCATATCGGATGTATCATAGATGATTTGAGAACGGCCTTTCAGCTCTTCGAGAAGCTCCCGCTCCGTTTGGATGCCCTCAAGCGGCAGGCCCGTTGTCGCAAGGGGATGGGATCTTCTTGTCTCTTTATATCTTGAAACGAGAACCGAATCCTTGGCATCTAAAAATAAAATTCGCGGGGTAATCCAGGATGTTTCCCCAATTTCATCAAGCGCTTCAATCAGGCTGTCAAAAAACTCGCGGCCGCGCAAATCCATAACAAGGGCGACTTTGCTCATTTTTGAACTTGATTCCTTCATCAGCTCCAAAAATTTCGGCAGCAAAGATGGCGGCAGATTATCGACACAGAAAAAACCGAGATCTTCAAAGCTTTGAATCGCCACTGTTTTTCCTGCCCCTGACATTCCGGTTATGATCACAAGCTGTATATCATGGCCTCCATTCGCGTTCATGCTTCTCTCCCCCTCTTATGTTTATTCGCCTTGCGGGTCGAGGCGATAGGACAGCAATTCAAAGTCAGGCGTATACGTAAAGGTGCCGTGAAGCAGTCCTTTGCCTTTCAGCATAAAATCAAGAATATGGACGTCGCCCGGCGCCATCGGCAAGCTACCGACGTCCCCCGCCTGATGCCACCTGATGATGCCTTCTTCTGATTCTTCTACATGCTTGCCTGTATAATGATCGGCGACGAATGTGAACATCATCCATTCAGATACAACCTGATCATTTTCCTTTATGATAAAGGTGAATATTCCTTTCAGCTGCGGGTTCAGCACATACAGGCCCGTCTCTTCGCGGTATTCCCTGATAACGGCGTCCCTGACGGTTTCCCCGCTTTCCATTTTGCCGCCGGGGGCCACCCACCAGCCTCGTCTGGGCTTTTGCAGCAACAGGACTTTATCACCTGAAGTCAGCACACAATTCGTCACTCTTTGCAAAGTCTGTCACCCATCCTTTTATTCCTTCAATTCTTTTTTCTATTATACCGTTTCCTGTCCCCGCTCACAATGAACATGCAGTTCCGCCGCGAAAATCGCCTTTTCCCGGGCTGTTTTAGGCTTTTTCCGGGTAAAAACTTAATGAAACGGCTTTTTCAGCAAATGGAAGCGCTTGCGAAAACCGTTCTTTTATTCTATTTTACAGCAAAAACGACTGTTTCAATATTGAAATTTGAACAACTTGTGAAATTTGTAAAAAATTCTCTTTGCGGGAAAATAAGACAAAAAAAGGACACGGATAAGATCATCCGTGCCAATAAAATTCATTATAAAAGGGGGTCAATTACTATACCAATCATAACGAATAATTGTTTCACTGGTGTTACAGGCCGGTTAAATCATGATGACGATTAAAATGCGTTATTTTACAGCCTTTTCTTTCTCTTTCAGCTCTTCGATATAGTGCTGAACGCTCTGTGCGGCAATGCTTCCGTCCCCTGTTGCCGTTACGATTTGGCGAAGGGTTTTCTCGCGAATGTCTCCCGCAGCAAAAATGCCTTCGACTTTTGTTTCCATCTGTTCATTTGTCACGATGTAGCCCTCTTCATTTGTAATGCCGAGGTTTTTGAAAGGCTCTGAAAGCGGGAGCATACCGATGTAGATAAAGACGCCGTCAGTCCGGAACTCTTCTTCTTCGCCTGTGACCGTATCGACCAGTGTCACTTTGCCGACTTTTCCGTCTTGTTCATGAATTTCCTTGACCGTCTTATTCCAGAGAAAGTCGACTTTTTCGTTGTCAAACGCGCGCGCCTGAAGAATGCTTTGCGCTCTCAGCTTATCGCGGCGATGGACGATTGTTACTTTCGAAGCGAAACGGGTTAAGTACACGCCTTCTTCAACAGCGGAGTCTCCTCCTCCGACAACGACCAGCTCTTTGTTTTTAAAGAAGGCGCCGTCACAAACCGCACAATAAGAAACGCCGCGGCCGCCAAGCTCTTTTTCGCCAGGTACGCCGAGCTTCTTATATTCGGCGCCTGCTGTGATGATGACCGCGCGCGCTTTAAATTCTTTTGATCCCGCTTTGACGATCTTATAGTCTCCTTCATCGACGACTTCTTTAATATCGCCGTACGCATACTCAGCGCCGAACTTTTTCGCATGTTCAAACATTTTATTTGAAAGCTCGGGTCCCAGAATGCTTTCAAATCCCGGATAGTTTTCAACATCCTCCGTATTGGCCATCTGTCCGCCCGGAACGCCTCTTTCAACCATCAAAGTCGACAGGTTCGCCCTTGACGTATAAACGGCTGCCGTCATTCCCGCAGGACCTGCTCCTATAATAATGACGTCATACATTTTTTCTTCTGACACAATGTTCACTCCTTCATGAATCTTATGCTTGCAAGCAGTGCATTCCTGTTAAATAAGATTCCCTTCTTATAACTTCCTTACCCATATCCTATAAAATATCATGAATAATCGCTATTTTTTTGCTCACATAATAAAACAGGCTGAACAATGAAGTTCACACCTGTTTCTATAGATGCTCTTTTAATGTACGTTCATACTTTGAAAGCGTCCCGGGCGATATTTGGAAAATTTTAGCGGTTTCGGCTTTTGTCAAACGCTCCTGATGCTCCGTCTTCCAAATGTAATAGATCGCTGCCGCAAGCCCGCCGGCATTTTTCAGCTGAAGCCCGTAAGCCCTGATCTGCTGAATGACATGGAAAATCCAAAAGCACATGGCCTCCTGCTCCATCGCCGACTGATCCGCTTGTTCAATCGCTTTTGCAGTCCTGTAAGCAAGTAGCGCGTCTTTTGAATCAACGGCTGCACCGCTTTCCCCGTAAAGCACAAGTCTGACAAACTGATCTTCAAACGGCGTTTTTGCCATCTGTGAATCAAGCACCGCTTTCAGCTGGGCTTTTTCCCCTTTTCTTCCGCTGATATAATATGCGGCAAGGCGCTCCTCGAGCGGTCGCTGGACAGGTCTCTTTTCCTTCCGTTCTTTCCACGGCTCCATGCGGGCGTCATCCGGATACTCTTCCTGCATCTTTTTCCATACAGACCGGGCAAATTGAACGCGGCCCGTGTAATAAGCCGAGCAGGCAAGCCAGTAATAAAAGGTCTCATCCCCTTCAAATCCCATGCGGTAGAGTGATTTCAGCCATTTAAACCCGAGATCGTATCGGCCGACAAGGGCTAGCGTGGCACCGAGCTTATACCTTTGCTCAAAAAGCATCGGATAAATATTTGAAAGCTGTTCGGAAAGCGCCTCGACCTTATCGTCCCGTCGTTCATAGTGATAAAAAATAAGAAGATTGCAAAGCGCATGCAGGTTTCCATGACTTTTTTCCAAGACCGTAAAAACCGTCGTTTTGGCTTTCTGAACGTCCCCGGCATAAAAGTATGCGAGTGCAAGATTGTTATAAGCCGACCAAAACTCAGGGTAATCGGAAATAATTTCTTCAAGCATCGCGATCGATTCCTGAAGCTGTCCATTTTCCAGCAGTGATTTGGCCCGATCCTGTTTCAGAATCAGGTCGTCCTGATCGAACTGCGAATAGCCCTGATCTTCCTCTCCCATATCCAATAAATCAAGCAGCTCCGCATTTTCCTCGCTGAACTCGCCGTCCGGATCTTCCTTTAAATAAGTCTCCGCCGCTTTATAGGCCTCTTGAAAAAGACCGAGGTGCGCATAGTTGTTCGCTTTAAAATAGTAGCATTCAGTCATTTTTTCGTTGATGTTCTTCAGGATAAAGTCCAAAAGTTCGTTTGATTGCTGATAAAAGCCCATTTCCGTATAAATAACCGCAAGTTGGGACAGCATTCCCGTGTTTTCAGGTTCAAGAAAAATCGCTCTCTGTATGAGCTTGCTCGCGCGGGATAAATTTCGCTCTCTGTATGCTTTGAGCCCTTTATGATAAAAATATTGCCCATCTTGGAACAGCTGGACAATTCTCGAATCTTTATGATGTTCAGAAGTGTACTTTCCCACAGATACCCTCCATTTCAAACTATATACCGTGAGTAGTATAACATAGTTTCCAGCAGGCTTAACAGGCCAAAAACAAGTTTCGAGAAAATTCTCTTCATTTTCCACATATGGTTTTTTCACCATTTTATTTCGGACGTTTGGAGCACCAGGACGGATAGGGCTTTCAGAAGGATGAAGGTACGTTTTATATCGGAAGTACGCTTTTCATCTTAACCCGGGCAAAATCTTTTTTTAGCACTTAATGATGACGAATGTACGTTCCCATTGTATGATAATAGAAAGGGGGTTCACAAAGTGAAAAAAGGCGGATCAATAGAATTGACGCATTACTCAGAAGAACATTCAGCTGCGCTTCTCGAATTTGAGCTTCCTGAAGAACAGCATCGATTTACCGCTCTTCCGAAAGAGGCTTTAAAACGGACGGACGGCCAGTTTCCAATCGTAATTTTAAGCGAAGGCGAGCCTGTCGGATTTTTTATCCTCCATGCGACCGAGAGGGTAAAAGACTATTCGGACAACCTGGACGCCATGCTGTTAACGGCGCTATCCGGCGACAGAAAGCACCAGGGAAAAGGTTTTGCAAAAGAAGGAATGCTCAAACTTCCAGAGTTTGTCTCCAAGGAGTTCACCCATTGTCATGAAGTCGTGCTGGTTGTGAACGTGAAAAACACCGCGGCCCAGCACCTGTATGTTAAAGCCGGGTTTGCCGGCACAGGGGAAAGAAAAACAGGGCCGATCGGAGAGCAAATCGTGATGAAATTGAACATCAAATAGCTCCCCTACCGGGAAAACAACCAAAAGGCCAACCGCCTTTTGGTTGTATGCAGTGTGCTTATGATTCAGATCCTTCATGGCGCTCTTTCAAGACGCCAAGCACATCATCAAGCGGAAGGGACTGCTCCCTCAGCAAAACGAGCAGATGGTAAAGAAGGTCAGCCGCCTCCCATTTCAGTTCTTCAGGATCACGGTTTTTTGCAGCGATGATGACTTCCGCCGCTTCTTCGCCAACTTTCTTCAAAATCTTATCAACGCCTTCACGGAACAAATATGTTGTATATGCGCCTTCAGGCATTTCAGCCTGCCGTTTGGCAATGACGGTTTCAAGTTCATTGATGATGTCAAAGCGGCCGCCATCAGTCTGTCTGATATGTTCGCCGGGCGAGAAACAGCTGTAGCTTCCTTTATGACAGGCCGGCCCCGCCGGTTCAACAAGCACGATGAGCGCATCTTGATCACAGTCAAGCCTGATGTCTTTCACACGCTGAATGTTACCCGACGTCGCTCCCTTATGCCAGAGCTCTCCGCGCGATCTGCTGAAAAACCATGTCTCCTTCGTTTCCAGCGTTTTTTCAAACGATTCTTTATTCATATAAGCAAGTGTCAGCACTTCTTTGCTCGCTGCATCCTGGACAATCGCCGGGATCAAGCCGGCTTCATTAAATGTCAACTCGTCTGCCTTGATCATCTTACATTCACCCCGCGCTCTTTTAAATAAGCTTTTACTTCTTTTACAGATGTTTCTTTGTAATGAAAGATAGATGCGGCAAGAGCCGCGTCCGCCCGGCCTTCTGCAAACGCATCATACATGTGGTCCGCACGCCCTGCGCCTCCGGATGCAATGACCGGGACTGAAACGGCTTCTGACACAAGCTTTGTCAGCCTGCAGTCAAATCCGTTCTTTTCTCCGTCTGAATCCATGCTTGTCAGCAGGATTTCACCTGCTCCCCGCCGAACGGCTTCCTTCGCCCAGGAAACGGCCTCAAGGTTCGTTTTTTTCCGACCGCCGTGTGTATAAACATAGTACAGATCAGCTTCTGGATCGTATTTTGCATCAATCGCGACGACAATGCATTGAGAGCCGAAAAAGTCGGCGCCTTCCGTTATCAGTTCCGGCCGGAGAACGGCAGCCGTATTGACGGAAACTTTGTCGGCTCCGGCCCGCAGTATCGTTTTCATATCATCCAAACGATTGATGCCGCCGCCGACGGTAAACGGGATCGCCAGCTTGGCCGCCACTCTTTCAACGACATCAACCATCGTTTTTCTCCCCTCGTGGGAAGCCGAGATATCGAGAAAAACAAGCTCATCTGCGCCTTCATGATCATATACTTCAGCCAGTTCAACCGGGTCGCCGGCATCTTTCAATTCAACAAATTGTACACCTTTGACAACGCGTCCATCTTTTACGTCCAAACACGGGATGATTCGTTTTGTGATCACTTTGCCGCCACCCTTTCAAGCGCTTCAGCCACGGTAAATTGGTTGGTATAAAGAGCTTTTCCGACAATAGCGCCAGAGACGCCTTCCGAAGCGCGGGAAGCGAGCGCCTCAAGATCGGCGAGAGAACTGACGCCGCCGGAGGCAATGACTTGTTTGCCGGTTGCCCTGGCAAGCTCCACTGTACTGTTGATATTAGGTCCTGACAGCATTCCGTCAGTCGCAATGTCAGTGAAGATAAAAACTTCTGCACCTTCATTTGCAAGCTCGCGGCCAAGCTCTTCCGCTCTAACGGAAGAGGTCTCAAGCCACCCTTCAGTCGAAACAAATCCGTCCCTTGCGTCAAGACCGATTGCGATGTGCCCTCCGTAGGCCTTCAGCATTTTTTTGACAAACTCGGTATTTGATACGGCAGAGCTGCCTAGGATCACCCTCTCAACGCCTTGCGACAAGTAGTCATACACGTCTTTTTCGGTCCTGATGCCGCCGCCGACTTGCACTTTAACGTCAAGCTTATCAGCAATGCTTATGACGTGGCCGCCGTTCACTTTTTTGCCTTCTCTTGCGCCGTCCAAATCGACAAGATGAATCCAGCTTGCCCCCTCTTCAGCAAACCGTGAGGCCATCTCCAGAGGGGAATGACCGTAAATCGTTTCTTTTTCGTAATCTCCCTGGATGAGCCTGACGCACTTGCCGTTTCTTATGTCAATGGCAGGATATACAGTAAACTCGCTCATTTTTTCACCTTCTGTTCTTGTGTAAACTGCTTGAACCGCTCTAAGATCAACATGCCGACCGTACTGCTCTTTTCCGGATGGAACTGGGCCCCGTATACATTGCCAAGACCGACGACAGCGGGTACACACACACCGTATTCGGCGCTTGCAAGCAAAGCTTCCTCTTCGATTCCGCTGACATAATACGAATGAACGAAATACGCGAATCCTTCTTTCGCTTTTGGCAAAAGCGGCGAGTCGCGGTGGACTTTGAGAAGATTCCAGCCCATGTGAGGCACTTTTAAGCGATTTCCCGCTTGATCACAGTCTTTCAGTTTAACGACTTTTCCTTTCAACAGGCCGAGCCCTTCTGACGCCCCGTGTTCTTCGCTTTCTTCAAACAAAAGCTGCATGCCGAGGCATATGCCGAGAAGAGGTTTTCCTTCGTTTGCGGCAGCTTGAATAAATGTTTTCAGGCCGTTCTCGGTTAAAATCTCCATTGCATCCCGAAAAGCGCCGACTCCCGGAAGGATATAGCTGTCCGCTCTCTTCAGTTCATCCGGATGCTCGGACACAAAATAAGGGGCATCAATCCGTTCAAGCGCTTTAGAAACGCTGTACAGGTTTCCCATTCCGTAATCTATGACACCGATCATTTACAGCATTCCTTTCGTTGATGGAATTCCCTTGACCCGCGGATCGATCAATGCCGCTTCATCAAGCGCACGTCCCAGCGCTTTAAAAATGGCCTCGATCATATGGTGTGTGTTCGTACCGTAATGAACGATGACATGCAGATTCATTCGCGCTTCCAGTGCAAACTTCCACAAAAATTCATGGACAAGCTCTGTATCAAATGTTCCGATTTTCCTGCTTGGGAATTCAGCTCTGAACTCGAGGTGCGGCCTGTTGCTCAGATCAATCGCAACCTGGGCGAGCGCTTCATCCATCGGCACCATGCTCGAACCGTAGCGTTTGATTCCTTGTTTATCTCCGAGCGCTTCCAAAAGCGCCTGTCCGAGACAAATTCCGATATCTTCCGTCGTATGGTGGTCGTCTATTTCAACATCGCCTTTCGCTTCAATTGAAAGGTCAAACTGCCCGTGTTTTGTAAATAAATCAAGCATATGTGTCATAAACGGGACATCCGTTTGAATATCCGCTTTTCCTTCTCCGTCAATATGAAAGGATAATTTAATATCAGTTTCATTGGTTTTTCTTGCCCGTTCGGCTTTTCTCATCAGTCTTCCTCCCGGTTTCTGGATTCAATTGCTCTTGCATGGGCTTCAAGCCCTTCCAATCTGGCAAAGGCCGCAATTTTCTCAGCATTCGCGCGGAAAGCTTCCCTGCTGTAGGAAATGATGCTGGAGCGCTTTTGGAAGTCTGTCACATTTAGCGGGCTTGAAAATCTGGCTGTACCGTTAGTCGGCAGGACATGATTAGGGCCTGCAAAATAATCGCCCACCGGCTCTGAACTGTAGCGGCCCAGGAAAATGGCGCCCGCATGTTTGATCTGTCCCAGCAGCGCATCGGGTTGAACTGTTAAAATTTCCAAATGTTCAGGAGCGAGCTCATTGATGACGGAAACTGCTTCATTCATCGTCTCTGTAACATAGATCAGGCCATAGTTGTCAATCGACTGCCGTGCAATCTCTTTTCTCGGAAGATGTTCGAGCTGTCTGTAAACCTCTTTTAAAACGGATTCGGCAAGCGTCTCTGAATCGGTGACAAGAATGCTCGATGCCATCGCATCGTGTTCAGCCTGTGAAAGTAGATCTGCGGCGATTTCCCGGTAGTTTGCCGTACTGTCAGCGAGTATGGCGATTTCACTTGGACCCGCGATCATATCGATATCAACCTGGCCGAATACTTCCCGTTTAGCCAAGGCGACGTAAATATTTCCGGGTCCCGTAATTTTATCGACGGGGGTAATCGTTTCCGTTCCGTAAGCCAATGCGGCAATCGCTTGGGCACCGCCCATTTTGTAAATCTCTGTGACGCCAAGCTCCGCAGCAGCAGCCAGCACTCCCGCCGACAATTTACCGTCTTTTCCCGGAGGTGAGGCAAGGACAATGCGGTCGACGCCTGCAACAAGCGCCGGAATGACATTCATCAGAACGGATGATGGGTAAGCAGCCGTTCCGCCGGGCACATACACCCCCGCTGAATCAAGCGGCGTAATTTTTTGGCCGAGCATCGTTCCGTCCTTGCGGTGGTAAAACCAAGATGTTGCGAGCTGACGCTCATGATATTCTTTAATGTTGAAAATCGCCGCCTGAATAATCTCGAGATCACGTTCTTCGAGCGCGCTGTATGCTTCCTTGATTTCCTCTTCGGAAACGCGAAAGCCGGCCACATCCGCTCCGTCAAATTGTCTTGTGAATGCGGAAACAGCTGCATTTCCGTTCTTTTTCACTTCTTCGATAATGCCGCGGACTGCTTTTCTTTGTTCCTCCGTTCCGGCGTCAATAGAGCGTTTTAGTGAAACCGACGTATTTCCGCTGATGGATTTGATCTTCATTTTGCTTTTTCTCCTTCCACAATAAGAGAAAGTCTTGAAGCCATTTCATCGATGACTGCGTCTTTCATTCGATAGCTGACAGGATTTACGATTAAGCGGGATGTGATGTCGCAAATTTTTTCAGTTTCAACTAGCCCGTTTTCACGCAAAGTCTGCCCTGTTGATACGATATCAACGATTCGGCCGGCAAGCCCGATCAGCGGAGCGAGTTCAATCGACCCGTTGAGCTTGATGATTTCCACTTGTTCTCCCTGTTCTCTGAAGTAGCTTGATGCGACATTCGGGTACTTGGTCGCAACCCGGGGCGCAACGGTGTCTGCCGCCGTCTCGGGCAGGCCGGCTACGGCAAGACGGCATTTGCTGATGTTTAAATCAAGAACCTCATAGACATCTCGTTCTTCTTCTAGCAAGACATCTTTGCCTGCGATTCCGACATCGGCCACCCCGTGCTCGACATATGTTGTGACATCCATCGGCTTAGCGAGGATAAAGCGAAGGTTTTCTTCAGGCACTTGAATGATCAGCTTTCTCGAATCGTCGAATTCTTCCGGGAGCTGATAGCCTGCTTTTCGAAGCATATCGGCCGCTTCCTCAAATATCCGCCCTTTCGGCATCGCAATCGTCAATTCCTTACCCATGCTTCTCTTCCTTTCTGGCTCCGATAAAATAGGTCACGTTTTGAAAAGACTTTGTCATTTGATCAATATCTCCGATTCCCGCTAAGTCCTGCATGACGACTTTTTTGCCTTTTCTTCGTTCTTCTTCGGCAAATCTGATTGCCTCTTTTCTCTGTTCTGTGCTGAAGATGACGACATCGATCTTTTCTTGTTCTTCCGCCGGCTTCAATGCTTCCAGCAGCCTGTCAGTCCTGATGCCGAAACCGGTTGCCGGTGCGGGTGAGTCGAAGCGGCCGAGAAGCTGATCATATCTGCCGCCGTTTCCGATCGGAAAGCCGACGTTTTCAGCATAGATTTCAAACAAAACACCGGTATAGTAGCTCATATGGCTGACCATGCCTAAATCGAGCTTAATGTCGTCTGTGCAACCATAATCGCCGAGCGTCTCCCATAGCGTTTCAAGTTCTAAAACCGCACGTTTTCCTTTTTCAGAATCGACGATGGATGCCGCCCTGCTGCACGTTTCAATACCGCCCCTCAGCTCCAAAAGCTCCAGCAGCCTGCTTTTATCAATTGAGGATAAATTGAGGGATTTTACATGCTCCCGATAGCCGACATAGTTCTTTTCGTATAAATAGCGCCGCAGGACATGAGCCCTTTCTTCATTCCCTAAAACTTCCACAAACAAGGCGTCTAAAATACCGACATGGCCGATCGAGATTTTAAATGAAGTCAGGCCGGCATTTTTAAGCGAAAAAATGACGAGCGCAATCACTTCTGCGTCAGCGCTTGTCGATCCATCGCCGATCAGTTCAACGCCGACTTGCTCAAATTCGGCGGGGCGTCCTCCTTCACGCTCCTGTGCCCGGAACACATTTGCAGCATAGCCTACTCTGAGCGGATGATCGTCTTTATGAAGCTTTGAGGCCGCCACCCTGGCGATTGGAGCCGTCATATCAGGCCTTAACACGAGCGTCTGCCCCTCCTGATCAAGGAGTTTAAACAACTGCTGATCCAATATGGCCGACTGCACACCGACCGTATCATAAAATTCAAGGGCAGGCGTCTCCATGAACTGATACCCCCACAAAGCCATCACCTCTGTTAATGAAGAGCGCACCTTTTTCTTTGTTTCGTAAAGCATAGGCAGCGTATCCCGCATGCCATGCGGTTTTTCAAACATAAACATTTACACTTGCACCCCCATAACCGTTTGAAGGAAAATTCCGAATACTTTAGTTCGCTAATATGATAATATGCTAACAGATAAAAGAATCAAAATCAACAGCCGCTCATAAAATAGACGCCTGCACCGTATGGGAAATGATAACTTTTATGTAATGAACATCTTGATGTTATAATATATATACGATCGCAAATCTTTGCCTTAACCAAACCAGCAACGGGAAGACAGGAGACTCAGAATGAAATTTTTCAAAACTCTTTTTTTTATTTTTTTCGTAGCAGTTCTTATGACCGCCGTTCTTATACTGTTTTCTAAAGATGCGTTAAGCCCGTTAGCCGAAATGTTGCACAGCAGCCATAAAACTGCTGCTGACAATGCGAATAATAAAGGAGAGCGTCAGCCGCTTGACGTTCCGCTGATCAACCAAATGGACCCGCCGAAGCTTTATAACGGCTGTGAAGTCGCCAGCCTGGCGATGATCTTAAACTACAGCGGATATAGTGTCACAAAAACTGAACTTGCCAATGAGGTGAAAAGAGTGCCTCTGCAATATGAAAACGGCTTAAAGGGAAATCCTAACGACGGCTTTGTCGGCGATATGGAAAACGGACCCGGACTGAGTGTCTACCATGGCCCGATTTACGATTTGGCCCATTCATACGCAGGTAATAAAGCGGTCGATCTGACGGGAAGTGAGCCGGGAAAAATTTATGAACAGCTGAATCAGGGCAGACCGGTTTGGGTCATCACCACTGTACATTTCACCCCAGTCAACGATATGGAAACATGGAATACACCGTCAGGCAAAGTCGATGTGACGTACAGCGTTCACAGTGTTGCCGTGACAGGCTATGATGAGGATTACGTTTATGTGAATGATCCGTACGGATATAAAAACAGAAAAACAGACAGAGAAAATTTTGAAAAATCATGGAAACAGATGGGCAGTCAGGCGATCGTGATCGCCGCCTAAAAAGGCAGATTAATCCCTGCCTTTTTTTAGTTCTTTCAGCCCTTATTAAATTAAGCCGCTTTACCCTTTTGATAAATCCAAAATACAGAAAACAACCTTTCTGCACATGTTTAATTTACTGTTTTTTCATAATATTCAAAATACTCGTTTACATTCAGCAAGCTCGCATATATGATAGTACCGAAATAGGTGTCTCATTTTATTACATAATGACCAGAAATCACTTTCATTTAAGGGAGACACACACCTGTTTCAAAAATATTTCTTGAGGAGGATGGAAATGATGAAGAGATTAGCAGGTACGGTTATTTTGTCAGGTTTGCTCGTATGCGGGTTTGGACAGGCTCTGCCTGAAAAAGCTTTGGCCGCCGAGGTCGTTCACAAAACGATCGTAGTCGAGAAAGGCCAAACGTATGACGGAAAAGGCAAGCGGCTGATTGCAGGTCCGGAGCTCGGGGACGGCAGCCAACGCGAGGATCAAAAACCGATTTTCAAAGTGGAGGATGGTGCAACGCTCAAAAATGTCGTGCTTGGCGCTCCTGCTGCTGATGGTGTTCACACATATGGAAACGCTTCCATAAACAACGTTGTTTGGGAAGATGTCGGCGAAGATGCCTTGACTGTCAAAAGCGAAGGAAGTGTCACGATAAACGGAGGATCGGCCCGGCTTGCCGCGGACAAAATCTTTCAGATTAATAAAGCGAGCACATTTACCGTGAAAAATTTTACTGCCGATCAAGGAGGCAAATTCATTCGCCAGCTCGGAGGCTCGACATTTAAAGCCGTGGTCAATATTGATAACTGTACGATTACAAACATGAAAGAGGCGATCTTCCGAACCGACAGCAGTACAAGTTCCGTTACAATGACAAATACAAGATACTCAAAAGTCGGTCAGAAATGGATCGGTGTGAAGCATGCTACGGAAAGAAACAATCATGAATTTTAACACTGATTGCAAATAAAGGCCCCCGCTCTTTATTCAGCGGGGGTCTCCAATCTTTTTTCCATTTCTTCTTTTGTATAGATCAGCCGCATCGGATTGCCGCCGACAAAAGCGCCCGGGGGCACATCTTTATGAACGAGCGTACCGGCGGAAATGACGGCGCCGTCTCCGATCTCGACGCCCGGGAGGATCGTCGTATTGGCTCCGATCATGACTTCATCGCCGATGATCACCTCACCGAGCCGATATTCTTTTATTAAATACTCGTGCGCCAAAATGGTCGTATTATAGCCGATTACGGTGTTTCGCCCGACTGAGATTTTTTCGGGAAACATGATATCCGGCATGACCATTAAAGCAAACGAGCATTTCTCTCCGATTTTCATCCGCAAAAACGTCCGGTACATCCAGTTTTTCATTCCAAGAATCGGCGTATAGCGCGCCGCCTGAATGACAATAAAGTTTTTGACTACTTTAAAAAACGGAACCGTCTGATAGATGTGCCATAAGGAATTGGCGCCGGACACCGGGTAGCGCTTCGTTTTTCTCAAACTTTCTCCACCCCAAGAATGTGAAGGAGGTCGCTCATTTGCTGAAGCATAAAATCAGGCTCGTGTTTGGCCAGGCTTTCTTCTCCCTTAATCGTCCATGCAACGCCTGCTGTTTTCGTTCCAGCATTCTTCCCGGCTAAAATATCGTGGTAATTATCACCGATCATAATGGCTTCTTCCGGACGGCTGCCAAGCTTGGAAAGGGCGAGCAAAACAGGCTCGGGGTCAGGCTTCGGCCGCTCGACGTCATCCAGCGTCACAACCGTCTCGAAAAAGGCATCAAGCCCAGTCAGTTTAAGCCCCATGATGACGGTGTCCCGCAGCTTTGTCGTGACGATGCCGAGCTTATAGCCTTCTTCCGCAAGGCGTTCAAGCGTCTCGTAAACCGTCTCATACTCGGTTACCAGTTCATCATGCATCTGATGATTAAATGTCCGGTACATGGTGATCATTTCTTCAGCCTTATCCTTTTGAATGCTTGAGAACGTTTCATAAAGGGAAGGTCCGATGAAAGCAAGAACATCCTCCCGTTTATAGCGTCCCGGTGCATAATGATCGAGCGTATGCAAAAATGAGGCGATAATCAGCTCATTTGTATTGATGAGCGTTCCATCCAAATCAAATAAAACCGTATTAACTTTCATACAAAGCTTCCTTTCTGCGAACGGAATAACCCGGCTTTCTCCAGAAGCGCGAAATCGCGATCGTCAGCAGAACCGCGGTCGCAAGCCTGATCAACAAAAGAGGCCAGACCGGAATGCCGAGCGGGATAAATACCAATGTATCTTCAACAACCGCGTGGCAGGCGACGAGAAAAATAAAAGCAAGCGTGACATCCCTTTTGCTGACGCCGTCTTCTTCGACCGCTTTGATCATAACGCCGGCCCCGTATGCAAGGCCGATCGTCAGCCCGGCAACCATTGTCATTGAGGTGTTCTCTTTCATTCCAAGCATTCTCGTTATCGGTGCAAACCACTTTGAAAAAGCATTCAGCCAGCCGAGGTCTCTCATATATTGAATGATGATCATCAGCGGTATTACGATGGCTGCAAGCTGAAGGACACCAAGACCCGCCTTGGTCACGGCTTCTAGCGCAATGTCAAACCAGCCGGAAGGAGCGGCGCTTTTCGCTGAGATTAAGCCGTATTTGGCCGCATCCTGCCCGCCATGCCAGACAAGGTTGATGATAATGGCCGAAAAAACAGCGAGACCGATGCGCACGAGCAAAATCAGCCATATTTTGATTCCGACCCTTGAAGCAACAGTCGACTCGATAATCAAGTTGTGGCAAAACGACAGCATAACCGCTAAAATAAACACTTCTTTAACGGTCAAATCAAGCGTTAAAATTCCCGCAATTCCGGCATACAAGTTCAGCATGTTGCCGAGCACAAGCGGTATCGCCGCTTCCCCTGACAACCCGAAAATCCCCATCGCCGGCGTGATCAGTTTGATCAACCAGTCCATCACCGGTGTATGCTGAAGAAGGCTGACAATCAGCGTGACAGGAAAAATCACTTTTCCAAGCGTCCACGTTGTTTTCAGCCCCGCCACAGCGCCGGCTTTTAAAGTTCCCTTCATTGTTGTCCTCCCCTTAGTAAAGTCGCTACATCTCCTGATACCGTTTAATCTCTCTGCCTTTGAAACGTCTGTAGGCTATCAGCGCAGCTGCACAGAGGATCAGTACGATCGAAATAACCTGTGCGATGCGAAGATTCTCCGTCAGCATCAGACTGTCCGTTCTAAGGCCTTCGATAAAGTAGCGTCCCATCGAATACCAAATAACGTAGATTAAGAACAGTTCGCCTCTCTTTAAATTCGCTTTTCTTAAAAGAAGCAGAACAACGACTCCCGTAAAGCTCCACAGCGATTCATACAAAAAGGTAGGCTGGTAGTATTGTCCGTCAATATACATTTGATTGATGATAAAATCAGGCAGGTGGAGGTTTTCTAAAAACGCTCTTGAGACCGCCTCACCGTGCGCTTCCTGGTTCATAAAGTTTCCCCAGCGTCCGATCGCCTGACCAAGCAGAATGCTTGGAGCAGCGATATCAGCCAGCTTCCAAAACGAAAGCCCCTTGACTTTCGCATAAATGATTCCCGTCAGCACGGCGCCGATCAGTCCGCCATGAATCGCAAGGCCGCCGTTCCATATTTGAATAATCTGGTCAGGATGTTCACTGTAATAACCCCATTGAAAAATGACATAATATGCTCTTGCACATAAAATGGCAATCGGAATCGCAAAAAGCACCAAATCGACAAAGGTGTCTTTATGCAGTCCCCTCCGTTCGCCTTCCCTGACTGCCAGCCACAAACCGAGCAAAGCGCCAAGGCCGATGATAATACCGTACCAATGGACAGCGATCGGCCCCAGTTGAAAAGCAATCGGATTTAATGGTTCAATCGTTTCATTCATATTGTCAGCTCCTATTCTTCAAGCTCACCATCTTCAATTACATCCGCAAGCTTATGGGTAAATTGCTCCGCGGCATTCAGCCCCATTCTCTTCAGTCTGAAGTTCATTGCGGCCACTTCGATGATGACGGCAAGGTTTCTTCCCGGACGAACCGGAATTGTCAGCTTTGGAACGTCTGTATCAATAATTTTCATTGTTTCTTCTTCAAGCCCTAAGCGGTCGTACTGCTTTCCTTGCTCCCAAAGCTCCAGGCTCATGACAAGGGTAATTCGTTTAAAGCTTCTGACCGCCCCCGCGCCAAATAACGTCATGACATTGATAATGCCAAGACCTCTGATTTCCAGGAGATGCTCAATTAATTCAGGCGCGCTTCCGATCAATGTATCCTGGTCTTCCTGTCTGATCTCAACGCAGTCATCCGCCACAAGGCGATGGCCTCTTTTGACAAGCTCCAAAGCCGTTTCGCTTTTTCCAACCCCGCTCTTTCCGATAATGAGCACCCCGACGCCGTAAACGTCGACGAGGACGCCGTGAATCGCAGTTGTCGGAGCCAGCTGGCTTTCAAGAAAATTCGTCAGACGGCTCGTCAGGCGCGTCGTCTTTAATGGGGAACGAAGCACAGGCACGCCGTTTTCTTCGGATGCCTCCACGAGTTCAGGCGGAATCGGCAAATCACGGGAAAGGATGATAGCCGGTGTAATTTCCGTGCATAACGACAGCATCCGCTGCTTTTTTTCCTCCTCTGGAAGCTTTTCAAAAAAGGTAATCTCAGTCTTCCCCAGCAGCTGAACCCTCTCTTTTGGATAGTATGTAAAATAACCAGCCATTTCAAGGCCCGGTCTTGATAAATCGCTCATCGTAATCGGGCGGTTGATCCCTTCTTCTCCGCTGATGAGCTCAAGCTTAAATTTATCCATCACATCTTTTGTTCGAACTTTCGGCACGATTGATGCACCCTCCTCTTCTCAGATGAAGAACTAGACATTCAGCTTTATTCTATCACTTTCAAAATGAACCTAAAACATTTTTTGAAAATGGCCCCCTTGACACTTCGATGAAGTGCTTTCTTTCAAAGCGAAAAATCAGTAGTATGTAAAGAGGAACGCGAAAAGGAAGTGAAGAACCGTTGAAATACAATATTCATGATACAACCGTGCTGAACGAAGACATTTTGACACCGGAAGAAAAAGAGACATGGGTTCTTTATATGAAAGTACTGACTGCTGCCGGCTTGGGGGATGTCTCCGAATGGATGAAGCTCGATCTCAGCATGCCGCAAATGAAGGTTTTAATGCTTCTGAACAACCACGGCACACTGAAAGTCTCAGAAATCGCCGAAAAAATGGGAGCTTCCCTTTCGAATATGACCGGACTGCTCAGCCGCCTTGAACAGGCGAACTTTATCAAAAGAACACATTCCGAGCAAGACCGGCGAACGATTGTGGTTGAATTAACCGAAGATGCGAAGGGGATTTTTCGGAGCCTTTACAAAAAAGGGCATGAAAAGCTCAAAAGAGCGCTTCAGAAGCTGAATGAACAGGAAAAAAACAAAGTGAATGAAGGCCTTACAATTCTTGAAAAAGCGTTAAAAGCCGATGATGAATAGACAAGCTGCCCGGAAACCGGTGCAGCTTTTTTTGTTGAAAAATTTCTTTTGACAAAACGTGCTTTTTTAAGGATGATAAAAATAATTCATTCAAAGTGAATTATTCATTCGAAGTTAATGAAAAAGGAGGATACGTGGCGTGAACCAAAAGTGGGCTGTATTATTGTTTACGATCGGCGTGTTTATGGCTGCTTTAGACAACGGCATCATTTCAGCGGCACTGACGACAATCAATGATTCTTTTCAAGTATCCCCCTCATGGGGAGCATGGGGCATCACGCTTTATACGCTCGGTTTGGCAGTCAGCGTTCCGATCGTCGGAAAGCTGTCTGACCGGTATGGACGCAAAAAGCTGTTTATCATCGAAGTCTTGCTGTTTGGCGCCGGTTCGCTGCTCGTTGCATTGAGCCAAAACTTCCCGATGTTCTTGTTGGCGAGGCTGATTCAATCGCTTGGCGGAGGCGGAATCTTTATTATCGGGAGCTCGCATATTCTCACTGCGCTGCCTAAAGAAAAACAGGGAACCGCCTTGGGGCTTTTAGGTGCGATGAACGGAATCGCGGCAGTGCTCGGTCCGAATATCGGCAGCTTTATTTTGGATATGACCGGAAGCTGGCACTGGCTGTTTTTGATCAACCTTCCGATTGCCGCAGCACTGATCATCCTCAGCGTTCCATTGATGAAGGAGACAAAAGGCGGAACACGAAAACCCCTAGATCTGGCCGGAACTGTGATATTGTCTCTTGCGATTTTAGCTGTGATGTACGGAATAACGAATATAAACGGACAGCGCCTGTCTGCCGTCTTGTCCGATCCAAAGGTTTACTTTTTTCTCCTGATCGGCTGCGCGCTGTTTGCGGGACTCATTTTTTACGAAAAGCGCGTAGAGCTGAAGGGAGGCGACCCGATCCTTGCCTACAGTTTATTAAAAAACAAGGTGTTTCAATGGACGCTTTTTATCGGATTTTTATCCGGCGGACTCTTGGCAGCCGTTATTTTTATTCCTGCATATGCGGAACAATATTTGCACGTCGCTCCTGAAAAAGCGGGGTATTGGATGACGCCTCTTGCGCTGGCTTCAGGGATAGGAGCCGGGCTCGGCGGAATGCTCGCCGATCGAAAAGGACCGGTAAAGGCGGCCCGGCTCTCTGGCGTCATTTCGTTCGCCGGGTTTTTGCTCTTGTCCTCCTGGGTGACAGAGAAGTGGGAATTTGTTTTGGCAAGCATCATCGCAGGGGTCGGTTTTGGCTTTCTGTTAGGCGCGCCGTTAAATATGCTTGTATCCGAGGCGGCAAAACAGGATTACGGGACAGCGCTCGGTACATTATCGCTCGTCAGGCAGATGGGGATGACCTTGGCGCCCGCGCTGTATGCAGGATATATAACGGCCGGCTACGAAAATATCGGCACACATATCAAACATAAGCTGAATGATGCAGGGATCACTCTGAAGGGGTTTGCAGGCGGTGAGACGGACGTATCAAGGCTGAGCGAATCCCTCAGCCAAATTTCCGACCCAAAAGTAAAAGACATCATAAGCGAAGCGATCCATGAAAGTGTGGGAGCGGGGTTTTTTAACCTCTACTTCACAGCCGCCGTCCTTTCACTTGCAGTCATTGCTTCTGTCAGCGTTTTATCGCTTTATAGGAAAAAACAAACCGACACGGCAAGCCGTCTAAAAAAAGACGTGACAAACTAAAAAGCATTTGCTCCCTCTTAGGAAAACAAATGCTTTTTGCGTTCGCAAAGGAAAACCGCCGCCAGCCACAAGCTGATTTCAGCAATTGGGAGGTTTGTCCCTTTCTTTAAAATCATCCCGGCCGGCGGGGGGCTCCCCGACAATTGCCTCAGGGCCGAGCCCGCCCCGGCTGTTTGATCTATTAAAAAGGATTTCATGCCATCGTCTTTTGTCGTCAATCTCCACATTTGAGACCTGCTGTTGCCGCCGTATTGATCTGAAGCTGCGGCGTACCAGAAATAGGTTGTATTCGGCTGCAAATCTTTCCACGTCACGGAAGCCGTCTTTCCGCTTTTCACCGTTTTTGCTTTCCCAATTTCCTTGTTCGAAAAGACATTCAGCTCAAAATAATCGGTTTTAACCTTTTTCTTCCTCGGTTTCAGATCCGTTTTAATGTTGAACTCGTCCTTCGGGCCAAATTGGTGCGGATCATAAAAGTTATAGTCATCAAGATATGGCGAATACGTTTTGACATGGATCGTGTCATGCTTCGGATCCACATGGAGAATTCTTAAATAACCTTGGCCTCCTTCAGGACCGCCCTGATAGTCGGCAAGCATTTGATAAACCTTGCGATCCGGCTTGCCGTCCCCGTTATCATCAAGCTTGTCGACTTTTAAGTTGGAGCTGTGATAGTGACCGCTCAATACGGCAATCACATTCGGATTCCGCTTGATGATCTGTTCAAATATTTTCTCCCCGATTGGACTTCTGCTTCCGCTGACAAGCAAAAACTCGTGAAATGCCAAAATCGCTTTTCGATCGGGATGGCGTTTCAGAACATCATCTATCCACTGCAGTTCTTTTTTTCCGATTCCCCACCCCATCGACACCATGATATAGTCGTTGCCCCCGCTGGAAATGAGGTCGTAATGCCCTTTGTTATTCTGATAAGACCCGCCGTAATGCGGTTTTTGTTTAAAACGCCTCTCCCCGAAGTACCTGCCGAATTTCAAATATGACCGGTCTTTATGGCTGACATCGTGATTGCCCGCCAGCACGCCGTATGGAACTTGATTGTCGTCGAGAACTTTCATGAACTGGTCGGCGCGCTTCCATTGCAGCGGCTGATCCGCTTCATCCACAAGATCCCCCGTATGAAAGACGTACTGAATGTTCAGCTTGTCCTTTTGTTCCGCGATCCACTTGACCTGACGTTCAAAAATGTGCGGATAGCTTTCCGAATAATATTGCGTATCAGACATCCACACAAATGTATAGTCATTTTGCGAAAGCTGAATTTGATCCTGAATGATGATGCTCGCCTTGGATTGGCGGATATAATCGGCGGCTTTTATGCTTCCTTTGAGGGTAAAAGGTTTGCCATCCTTTGCAACATGGAATGCAAGCGTCTCCCACCTCTTGCTGGCCCAGTTCCAGGCGAACATGGAGACTTTTCTGCCGGGAAGCGAACTCCCGCGCCACAGCACTTCCACCTTGTCGTTCGGCCCCGTATTTTCATCCACTTTTACATCAAAGCGATGGTACGGAAACTTTGTTGTTGATGAGGTTTCAAAACCTTTTCCGTCAAGTGCGGACATGCCGCTGCGCTCTTCTTTTGTCAGCGCCTTTTCCCCCCTGACCGCAAAGCTTTGCGGAGGTTCCGTCCCGCTTTCGTTCGCTGACACATCAACATGCTCTTCGTCTTTTACTGTGTACTGAAATCCCTGATGGAATGACACTTTCATCTTATCTTTTGTCGGGTCCTTGACGCGGACGGCGAGCTTAGCATGTGTGCTGCCGGGTGTATTTTTGACCCGAGCGGGCTTGTCCGGCTTTTCCTCTTTAATGTAAAATGCCTTTTTTACGATTGACAGGTTGCCGGCGCTGTCCTCCGCTTTTATTTTCAACTCGTGCTTTCCCGCATCCAGGCGGGCAGAAGATACGAGATAGGGAAGCGCAATCTTTTTGCCGTCAAGAAAGGCTTTTATGCTTTTCATCCCGCTCCATTTATCGTGTGCGGCCGCATTGATCTCAAACGACCCTTTATACGTCCTGCCGTCTTTTAATGACGTTTTGATCTCAGGACCTGTGTTATCGACCGTTACCCTGCGGATGAGCCTTTCTTCGCCATTCTCCGCTTCAACGATGTGCTGCCCTTCGTTCCAGGCGCGTGTATGCCATTGACTCGCAAGCGATGCAAACTTGGCTTCCGGAATCGTAAAACGGAATTCATACCATTCATGCGCCCCAGGGCCGTCACCGGCCGGAAGCTCGGCTTTCGGATCGTCGTATCGCTCATCGCGGATGATGGTCCCATCCGCGAGTATGAGGCGGGGGTTCTTGAGGACAAAATCATCCCTGTTTTCTTCTGCAGTTTGTTCAAATGGTGTTGATTTCGTGCCTGAACGAACTTTAATCGAAAACGGCTTTCCTTTTTTAAATTCATCCGGAGAAACCGGGACCGTAATTGTCGCATACCGGCGGCGCGAATCGTCAAAAACTTTTTGAACTCTCCTGCCGATCGTTACAGCATTTTTAAAATACAGATTCGTTTGATTGACATCGAAAGCAAAGTAGGCTTTTTTTTCAAGCGCCGGTTCACCTTCTTTTTGTTCAATCCCGTCAATACGAATTGTCGTTTCAGAAGGCGGCTTTTCTGATGTGGCTTTCAACAGCATTTTTCCGGAAACGGTTCCGCCTTCGCTTACATTCAGCCTGAGTCCCTTCAAAATGCGCTGTTCGAGCGGTATCGTTTTCTTTTCAGTCGACGAAACATTTGATCCATCACCGGCCCGCATATAGTACTCCACTTTTTCTTTGCCAATGAGTTCGGCAAAATAGATATTGTGGCGGTACAGGCCGTCATTGCGGCTTTTTTCAACACGGACTTCGGTAAACCGCTCATCATCATTCATGCGGTAGAAAAACTGCGCCTGCTTCACTTGCCGATTGTCTTTCATATCAGCTAAGAGCTGGATCGTTTCACCCGGTTTTACAGCTTGATGATCCGTCATATCATGGATCTCCGGCTTTTCTCTGTCCGGCATAACCGTCACCGTCTGTGAAGGTGCCTGCGTCTTCAGAAGCGAACCAGGCGACGGTTTTTCTTCCCCGGCCGATATGATTTTCATATGCTTCGTTCCGTCCAGCGGATATCGATACAGAAGCGCTTTATTTTTGGCGACATCGGTTTTATCCGGCTCGCTTTGATAACGGGCGGATGCGACCTCTTCTCCGCTGTTTGTGCAGATGATCACCTCTCTCGGCGCCGTATTCTCCATGCCGCCCCCTTTGAGAGCAGTAAGCGTTTTGCCTTCACGAAGGTGAACACCGTAATACCGATTGAAATCACTTTCCGTCAGATGACCGTTTGAGCGGTTTTTCACCCAAAACACGTGTGTTTGACCGGAAGGAATCGCCACATCATCGTGCTCAAAAGGCCAGATGACGTCTGATTCCTTGCCCTTTTCAGGATGTCTGTACTTGATTTTGTAGCTGTTCAGATGAACAGCTTTATTGGTATTGTTATAAACTTCAATAAATTCATAGCCGTCCTTTCCACCGGTGTTTGACGTGTCGACTACCATTTCCGTGATCAACAGCTCCGGAAGCTTTTGTGTATCTGTACGCATGCCTTTCAGGGCGACAGTATACACATCCGTCTTCACAGAGGAGTCGCCGACTTGAGCTTCAATGTAGTACTGGACTTTGCCGGATGCTATGGATTCGCTTTCCAATTTGGCAATATAGGCGTTCTGTCTGCCCGGCTCAACTTCCATCGGAATCGCCCGATACGGCAATTCGTCATGCTGCTTGTAATATAAAATGACCGTGTCGGCGGCCGCCTGCGCGGAAAAATATATGTCATCTCCTTTTTGAACTTGTTCAACAGGAGTATGCCTGATAACCGGTGAACCAGGCTGAATATGCTCTTCACCCGATGCGGACGAAATCGGGATCTGCAAGGCAAAAAGTAAAACTGCGGCCAACAATAAAAGGGTTTGGCGATTTCTGTACTTTTTCATCGTCTACCTCCCTTTCGTATTTTGCCTTTACAGATCATTTTTATGAAAGAGACATCCGGGCAAAAAAAAGAAGCCTGATGATTCATCAGACTTCAACTTATTTTCTGGACATCGGTTCGATAATTGCTTTTTGAATGAGCAAGTGAAAAACCGACAGGACGATCGACGCAAAAATGGCTGTCCCAAAGCCGTCCAGGTCAAAACTGTCCCCCATAATGGACGCGGTCATATAAAGAGTGATCGCATTGATGATAAACAAAAATAAACCTAGCGTAATTACTGTGACGGGCAGCGTCAAAATCACCAGCACGGGCTTCACAAACATATTTAAGATGGATAAAATCAAGCTTGCCGTAATGGCTGCTCCGATGCTTCTGACGTGAACCGCATCAAAGTAACCGGCAATGACAATTAATAATAAGGCATTGACAAGAACGTTTATAATCCATCTCATCATCTGTTGACGTCTCCTTCATTCGGCACAAGGAATACCCAGACAATATAAATCAGCAGGACGGGAACTCCGGTCGAAAATATAAATAATAGAACCGTAATGATTCTCAGCAATGACGCATCCATATTTAAATATTCAGCAAGACCTCCGACGACCCCGGCAATCTTTCTGTCTGTTTCGGATCGAAATAGCCTTTTCATTGTATCACTCCTGTGTATGGTTTAAATGGATCGATCCTGTCTTCGATTCCAAAAACACGGTCATGCTATGATCATGATTTTGATTTGCTTTTAGGTACATTTCCTTCTGGATTGTCTCGTTTTTTTCCTTTAAAATTTCTGCATCTGAAAGATCATGAGACAGAGAACCGAGATTGCTTTTCAGCTCCGCTGTAACAGCGCAGTCCCGGGGAACATTCAACTCTACGCTTCCAGTCGTTGTTTTCACATATGCCGTCCGGCAGTGCGGATTTTTGACTGTTGCCGCGATATTGCCGTTAAAGCTCTGCAGGTCAAGCGCCTCGCATGAACCTTTAAGGTCGATCAATCCATTGATGGTTTCCGCTTCAATCTCTCCGCAAGTATGGTCGGCTAGTTTGATTTGTCCATTTGCAGTTTCCAATGAAGCTTTTCCTGCCGTGAGAGCAGAGAACGACAGCACGCCGTTCGTCGTTTTGGCGGACAGCTCTTTTACGTTTAAATGTTCCCCTCTGACCGGGCCGTTAAACAGTTTAAAGCGGATTTTGCCGTACTCTTTGTCCGGTATATAGACGGTAAGGTTGGTCTTCATCGTTTTTTTCTCGGTACGGATCATGAACTTATCGCCTTCCACACCGCAGTCGATATGCTGGAGAAAAGCCTGCCTTGCTTCATCCTGATTTTCAGCCCGGTACACTTTTGCCTGGCATTCGACTCTGATGTCGGAATCGCTCCATGGTACAAGGTTGACGCTGCCGTTGGCAAGCTGAATATCCAGAGTCGAAAAATCAGTGTCTTTAAACTGGAATATATGCTGGACATCGTACGAGTGCCCGAAATTCAAATCCAAGTCTGCTTCTTTTACTTTTTTTACAGCGGTATCAATCCATTCGAACAGTTTTGAACCGATCGAAGGCTTCGGTTCTTTTTTCTTTTCGCTGTAGAAGTCCTCCGAATCAATGACATCCTCAGACAGGGCTGTCACCTTGCTCTCGGTTTCCTTGTAGTCTTCTTCAAGTTTTTCGATCAGGATCAGCGCCTCTTTTGCAGACAGCTTTCCTTCCTCGACCAATTTTAAAATTCGTTCTTTCTCATGCTTCATGAAAAGCTCCCCCGTTCTCCTTCTTTTAGGCCTGAGTCAGCATTTTAATCCCTTGAACTACGTTCCAGACCACAATAATCAAACTGATGATCCCGAAAAAAACGAAACCTCCGATCATGAAAATGACCGCCAAATAACCGCCGTCACCAAAGATAAGCGTACCGCTTATCGCGCCTGCTGCCAATATGACTACGCTTATAAACGGAATAATATGCGAAATAAGCGAACGCATCGCATGCTTTTTCGTTTCTTGATCATCTGTTATAAAATACGCTGCGATTGGCAAAATAAGCGGGGCAAAAAAAACACTAAAATAACAAATTGAAGAAATCAGCGCGTTGTTTCTCGTCATACATAACACTCCTTATGATGTAAACCGTTCTTTGTGAGTCTAATGTACAGTGACCTTATACTTAGTTTACGTGTATCATGGCCTTTAGGTTTCATTTTCATTCGATCGGCGTGCGTCAAACTTCGCAAATTTATTTTTTTAGATTTTATGAATAGATTCTTTTTTTATAACCCTTTAAAATATGTGGCAAAGCCAATGAAAAGGAGCGAGCGTTATGAAACAGAAATCGGAAGTATACGCCTCATCCGCCTCCCAGCTTCTTAGTCTGATTCAGGAACAAAAAAGGATGAATCAGGAGATCGTGAACCGATTGGAATCGATCAATTCCGCTCCTCCGCTTTCCAGCGAAATCCGCTATTTAAAGGTTCTGCTGAACAGCAGCAGCACCCATATTTTAAACAGTATGAGTGAAGCGACCAAACACATCAGCCGGACTGAACGTTAACCGTTTTCATGATATTTCAACCAGATTTCCGTCGGGATCTCTGATATAAACCGAAACGACCGGCCCTTCAGCGCCCATTCGCTCTGCGGGGCCTTCTTCAATTTTAATGGACAGCCCCTCCAGATGACGAATCACATCATCAATGCCGGCATTTGTATGAAACACAGGTCTGCGGAGCCGGGCATCGGGTGCTGTGCCTTCGGCTCAAACTATTTTCCGGCTTCGTGGAGGTTTATTTTTTGCCTGCCGAATGTCGCGCTTTTCTTCCTTCTCGAAAAGTGACCGCATTCAACCCCGGCACACGGCTGTAAAAATCACATGTCGCATCAATGTCTTTTACAGTCAGTACCAAATGATCCATGCGATCGATCTTCATCACCCCATCCCCCTTTATTGTTTGTTTTTTTACGTTATAACAGCTATTGAATAAAAGAGCAATGAAAATCTTTTTGAACAAAGCTTGCCGCGGATCATTCGGCCATTGAAAAAGCTGCCGACGTGACATCGGCAGCTTTTTCTTTACGGTCTGACAGCTTCTTTTTCTTGAAGCCGCTTCTTCATTCTGTTTTTGTCGCGTTCAATGATCGGTTTTAAATAACGGCCGGTATATGACCCTTCGACTTTCACGACTTCTTCGGGAGGTCCGGCAGCCACGATCATTCCCCCGCCGTCTCCGCCTTCAGGACCCAAGTCGATCAAATAATCAGCCGCTTTTATAATATCTAGATTGTGTTCGATTACAAGCACTGTATCTCCATTGTCGACCAGGCGCTGCAGAACGGCCAAAAGCCTTGCGATATCATCGACGTGCAGTCCTGTCGTCGGCTCGTCCAAAATATAAAGGGATCTTCCCGTTGAACGGCGGTGAAGTTCAGATGCCAATTTGACCCGCTGCGCTTCTCCCCCGGAAAGCGTTGTAGCCGGCTGTCCGAGCGTAATATAGCCAAGACCGACATCATAGAGGGTCTGCAGCTTGCGCTTGATTTTCGGGATGTTCTCAAAAAATTGAACGGCATTCTCGACCGTCATCTCAAGCACGTCAGAGATATTTTTGCCTTTGTACGTAACCTGAAGCGTTTCACGGTTGTATCTCTTTCCGTGGCAAACCTCACAAGGAACGTATACATCGGGCAGGAAGTGCATCTCGATTTTAATGATTCCGTCGCCTTTGCAGGCCTCACAGCGTCCGCCTTTGACGTTAAAGCTGAAGCGCCCTTTCTTGTATCCTCTGACTTTCGCTTCATTCGTCTGGGCAAACACGTCGCGGATGTCATCGAACACGCCGGTATATGTGGCCGGATTTGACCTCGGCGTCCGGCCGATCGGAGACTGGTCAATATCGATCACTTTATCGAGGTGCTCGATTCCTTTTATTTCTTTGTATTCTCCCGGTTTCGTCTTAGCCCGATGCAGCTTCTGAGCCAGCGTTTTGTGGAGAATTTCATTAACGAGCGTGCTTTTCCCTGATCCCGATACCCCGGTAACAGCTGTGAACACGCCGAGCGGAAATTTCACGGAAACATTTTTCAAGTTGTTTTCCTTTGCCCCTTTTACCTCGATAAAGCGGTTGTCAGGCTTTCTTCTCTCGGCAGGAAGAGGAATGAATTTTTTCCCTGAAAGATATTGCCCTGTCAGAGATTGATCATCGTTCATCACTTCTTCCGGCGTTCCGGCGGAGATTACTTCTCCCCCGTGTACACCCGCGCCGGGCCCGATATCGATTAAATAATCGGCGGCAAGCATTGTATCCTCGTCATGCTCGACGACGATCAATGTGTTTCCGATATCCCTCATGTTTTTGAGCGTCTCAATCAGGCGGTCGTTATCGCGTTGATGAAGACCGATTGACGGCTCATCAAGGATGTAAAGGACACCGGTCAGCCTTGAGCCGATTTGCGTTGCAAGCCTGATCCGCTGCGCTTCTCCCCCCGACAGAGTGCCGGCTGCGCGGCTGAGCGTCAAATAGTCAAGCCCGACATTGTTCAAGAATCCGAGCCTTTCTTCAATCTCCCGCAAAATGAGGTTGGCGATCTTCATGTCTTTTTCTGAAAGATCAAGTTCACGGAAAAATTGAAGGGCGTTAGCTACCGACATTTCGGTTATCTTACCGATGTGAAGGCCGTTAATCAGCACGGCGAGGGATTCCTTTTTCAGACGGTAGCCTTTGCATGAAGGGCACGGCTGATTAGCCATATATTTTTCCATCAGTTCACGAACATAATCCGAGCTGGTTTCTTTATAGCGCCTTTCGATATTGCGGATGACGCCTTCGAACTCAATGTAGTTTTCCCGGACTTGTCCGAAGTCGTTTTCATATCTGAAATAAATCTGCTCGCCTCCGCTGCCGTAGAGGATTTTCTCAAGGTGGTGCTTCGGCAGGTCTCTGACCGGAATATCCATATCGATTCCATAGTGGCTGCATACCGCTTCAAGCAGCTTCGGATAATATTGGGAGCTCTGCGGTTCCCAAGGTGCAATCGCATTCTCCTTTAGAGACAGCTCATCGTTTGGAATGACGAGCTCTACATCGACTTCCAGCTTGGACCCGAGGCCGTCGCAGCTCGGACATGCGCCGAACGGGCTGTTGAAAGAAAACATCCTCGGCTCCAGTTCCCCAATTGAAAAACCGCAGTGCGGACAGGCATGGTGCTCGCTGAACAGCAGCTCTTCCTGCCCGATCACGTCGATGATCACACGGCCTTCGCCGAGGCGGAGCGCCGTTTCGAGCGAGTCTGTGAGACGGGCGGTTACGCCTTCTTTTATGACGATGCGGTCGACGACGACTTCGATCGAATGCTTTTTATTCTTTTCGAGCTCGATGTCCTCTGAGAGGTCGTTCATTTCGCCGTCGATCCGGACTCTCACATAGCCTTGTTTTCTGATTTGTTCGAGCACTTTCACGTGCGATCCTTTTCTTCCCGAGACGATCGGCGCAAGCACCTGGATCTTCGTCCGCTCGGGATAATCCAAAATTCTGTCCGTCATCTGTTCGATCGTTTGCGAGGTAATTTCAATGCCGTGAACAGGGCAAACCGGCTTTCCGATTCTGGCAAACAGCAGCCGGAGATAATCGTAGATTTCCGTCACCGTTCCGACTGTCGACCGGGGGTTCCGGCTCGTTGTTTTCTGATCGATGCTGATCGCCGGCGACAGGCCTTCAATCGCATCGACGTCGGGTTTGTCCATCTGTCCTAAAAACTGGCGGGCATATGCGGAGAGAGACTCGACATAGCGCCGCTGCCCCTCTGCATATATCGTATCGAACGCAAGGGATGATTTCCCTGATCCCGAAAGACCTGTCAAAACGACAAGCTGATCCCTCGGAATAGAGACATCGATATTTTTCAGGTTATGGGCCCTTGCACCTTTCACCTCAATTCGTTTCGTTGCCATTTTCTATTCATCCTTCCGATTTTAACTCTAGGAGCAAGTCGCGAAGCTCGGCGGCGCGTTCAAAGTCAAGCGCTTTTGCCGCTTCCTTCATGTCGCTTTCCATTTGAGCGATCACTTTTTCCCGCTCTTTCTTCGTCATCTTCGAAAGCTTCGGCTCCTCTTTCACTTGATATTCTTCCTGGTCTTCAGCAGCATGAGTTGCCCGGATGACGTCCCTGATCTTTTTGTTGATCGTTTTCGGCGTAATGCCGTGTTTCTCATTATAAGCCTCCTGCTGTTCGCGGCGGCGCTTCGTTTCATTGATTGCGATTTCCATCGAGTTGGTGATTTTGTCGGCATACATGATTACGCGGCCTTCGGCATTTCTGGCGGCGCGGCCGATCGTTTGGATGAGCGAGCGTTCGGACCGCAAAAAGCCTTCTTTGTCTGCGTCAAGAATGGCGACGAGTGAAACCTCAGGAATATCGAGTCCTTCCCTCAGCAGGTTGATGCCGACGAGAACGTCATGCTTGCCGAGGCGAAGGTCGCGTATGATCTCGATCCGCTCCAGCGTTTTAATCTCTGAATGCAGGTACGTGACCTTGATACCGATTTCCTTCAGATAATCCGTCAAATCCTCGGACATTTTTTTCGTCAGCGTCGTGACGAGGACGCGTTCATTCCGCTCGATTCTCTGCTGGATTTCACCGATCAGATCATCGATCTGCCCTTCAATCGGCCTTACCTCAATAATCGGATCGAGCAGCCCTGTCGGCCGGATGATCTGCTCTACCATTTCAGGCGTATGCTCAAGTTCATAAGGCCCCGGCGTAGCCGACACATACACGATGTTGTGAATGTGCTTTTCAAACTCTTCAAACCTGAGCGGACGGTTATCCAAAGCGGAAGGCAGCCTGAATCCATGATCGACGAGAACCTGTTTTCTCGCCTGGTCTCCGTTGTACATTCCTCTGATCTGCGGTATGGTGACATGCGACTCATCTATGACCATCAGGAAATCATCCGGAAAGTAATCGAGCAGCGTATATGGAGTCGAACCTGCCGGACGAAGCGTCAAATGTCTTGAATAGTTTTCGATGCCCGAGCAAAAGCCCATTTCGCGCATCATTTCCAAATCGTATCTCGTCCGCTGTTCCAGACGCTGCGCTTCAAGGAGCTTGCCTTCTTCACGAAGCGCTTTGAGGCGCTCTTCCAGCTCCTCTTCAATGTTTATGATCGCTTTCTTCATCTTTTCTTCCCGGGTGACGAAGTGGGAAGCCGGGAAGATCGCGACGTGTTCCCTCTCCCCTAAAATTTCGCCAGTCAGGGCATCCACTTCCCTGATCCGTTCGATTTCGTCCCCGAAAAATTCAACTCGGACGCAGTGCTCATCCCTTGAAGCCGGAAAGATCTCGACGACATCGCCGCGCACCCTGAATGTTCCGCGCTGAAAATCGATGTCATTCCGCGCATATTGGATGTCAACGAGCTTTCTGAGCAGCTCATTCCGCTCGATTTCCATTTCCGTTCTGAGCGAGAGCACCATTTCCCTGTATTCCTCAGGAGAACCCAAGCCGTAAATACAAGAGACACTCGCCACAATGATGACATCTTTGCGTTCAAAAAGAGCAGACGTGGCAGAGTGCCTTAATTTATCAATCTCATCGTTAATGCTGGCATCTTTTTCGATAAATGTATCAGTCTGGGGCACGTAGGCCTCAGGCTGGTAATAGTCATAATAGCTGACAAAATATTCGACTGCGTTGTTGGGGAAAAATTCTTTAAACTCGCTGTAAAGCTGCCCGGCTAACGTTTTGTTGTGGGCGATGACGAGAGTCGGTTTGTTGACCTCTTTAATCACGTTCGACATCGTAAACGTCTTTCCAGTACCGGTTGCCCCCAAAAGCGTCTGATGCTTTCTGCCTTCATTGATTCCTTTGACAAGCTGATCAATCGCTTTCGGCTGATCCCCCTGGGGCTGATAATTCGAGACTAATTCAAAGCGGTCTTTCACATAAAAGCCTCCGTTTCTTTACGAAATCTTCCTGTTTATTATTTTAACACACCCGAAGCAAAAATACGAACTAAAGTTCGGTTTTTGTGTTTTCCCACAAAAGCCGGCGATTTCTGATCTATCAAAAAACCCCTCCTTTTTGTCATCAAAAGCAGGGCTTCACGGCAATCAATCTTACGGTTTCTATGAGTCTTCCTTCTTTTCGCCCGCCTTTTTTGCCGCATAGAGCGAACCGGCGACGAGCGAGGCGATATCAAGTCCTACAATAAAAAAGGTTTCCGTATAACCTTTTAAATATGAAGCGAACAACAGCGCTGCAGTGAGCGCAATTCCGACGTAATGGTTATAGGTCACCCTTGTAAAAAACAAGACAAGAATAAAAGGAAATATCAGTGCAAAAACGGCTTTTGTAAACACAAAAACCCTCCTCACGTTTCTTGATCTTATTCGATTATATTAAAGAACAAAGAAACGGACAAACATGGACACTCATTCATTTTGTCCATCATCTTGCCGCGTTATTCGGAATCGGACGTTAAAAGGCGAAAAAGAACGATATTCCGGCGGCCAGGAGGTTTGGCATGGCGAAAATGGCGAGAGCGTTTGCCAGCTTGCTGTTCCACTCCCCGTGCTCTTTCGTTTCTGCATCGTGATTTCCCCTGAACCGGTCACCGCTGACAAATACGCCCGAACATAAAGCAGACAACAGAATCGCGCCTAGGCCGGCTGCTCCCGAAACTTTGAAAATCAGCGTCCAATCCCCGGCCGCAGCCGAAACCAATACAGCTATTAAACAAACGAAAGCACCTGCGAGAAAAGCCCTTTTCATCAATCATTCTCCTTCAATGAGTTCTATCCATCATCCTAGCGGAACGTTTTGTAAAAGACAACCAAAAAGTTTCGAAACAAGGCAAAAGCAAAAGCGCCTGAAAGCGGCGCTTTTTTAACATCGGTTATTCTGTTTCTGCTGAGGCTGCTGCCTCGGCATGCTTCATCACCGCATCCTCTTCTTTTACAAAGATGATGCCGAGCTCATGATGCTCCCCTTCATAAGAAGCTCTTTGTTCAAAACGAATCTCATTGTTTAAACCGACGACTTCAAGCTTGAAGAAAGCCCTGTTCTTTTGGAGCGCTTCGTAGAAGTCCGCCGCATTTTTCACTTCAATCCCGTTGACCTTCGTGATGATTTCGCCGATCTTGAGACCGAGATCGGCTGCCGGCGTGTTCGGAATAATCCCGAGCACCATCAAGCCCTGGTCTCTCTTTGAAAAATGGAAAGGGGCGGAATTGTCGTTCATCCGCTGCTTCCAGGATAAAAAGGCCCTTCCTGCGATCGCTGCTCCGGCGGCAAGGGCGGCAAGCGGAGTCCACCATATGCTTCCGGCCGCGATCAGCAGAATGATGATGCCAAGCACGCTGATGCGCTTCGCTGTAATTTTAATGCTTTCAATCGGAAGCGATCCTTGAACCCTTTGGCCGAAGCCGATGAAATACGGAATCCACAAGAGCTCAAAGCCGCCGTTAAATGACAAAACAGGCCACCACGGAACAGATGATTCGATCGCATGTCCCGGAATAAGAATAAACAACGGCAGAAGCCAGGTTCTGCCCGCAATCTGCTGTCCGATCGGGAGACCCCTTGTGCTCATGACAATCGCAGGGGACGTTTTGATATGTGCCGTTTTATAGACAAGCACTCCTTCCGCCACCAACAGAAGTCCGAGCAAGACGGCAGCAGCCGACCAATTCGCGAGGGACAGCTGCGGCAGAAACGCGTCAAGCGCTCCGAAACCGGTGTATTCAATACATAAACCAACGACGATGCTCACGCCAAGCGTATATGCCGCTGACAGCAGACTCTGTCTGAAAGTTAAAGCTGCGGCAACGCTGACCGCCGCTATTAAAACCAGCATGCCCATCGGGAGATACAGCCCCAAGCCGAACGAAACAATGGACAGTACAAGTCCTGCCAGAAGTCCCTTGGAATATGTAAATTTGAACTCGTCATAAATATCTTCAATACGCGTATGGAACGTCTTTCTTTCACGTTTGATCCGGGCATAGCCGTAAGCAAGACTCATAATCATCATAAAATAGAAGAGCGGGTGCAAAAAGAACAATCCTGCTCCTTTTAAAAGTTCAATTAAGCTTTCTTCAACTGACAAGGGAACGTTCACCGCCTCAGCCAAGCATTTCAGGCCGCCTTCAACACGGCAGCTTTTTAACGTTGGATATTTTAAGGAAACCCAGCTTGTCTAAAGCGTCGGCACGAGGAAATGACGGGCGGCCGTTCAGGCGGGATGCCTGAGCCGTCAGCCGCAGAAACTTTCGTCATGATGCTTAAACGCCGGTGCTTTTCATGCGCATTCGTGACGACAAATGCTGGCACCTTTAGGCAAGCTGGTGCATTTTATTATTATTCTAACAAATAATAAAATGCTTGGGTATGGTAAACGTGAGGTTTATTTCTCCTGGCTCATCCAAAGCGTCACATTCGACAAAGAAAAATCTTTCAGGTAATGATTGACCTCGACATCAAGAATATCTCCTATCAGCTGCATTGACCGCTTGATGTCGGTCAGATTGATGCCGAGCCGCTTGTGGTTGTCCATCAAGTAGTTGAAATAAAGTTCCGCGCAATCCTCATTAATATCTTCCACACTTTCGACCGAAGTGTAGTTCACGAGGTATCTGCTGAACAGCATAAGCAATCCTACTGCCTTTGTAGCGGAAAACGTAACGTCTTGTGATCGAACTTTTAACTGCTCCACTAATTCATAGTATTTTTTCTCTCTCACAATACTTGCCCTTTTCAATCGTGTACCCCCATTTATTATTTATATATAAGAAAAGCGCAAGCGTCAGACGACTCCACCAACAGAGACGAAGAACGCAAACAGCGCTAACATTCTCCGCAAAAAAAATGCACACATTATAATTCTTGAAAAAGCTTTGGTTCTATTTTAAAAAGTTTTCCTATGTTATACAACTTGCAAAAGTTACATTTTTACTGCATCTTTACATCCTTATAAAGTCTCCCATATACTTATGTTATCGGGTCAATTCTATTCATTATGAATGTTTTTTTTATGAAAAAGCAAAAATTTTAGGTAAAAAGATTGAGAATTTACTTTCTGAGAATAAAAAAAGTGAGGACATCCCGTGCCCTCACTTTTTGTTAAACAGCACTTTTAATGCGGCTTGCAGCTGAAGATCGTTCTTTTCATCCATCTTTTTCTCCTCAATCCGCAGGTTCATTGTATTTGCCGTTTTTTGGTCAATGATCCCTGTTTGCTTCAGCTTGTTTGCTGCCTGAAACGCCATGACGGCTTTTTTTGTGCTTTCATTGTAATAGCCGTCTTCCCGGCCGGGGACAAACCCGAGTCCTTTCAGCAGGAACTGCGCCCGCTTAATTTCATTGTTGTTCATATCCGGCTTGAGGGGTTCTTTCAGCTGTAAAGGCCCCGCCGAGAAATATGCAGGCTGCGTGACTGGAACGGTCGGCTGAATGCCCTGCTTATGGATCCAATTTCCTTTAGGTGTCAGCCATTTGTACAGCGTCAGCTTAATATTGCTACCGTCTCCCATCGGCACCGCCTGCTGGACGGTTCCCTTTCCAAAGGAAGGATCGCCAACCACGTCGTAGCCCTCGGCTTCTTTTAATGCGCCTGCAAGAATTTCCGAAGCCGAAGCGCTGCCCTTGTCCGTGATCACGCTCACAGGGTATGGTTTTTTCTCTTTTAATTTTGAGAAGTATTGTTTTTTATTTCCGTTTCTTTCGGCGATTTGTATATACGGATGATCTTTTGTCACAAAATGTTTTAAAATGTCTTCCACGCTTTGCAAGTACCCGCCCGGATTTCCTCTTACATCCAAAACGAGCCCTTTTATTCCCTTTTTCTCAAGCTTTTTCAGTTCAGCAGTAAAATCTTTTGCCGTATGTTCGGAAAAGGAAGATATTGCGATATAGCCGACAGGTTTATCCTGTACTTTCTTTATGGAAGCAAACACCGTTTCCAGCGGGATTTCATCGCGCTTAATCGTAAATGTCAGCTGGTCTTTCATTCCGGGTCGGTGAACTTTCAGTGTAACCGTCGATCCCTTTTTGCCTCTGATCTTTAATACGGCGTCATTCAAATCCATTCCGCTCATGGAATCGCCGTCGATGCTAATGATTTCATCGTTCGGCTTTAATCCGGCTTTCTCTGCCGGAGACTGTTTAAAAGGAGAAACGATAATGATTTTTCTGTCTTCCATTCCGATTTCTGCACCGATTCCTTCAAAAGAGGAATCAAGGGAATCTGAAAACCGCTTTGCCGTCTGTTTATCCATATAGACCGAGTATGGGTCATTCAATGTTGAAAGCATGCCCTGTATGGCTCCTTCCAACAGTTTTTCCCTGTCGACCTGCTCCACATATTCATTTGAAATCAGGTCATATGCTTTCTCAATTTTCTCCAATTCGTTTCTAGCGGTGCTTTTGGCTGCAGCTTCTTCAGCCGCTGATGCTTTTGAAACGACATCATGTAACGGAATCGGGCCGGCGCCTGTTACCAAGCCGCATAACAGGCTGAGCGCAATGATGAGCCGCACAATCTTCTGATTCATCCTATACCTCCTCTTCTGCCTGCACTATGTTTTGTTGCTTGATGTAGTATGCGCCAAAACCGCCCGTATCATGTAATCGATTTTCCATTCCACAGCAAAAAAAGCTGCCGGAGTGCTGGCAGCTTTCGCTTATATGGTCCTCACGCGCTTGATGATTTCTTCTGTCACATCATCCGTCGTACTTGAACCGCCGATATCAGGCGTTAAGTAGCCGCTCTTTAGAACGTCTTCAATCACGTCAAGCAATCTTGCACCGAGTTCTTCTTCCCCGAAATGATCGAGCATCATTTTTGCCGTCCAAATTTGGCCGATCGGATTGGCGATTCCTTTTCCGATGATGTCCGGAGCAGAGCCGTGCACAGGCTCAAACATAGATGGATATTTGCCGTTTACATTAATGTTGGCGGCCGGCGCCACACCTATGCTTCCCATAATCGCCGCCCCGATATCGGTCAAAATATCGCCGAATAAATTGCTGGCAACAATGACGTCAAGCTTCTCTGGCCTCGTTACAAAAAAGGCCGACAGCGCGTCAATGTGCTGCGAATCTGCGGTAATATCGGGGTAGTCTTTTGCCGTGTTCTCAAAGACTTCATCCCAAAAAGGCATTGAATAAACGATTCCGTTCGACTTTGTTGCGCTTGTGACATGCTTTTTCCGCTTAGCCGCCAACTCAAAAGCAAAGCGCATCGCCCTCTCCGCCCCTTTTCTTGAAAAAACGGCATTTTGAATGGCGATTTCATCTTCATCCCTGAAGATTCTGCCTCCGATCGAGCTGTATTCCCCTTCACTGTTTTCCCTGACGACAAGCAGATCGAAATCTTTTGGGTTGGCCAGCGGAGACTTGATTCCTTGCAAATATTTCGCAGGTCTAATGTTGATGACCTGTTCAAATTCGCGGCGGATTTTAATGAGCAGCCCCCACAGGGAAATATGGTCGGGGACAAGCTTGCTGTTTCCTACAGCCCCAAGAAAGATGCTGTCGAACTCTTTCAGCTGCTCCAAGCCGTCATCAGGCATCATTTCCCCGTGTTCCAAATAATACTCACAGCTGTATGGAAACTCCGTAAACCGAAATGAGAGTCCCCCGTGAACATCCGAAACCGCTTTCAAAACTCGTTGTGCAGCAGGTACGACTTCTTTCCCTACCCCGTCACCGGGTATGCTGGCAATGTTGAATACTTTCATTGGATCATCCCCTATTTCAAATTGTCGACTGTCGACAGTTGTCACTTTCATTCTATACCTTGTGTTATTTTCTGACAAGAATAAATTTTGAGAAAAACCCAGTTTGAATAACAAAAAGCCGATTCAGTCCATCTCCGGACGAATCGGCTTTCATTTTAAAGCGGTATATAATTGGCCGGATCAACAGCATTGGATTTCGCGTTGTTCCAAAGGCCTTTATGAATTTCAAAGTGAAGATGCTGCCCGTAGGATTGGCCTGTATTTCCCATCGTTCCGATCACTTGTCCCTGTTCAACACGCTGGCCTGTCTGCACTTTAATTGAAGACATGTGAGCGTAGACCGTCTGATATGTTTGCCCGTTGATGTTATGGGTAATAAACACAACATTG
Source organism: Bacillus licheniformis DSM 13 = ATCC 14580 (assembly GCF_000011645.1). Taxonomy (GTDB): domain Bacteria; phylum Bacillota; class Bacilli; order Bacillales; family Bacillaceae; genus Bacillus; species Bacillus licheniformis. The sequence goes on from NC_006270.3 coordinate 3,588,897, forward strand.
CCGTAGCTGGACGAGTAATGGGCGTTATAGACCGTTCCGGCGGCGGCCGCATAAATCGGAACGCCTGAACCGCGCTTGGCGATGTCTACGCCGAAGTGATTTCCGAGCGAACGCTTTCCGAACCCGGAAGTAAATGTGCCGGAAGCAGGGCGGATAAAGCCTGAGCTGCTTGGTGCCGACGGTTTAGATGAGGAAGCTTCCGATTGGCCGCTTGAAGCCTGGCGGCTCGCTTCAGCTTCCTGCTTTTTGCGATGCGCCTCTTCGGCTTTGATCGCTTCATCCTGGCGCTTTAAAATTTCTGCTTCATTTTCGAGTGAACCAAGTTCTTCATGTGCATGATCTTTATCTTGCTTCACTTTTTTCATGACATTTGCTTTCTCTTTTTGCTGCTTGTCGAGCGTCTTTTTTAAATCTTCCAGGTCTTTGAGCGCTTTTTCAAGGCTTTCAAGATCCTTGCTCAGCTTAGTTTCCTTTTCCTCGACAAGCTGAAGATCGCGTTTTTGCTCTTCCATCAGGTCTTTATCAGCTTCTACAATTGTCGAAACCGCACCCGCGCGGCTGATGAAATCCCCGAAGCTTTTCGAGCCGAGAAGCACATCTATGTATTGAACAGAACCGCCGTTTTCCTGCATTGAGCGAACACGGTCTTTCAATATTTTATTGCGTTTCTCAATCTTTTCTTTAAGCTTTTTTATTTGCTTTTTCAGCTCTTCGATGCTTTTCTTTGTTTTATCGATTTCTTCATTTTTCTTTTCCAGCTTTTCATTCGTGTCCGTCATCTTACGGTCGATTTTCTCGATCTCGCTTCTCAGGCTTGCTTCCTTTGATTCAAGCTCTGAAAGCTCCTGTTTCGTTTTTTCGAGTTTTGACTCGTTTTCAGATTTTTTGCTTTGAACGTCGCTCTTTTTTTTCTCCAAGTCTTCATAAGCTAAAGCATGGTTGCTTTTTAAGGGGATCAGCACTGCCGACGATCCGAGCACAGCGGTCAGCCCCAGCGTCATAAGCTTTCTTTTCAACCTTGGTTCCTCCTTGCCTTCAGAATCAAGGGAGCCCGGCGCTTTGCAGGCATCCCAGCTTTAAACATGATACAACCGGCGAAAGCGCCGGTTTAAACTTTTAAGAATTTGCGAATCGACATCAAGCTTCCCCATACACCGATAACGGCTCCGATCAGCACCAGGATCGCTGAAATCTGGAAGACGAACGGATTGTACGGCAAGAGCTGTATGAAAGTGCCTTGAACTTTCGGAGCGATCCACTGAACGGCATGATGATACGTTCCGAGCAAAATAGCGATCGGAATGATAGAACCGCATACACCCAAGAGCAAACCTTCAATGAAAAATGGCCAGCGAATGAACCAGTTTGTCGCACCTACAAGTTTCATAATCTCGATTTCTTTGCGTCTCGCAAAAATCGTAATTTTGATCGTATTAGAAATTAAAAACATCGCCGTAAACAGCAGGCCGATGACCAATGCAATCCCGATGACTTTGGCGACATTGCTGATTTTAAACAAGCGGTCTACCTGCTCCTGTCCGTATGTCACCTTATAGACATTGGTCAGCTTCTCAAGCTTCTTGGCAGCTTTCGGTGTGTCTTGAGGGTCTTTTGTTTTTACGACAAATGCATCGTTCAGCGGGTTTTCCTGCTCGAACATCGCAAAGAATTTCCCGTCTTCCCCAAAGCTGTCTTTCAGGTTTTTGAGTTCTTCATCTTTAGATGAGTATTTGACACTGCTGATTTCCGGTATTTTCTTTATTTCTTTTTCCAATGTATTTTTTTGATCCTGGTTGGCCGTTAAGTCAACCAGCACTTTGACTTCGACTTCTTGTTCGGCTTTTAATGTCATATTGTATACGTTCAGCATGATGACCATGAACACGCCGACCAAGATAAGTGTAACTGTTACAGCACTGATGGATGCGAAAGTCATCCACGCGTTTCTCCCGAGAGATTTTAAGCTCTCGCGCAAATGCCGTCCGAGAGTTCTAATCATAAGAACCATACTCCCCTCTAGCTTCATCACGCACAATGACCCCGTCTTCGATTGCGATGACCCGTTTCTTCATGGTGTTTACGATTTCTTTGTTATGAGTCGCCATAACGACTGTTGTTCCGCGGTTGTTGATCTCTTCGAGCGTCTTCATGATTTCCCAAGACGTCTCAGGGTCAAGGTTTCCCGTCGGCTCGTCAGCGATCACGACATCAGGGTCGTTGACGATTGACCGCGCAATTGAAACCCGTTGCTGTTCTCCTCCGGACAGCTGATCAGGAAATTGCCTTGCTTTGTGCTTCAGCTGGACAAGATCAAGCACTTCAAGCACTTTTTTTCTGATCACCTCTGGGCGCTCCCCGATGACCTCTAAAGCAAATGCAACATTTTCAAACACCGTCAGCTTCGGCAGCAGTTTAAAGTCTTGGAATACAACGCCGATTTTCCTTCTGATAAAAGGAATCTCTTTTTCTTTGAGCTGCGCCAAATTTTTATTGTTTATGACAATCTTCCCTTTGGAAGGCTTTTCTTCGCGGTAAATCATTTTAATGAAGGTTGATTTTCCTGCTCCGCTCGGTCCTACAACATAAACAAATTCCCCGGGATATATAGAGATGCTTATTCCGTTCAGCGCCGAGACCCCGTTGGAATAAGTCTTATATACATCTTTTATTTCGATCATGTAATCACCTAATCTTTTATGTTTATACGGTCATACTCTTCGAAAGGGCCTGTCGTTTTGTGTCCCCTGCCAATTTCACGATAAATGGTATTAATTCAAGCCCTTTTTCAACAACACCCATTATACGTCAAGATTAGACAAAATGATATTACAGTTTTGTTTCAATGCCGACCTAAGTTATAGGAAAAACGCAAAATCAGCCAAAAAATTTGTACTTTGGGCCTTATTTAAGACAAAAGAACCCGTTAATTCCGTTTTCCCAATAGGCAAAAAGACCTTTTCAACAAAAAAAGAACCTTTTTCACCTGAACGTGAAGAAGGTTCTTTTCGCCTCCTGACTGGCAAGGCATGCTTACTTTTTCTCTGAAAGCCACTTCGCGACCGCTTCAGCTTCTTTTTCGTCTACAAGATTGCCAGGCATTCCGCCGCGGCCGTTGACTACAATGTCCTTAATTTCGCTTTCCTTATACTTGCCGCCAACTTCCTTCAAACTCGGAGCGGAACCGCCGGCCAAATCCTTACCATGGCAGCCTGTGCAGTTTTGCTGGTAAATCTCTTCCCCGTCGGTTGCAGTTGCTTGCCCGCCTGTATTTTTCTCTTTGCTTTCGTTGTTATTGCCGCCGCAGGCAGCCAGCACAAAAGAAACAGCCATAAACAGAGTAAACAGCTTCATTTTCATTTTTTCAAGTCAGCTCCTTTAACAAGTCAACCTTTATTATAACCTCGATTATGCGCGTTTAAAACCCTCGCCAAGCACCTCTGAAGCATCCATCGCAATGACAAATGCAGACTCATCAATGTGTTTTACGAGTTGTTTCAGCTTTGTGAACTCGGTCTGGCCGACCACGCACATCAAAATAGGCCGCTCATCATCTGTATAGCCTCCGACCGCTGATATTTTCGTAATCCCCCTGTCGATTTTATTCAGTACCGCATGTCGAACTTCCTCTTCCCGGTTCGTAATGATCATCGCCATTTTGGAACGGTTCAATCCGACCTGGATGACATCGATGGTTTTGCTTGATATATAAACGCCAAGCATAGCATAAAGTCCCTGTTCGATGTTAAAAACAAACATCGCGGACAGGACGATCGTTCCGTCAATCAGCGCCAAACATTTGCCTTGCGACAGCCCGGTGTACTTATGAATGATTTGCGCGGCCAGCGCAGTGCCGCCTGTCGAGCCCCTTCCGAGAAAGACCATCCCGATCCCGACTCCGATGCCGACACCGCCGAAAATGGCGGCCAAGAGCGGATTCTCTGTCGCCGGAGCAATGTCCCGCGTCACGTATACGACAAACGGGAGAAAAACAGACCCGACAAGCGTCTTGATGCCGAATTTTCCTCCGAGTACCAGAACCCCGGCAATAAATAAAGGAATATTAAATGCCCATTGCACATAGGCGGCTTCAAAGCCGAACGATTGCAAAATGGTGCTGATGCCGCTGACTCCGCCGGCTGCAATCCGGTTGGGAAGCAAAAACATATTAAATGTCACAGCGACGACGGCTGATCCAAACAGGATATAGCCGTAGTCACGCAGCACCGTAAACAATTGATATCTCGTTTTGTCCATATTCATGTCTGTCATCCTCCGCACGATTCATTACCAATCGAGAGTATAGCATTTAGCATACTGTAAGTAAATAACAGCCAAATAACGTATTAATTGAATAAAGCGGCAGAGGGACAAAGCTTCTTACGGCTTAAGCTGCCCAGATTCAGGCAATTTTCCCCGCAAAAAAGGCACATCCTCACAATGTGGATGCGCCTTTCTTCAATTTAGGAAAGCTTGGAACGCAAATATGCGTCAATGAAAGAGTCAATGTCTCCGTCCATAACCGCCTGCACGTTCCCCATTTCCGTGTTGGTTCGATGATCCTTCACTAGAGAATACGGGTGGAAAACGTATGAGCGGATCTGGCTTCCCCAGCCGATTTCTTTTTGTTCGCCGCGAATTTCGTCCAGCTGTGCCTGCTGCTCCTCGATTCTGCGCTGATACAGCTTCGATTTCAGCATTTTCATGGCACGTTCGCGGTTTTTAATTTGTGATCGCTCTGTCTGACAAGTGACGATGACGCCTGTCGGCAAGTGGGTGATCCTGACGGCGGAGTCTGTCGTATTGACGTGCTGGCCGCCGGCGCCGCTTGCCCTGTACGTATCGACTTTAATATCTTCCGTACGGATCTCAATGTCGATTTCTTCGTTGAATTCAGGCATGACATCACAAGACACAAACGACGTGTGCCTGCGCCCTGAAGAGTCAAACGGAGAAATTCTGACGAGCCTGTGCACGCCTTTTTCGGCTTTTAAATAACCGTAGGCATTGTGGCCTTTAATCAGGAGAGTGACAGACTTGATTCCCGCCTCATCTCCTGGAAGGTAATCAAGGGTTTCCACCTTGAATCCGCGGCGCTCTGCCCACCTGGTGTACATTCTGAGAAGCATTGAACCCCAATCCTGTGATTCGGTGCCGCCGGCTCCCGGGTGAAGCTCAAGGATCGCATTGTTTTTATCATAAGGCTCGCTTAACAATAGCTGGAGCTCAAATTCATTAAACTGCTTTGTTAAGCTTTTCAGCTCGTTGACCAGTTCATTTTGCAGGTCCTGGTCAGGATCTTCTTTTAAAAGATCATGTGTCATTTGCAGTTCTTCATGAGACTCGCTTAAACTTTTGTACGTGTTGACATAGTCTTTTAACGCATTCGCTTCATTAATGATCGTCTGCGCTTTCTGCTGATCTCCCCAAAAGTCGGGGTCAGCCATCTGCTCGTCTAATTCGCTGATTCTTGCTTCCTTTGTTTCGAGGTCAAAGAGACCCCCTGAAGTCCGCTAACCGAGTAGCCATATTTTCAAGTTCCTGTCTGATTTCTGCCAATTCCATTATTCTTTCACCTCATCATATATTTCAGCCGGTTCAAAATAAAAAGAGGCGTGCACCTCTTTTTATTCTGTTCTTCCGCAGCAGTTTTTATATTTTTTTCCGCTTCCGCAGTAGCAAGGATCATTGCGTCCGATATCCACCGCTTTGCGGACCGGTTTTTTCTTCGCTTGTTTTTCCTCATCGCCTTCTTTCGGCTGATGGGCTGTCGTCTGTCCTTGAATGACCTCTTCGCGCTCAAGGTTGTTTTCGATTTCAGCCTTCATGACGAATTTGGCTACATCATCTTCAATCGCCGCGATCATGTTTTCAAACATTGCAAAGCCTTCCATCTGATACTCGCGGAGCGGGTTTGTCTGAGCATAAGCGCGCAGATGAATTCCTTGCCGCAGCTGATCCATCGCATCGATGTGATCCATCCATTTCGTATCCACTTCGCGGAGAACGATGACTTTCTCAAATTCGCGCATTTGTTCAGAGCCGTACCGCTCTTCTTTCTCATCGTATTTCGTTTTGATGCGGTCGTAAATGAGCTCTGTAATCTCCTCGGGCTCTTTTCCGAAAATGTCGCTTTTCTCCACTCCACCTTCATCAAGGAAATTCGCATTTACAAGCTCCACAAGGCCGTCAAGATTCCACTCTTCAGGCAGATCTTCCTTCGGCGTATATGAAGCAACAGCCCGCTCGAGTGAAGCTTTAATCATATTTTCGACGATGGAGCGGAGGTTATCGGAATCGATGACCTCAAAGCGCTGTTTATAGATGACTTCGCGCTGCTGGCGGAGCACGTCATCGTATTGCAGAAGCTGCTTACGGGCATCAAAGTTGTTGCCTTCCACACGCTTCTGTGAAGATTCGACCGCTCTTGAAACCATCTTGCTCTGTATCGGCGTCGAATCGTCCATTCCGAAGCGGTCAAGCATCGCCATCGTCCGCTCTGCGCCGAAGCGTTTCATTAATTCATCTTCCATGGACAGATAAAATTGGGTGATACCAGGGTCCCCCTGACGGCCTGAACGTCCGCGCAGCTGGTTGTCAATCCGCCTTGATTCATGGCGTTCCGTACCGATGACGGCCAGTCCGCCAAGCTCTTTTACACCTTCGCCAAGCTTGATGTCCGTTCCGCGGCCCGCCATGTTGGTCGCGATGGTGACCGCGCCTTTTTGCCCGGCATCTTCGATAATCTGAGCTTCCCGCTCATGGTTTTTCGCGTTCAACACTTGATGCGGGATTCCTTTATTTTTAAGGAGCCTTGATATCAATTCAGATGTTTCAACCGCAACCGTACCGACAAGTACCGGCTGTCCGACCATATAGCGCTGGGCGACATCCTCTGCAACAGCTTTAAATTTTCCTTCCATGGTCCGGTAAATTAAATCCGGTCGGTCATCGCGGGCAATCGGCTTGTTGGTCGGAATCGTAACAACCTGCATGTTGTAGATGTTGCGGAATTCTTCTTCTTCCGTTTTTGCGGTACCCGTCATTCCAGCCAATTTTTCATACATTCGGAAATAGTTCTGGAAGGTGATCGTCGCGAGCGTCATGCTCTCATTTTGGATCTCAAGGCCTTCCTTCGCTTCAATGGCCTGGTGAAGTCCGTCGCTGTAGCGGCGGCCTTTCATCAAACGGCCTGTAAAAGAGTCGACGATAACGACCTGACCGTCTTCGACGACGTAGTCGACGTCTTTATGCATCGCCGCATGGGCTTTCAGCGCCTGGGCAATATGATGGTTTAAGGCGACATGGCGGACGTCAAACAAGTTTTCGATGCCAAATGCCTTTTCAGCTTTTGTCATCCCCTCTTCAGTCAGCTGAACGCCTTTTGTTTTCACATCGTATGTGTAGTCCTGATCCGCTTTTAGCGTGCGGACAAACGCATTGGCCTGAACATAAAGCTTGGTGGATTTGGCCGCTTGTCCAGAAATGATGAGCGGCGTTCTTGCTTCATCGATCAAAATGGAGTCGACTTCATCGATGACCGCAAAATGAAGCGGGCGCTGAACCATCTGCTCTTTATAAAGCACCATGTTGTCGCGCAAGTAGTCAAAGCCAAGCTCATTATTCGTAGAATACGTAATATCTGCTGCATAGGCTTCACGCTTCTCGTCTTTTGACAGGCTGTTCAGGTTTAGGCCGACCGTCAGCCCGAGAAACTCAAAGATTTTCCCCATCTCTTCAGCGTCGCGGCTCGCCAGGTATTCGTTGACCGTCACGACGTGAACGCCTTTCCCTGACAGAGCGTTCAAGTAAACGGGCATTGTGGAAGTCAGCGTTTTACCTTCCCCCGTTTTCATTTCGGCGATATTCCCTTCATGAAGGGCGACGCCCCCCATCAGCTGAACCTTAAACGGAAACATGCCTGTCACGCGCCGGGAAGCTTCCCTGACAACGGCAAACGCTTCAACCAAAAGATCGTCAACCGTTTCGCCTTTTTCAAGGCGCTCTTTGAACTCGATCGTCTTTTGCTTCAAAGCTTCGTCTGAAAGCTTCTCTATATCTGCCTTGAGCGCATCAATCTCGTTCGCTTTCTTTTCATAACGGCTGAGCGTGCGTTTTGTCGGATCAAACACTTTATTTAAAATTCCAAGCATAGAATAACGCTCCTCTTTAATTTCCTTGTTTAAGCATGAGTAAACAGTAATTTTTATATATGCAATATCATATCATACCTTTTGTCATTTCCAAACAATTTACCGCGGGGGAACGGAAAAAATCCCCTCTGCGGAAGATCCGGGAGGGGACTCGATATATTTATTCGTTCGGCTCGATCAAACCGTATTTTCCATCGTTTCTTCGGTAGACCACATTGGTCAGATTGGTTTCGGCGTTCGTGAATACAAAGAAGCTGTGTCCAAGCATATTCATTTGTAAAATCGCTTCTTCATTATCCATCGGCTTTAAATTAAAGCGCTTTTGACGGACAACCTGCGGCTGTTCATCCTCAATGTCTTCCTGCACGGCCGTTCCGATGCCGTTTCCTTCTGCAAAAACATGCTTCGAAGAACCTTTTTCGCGGAATTTCCGGTTAACTTTTGTTTTATGCTTGCGTATTTGACGTTCCAGTTTGTTCGTTGCGAGATCGATTGCATTGTACATATCTTCGTGGTGAACTTCCGCACGGAGAGAGAGGTCTGTCATTGGAATTGTCACTTCCACCTTTGATTCCTGATCATTGTAGAATTTTAAGTTGACGTGAACAATCGCATCAACGTTATTTTCAAAATAACGCTCAAGCTTTCCAATCTTCTTCTCGACGTGTTCTCTTAACGCTGGTGTTACCTCAATATTTTCTCCTCTGACGTTGAACTCCATCAAAAGAACGCCTCCTTTATATTAAGGATATGTAAATATATTTCGTCTTTTCCCTGCTGAATTCCTGCATAAACGTAAAAATTATGTGAAAAATCCGTGAATTTTGACGAAGTTTGTCTCCTGCCATCTGAGCCCCTTTATTAAATCTTAAATATATTCACATGCGGATAAAATAAGAACAAAAAATAACGGCATACACCTGCAGAATCCTGACAGATGTATGCCATTAATGGATGACATAAGGTTTCATGCATTGGTGGATCGTTTTCATCCATTCCCGATAAAGCGGTAAAAAGTGATGGATCAAGTCATGCTGAAATTCAGCAGACGGATAATTGTAGTAGATCAAGCTGTCAAACTCACGGAAGACTCTGTCAAAAAAACGAATCGAAGATTTGGCACAGCTTGTCTCCAAAATCGACAGCAAAACAGCGTGCGACGAATCCAACTGAAAAAAAGCATAGATTAAATCGTTAAAAATCCGCTCTCCTTCTGTCTTCGCCAAATCTTGATTCGCTTCTATTAAATAGCAAAACCCCTCTTCAATCGTAAACAAAAGCTGATAATAAGTCGTTAAGAGCATGTAATCGTCGGTGCTTGTCAAAGCGATCACCTATTTGCGCTTGTCATAATATGTGCCGTCAATCGTCATGTTGGCGTACGGATTGATATAGGAATGATGCATGGCACGCTTCTGCTTCGCCTGAAGCAGCTCCTGCTTGACAGCCTGCTGCAGCCTTTTCAGTTCGGCCATGATCAATGGCTCCATATCCGTCACCTGCTGCAGCTGCCGCTTTTCCGTCTCAGAAAGAGGCGGCTTGATCTCGCGGATCAAGCCATCGCGTTTTTTAAGAAAATCTTCAATTGCCTGAACCAGCTCGTCGCTTTCCGGGGCGCCTTTTATTTGAGCGAGCATATGTTTTGTTTCGCTGTAGAGCAGCTCAATCTTTTCCATTATGCCAGTCCGCCCGATCCGAACCGGCCCTGCCGTTCAATTTGAAGCGCCTGCTTCCAGGCATCGCGTAAATCTTTGACATACCCTTCGACTTCCGCCACGATATCTTTGTCATTGTTAATGTTTGCTTCAATCAGGCGGCGGTGGATATACTCGTACATCGCCCCCATCGAAGCGGCCAATTCGACTTTCCGATCAAGGGTGATATTGAGCTCCTGTATAATGTTTTGAGCTTTGACAAGGTTCGTATTTTTCGTTTCCATATCCTCTTGTTCAATCGCCTGTTTCGCCAGCTTCATAAATTTAAGGCAGCCGTCAAATAGCATAAGCGTCAATTCTCCAGGAGTCGCCATGTTGATTGAATTTTGCTGATAAGCTGCATACGGATTGTTTAAAGCCATTGTTGATCCTCCAAATTACAATTATTGTCCAAGCAATTGCGCCAAGTATGTCGATTGTTCATTCATTTTTTGAATCGCTTTTTCCATCGCCGTGAACTTTGTATAATAGCGATTTTCGATTTGTGTCAGGCGGTTATTCATGGACGAAATATCAGATTCAACTGTATTCAAGTTTTTCCCGATTGTAAATTGATTGTTTGCCATTGCTGAATTTCCGGCTTTATCTTCAATCTGCTTCTTCGTATCGGTCAAAACCGTCTGAAGGCGTCTCATGATGCCTTTTTCATTGTAATTTTCCGTGCTGCTCGTTCCCGCCATAAAGAGGTTTGCCACACTGTCAGGGTCTTCTTTAATTTTCGCTTTCAGCTTTTCTTCGTTGATCTCTAAATGACCGCGCTGACTGTATACGCTTGATGTCGTAATTCCAAACTGAGTGAGCTGCAGCGATTCGCCGTTCACAGAGACATTCGAATAAAAATCTGTCCTCATTTGATTGGTGGCGCCGCTTAAAATCGTGTCGCCCCTTAACAATCCGCTTTTCGCTTTTTCTTCCCACAGCTCAATTTGCTTTTCCGTCATATCTTTTTTCTGTTCTTCTGTCAGCGGCGTATAGTCGCGGTATTTCTTTTCCGTGAGCTTGCCGTTGACCATATCGATCAGTTCGTTGTACTGTGTGACAAAGTCTTTAATCTTTTCATAAATCCCGTCAACATCAGTCGCTACATCAAGCGAAACGGGGCTGTTTGTCGTATTCTTCAACTGATATGTCACATTATTAACGGTAAAGTTGTTCGTTGTCTTCTCAATCTGCAATCCGTTGATGACAACTTCGGCGTTTTGGCCGGCTTGGCTGGCTGTCAGCTTGTTGTCGGCATCAAGCGCAAATCCGAGCTGATTGGACATAAAGCTCGCCGTCGCATCATCAGCTGCCTGTATGCTGCCCCCTGCGCCGGTTGCTTTTGATGTGAAAGCGATCGTTTCTACATATTCAGAACCGTTATAAATCTTTTCTTTCATAGCGGTTACGCCCAAATTTGATTTGTTGACTTTGGAAACGATGTCATCCAGCGTATCCGTGCTGCTGACGCTGATTTCAACTTTTTTCGCAGTCGTTTCTCCAGGTGCTGTCACTTGGAAAGTTAGCGTTTGATCGCTCCCGGTATACCCTGAAAGGCTGGAAGATTTATAGGTGGCCGCAGTCGCCAGCTTGTTGACTTGGATCGTGCCTGACGCCGCATTCGTGGTGCCTGTTGCCGTAACCGCCGACTCGTCAGAGCTTGTCACCTTTTTCGCGCCGTACGTGCTGGGACGGAGCATAAGGTTGATGGATTCCTGCAAATCTTTAATTTTCGTATTGATTTCACGATAGCTGTCGCGCTGCCATTCCAAAGTCTGTTTCTTTTGAGTAAGCTTATCAAGCGGGACGCGCTCCGTCTTCATTAATTTGCTGACAATGTCGTCTATATCCATACCTGAAGCTAATCCTGATATTCTGATCGCCATATCTTTAACACTCCTGTTCTATGTAGTTTTATCGACAATTAACCCCATAAATTCCGCCATCGCCGCATAAAAATCGAGCCACTCCTTTGGCGGAATCTCGCGGACGACTTCCTCTGTCCGATTGTCCACGACCTTCACATAATACTCTCCCAATTTTTCGTGAAGCACAAACTGTAGGTGCACCTGCGACGGCTCCAAAAGGTTGTTTGCGCCTTGTATGGTTTTTTCAAGCTGAGCAAATGTAAATTCTGCAGCGTCCGTCTGCTGCGGGCGTTCCACAGCTTCATACTGTTTATTCAACATCTGTGTTTTGTAAGCATCAATAATGGGTTCTAAAGATGACAATCTATTGATCGACAATTTTTACCATCCCCTATGCTATGATCTAAAACTTATATCGGCTAAGGGCGAATGAGATTAAATATCTTTATGGAAAAAAATTATGAGAAAAGACAAAGTGGTTTAATTTAAAAAAAGAATCCCTGCAAAGGATTCTTGGACAAATGTAAAAAAAGACCTTGGCAAAGGCCAAGATCTTTTTAAAATTAACGAAGCAACTGAAGAACGTTTTGCGGCTGTTGGTTCGCTTGAGCAAGCATAGCTTGAGAAGCTTGAGAAAGAATGTTGTTCTTTGTGAACTCGCTCATTTCTTTAGCCATGTCAACGTCGCGGATACGAGACTCAGCAGCTGTCAAGTTTTCAGAAGAAGCACCAAGGTTGTTGATTGTGTGCTCTAGACGGTTTTGTACCGCACCAAGTTTAGCACGTTGTGCAGATACTTGGTTGATCGCTGAATCAACGATTTTAAGTTGAGTATCAAAACCTACATCTGTTGCAGTTGCTGCATTATCAGCAAATTTAGTTACATCGATATCTTTAACTGATTGGTTGGTTACTAGAGTTCTGCCCGTAGTATCTGCAGGATCTTTGACTCCTAATGCATCAGTGCTCATTTTTTCAATGTTAACAGAAATTTGTTGTGTTGCGTTAGCTCCAATTTGGAAAACTAAAGATTTTTCACCTGCAGCTGGGTTTGCTGGATCTGCTGGTGCTTTGAAAGTACCATCCAACAATTTTTTACCGTTGAATTCCGTACGTTCTGAGATGCCGTCAATTTCGTCTTTTAATGCTTTGATCTCGTCTTGGATAGCTGTTAAATCCTCAGTTTGTTGTGTTCCAGTGTTTCCAGCTTGAACAACTAGTTCACGAACACGTTGAAGGATTGAGTGAGTCTCAGTCAATGCACCTTCAGCTGTTTGGATAAGAGAGATGCCGTCTTGAGCGTTCTTAGAAGCCATTTCAAGACCGCGGATTTGTCCTCTCATTTTTTCAGAGATTGCAAGACCTGCTGCGTCATCTCCGGCACGGTTGATGCGAAGACCAGAAGAAAGCTTCTCCATGTTCTTTTGGCTTGCGCCGTTGTTTGCTGACAGACGGTTCAGCGTGTTAAGCGCTGCAATGTTGTGGTTGATTCTCATTGTGTATTTCCTCCTTGAAATGTGTTTGATTGCACGTCCATGTGCATGTTTGAAGCATTCAGGCTGTCCTTCCTGCTACATATTTTATATCGGAGGTGCCTTGAAATTGTTTATAGCAAAAATAAAAAAATCCTCACTTTTTTTGTGAGGATAATTTCGCAAGCAAATCGTTTGAGATGGAAGCGGCCCGGCTGTTTTCTTCCTGGATCGCCAAATAGATTTCCTTGCGGTGAATTTCGATATGCTTCGGCGCGTCGATGCCGATTTTCACCTGATCTCCGTCAACGGATATGATTTTCACTTCGATATCGTCTCCGATTTGAATCGCTTCATTGAGCTTGCGGGATAAGACTAGCATGCTTCCCCTCCTATCGGCTGCTTTGTCAGATAAGAAGAGTCATGCAAAATCACTTGCTTGGCAAGCATCTTTCTGCGGTTCACCACTATCGGCGCCATCAAATTGGCCGTTGATTTCTCGAATGGCTCTTCGATCGTTAAAATCGCCATTACTTCAACGTCTTCGGCAGATTCGATTTCAAGAAGTTCAACCGTCGTTTCATCAAGATCAAAGCCATAATCTTTGAAAAAGACGAACGGACTGGCGACAATGAATGCCAGCTCTTCCGACTGCACCGACTGAAGGACGACGAACGGCGAATCCTCGGAAAGCGGCAGGATGACGAACTTCTTCTCCCCTGTAAATCCAGGCAGGCCGTTTTTAAACACGATTGTCTGGTCTTCTTGAATTTGCGTTTCTCCGTGATACTTTGTTTTAATGATCATCATTCACGATCCTTTGCTGAATTACTTTTGTTTTGGGTATTCCACATCTATTTTTACCTCCGGATATTGGAGCATGTCAACCTTCACACTGCCCGGCGTATAGTTAACAACCGGTTTATTCGGCGTTGCTTCGATGATAGGCTTGCGCGGCGTCGCTTCAATGTTCACTTTAGCCGGTTCGTATGCGATTTTCACCCTGTCAAATGACGGCGTAAAATGAACGCCGATTTGAATCGGTTCAGGCTCGCTGTTCCGCCTCGCCTGGTCTGCAAGCGGATTGCCTTCGATTTCGATCCGCATCATTTCGTCTCCTTCTTCAGCGGTCCGTGCCATTCCGGCGAGCCAATCCTGATAGCCCTGCTGCGCCCCTTCTTCAATCCTTTTAAATATATGCTTTCTTTCTAAGTCTTCCCAAGCTTTTGTCTGGTCAATCGTGAGCTTTGAAGGGGTGGTTGTAATCTTCAGTTCGGCCGGCGGCTGCTCGATTTTCAAGTCAGCGCGCGGCTGTTCCATTTTCAAATCTGGCGGCGTCGTTGTTAAACCGATGCGGCCGGGGATATTTTGCATGATCAGCCTAGGCATCTCCATTATGATATCCTCCTTTTGCTGAAAAAAAGCAACTCGGATAGAGTTGCTTTTATCTTAAAAAGTCAACCAGTGTCGGCTGAACGATTTTCGCATTTACGGCAAGTGCAGCTCTGTGAACCGATTGCTGTGTAATAAATTCAGTAATGATCTCCTCAAGCTCAACATCTTCGTTGTCTGACAATACCTTTGTCGCCGTCTCTTCCTGTTCGCTCAGCCGCGCATTGATCAATTCGAGCCGGTTGTAGCGCGCTCCGATATCAGACCGCTCATTGCTCATCTGATTGGAGAACTGGTCAATGTCTGAAAGGGCGTTTTCCATTCCTTCCATTGTTCCCGCTTTTAAGGCATTTTCGAGAGACTCAATCATTTCAAAGACGTTTTGTCCGCTGCTTGATTGTCCGCCGAAAGCCGAAATCGGATTTGAGTTTACATTTAAGGTTGCGTTTGGCGAAACATTGATGAGAACGTCAGAGCTGCTTGTATAGTTTTCAAAATTGTATGTGTAAGTACCATCGGCGTTTTTTGTGATCGGAGCGACGTCAGAGTTCGTTCCGTTAAAAAGGTAGCGGCCGTTGACCTGCGTATTGGCGATCTGAATCAGCTGGTCTTTCAGTTGGCCGATTTCGACCCCGATCGCATTTAATTCATCCTTGCCGTTTGTACTGTTTTGAGCCTTAACGGTCAGCTCCCTGATTTTCGCCATGATATCAATGCCTTCTGTAATGTTCGTTTCCGTGTTTTCAAGCCATGTAAAAGCTTGCGAGGCATTGCTTTGATATTGTTTAACCTGGGACAGCTGTGTATTGTACTTCAGGCTTTTCATCGCGACGACGGGATCGTCGGATGCCTTTGTGATCTTTTTTCCCGAAGAAATCTGGGATTGAAGCTTATCCAGTTTTCCATAGCTTGAATTGATGTAGCGCAAAGAATTTTTTGCAATCATCCCTTGGGTTACCCGCATGAATCTCTACCTACCTTCCCACGACACCCATGCCGTTAATAATCTTATCGAGGACTTCGTCCTGCAGCGTAATCATTCTCGCAGCCGCGTTATAAGCATGCTGGAATTGGATCATGTTCGACATTTCTTCGTCTAATGATACGGCGCTAACAGACTGTCTGTTCAATTCAGCAGTGTTTACAAGCGTTTCTGTATTTTTGGCCAGTCTGTTTGTTTCCTGAGCTTTTACGCCCATTTCACCGATGATGCCTGCGTAATAGTCTAAAACGGTCGTCGTTTTGTCACCGATTTGAATTTTCTTGGTGAAGACATTAGCGAGATTTGTCGCGTTGGCGTTGTCGCTCGCTTCACCATTCAGCGATGCGGCGACTTTATCGCCTTTTGAATTCATGATCTCATCGGCTACTTTGATTTTGCCGGCGGCTCCCTTTGCAGGCTCAGCCTCTCCTCCGGTAAATTCAAAGAAAATGCCTCCCGGTTCTCCCGATGAAGTAAACCCGCTTTGATGGACTGCATTAAACTCTTTCGCAAAAGCAAGCGCCATCGTATCCAGATCTGCGAGCATTTCGGGATACAAACCTTTTTCTTCACCGTTTGACATATATCCGTAAGATTCGATTAAACCGAGCAGGGACCCTTTGCTAGTAAACGAATCGATGCCGATGTCCGTCCCGCCGAGGGAAACGCCCGTCACAAGGCCTGTATCGTTGTCGTAATTCACTTTGACAGTTTCAGTCGTGAAGTTTGGCCCGTCAAGAACCTTGCCCAGAGACTGGCCGTTTACGTCAAGGACTTCTATTGACACAATGCCTTCAGCGGTTGCGAGTGGATTGCCGCCGGTTTTCGCATAGCTGACTTTGATATTAACCATTGAAGACAGTTCATCAAGGAGCTGATCACGCTTATCGTACAAATCGTTCGGGAGATAGCCGTTCGGCTCGACTTTGGCGATTTGCTCGTTCAAGCTGTTCAGCTGGGACAAAAGCGAGTTAATCGTCATCACATTTTGATCAATCTGGTCGCCTAAATTTGATTGAACGGTTGTCAGCGATTCATACAGAGTGTTAAATGTATCGGCGACCGCCTGCCCTTTTTGCGCAACAACAGAAGCAGCGCTCGGTTCGTGGGCGTTGTTCGTCAATTCCTGAATGGAATTCCAGAATGAATTCAGAACTTTGTTTAGTCCGGTGTCGTTCAGTTCATTCATAATCCCTTCCATTTGGTTAAAAGCGTCCACTTTTGCATTGTAATAGCCGGCCTTTGTATTCTGCGTCCTGTATTGATAGTCCAGAAAGCTGTCCCTAACCCTTTCAACCGAACCGATTTCAACGCCTGTACCCATCTGGCCTGCAAGTCCGACAGAGTCTCTTGATACGGACGGATAAGGGGTTGATGCTTTAAATGTAACACGCTGTCTTGAATACCCTTCGGTATTGGCGTTGGATATATTGTTTGCTGTCACGCTCAGAGCTGATTGCTGCGCGGACAAGCCTCTTTTTGCGATTTCCAGCCCTAAAAAAGTTGGATTTGTCATCTTTTTCACTCCGTTCTAAGCTTTTGAATCGAATAAAGAAAGCCGTTTCACCCCGCCTGTCTGGTTTGGCTGCTGCTCTTTTCCGTAATTCGAACCGCCTTCATTCGGAAGGAGCATATCAAATGTAAGCGAGATAAATTGAAGCGACTGAAAAGTCAGCTGCTTGTTCAAATCGTTCACATCCTTCAAACGGGTGACGAGCTGTGAGAGCTTGGCATACAGCTGTTCCAGCACCTTTTTCTCGCCGCCCGCAGCTTTGCTGATACATGCGCTGATCGTCGCGTCCGAGCTGCCGATACAGCTTTTAGTTGCTTCAATGCGGGACTGCTCCGTTTGTTCAATGGCCTGCACATACTTTTGTTCTTTCGTCACGATTTCTGAAAGTGCCTTTATTTCGTTCGTCTTCAGCGCCTCCGTTTTTTGTTCCGACAGAGACAGCAGATGTTCATGCAGCACGCATAAGCGCTCCAGCTCTTCAATCACCCGTTTCACTGAACTGACTTCCTCCTTTTATTGCTGTTTATAAAAATTGACCATTTTTTCAGCTATGCCTTTGCCGTCAACTTTGTACGTTCCATTCTCCACGGCTGCTTTCAGCTGGGCAATTTTCTCCTGACGCTCCTTCATTAAATCAGGGCCTTTTTGCAGCTCCTTTGCTTTCGCGGAAATCTCAACTTTGTCTTCCGGCTGGGCTGCTCCCTGTGAAGAAGCTGTTTGTTTTTCAAATGATTTATGATAAGGATTAACAGGTTGTGTTCCATATTGGTTGATCTTCATGGGATTCCTCTCACTTTCCGCCATAGTTATCTATGATCATACTCATTTTATCGTCTGAGCTTCAAGTTAGTTTAGGGAATCAGTCATTTTTGGGCTTAAAGGTATAGTACGTGCCTTTAGAACTATTATTTCTCTCTCTTTCAAGCTGCTCCAGCTGGTCTAATTGACTCATTTGCGATGCCAAATCCTGCTCGCATGACATGCAATAACGTCCTTCCCGAATAAGCGTGCCGCACCTTTCGCACGGATAGCCGAGATTCGGGAAATTAGAGATTTGAATGCGTTTCTGTCTAATAAACTTCAATATTAACTCTTCTTCGACACCTGTTTTTTCTACGATCTGAAACATCGTGGACTGCCGGTTTTCCTGTTTTTTCAGAAATTTATAAACAATTTCATACGCGCGCTCTTCTTCTTTCAAGCATGAAGCGCAAACGGTTTGAAAACTGCTTTTCATAAACAATGCGTTACATCTTGGACAATTCGCCAATTGACTCATAAACTTTGACCCCTATCCTTAAATTCTATTTTTTATATCGGCAGGGAAGAAAAATGATTTAGCTTCTAATTAATGTATATGATGATACAGATTTTGCTTCTCCGGATGTCATCAGGCAATCAGCGGCATGATGAAGGGTCGCTCCTGTCGTATACAAGTCGTCAATCAATATGACATCCAGATTCTTTACTGACCCCTTTTCGGTTCTAAAAACGGTTTTTGGCTTAATTCGCTCTTTCCTGCTTTTTTTGGATTGTTTTTCATTTTCGATTCTGATCAAGGGATGAATAACGGGTATTTGTAATAAGGAAGCAAGACGCTCCGCCTGATTAAATCCCCTCTCCGCTTTACGTTCTTCACTGAGAGGTATCGGAACTAAAACAGACGGGCTGCGGCGGAAGTATTGTTGAAAAGCGCTGATAAATGAAGGGGCAAAAGCGAAGACCAGTTCAGCATCACCTCTGAACTTAAAACGGGCAAGGACTTCTTTCATGAAAGTATTGTAGAGATAAACAGAGCGGTTTTGCCTCAAAAGAGAGCGGGTTAACGGATTGGCCTCCCATTTTGCGCAGTCACCGCACAGCTCTTCGCTCCCCTGTGGCCGTCCGCACTTAGGGCATACGGTTCCTTTGATCTCGATAAAGTTCTCTTTACATTCCCTGCATATTTTCTCTTCTGATCGTAAAAAGAAAAAAGAATGCCATGAGAGAGAATGTAAAAGAGGCGCTGCACAAATTAAACAATTCAGTTTATTCCCTCCCTCTTCGATTGCTTGCGCAAAGCGGGTTTTCATTCACCTTTCTGGCAGCTTCAGCCAAGGTGACAAGCATTGATGTATTCTTTTGTTTGTCAACGAGCTCTGCTTTTATGTAAGCCAGCTTCGACTGATCTGTTACATATTGCGGTTTTACTGCATTTAAAGCCAAGGCGAGCACATCCTCCCTGCACCTGCTGCACGTACAGCTCATGTGCAGCTGATCGATATACTGATCAAACAACTCTTCCAAAACAGCTTCTTTGGCGTTGACTAGCATCCGGCACCGCTCCTCATTTTATATTCATAGGTATACTTTACCATGAATATCAGACTAGTCAATCAACATTTCCTTTTTAGACATTTTATTCATGTTTTGAATATGACGTCGTGCCGCATTCATCGACTTTGTCCTGCCGTAATGAAAGAAACAGACGTCTCCATCTGTGTGCTCGGGATGCCTGCCGGCTCTTCCCGCCATTTGGACGAGGGCGCTTTCGGTAAAAACCGCCGACTCTGCCCCCAATACTCCAACCTGCGCTTTTTTGACGGTCACTCCTCTTTCCAAAATCGTTGTTGTCACGAGCACCTCAAGCTTACTTTCCCTAAACCGGTTCACTTTTTCATTTCTGTCAGGGTCATCGGCATAAACTCCTTCAGCGCGAAATGTTTCCTTTTTCAGCACACTGACCACAGATTTAAGAACAGGGACAGAGGGAACGAATAAAAAAACCGGTTGCTGCAGTTCTTGGTGCTTAAAAAGCCATTTTTTGAGGCGAAAAGGAACTTTTCTTCGTTTCAAACTCTTTTTCCAATTTCCGCACCAAATCAATGTAGGTTCAGGCAAGGGGCTGCGGTGGAATCTCGCGGGAATACGGACGGTGTCCAGCTTTCCGCTCTCAGCCCTTTTTTTCATATCTGCTGAAGGCGTGGCAGTTAAATAGATGTGAGCGCTTTGCCGTTTTGCCGATTTTTTAACAGCGTATTGCAGCGTGTTATCAATAGAATACGGAAAAGCATCCACCTCATCTATGATGATCACGTCAAATGCTTCTTTATAGCGGAGCAGCTGGTGGGTAGTTGAAATGATAAGCGGCGAGAGATTCCCAACGTCTGAGCTTCCTCCGTACAAAGCGGCAATTTCCACCCCTGGAAAGGCTTGGCGAAACCGCGGAGCAAGCTCGAGTACGACATCGGTTCTCGGAGTAGCGATACATACTGTCAAGCCGTTGTTCAGCGCGAATTCGATCCCTTGAAAGAGAAGTTCTGTTTTCCCCGACCCGCAAACCGCCCAGACCAACAGTTCTTCTTTTCTTCGTATAGCATTGATAATGGATTTGGCCGCTTTCTCCTGACCTGCTGAAAGCGCGCCTTTCCACTCCGTATGAACAGGCGCCCATTTATGGCTGACATGCATGTGCCAAGTCAACAGAGGCGTACAATCGCTCACCCTGCCCATCATGACGCAGGATCGGCAGTACACGCAGCATTTACTGCACCGATAGCAAGGATACCGGGCGAAAAATGAGCGTTCGTGCTGGCCGCACCTCAAACAAATAAAGCCTTTCTTCGTTTTTTTAATACCTTCCTCCGTTTTTATCAAGCCTTCTTGGATATGCCAATCAACGACGGATTCACGAAAAGGAAGTTCGCTTTTCAGAAGGTGGCGCTGCTCCAAACATGACCGCAATTCACGGGTATAGAATGCCGGTTGTTCGATGTGAATCACCTCCAATCTGCCATTTAGTATCTATCATCCATGGTTTCTTGTAAAACAGTCAAAATCTAAAAATCTCCCTTCAAAACAGTTGAAAAAAAAATCTCCGTTTTGCAAAACGGAGATTGGCTTTTATACTGTATACCAGGCGATACCCATCGCTCCTTCACCAAGGTGAGTGCCGATCACAGGCCCGAAATAGCTTTTATAAAATTCGACATGTGCATATTGCTTCGACAATTC
The DNA here is from genome assembly GCF_000011645.1 of Bacillus licheniformis DSM 13 = ATCC 14580. Classification (GTDB taxonomy): domain Bacteria; phylum Bacillota; class Bacilli; order Bacillales; family Bacillaceae; genus Bacillus; species Bacillus licheniformis. Next base: position 3,609,961 of record NC_006270.3, read on the forward strand.
TTCGATTATTTGATCGGCTTCTTCTTCACGGTTGGCATGAATCACAACCGCTCTCAGCGGCTTTCCTTTCTCGGCATCTTCGCCAAAAAGCTCAAATAAACGGTTCATCGCTTTTTTTCTCGTCCGGATTTTCTCGTAGGGAACGATCAGCTTGTTCTCAAAATGCAAGATCGGCTTTACTTTTAAAAGGCTTCCGACAAAAGCCTGGGCGCCGCTCAGACGTCCTCCCCTTTGCAAATGTGAAAGGTCGTCAACCATAAAATAAGCCCTCATCGAGGTTTTCATATGATCCAAGTGGCGGATGATTTCCTCAGGAGCCGCTCCTTTTTCCGCCATCTCAGCCGCCTCGATCGCATAAAAACCCTGAGCCATGCAGCTGATTTCCGAATCAAACGGATACACTTTAATTCCTTCAAGCATACCGCTTGCTGATACAGCGCTGTTGAATGTTCCGCTGATGCCGCTGGAAAGGTGGATGCTGATGACCGCGTCATATGTTTCACCGAGTTTTTCATAGAGAGAAATCAACTCGCCGTAGGCGGGCTGGGAAGTCGTCGGGAGATTTTCGTGGGCTTTTACTTCTTTGTAATAGTCCTTCCAGCTCATATCGATCTCTTCCCTGTATGAAGTCTCTCCAAAGATCACATTGAGAGGTATCATATGAATATTGTAGCGGTCACGCAGGTCTTTAGGTATATATGCCGTACTGTCTGTTACTACTGCTGTTTTCATGAAATAAACCTTCCTTATGAAAGATACTCTTTTCTATTCTAAAAGAAAAAGCAGCTTTTTTCATTATAAAGTTTAATTTTCTGCCAAAAGAAAAGACCTGCCTTATGGCAAGTCCATCTTTATCTCATTTCTACCCAGCCGTTTTTAATGGCTACAACAACAGCCTGCGTTCTGTCGTTTACATTCATTTTTTGAAGGATGTTGCTGACATGGTTTTTAACCGTTTTTTCACTGATAAATAATGATTCGCCGATTCCGCGGTTGCTTTTTCCATCCGCCAGCATCTGCAGTACCTCGCATTCCCTTCTTGTGAGAATGTGAAGAGGTCTCCGGATTTCCGGATACACCTCATGCTGAGCGTGAGATGATACACCGCTTGTTGCAAGACGGCGGAATTCATTCACAAGATTGTGTGTAACCTTAGGATGCAGATAAGATCCGCCTTCAGCTACTACTTTCACGGCTTCGATCAGCGTATCGGCATCCATTTCTTTCAGCAGATAGCCCCGGGCTCCTGTTTTTAATGCATGTGTAACATAGTTTTCGTCATCATGGATGGATAAAATAATAACCTTTGATTCCGGATACAAGTCGACCAGTTGTTTTGTCGCTTCTACTCCGTTCACATTCGGCATATTAATATCCATGATAACAACATCAGGATGGTAGTGCTCGACAATGCGAGCCGCTTCATCTCCGTCGTCTCCTTCGGCCACTACCTCAAAGGTAGGTTCGAAATCCAAAATCCGTTTGACACCTTCACGGAATAACTGATGATCGTCAATAATTACAATATTTACTTTAGTCACAAGCTACGCCTCCCCATTCTCATTGTTAAACACACCGCTTTTATGGTCAATATGTCTTTTGTCTCTATTTTACAATTATCTTTACAAAGACAGTGGAACTTTAATCAATATAAATGTCCCAAGACCTATTTTCGAATCGATTGTCATTGAGCCTTCGAGCAAATCGACTCTTTCTTTCATACCTAGCAGACCGAAAGATTTGTTCTTCTTGCCTTTTACTTCTTTTAAGTCAAAGCCGTTTCCATTGTCTTTGATAATCAGCGTCACAAAATCTTTTGTCACTTCTACTTTAACATGAATTTCAGTTGATTCGGAGTGTTTTAAGGCGTTTGTCACCGCTTCCTGTGCAAGCCGGAATAGTGCAACCTCAAACCGCGGTGCTATTCTTCTTTCTTCGGATTCTCCGATGCATTGGAAATGAATCTTTGCTTTTCCATGATAATCTTCGATCGTGTTCAAGTATTTTCTGAGCGTCGGTATCAATCCCAAATCGTCTAAAGCCATCGGCCTTAAATCATAAATGATTCTTCTGACTTCATAAAGAGCATTTCTGACGTTTTGCCGGAGGTTTTTAATTTCCTGAAAGCCTTCTTCTGTTCCTTTGTCTCTGAAGATGCGTTCGATCAGTTCAGATCTCATCATAACGTTGGCCAGCATTTGCGCAGGACCGTCGTGAATTTCCCTTGAGACCCTTTTTCTTTCTTCCTCCTGGGCTTCGATAATCCGCAGTCCGAAATCCTGCTTGGCCTGCGCATCTTCAAGGAGAACGCCGACCTGGCGCAGATCCTGATTTAAGTAGTTTAAGACGACGGTAATCTGACTGACAAGCCCTTCTGAACGCTCGATGATTTCCTGAAGCCCCAAAAGGCGCCGTTCCAGATCATCACGCTTCTCTCTCAGCTGCTTTTCCCGCTGCTGGATCATTGTCAGTTCAACCTGCAGTTTGTGGGCTTTTTCATAAGCTTCGCGAATCTCTTCTTCACTGAATTTATGAAAGTTTCTGCTGACCTCTGACAAGCGGTTCCGCGCATGGCGGGCATGCACTTCCAGCCTGTCTCCAAGATCGATGACTTCGTTGACCTGCTGTTTAATCTGTTTCAGCTCTTCTACCAAGCCTTCGTATTGCTGGCGGGACTGCTCTCCGATTTGAAAGACTTCATCCTTGCTCCCGTCAACCGTTTTTAACATCTTCATAATGATTGAATCTAAAACTTTGGAGTCCATTTTGGAAACGCTCACCCATTTTCCCTCCGTAACAGCATTGTCATTTAGTTTTATCATAAATTTCATTGAACTGAAATTCGTGTCGAATTATAATGAAAGAATGCGTATTCTGGTTTTTTTATGGTTACCGATCCATTTCTATTTAATCATAACAAAATACGCGCCAAAATTCTAAGTCTGTTCGATTTTTAGGAGAACAGCCGCAGGCTTGTCAGGAGGTAAGCAGGCATGCTGCAAAGCTATCTGACTGTTGCAGGTGAAGGGACCCATGAAATCGTGATTGAAAAATCCCGGTTTATATGCCACTTGAGCCGCGTCAGTACTGAAGAAGAAGCACAGAACTTTATCAACCACATAAAAAAGCAGCATTGGAATGCGACGCATAATTGCTCGGCTTACGTCATAGGAGAAAATGATCAAATTCAAAAAGCGAATGACGACGGAGAACCGAGCGGGACAGCGGGCGTACCGATGCTTGAAGTTTTGAAGAAACGCAACCTTAAAGATACATGCGCCGTTGTGACGAGATATTTCGGCGGCATTAAACTCGGCGCAGGAGGATTGATAAGGGCTTACGGAAAATCCGTGTCAGAGGGGCTGAACCATGTCGGCGTTGTCGAACTAAAGCTGATGCGGGTCATGCACACCACTGTGAACTATACATGGATCGGCAAGCTTGAAAACGAGCTTCGCGAGTCCCCTTATCAAATAAAAGACGTTCACTATGCAGACGATGTCGAATTTGAAACGTATGTCAAGGAAAGCGAAAAACAGGCATTTACGGAATGGATAACCGAATTAACAAATGGCAAGAGTGAGAATAGAGAAGGCATTCAAGTCTATTTGGAAGAAGCTTTTAATAATTAAAGGAGAATCATCTTATGGCTGAGCGTATTAAAGTGAAAGTGCGGAAAAAAAAGAATAAAAAGAGAAGGCTGATTAAACGGTTTATAGTCCTTATGCTGCTCGCACTTCTCGCAGTCGGCGGAGTGGGCATATATAAAATTATAAACACGATTTCCGCGGCTGACGGCACTTATGATGAGCTTGAACGCGGAGAGAAGTCGAAGCTCAGGGACGATGTTGTTGATATTCAAAAAAAGCCGTTCTCGATTCTTTTTATGGGGGTTGAAGATTATTCGACAAACGGCGAGCACGGCCGGACGGATTCCCTGATTGTCGTGACGCTCGATCCTAAAAAGAAGTCGATGAAAATGCTGAGCATTCCGCGGGACACAAGGGTTCATTTGGCCAGCGACACAACCGGCACAAAAACAAAAATTAATGCGGCCTATGCAAAAGGCGGCAAGGATGAAACAATTGAGACGGTTGAGGATTTCCTCGGAATCCCGATCGACTACTATGCAACGGTCGATTTTGACGGGTTTAAAGATGTCATCGATGAAATCGGCGGAATCGATGTCGATGTGCCGTTTGACTTTAGCGAAAAAAGCGATGTCTCCAAATCGAAGAGAATCTATTTTAAAAAAGGAAATATGCATCTAAATGGTGAGGAAGCTCTTGCCTACGCAAGGATGAGAAAACAGGATAAGCGTGGAGACTTCGGGAGAAACGACAGACAGAAGCAAATTTTAAAAGCCGCTCTTGATCAAATCTCAAAACCGCAAAACCTCGCTAAAATTGATACAATTGCCCAAAAAGCAAGCAAAAACATTCAGACGAATTTTAGAATCACGCAGGCGCTGGCGCTTCAACAAATTTACAGCGGCTTTGCCGGCGATGATATCAAAACATTAAACATCACAGGACAGGATCTTACGATTGCAAATGTTTACTACTTTGAGCCTGACCAGCAAAACCTGGAAAACGTGCAAAATGAATTGACCCATCATTTGTACCCGGACTCAGCTGCCGATTCGAGCGGAACATCGTCTGAATCTTCCGCAACCGCTGACGGTGCGGACAGCTCAGCTGAATCGTCTGCTGCTTCTTATTGATCGGCTCTGTTGAATGTTAAATTCATAAATGAATAAATTGAAGGGGAACTCTTTATATATTTAGGGTTCCCCTTTCTTTTTAAGCTAGCGTAACTTACTATTTGAACAAGGCAAATGATTGATCATACTATGCTTTAAATAATTATACTGTTTTTCGCTGGTATCTGAGAATGCCTCGTCTCTATTTGAGGGAATATCCATATACAGGATGTCTTCTTTGAATTGAGAAACCGTTAAATCATATCTTTTACCATTGACAAAATTATAAAAATGCCACCCTTCAGGCAGCTTTGTTTTCTTTATTTCTCCACCTAATATATCATTTACGACTAGCGCGGTTACGCCGCATTGTCCCTTGGCAGGGTTATCCTTACTCCATTTTGAACTTGAATCTGAAGACCAGGATTTATACAATGCTTTCACTATTTGTTCGATTTGTCCAAGGTAATGATCATCCATAAATAACCCTCCTTTTCATAAAGTTTTAGTTATTCAGCCATTATTAAAAACCCGCTTATGATACTTCCGGAAATGCGGTAAAAATAAAACCCCTGGAAACCAGGGGTTTTTTGCGTTCATTAATTCCTCTTCACCATCCGCCTGTAAAACTTCGTAAAAGGCTTGTACTGCTCATTTACAAGGCCTGTCACCTCTGCGATGATCTGCATGAACAGTATTAAGCCGAAGATGATGAAGATGGACACCCATAGGGTTGCGGTTTTTAAAAGAATGGCGCTCAGGCTGAAGACGACGCCGATTAAATAAATGACGATAACGGCTTTCCGATGGGACAGGCCGAAGGCCATCAGCCTGTGGTGAATATGCGATTTATCGGGAGCCGAAATCGGCTGCTTGTTTAAAATCCGCCTGATGATCGCAAATGTCGTGTCAAATATCGGCACTCCTAATATAATAATCGGGATGACGACGCTGAACAGAGTCACGCTTTTATACAGCCCCAGCAGCGACAGAACCGAGATCACATAGCCCAAAAACAGCGAGCCCGTGTCTCCCATAAAAATTTTCGCCGGGTGGAAGTTGTAGAACAGAAAGCCGACCGTGCTTCCGATGACTACCAGCGACAAAGAGAAGATCAAGATTTTATCGGCAGAAAACGCCATGACGGCAATCGTCGAGAGGCCGATGACGGATATACCCGCAGCCAGTCCGTCCAATCCGTCGATTAAATTGATGGCATTGGTGATCCCGACGATCCACAAAATCGTCAACGGGTATGCGAGCCACCCCAAATCAAAGCGAAGATCCCAAAACGGAATCGATAAAAATTCCATTTTCAAGCCTGTACTGACGATGATGCAGGCTACTAATACTTGTACGATAAATTTAATTCTCGCGCTTAAATTGTATTTGTCATCTACAATGCCTAAAATTACGATCATAAAAGCACCGAGTGTAATTGCTGTTATTCTGTTTTCATAAAGGCCGCCGGCAAACGAACCGGTCAATACTCCTATAAAAATGGCTAAACCGCCCATTCTCGGCATTACTTTATCATGTATCTTTCGTTTATCCGGCTGATCCACGACCCCGGATTTGATTGCTAGACGTTTGACAAGCGGAGTAATAATTAAAACAGTAATGAGAGAGACAAAAAACGCAATTACAGTGCGTTCATAAGACATAAGGAAGTCTCCTTTTTAAATGAAGTCTGGTCGTATAAAAGATCATACCTTTTCATTATACAATTTCATTATTTATTATAACAAGCTCCAGCCAAAAGAAACATCACGAATTAATATCCCCCGCCGCAAATTATGCATCCTTATTCAAGTTCAATTTATCAAGCATCATTAAAAATAGATGATGCCAGTCTCTTTCACGTGCGATCTTTCTGCGCAGTTCCACATGGGAAACATCATCATGCGCAAGCTCCAGCTCTTCACAAACCGCTGTAAATTCAGCGGGGTCGTTTCCTGTTAAATGACGGTAAACGTGTTCCTGTTCAACCTTTTCCGTTGAAGGGAGGTTCATACCTGCGACAGGCTTTCCGGCAGCCAAAAATTCAAACAGCTTTAAAGGAAATACCGCATTGTTATATGGCGACGGTTTATACGGCATGATACCGATATCCACTACATTCATATAAGCTGGTACTTCTGACGGCGCAGCGGGGCCCGTCCAGATGACATTATCTTCTTCAAGAAGCGCTTTAAAATCTTCGTCTCCGTTTGTCCCGTCAGGACCGACAAATAAAAATGTCCACTCTTTTTTTGTTCTGGCAGCTTCTTTGACGAGCTTAAAATCGAGCTTCGGCTTGATTCCTCCGATAAAGCCGAGGACGGTTCCTTCCCTTCCCTTCAATACATCCGCTTTTTGCATATTTTCTGCAAACAAGCTGTACTCCACACCGTTTTCGATTGTAAAAACCGGCTTTGTCTCTCCTTGAAGCCGGTCTGCTACATTTTGTTGCAAGTATTCGGAAGTGCAAAAAATCGTATCAGCAGCTTTGATGATTCTGCCTTCAGCTTCAAAAATGACCTTTTGCCTGAATCCTGAGACAAGGCTTTGGCTACCGCTGATCGGGGCCGCCCACAGGTCGCTGCAGTCATAGATGACCTGATCCCATTGATAAAGCGACGACAGCAGCGGAAAGCCGGGGAAGGTGTACCATAAGCACACCTTTTCTCCCTGAACGTCTTCTTTCAGCCGGTCAAGCAGCGGCTTCAGCTTGCTTTGATAGAAAACATCTTTGTAGCGGGCAAACCTGAATATTTTCTTTTTCAAAAAATCTTTGACTGCAAATTGCTTGATTCCGTTGTCAAGCAATGTAAAAGTCTCACGGGAAGGATTTTCAGACGGACAAACCCAAATGACTTCCTTCGTCTCCTTGCGGCCTGCTAAAAACTCAGCAAGGCGGTGCCTTCTGTATCTTAGCTGATCCTGCCCCCATTCACCTGTCGCTACTATGACGTGTATGAATTGATCTGCTTTCACTTTCAATCACCTTTTCTGTCAATGCCGTTATAATCTTTTCATTACTGCGTTCTTAGCGTAATGGAAAAAGCACCATGTCGCTTTCATCAAGTGAAGTCGTTCGATTTCCCTGTATACGTACCAGGTTTTTCGCGCCGCCTTCCACTTGTTTCTGGAGATCGATGTTTCAACGATGCGGTATTCCGCGAGGGGTTCGTTCAGTCCATATGCCTTGAACCCCCGCTTTAATACGGACAGCCATGTCGCCAAATCCTGGCGGGTTCTAATATTCGGCATCCGGATATCACCCGTTTGTTCTCTGTCAATCATCACCGTCAAGCAGCCGATGATCGTATTTTTTAATACATCATCATATGTAAGGCTTACGGGTGCATGAATGGTTTTATGAAGCGGTTCGCCGTCTTGGCTGATCAGCTCGTATGCCGTAAATGAGAAAGCATGCTGATGCTTTCTCATGAAGGCGAGCTGCTTATCCAGCTTTTCTGCTTTCCAAACATCATCGCTGTCCAAAAAGGCGACATAGCGCCCTTCGGCTTTGCTGAGCGCCGCATTTCGCGCCGCTGCAGCACCTTGATTCTCTTTCAGAAAAATGGCATGGATCCGCTCATCATCTTCTTCATAGCGCTTCAAAATGTCTCTTGTCCCATCTGTTGAGCAATCATCGGCAATGATCATTTCCCAGTCGGAAAACGTCTGATTTAAGACGGACTTAATGGTTTTTTCGATAAATTCCTCCGCGTTATAGGAAGGCGTAATGACAGAGATTAAAGGTTTTTGCCTCGTCATGGTCCTGATCCACATCCCCAATTAAAAATTTAACGTTCTCTGAAAACTTCCGGAATGACAATGATAAAAAATGACAGCGCTAAACCGATCAGTACGCCCAGCACCGCTCTTTTCTTAGGCGACATGCCGGCAGCCTGGTTATCAAGCACGATCAACGGCTCAATTTCTTCAGCAGCCTTCATATCAAGCTTGCTTGTTTCAAGCTCATACAAAAACCGCTGTTTGTCAACTTTGGAATCAGCGCTGACTGTTTCGTCTTCAAGCGCCTTAATATTCTTTTCAATGACTTCTTCTCTTTTTGAGAACAGCGCCTTATCGCCTTTCATATAGGCATCTTTAATTTTTCCTAAAGTATCCAATGTTTCCTGTTTATCAGGCCCTGTGTAGCTTAAGTTGAAAAGTGAATCCGTTCTGATTTCAATCGCCAGATCGTCTTTCAATTGCGCCAGATCCTCTTCCGGCATATCCGGGAAAATGTCCTTTAAAAAAGCTTCGTTTTTCAACAGCAGCGGCACTTGCTTTGCATTGTTGTACTTCGCTTCTCCATAGTTCCCGGTTGATATCGTTACAGTAGCCGTGTAATTAGATGGAGCAACGCTTCCCTTCGGCATAAAATAGCCGACAAGACCAAGAATAAGAGGAAGCGCAATAATCGCCACAATAAACTTTTTCACTCTACCAGCAATACGTTTGATTAAATTCATCACATGAATTTCTCCCTGTTTTTAAATTCGATTTTCAAAAATCACCTATACTGTTCGGTTTCATCCGTTCCGCAGACTCTAAAGGTATTAACCGTCGCAATCACAAGCGCGAGGAACACCCAATGGAAATATAAATTCGAGACGGAACTCGGACTGATGCTTGACACAAGGAAGGCGACGAGCGCGGCTGTCAAACCTTCAATAAGAAGCTTTGGCCGTCTTCCAAGCGATCTTTTATAATATCTGTAAAGCACGGTTATTAAATAAATGTACATCGTTAAATAACCGAGCATCATCACCACTCCAAAATTCGTCATGATCTCAACGAGCCAGTTATGAACCTCCACGACCCGGTCCGTATCGAACAGTGCATGATGCTCCAAATAATATGGCACATTGCCGGCGCCGACGCCAAATCCGTAAGTATCCAGCACATAATGCCCGGCGTTTTTCAACAAATTCGCCCTGGCGACATTGGATGGCAGCGGCTCGCTGAAATCGTGTGCGGTTTGCGGAGCCAAAAAGTATGTATAAAAAGCTCCGGTAATCTTTCCTGCAAACAGTGTGACAAAAGCGATACATCCTGCAGCTGCGGCGATGAGCGCCCATTTTTTAAGCACCTTCGGCAGCAAAATGAACACATAAACGGCAAGGCCGGCTATGACCCCCAGGATGCTGGCTCTTGATCCAGTCAGGAAAATCAAGTATGCCGAACAGAACGCAAGGAGCAGCCCCGCTATTTTTAAGTAGCTGTTTTTAATGTTTTTGAAAAAAGATAAATAAAAGAAAAAGCTGATGGACAGAAATGTCGCAAAGTCATTCTGGTTGAAAAAAACGGATGTCGGATAGTGCTGTTTATAGTGCGGCCCGTTATAAAGGGTCGAGCTCGGCAGGTGGTTTAACGTAAAGTGATTGTAAAACCCGATGACCATTAAAAATACGGTCATGACAAGCCATATGTAATAAAACGCGAGAATACGATCCATTTTTTGAAAAAACATGACAACCAGAAAAACCAAAAACATTCCCATTGCCAATAGGAACAGATATTTTATGCCATCAGTGGCAGACTTGACCCATAGCAGCGAAATCAGTCCATAGCAGAACCAAAACGCGAAAAACATCAGAATGCCTTTGACATGCACCTGCTTCCACTTTTCAAGGTGCTGGCTGCCTTTCAACATTTCCGCTATGAATAAGAATCCTGCCAGAATCAGAAGTATTCGATATGGAAACAGGCTGAAAAAGCCCAATTTAATCGCAAAAAAAGCATTGTTGGCAAAAGTTGCAGCGATGAGCAGATATAATACGGGCATCAGCAATTGCTCGGACGACAAATACTTCCGGAGCACAACGATCACAGCCAGCGCAATCAAAATTAGACACGCCAGCAAGATTTTTTTTGCATTGGACTGGGCCAATACAACGAATGCTAACCCTGCGGTCAATGCGGCGAGCCAAACCAGAACATTGACCGCGGAACGTTTGAGACTCATTTTTCCCCCTCCTTCCGCTTCTTTCTGGAAAAGGGCTGCCGACATCAGCCAGCAGCCAGTGATTTACGTATTCATTTCTTTTTTATAATATGAAATGGTCTTTTCCAGTCCTTCAGCAAGCGGCATTTTTGGTTCCCAGTTTAAGATTTTCTTTGTTTCTTCATTACACAGTGTGCTGTGGCGGATATCCCCCGGCCGTTCATCTTGATAAATCGGAGAAAGCTCAGAGTTCGTCGCTTTTTTCATCTCTGTAAACAGCTCATTGACCGTGATGGAAAAGCCGTTTGAAACATTTAAACAAACGTTTGATTGAGCTTTTAGCGCCTTTACGTTGGCACAAGCTACATCACCGACATAAATAAAATCGCGTGATTGTTCTCCGTCTCCAAAAATTACCGGAGCCTTGCCGCTGGTCAGCAAATCGGAGAAAATCGATACAACGCCGCCCTCTCCTTTTGCATCCTGGCGCGGCCCGTACACGTTGCTGTACCGCAAAATGCAATACTCGGTTCCATATAGATCATAAGCCAGTTTTAAATAGTTCTCCACTGTAAGCTTCGTCAGCCCGTAGGGTGAGCCTGGGTTTGTTTGGTGACGGGTGTCGACAGGCAGGTAATCCGGATTTCCATAAACAGCCGCTGATGATGCAAAGACGATCTTTTTCACATTGCATTCACCAGCTGCTTTAATGATATGGAGCGATCCTCTGATATTGATGTTTTCATCATTTAAAAAATCGCTGACAGACTCCGCTACGCTTACTTGTGCAGCTAAATGAACAATATAATCGGGATCAATGCTTTTGATGACGTCGATGACTTCCGGCTTCGTGATATCCTGCTCATAAAAGTCAATTGGGAGACCGTCAATGTTGGAGCGGTGTCCCGTAGTTAAATTATCAAGAATTGAAACCCGGTAATTTTCTTTTAGAAGCTGTTCAGCAATATGCGAGCCGATAAATCCGCATCCGCCTGTCACTAGTACTTTTTCCATTGTTATCCCCCCGTTGTTTATACGTTGGTCAGGATTCCTTCTCCCTGTACTTCCGGCCGTCCGATTGAATGGTAGATCATGCCTTCGTTTCTCATTTGTTCAATTTCAAATATATTTCTTCCATCGATTAAGACGGGGTTTTTCAAAGCAGACTTAAGTTTGGCAATATCCATGTTCTGTACTTCCGGCCACTCCGTCAATATGACGCACGCATCCGTATCCTGAATCGTCTCATACAGATCTTCGCTGTAAACGGCTTGATCGCCGAGAAGCTTTTCTGCTTCAGGTACAGCAATCGGATCAAACGCTTTGACTTTAGCACCGAGGCTTCTCAGCATCGGAATGACATCCAGAGACGGCGCCGAGCGCATATCGTTAGTATTCGGCTTGAATGCCAGCCCAAGAACCGAAATGGTCATGCCGTTTAAATCGCCGAACACATCAAGGAGCTTTTGCACAATGTGGGCGCGCTGCTTTTGATTCGTCTCGATGACAGCTTCAATCAATTTAAAAGGATAACCGACTGACTTCGCGATTTGCAATAAAGCCATCGTGTCTTTAGGGAAGCAAGAGCCGCCAAAGCCGATTCCGGCTTTTAAAAATTTACTGCCGATTCTGCTGTCGAGTCCGACGCCTTCAGACACCTTGGATACATCAGCTCCGACCCTTTCGCAAATATTCGCGATATCATTAATGAACGAGATCTTTGTAGCCAAAAATGCATTTGCAGCGTATTTAATCATTTCTGCACTTTCAAGGTTAGACTTGACGATTTTCGTTTGAAATGGCTTATGAAGCTCTTCAATAATGGCAGCAGCCTTTTCGCTTGTCGCGCCGATGACTGCTCTTTCCATATTCATCGTATCGTAAATAGCTGTTCCTTCACGAAGGAATTCCGGATTCGACACGACGTCGAAAGGGAATTCCCCTTTTGAATTGCGTTCTATAATGGCTTGTACGAGCTTTCCTGTTCCAACAGGGACAGTGCTTTTGTTGACGATGACTTTATAGCCGTTCAGGTGCTTCCCGATCATTTCGGCAACGGATTTAACAAATGTCAGATCCGCTTCCCCTGTTTCCGACATCGGTGTACCGACTGCAATATAAATAATCTCAGCTTCTTCAATCGCTTTTGGAATATCAGTAGAGAAAAATAAGCGATTTTCGTTTACGTTTTTATCCACAAGTTCTTTTAGGCCGTTTTCATAAATCGGCATCACTCCGGCTGAGAGTCCTCTTATTTTTTCAGCATCAATATCGCAGCAGACAACCGAGTTTCCCACTTCGGCAAAACAAGTTCCAGACACCAGCCCGACATATCCCGTTCCAATGACAGCGATTCTTTTCAACATTATCATTCCCTTCTTTCAGCTGACCCTTCAAATCCAATAGCTTGATTTAGGTAATGATCTTTATCTCTTTCTATTGAAAAAATCTGGGTTTTTCGTTTTCCCAATCCTTATTTTTATTAGCTTAGACGCAAATAAATGGGTTTAAACAGTATTATATTCAACATTCATACGCATATTAACCGACAGACCCCAACTTAATTTTTGTTCTTGACAACATCCCCATACACATCCAGCAGCTTTCCGGCATTTTTAAAGGCGTCATAATCCTCGTGCACCGTTTGATACAGCTCTTCAGCGATGGCTTCTTGCCAATTGCCGCCTTCCAAATATCCCTTGACAGCTTCTGTTATGCTGGAAGCCGAGTGCGGCTTGATCAGAAGGTGTTCATGCTTTCCGAATAAAGACGGAACCCCCCCGACCGCCGTACAAAGCACCGGAACCTTGAGAGCGAGCGCTTCAATGACAACAGTCGGCATCCCTTCAGAATACGAAGGGAGCACAAACAGATCTGATGCAGCCAGATATTCTGATATCTCATGGTTTGCGACCTGCCCCGTCAATACTGCTTTTTCACCGGCGATTTGACGGATGTTCTGCTTCTCCGGTCCGTCGCCGATGAATACAGCTCTGTAGCTGTCATCAAGCTGCCTGACCGCTTCTGCCAGCTCGGCTACTCCCTTTCCCTTCACCAAGCGGCCGACGAACGTCAGCAACTTTTTGTCTTGCGGCAGGCCGAGTTTCTCCCTCAATTCAAGTGTTGAAGCGGAGGGCTTTTGAAACCGGTCCAGGTTGACTCCAATAGGAAGCACCGAGCTTTCAGCACCGGTCATTTCTTTCGTTTTGGCTTTCAGCGCTTCGCTGACAGCCAATACTTTTGCTGCGGAATGCACAGCTGTTTCAAATGCTCGAAAAGCGCCTTTGCTGTAATGGGGATAAATATTGACATCGCTTCCGTGCAAAGTCAGAACATAAGGAACCTTCAGCTTCTGTGAAACAACGGCAGCGGCACCCCCGGATGGCATCGCGAAATGGGCATGGATAAGATCCGGCGCAAGCCCGTGCTTCTCGATCGTCCTCAATACAGACTTTGCGATCCGGCGATGCGGCTGAGCCCATTTTAGCTGTCCAGGCAAAGCCGTATACGGCGGCCTGTAAACCGGGATGCCTTTTCTTTCTTCATATTCCGGGACTGTTCGCACTTGACGGTATTTTTTTTTCAGCAGCCTGAGAGGAGCAGGATTCACAGGCAATGGACATATGACCGTCACATCAACGCCCTGCATCTGCAGCGCCTGAACCTGTGTTTCATGAAAAACGCCTTCTCCCGGCCTTTGACTGCTTGGATAAACGCTGGTAATCCAAAGAACCTTCAATGATGAACCGCCCTTTCTGCTGTCATCTTCCTAATTGGGCCCTCATAGCCCGCCGATAAAATTTGCCGACCAGAAAACCGTAAAAAATCCCGCTGATCCCGACGGAAACTGCCAGCTGAAGCATGGCGCCGTGAAGCAGATGTCTGCTGCCGACGCTCAAGACAAGAGCCAGCAATGCCATGAGCAGCGTCAAGGCCAGCGGTTTTCCAACGGTTCTGAAATATTCGCCCAGCTTCAGCTGGATGACATATTTGAGCAGCCATCTGCCGATAAAGAAATTGACCAGGCTGATCGCTGCATATGTCCAGGCGGTGATCGTCAAATCATTCGTTAATACCGCCGCGTAAAGAGACAGCCCATAAAGGAGCATGATCCCGCTGTCCCAATAAAATGCCAGGTCTGCTCGCCCCTTCGCCAGCAAAACCGATCCGTTCGGATTCATCAGAACCCTGAGCAGCCCGACAATCGCGAGGATGTTCAGAACCGGTACGGCCTGCAGCCATTTTTCTCCGAAGACGACTTCAACAAATAAATCTGAAACAGTCGTCAGTCCGATCAGGAGCGGGAATGAAATCAGCGCGAGAAGCTTTGTCATATTTAAAAAGCCTTCGCGCAGCGTTTGGTTGTCCCCTTGATTCTTTGAGAAGACAGGAAACGCTACCCTTGTTACGATCGGATTGATTTTTAATACGGGAATCGTAATAATCTGATACGCCAGGTTATAGATTCCCAATGCTTCCGCACCGAGAAACCGCCCGATTAAAATCATGTCGATATTGGCGCCAAGCCTGTTTACAAGCCTTGAAGCAAGCTGAAACGCGCCGAACGAGAAAAATTCTTTCACTTCCCCCAATGCAAAGACGAAAGAAGGACGCCATTTTTTTAAATATACAGCAAAAAACATGATGCCTTTAACCGAATTAAGAAAAACTTGTGACAATGCATAGGCCACAATCGGATCCATCAGAAAAACCAAAACGAGCAGGAGCACAAAAGACAAAACGGTGACTCCCGCTTCTATTTTGCTCAGCACATTAAACTTCAGATCTTTTTGCAGCATATATTGATACTGCTGGCCGACCGGGGCGATTAAAAACATGACGGCCAAAATCCGCACTAGAAAAACAAGTTCGTCCCGCTGATAAAAGTCTGCGATGAACGGACTCAGGAAAAAGAGGCCGATAAACAAAAGGATGCCCGTTAGGATATTCAGCCAATACAAGGTCGATAATTGGCGTTCACTGATGTTCTCCTTTTGAATTAAAGCGGCCCCGAATCCCATATCGAGTACAATTTGTGTGAAAATCGTTACGGTGGTCAGCATTCCGACCAAACCGAATTCGGCAATTGTCATGATATTGCCGAGCAGTGCAAACTGTATAATTTGAATGACCGTGACGATCAAAGTTGAAACACTTGTCCATTTTGCACCGCTTAATATTTGTTTCGTAATGGTAGACATAGCATATTCCTAACTTCCTCGTATTATCTGGCTCCTTCGCCAGTCAATACTACTTTAATCGTTTTCAGCATAACCTTCAAATCGAGAAGAAACGTTAAATTCCGAATGTAATACAGATCGTGCACCAATTTTTCTCTCGGACTGATATCATAGCCTCCGTTCACCTGCGCAAGTCCCGTTAAACCCGGCTTAACGATTAAGCGGTTTTTAAATCCCGGAATTTCGTGGTGAAACTGAGCGGTAAACATCGGTCTTTCAGGCCTTGGCCCCACAATGCTCATGTCTCCGGCCAGCACATTGATCAACTGCGGAAGTTCATCGATTCTTGTTCTTCTTATAAAAGACCCGACTGCAGTGATGCGCGGATCATCCTTCTGAGCCCATTTCGCACCGGATTTTTCTGCGTCAATTCTCATAGAACGCAGCTTGATCACCTTGAAATGCTTCCCGTCTTTTCCGACGCGTTCCTGCCGGTATAACGGAGAACCCGGTGTTTCGATACAGATTAATATACAAAACAGCAGAATAAACGGCAGTGTAAGAGCGAGCCCAATCAAGGAAAGGACGATATCCATTATCCGTTTCATATATAAATAACGTACTGCTTTTTTAGATAGAGCACAGGAATAAGTTTGCTGGCTTGAATATTCATTGTACATTCTTAAACTTTTGTCGATACTCACTAGCATACACCTCGATTAGTATGTTACTGTTTGATCTATTCGTCAGTGTAGCATACGAACGTAAACACAATGTAAAGGAGTTATTAAAATTAGTAAATTCGTTGATTTTTTGTTAAAAATGCACCGCCTCCGTTTTATCTTTAATTTCACCAAAAATATCATACTATATAATAAAGACAAAACAAAGGCAGCATAGGCAATTTTTCGAAAAACGAGTTTTCTGTTTATATTTTAATAGTAAGCAACGATTCCGTCGTAAATCGCTTTAGCGCCTTTTTCTTTGTAAGTCGAGCTTTTGAGTTTTGTCGCATCGCTTACATTGCTGATAAACGCAAGTTCAACAAGGCAGCTTGGCATTTTTGATTCCCTGATGACATGGAAGTTGCCGATCTTTACACCGCGGTTTTTTGTATTCAATGCAACATAGAGACGGTTTTGAATCTCGGTTGCCAGCCGTTTGCTGTTGGCAGATTCATATGTTGTATAATAGTAGGTTTCTGTTCCGGAAGCAGCTGGCGTTGCCGAGTTTGCATGGATGCTGACAAACAAATCCGCATGATTTGACTGCGCTTTTGACACGCGCTGTGCGAGCGTCAGGTAAGTGTCGTTCGTTCTCGCCATAATTGGCAGAGCACCGCCGTTTGATAGTTTCGTATTAATTAATTTTGCAACATCAAGGTTCACGCTTTTCTCATATAAACCGTTGCCGACGGCACCGCTGTCTGTACCTCCGTGCCCTGCATCAATGAAGATTTTTTTGCCGACGATCGGATTCTTCAGCTGTGACACGACATTGGATTGAAGAGAAACCGTTCCGCCAAGCACAGTAAACGTCGTCATGTTTTTGGAACCGATCACTTCTCTTGTCGGTGTCGGCAAAGATGATGCATTCGTGAACATCATCGGACGGTTTTGCTTAGCCGCCAGAACAGATCCTGTTAATCCGTCGGCATACGCATAGCCGTTGCTGATGATTGCATTCTTGGCAGAAGAATAATATTTCTTGACGACATTGGCCGCGACTTCATAGCGGTTGCTGCCGCCGATCCGCGTCGGAGAAGCAAGCTGTTTGTAAACGCTGCTGGAGATGCTGACTTCACCGCCTACGACAATGGTCGATGTTGTTCCTTTGCTCTTCATCGCATTTTTTGTCGCTGTCGGTATGGAATTCGACGATGTTAAAAGAATCGGGATGCCGTTTCTCGCGGCATATGCGCCGATCGCAAGGCTGTCAGCATAGGCCGTCCCGTTTGCGATGACAGCTTTCGAATTGCTCGGCAGCTTATTCGCAATATTCGCCGCAACCTCGTAGCGATTCGCTCCGCCGATGCGTTCGACAGATGACACACCAAGCTTTTTGATCTCGCTTACGACACCGTTTTGAACGCTGACGGTTCCGCCGATTACGATCACTTTGCTAGGTTTTAATTGACTGATTCGGTTTTTAGTGGCCGTTGGCAGTTTAGACGCTTCCGTTAATAGAACAGGCGCGTTGTTTCGATAGGCAAATGGAGTCGCTGAAAGGACGTCTGCATATGCCTTTCCATTTGCAACAATCACAGTGCTTGCACTTGTCCACCCCTGCTTGGAAACGTTCACCGCAACCTCATATCGGTTTGCACCGTCTAATCTTGTGACAGAGTTGGCCGCAAATACATTAGGCACAAACAAAAAGAACCCTAACAACAACATAGGTACAGCTTTAAGAAAAACCCTCAAAAAAATAACCTCCAAAAATGTAAATGTTATGTTTTCCCCTGAACATGAACAGAGGAGGCACTGCTGCCTCCTGTTCAAACTCTATTAATAGCTTGATAGAGTCGTATTTGGATAGTAGAAACTTAAAATCTTCTTGTAATCGTGCCCGGCAGCAGCTCTGGCATTTGCTCCGTACTGACTCATGCCGATGCCGTGTCCGAATCCTTTACCGCTGAGAGTAAAAGCGTTCGTATTGCTGGATACAGAAGCATACGTGCTCTTCATATTCATGCCGCCCAGCATCGATCTTAATTGAGTCGTCGTCACGGAAATCGTCGCTGTTTTTTCTGAAAGTTTTCCGTTTGATAGAACATAGCCATTTGATTTTTCTTTAACAAAGTAAGAAAACTTCACCTCTGCTGTTTTCGGCCGCTGACCGGCAGTTTTTGCGCTGCTCAGGGTCAGGCTTGAGATTTTCGTAATCTTAATAGATTCTGCACTAGGATATTTATTGGTAATAAACCAGCTTTTCAGTCCAGACAAATAGGCGGAGTTCGTTTCATTTGTCGTATTCCACCATGTGCCAGGGCTGCTCAGGTTTAAGCCGCTGGTATTGATCTGCGTCCTATTCAAGGAAATCGACCAGCTGTTTTGCGGGTCATATGTATCCGCTTTGGCAATTAAATATGGCACACTGCCGCCCCATACCTCTGCGCTTGCTTCCGTATATCCCCCGTTGCTTGACGAGTAAACGGCTGAAATCAAATTGCCGTTATATTTTAAAACTTGTCCTTTTGTGGCATTTACAACGCTGGATGTCTTCGAATTCCAGTCGTATCCTCCGTATACTTGAAACGCCTGCGTATCGGCCACTACTTTTCCTGCGGAACCGACCGAATAAGTTCTCGCCGCCACCGCTTGGGCTTTTAACGCTTCCGTCTGCCAGCTTGCCGGCATTTCGTGCGGCACAACACCTTTTAAATAATCTTCGAACGGAATGTTTTCGTTTATCGGCCGAACATATTTGCTTGATTCAATCGTAAACTTCATCTTGCCTAAATAAGGCCTTCCGTTGATGCTGATGGAATTTGACGTCGAATATTTTTTAGGTGATGCCGTAAATGACGTTCCAAGCGTTTTGACGGCTCTATTATTTTTATAGAGCACAAGCTTTCCGCTCGACACGTTAACAGAGTATCCGTCTCCGGTAAACATATCTGCCAGGCTATTTTTCAATGAATCCGTGATCGAGGTGGTCCCCCCAAGCAAAGCAAAAGACTGTGTTCCTTTTTTCGCGACTACATCTGCAACAGGAGTCGGCAGGCTGCCCGCTTGGACAAGCAGCAAAGGATGCTTTTGTTTGGCAGCAAGGACGGAACCGGCCAGCGCATCCGCAAAAGTCGTTCCATTAGACATGAAAACCTTTGATGCGTTCATGTTAAGCGTGTTGACAATGTTCGCTGACACTTCGTATCTGTTCGCTCCGCCGATGCGGGTAACAGCCGCTTTTTTCTTTAATGTGTTTTCAACGCCTGTGCTGACACTCAACGGACCGCCGACGATCGTAACCTTGCTCGGAATATTGTAATCGCTTCGGATTGTATTATTCCCTGAGAGCAGTATCGGATAACCGTTCATTGCCGCATAAGGCGCGATAGACAGAGCGTCGGAAAAGACTAAGCCGGTGGCAACAATCGCTTGGCTGTAGGACCCCATCCGGCTCGCGATGTTTTTGGACACATCATAGCGGTTGGCGCCGCCGATGCGGTCAATTGCCCCATACTTTTTCAGCGTGTTTTCAACATTTTTGGAAACGCTCGTTGTTCCCCCGATAATTAAGATATTATCAGGCTTCATCTTGGCAATTTGAGTTTCGGTTTTCGCCGTCAGCGTACCCGCATCCGTTAATAGAATCGGCGCATCGTACTTCTTTGCAAGCGGAGTTGCAGAAAGCGCGTCCGCAAAAGCGTCCCGATTGACAACCACGACAGTGCTCGGGTTCGTCCATCCGGCAGATGCGACATTGTTTGCCACATCGAAGCGGGTCGCCCCGCCGTACCGCTCTGTCGCGGCGATTCCCGAGCCCGGGATTTCGTATGCGCCGGTAATGTCGACATCAACGCTTGATTTATTGCCCAAATAATTGCTTAACTTTACCGAAATGGTTTTGTCGGCAGCCTGGGCAGATTGTGTAAACATCAGAGCTGCGGCAGTTACTGACGACAGAAGCAGAAGCTTCATCTTTTTCAAAACGTTATGTACCCCCTTGATTCAGCTCTTTATTTTGTTTCGATGCTTTTCAGCTCCAAAACGCCATTTTCACCTTTTGTATATTGGACTTCGACTTTTTTGCCTTCTTCAATGGAATTGACTTTGTCCTGAAGATCTTCATCGACTTGAAGCGTTGTTTCTTTGCCGTCAATGTTCACCGCAATTGTGTGGCTGTCAGCCAACCCCGCGAATGAACCTTCTTTAGTGACGGTTTCTTCAGAGGCCGCATTTTTATTGTCTGAGCTTGACTTGTCCTCCGATTGGCCCGAAGTGCCGCAGGCTGACAACAAAAGCAGCATTGATAATGTTAGAACTATGAGTTTTTTCATCTTCTTCACCTCTCCCTTTTTATCGACAAATTCCAACAGATTCTTTAATTATAGCGAAAAATTTTGCAGATTGATTGGTTTTTTTGAAACATTTTTCTAATGATTTCGTCTATCCAAAAGGACACATATAAATTTTTGTTGTTTTCGAATTTTAAGAAACTTATAATCAAAGTAGACTATTAAAAGGTGAGGGCTATATGAGAGCTGAAAAGAGGAAGAAAAAGAAAAAAATTCTATATACAATTATCGCTTTGATTGGCATTTTCGTTCTCAGCACAGGCAGTTATGCCTATTACTTATGGCATAAAGCGGCATCTACTGTAGCGAACATTCATGAAAATATTAACAAATCAAAAAAACGCGATTCAGCTGTTGACATTGATAACCATGACCCGTTTTCCGTGCTTCTCATGGGTGTCGATGAACGGGACGGTGATAAGGGGCGCGCAGACTCCCTCATCTATATGACGGTGAATCCGAAAACGAAAACGACTGAAATGGTCAGCATCCCGAGGGATACGTATACTGAAATTATCGGCAAAGGCAAGATGGATAAAATCAACCACTCCTACGCATTCGGCGGCGTTCAGATGACGGTAGACACGGTTGAGAACTTCCTCGATGTTCCTGTCGACTACTTTATCAAAGTCAATATGGAAAGCTTCAAGGATGTCGTAGATACGCTCGGCGGCATTACTGTAAACAGTACATTCGCTTTCAACTACGACGGATATTCATTCGGCAAAGGCGAGATTACGCTGAACGGAAAAGAAGCGCTCGCTTATACGAGAATGAGGAAAGAGGACCCGAACGGCGACTTCGGGCGCCAGAACAGGCAGCGTCAAGTCATCGAAGGTATCATTAACAAAGGCGCCAATATATCATCCATCACGAAATTCGGAGATATGTTCAAAGTGATCGAAAACAACGTTAAAACGAATCTCACGTTCGACGATATGTGGGATATCCAATCCGGCTATAAAGAAGCCCGCTCAAAAGTCATTCAGCATGAGCTGAAAGGCGACGGCACAAAAATCAACGGAATCTATTATTACAAAGCCGACGAAAGTTCCCTTTCCGACATTACAGCCGAACTGAAAGAAAGCCTTAATAAATAAAAAAGCTTCCTGAAAAGGAAGCTTTCATATTGTTGACAAAATCCCAAAACCAAAACCAAAACGGTTTTGGTTTTGGGATTTTGTCATCTTTTCAGCGTGATTGAAAACCCTTGCAGTCTAGGAAGGCCGAGCATCGGAGCGCAGCGAATGTTGGAATTCGTGAGCACCGACGCGCAGGCCTGACAACGAATGCGAGGGTTTGTCGACACCGCTGAAAGCTTCCTGAAAAGGAAGCTTTTTTATTTATCTTTAAACACATCAGGCCGCGCGCTTCGGTATCCGTACCGATAAAGCAGCGCCTCCGCAATTCGCCGCGAAGCCTGTCCGTCCCCGTACGGGTTTGAAGCCCTGGACATTTTTCGATATTCATCTTGATCGGTCAACAGCTGTTTAGTCAGCTGGTAAATCTTATCTTCATCCGTGCCTGCCAGTTTAAGCGTCCCGGCCTGGACGCCTTCGGGCCGTTCCGTCGTATCGCGAAGCACGAGGACCGGCTTTCCTAGCGACGGCGCTTCTTCCTGCACCCCTCCAGAGTCGGTGAGGATGAAGTGAGCTTCAGCTGCAAAGTTGTGAAAATCGATGACTTCGAGCGGCTCTATCAGGTGGACTTTATTCAAATCGCCGAAATGCTTTGCAGCCGCTTCACGAACAGCGGGATTGAGATGAACGGGATAAACGACCTGGACGCCGTCGAACTCTTCGACGATCCGCCTGATCGCTTTAAACATGTTTTCCATCGGCTTCCCTAAATTTTCCCGGCGGTGGGCGGTAAGCAAGATCATCTTATCATTTCCGATTTTTTCAAGAACGGGGTGTGAATAGCCGTCCCTTACTGTTGTGCGAAGTGCATCGATTGCAGTATTTCCAGTGATGAAAATCGTCTCAGGATCTTTATTTTCGCGGAGCAGATTCTGTTCGGCCTGCTCTGTCGGCGCAAAATGAAGATCGGCAATCGATCCCGTCAGCTGCCTGTTCAGCTCTTCTGGAAACGGCGAGTATTTGTTTCCGGTCCTGAGCCCCGCCTCTACATGGCCGACGGAAATCTGGTGATAATAAGCGGCAAGACTCCCCGCAAATGTCGTTGTCGTATCACCGTGGACAAGCACAATATCCGGTTTGATAGACTGAAACAGCTCGTCCAGCTTCACAAGCGCATTAGACGTAATTTCAGCCAGCGTTTGCCTTTCTTTCATGATATTCAAATCAAAATCAGGCTTTATGTTAAAAGCTTCAAGCACCTGGTCAAGCATTTGCCTGTGCTGGGCTGTAACCGTCACATAAGACTCAATTTCGGGATATTTTCTTAATTCTAGCACGAGCGGAGCCATTTTTATGGCTTCAGGGCGCGTGCCGAATACTGTCATGACTTTTAGTTTCTTCATTTTTCTATCACCTGTTTTCTGTATGAACAGCTTTTTTAAGAATCGTCTGCTGAATCGATTGATTACCGCTTTGCCCGTGTTTTCTCGTTGGAATTAATCCCGCCCATCGATTGCTTATGGACGATATTCTCATCATAAAACATCCGTTGATCAAACCGCAAACCATCCTGTTGAAGAATGAGATTTCCCTTCATTATATAACATCTTTGCGCTTTATACCTGTTTAGACTTGTTTAAGAATTGTTTTTCTTATATGATGAGTTTGTAATTGTAATTTTTCGGGGTATATCATACATATATTCAGCATACTCTCCGCTTTTCTAAGCGTATTTTTTCTGGCTGAGTAGAAAACACAGTTTAAGGAAGGTGTATTGAATTGAAGAAAGTTCGTAAAGCGATCATTCCCGCAGCGGGCCTTGGAACACGTTTCCTCCCTGCAACGAAAGCGATGCCAAAGGAAATGCTTCCAATCGTAGATAAGCCAACCATTCAATATATTATTGAAGAAGCCGTTGAAGCCGGCATTGAAGACATTATCATCGTAACCGGTAAAAGCAAACGAGCGATTGAAGATCATTTCGATTTCTCGCCGGAGCTCGAACGCAACCTGGAGGAAAAAGGGAAAATCGAACTCCTTGAAAAAGTGAAAAAAGCGTCAAATCTCGCTGATATCCACTATATTCGCCAAAAAGAACCAAAAGGACTCGGACATGCCGTTTGGTGCGCCCGCAACTTTATCGGAGACGAGCCGTTCGCAGTGCTCCTTGGAGACGACATTGTCCAAGCCGAAAAACCTGGCCTTCGCCAGCTGATGGACGAGTACGAAAAGACTCTCTCATCCGTAATCGGCGTTCAGCAGGTGCCTGAAGACCAAACGCACCGCTACGGGATCATTGATCCTTTGACAAATGAAGGGCGCCTATACCAGGTCAAAAACTTTGTTGAAAAACCAAAACCGGGCACAGCACCGTCTAACCTTGCGATTTTGGGACGCTATGTCTTTACTCCTGAAATTTTCATGTACTTAGATAAACAGCAAATCGGCGCAGGCGGAGAGATCCAGCTGACAGATGCGATTCAGAAGTTAAACGAAATCCAGCGCGTATTCGCTTATGACTTCGAAGGCAAACGCTATGACGTTGGAGAAAAACTCGGTTTTATCCAGACAACTCTCGAATTTGCCATGCAGGACGACGAACTGAAGGATTCGCTGATTCCATTTATGCAGGACCTTCTGGCAAAAGAAGAAGTTTAATAAAAAAGCTATTGGATCGATATCCAATAGCTTTTTATAATGCCATCTGCAAAATGACGCGCCTTTCCTTTTAAACAAACATCGCTCCGGCAGCCAATACGACCAGGATGGACAAACCTGCAATCGGAATGATATTTGCCAAAGATTTTTGTTTATTCTTGTCTTTTTCGAGATGAGCCAGATCTTCTTCGGACAAGACCTGTTTGCGGCTGGCTAACTGCTCTTTTTTATATTTGTCTTTCTCTTTTTTGGAAAGCTTTTTAAACCAGCTGATAAATTCTTTATATTCCTTTACGACCGTCTTTGTGTCATCAAACATGCGAAGCTCGCCATTATCGATCCAGGCGACCCGATCGCAAATTTTCTCAATTTGACCGATTGAATGGCTGACAAAGAATATGGTTTTCCCTTGATTTTTAAACTCGGTAATTCTGTCGACACATTTATCATAGAAGGTTTGATCACCTACTGATAACGCTTCGTCAATAATTAAAATATCGGGATCGATATGCACTGAGATCGCAAAGCCGAGCCGGGATTTCATTCCGCTGGAATAGCTTTTGACCGGCTGATTGATAAACTCGCCGATTTCTGCGAATTCAACGATGCTGTCATACATCTCATCGATTTCTTTATTTGTGAGCCCCATCATTAAGCACTTGAGACGAATGCTGTCTCTGCCCGTCAGCGCATTGTTTAATCCTGCGGAAATCGCAATCAGGGAAGGCTGCCCGTTCATTTCGATTTCACCGCTTGTCGGCGGAATGATTTTTGCCAGCAGGTTGGACATCGTCGATTTTCCCGATCCGTTAATCCCTACAAATCCGATCGTCTCCCCTTCGTACACGTCAAAGGAGACATTCCGAACAGCAAAAAAACCTTTATCCTTATTCGGAAAAAACAGCCCTTTAATTTTATCCGATTGTTTTTCATAAAGCTGATACTGTTTTGAAACATTTCGAAACGAAACTTTTAGTTTCATCGTTAAAATCTCCTTACGTATTAAAGAAAGTCAACAAACCTGTCCCTGAATTTCATATGCAGGACAGATCCTACAGTCAAGAGCAATAATGTGAAAGCCCAGAAATACAACGTATATGTTATATCTTCGAAGAACCAGCTTCCGTCGAAAAAGCTGTTTCTAAATCCGTCGATAATATAAAAAAGCGGATTCAGCTTAATCACGTTCAACAATGCCGGGTGCTTGTCCCCCAGCTGCGTAGAGATATCCCAAAAAATCGGCAGCAGGAAAAACAACAGCCTTGTCACCGATTGCAGCAGAAACTGATAATCCCTGACCAGTACACTGATCGTTGAATTAAACAAACTGAATGCGAACATAAAAACAATCATGCAAAACAAATAGTAAATATATTCAAGCCATTGAAGATTTGGATAAATGCCAAACGCAAGCAGCACAATGACATAAATCGCCATCATCACAAAATAGCTGAACAGGTTAGCCGCAATCGCCACTGAAGGAAGAGAGCTGATTGGAAAATTCATTTTGGCCACCATGTTGATTCGCTTATATACACTGTTTGAACCATCAAGAATCGTCGGGCTGATAAAAAACCAGGGAATCAAACCGGCAAGCATCCATATGATGAAAGGCACTTCGCCGACCCCCGTAATCATCTCACTGCTCTTTCTGATTCCGATCCCAAATACAAACCAATAAGCCAGCATCTGAATGAGCGGATTCAAAAACTGCCATAACACGCCCAAATAATTCATTTGATATTTTGATTTTGTTTCGTAAGCTGCCAAACGCAAGATTAAAGGAAACGATGTTACTTGTTCTTTCAGTATTTTCACTAATGCATTCATTCTAATCTTCCTTAAGGGATTAAGATTTGGGCTACAAAAGAACCCTGATTAAAAGCACTGCTCTTTATTGTAACAGATGATCAGTTTTTTTTCACTTTTGGGGGCCCAATTTAGATCTCACAAAAGCTTCAAACTACGGAACCACTTTACCGATTCAGTGATACTAAAAAGCAAATGTTGAGGCATTTGCCTCAACATTTTCTGTTAGTTCAAAACTTTGTAGAAGGTATCCATAGCTTTTTTATTATACTCATTATAATCAAAAGCTTGCATAACAGTATTAATCTCTGTTCTTACTGCTTTTAAACCATTTTCAAGACCGGCTATACTATCATCTACTAAGGTTCCGTATCTGCCGTTTTCTAAAACTGTTCTATTGGCAATAATGTCAGTTGCCAATATTCTCATTCCTAAAGTCATGGCCTCTAATAATACCATTGGTTGTCCTTCATAATGGGAAGACAGTACAAAACAGTCGCACATTTTCATGAAACCAAACGGATTTTCCAGTTGTCCCATCAGATAGACGTAATCTTGAAGTTCCAAACTGTCCACTATTTTTTGGAGATCTTTCCTTAAAGGACCATCCCCTAAAATATAAAGCCTGCTATCAGGATAACTCTGAATATGAGTATGGAAAGCTTTTATTAGATTATCTTGCCCTTTTTCAGGGGAGAGTCTGCCCATATTAACAAAGTTGTAGTTACATTCAGATGGATAAGGAACAAGAGTCTTACCTACTTTTATTCCAGGAGGCTCAATTACATTTAAAGATTTGCGTCCTATCCACCCCAACACTTTATTATTTAAGACTGCTTTGCAATAAGTGCCTTCTTGTGTAAGAGCTTCTTCAACAATTTCCACTTCTTGTTCATTGAATTTTTGATAGTCCTCTATAGGTGTACATCCAGGTAAATCAAAAGGTTTATTATATATAAAGTCAGCATCGCTTAAGTTCACAATCGCATTGTATTTCACTTCTCTGCTTCTTGCAATGACAGGCTCTTCTATAATATTAAAAGCTCTAGAGTCCAACCATCCAATTGCTTTTCCATCTGCATAGAACCGGTAGTATTCCCCTTCTTTTGTCTTATGGCTTTTTTTGACAATGACAATGGTATCGTTAAATTCTTCAGCAGTTGATATTTCTTTACACCCGTTATTAGGATAGGCTTTGGTCCAGATTGTATAATTTTCGCCATTTGTAATAGTCGCGAATAAATTCATCTTTATTTCTTCTAATGTTCTGTTCTCCAGCCCCTGAATAATCTTTGAGTGTTTTTTATAATTTTTGCGCTTAATTTTGGCTTTTTCATTCTTTATCGCAGATTGCTTTTCTGTATCCTCTGGATGTGACTGATACTCTTTTACAATTTTCAATGCTGAATTATCAATCCACCCTATTAATATATCATTAATATATATTCTGCTGTAGAAAGAATGTTGAGTTCTGACTTCTTTATCTACCTCAACGATAATCCCTTTATATTGTTTGCTGGAAGATACTTTTTGTACATCTAAAGTTTTATAAGGTTTATTCCAGATGTCGTTTCCATTAGGGTGTTGAATGACTGCCAGTTTATTGACTTTCCTCTCAAGTAAAATGCTGTCTGGCAATAACTCAAAAGCCTCTAGGTTCAGCCACCCAATAATACTGTCATCTATAGTAAATTTATAAAAAACTTTTCCATCATTCGTATGAGCTTCTCGTATTATGGTGACTTCTTTATTTTCAAATTCCTTAGCCGGTGTTAATTTTTGATTCACTTTATCAAACAGTGAATTGATAATGAAGAAGCCTTCGACATTTACAATCTTTGCCCTTGCTTTAAAACTTTTATTGGCTATGATTTCTTCATGGTTCTGTTCAGCGATTGCTAATTTCTCAGTATCCTTTTCTTTTAAATGATCGATCCCGAGAATTTTTTCAGGATTAATAGAGTTCATTATATAGTCAAATTTGTCCTCATCAGCATATATAGCAAGATTCTTTTTATTTAACTCCATCGTTCCCTTTGAAACACTTACTAGCTTATCGAATTTATTGTAAATAGAGAATAATCCTCTCAGATTAATTTTGTGCGGACGACGCCCATTAACCAATCTTTCACTATCTGACAAGAGGTCATTGTGCATATAGCAAATCTTCTTTTTTGCATCTGCACAAACTAAATACTTGGCCCAGTATAAGCTGTACCCGCTGAAATCAATTACATAATCAAATTTAGATTTTCCAAAAAGCCTTTTATGTTCTCTTAAATATGCATCCTCTGGGTACAACTTCTTTTCAAGTTTACCGTTAGCTCCCCTATTGTGCACCAGCTTATCTTTATATACATCAAACAACGTGTAAACTGGTAAACCAGGCTTAAATATGAACCTAACATTTTTATTCACTTTGTTGATATTGTTTAGAACCTCTCTTGAGTGGGGAGTTTTCATAAAACAGCTTACATCATATTTATCAAAGTCAATATTATTCATTAAATTAAGGAAAGAAGATGTAATGCCGTTATTTTTCATTCCTCCTGGATAGATCAAGATCTTTTCTTTCTTTTTATCCAGATCTCTAATTACATTCAATTGTCCCTTGTTTTTGAAGATTTTCTCAACTACTCTTTTCGTAACATTTCCGTCGTCGTGATTCGTAAATTTCACTTTATTCTTTTCATAATTTGTTTGAAATTCTGATTTCACTTGATGAATATTGCCAATTGCTTCGACTAATTCCCTTACATTGTATAGGACAGGACCTGGAAGATCTTCATTGTTAATATATTTTCCTCGTTGTTTATTGTAGTCATCGGCATCCCACATATAAAACAAAATCGGCCGATCAGTGACAAGAAAATCAAAAAATATGCTGGAATAGTCAGTTATTAATATGTCGACAGTACTTAACAACTGGTTAGTATCAATAAAGTCAGGTATCAGTTTCCCTTTTAACTCTGAAACTTTAGAAGCCTCACTATATAAAAACGGGTGAACTTTAATTAACACATTATAATCACTGCCGATTTTCTCCTCTAAATAATTCATATCAGAAATAATTTGAAAAACGTCGTTTTTTACTTTTGATACACTATTCCCTTTCCATGTTGGAGCGTATAAGATCGTTTGCTTATCATTTGAGATCAGTAAACTTAAGTCTTTTAAATAACTTTTAAACTCTTCGGGGCTCGTGTTAAGGGTTAAATCAATCCTTGGATAGCCTTCTTCAATGATCTCACCGCTGTACAGCCCTTCTAACTTATAGCTGTTCAAAAACATATTGGTAGTATGCTTATTTGGACTCAGCAGGTAATCTGCACTTATAAAGTTTCTAAGTACGTTTTGTGAATGGGCTGGATTTCCTGGAATATCAAATCCCATGCTTTTCAGTGGCGTTCCATGCCATGTGTTTATATATACTTGTTCTTCTTTGCATATAAAAAATGACTGTAACGTAGAGTTATTGATTAGATACTTGGCAGTAGCCAAATATTGCAGGTATTTATCTGAATTTCTTTTAACAAACTCAACATTCGGCATATCTTTATACTTGGAGATAACTGGCTCGAGCGCTTCAAAATCTGCAATAGTCCAAATATGCTTATAATGGTTGAATTCTGGATTTTTTATCAAATAGTCAAATATTGCAAAAGGACTGTCAGTGATACTCTTCCCATCACGGCTTTCGTATAAAATTGTGTTGTCCACAACATTCAATTTTTTATAAAATTTAGCGTACTTATTGTTTCTTCTATGATTTCTTTTTTTGAGATAGTTCTCAATAGGGTCTTTAATAAATTTTATTTTTCTTTTCAAAACTTTTTTGTTCATTATTTTTCTTGTCTCCTTCAGGATTACATACGTATTCTTTTATTATAAGAAGTTTTATTTGTAATTTAGTCTAATTGTTCAATGTACTCGGCAATCATTATTTTGATTTCGGAACTTTTTCATTTTATAAAAAATGATATTCCGAGTGATTGTTAATGGCAAGAAAAAAAGAAGTAACATACATCACTTCTAAAAAAAATGTTACCATTCCAAACTAATTACAATTGAAATTTTAACATTCTTGTAAAAATTATTAAACCTGTTTTTATTCTACAAGATCTGTTGATTTCACAACATCTCCAGATACTATGTTAAATCTTTGACTGTTGATTATTTTTATGATAAAAATTATAATAGCATAAGTTTGCTTAAAAGTTAAGACCATTTAGGCGATTTAGAATACCACTTTTGTAACATTTCACTTGAACACTTTTTATTCTCATAGGGAATATTGGATATTCCAGCATAATCTATCATCGAAAACGCTTAAATTTTTCCTTCTGAAAACTTCGCCTTCTTTCTTTATTGTTATCAGAAGATATTTTACAAAAAAGCCATTACATAAAGCAATGGCTTTTTTGTATTTATTTAAATACCGTTTTTACAACTTTTTCAGTTGAATTGCCCGTCTCCAGGTAACAAAACTTTTCATAAAAAGGCTCAAAAATGTCAGGCAGACGATAGTCAGATGTCTCTGTTTCCTTGATTTTCTCAATTACTTCCTCAGTCGTTTTGACCAACGGTCCTGGTGCTTCTTGTTCAAAGTCAAAATAAAAGCCGCGCAGCTTGTCACGATAGGTTTCAATGTCTGGAACGAAGAAAATCATCGGACGCTTCAAATTTGCGAAATCAAAGAATACTGAAGAGTAATCTGTAATTAACAAATCAGATACCATATAAAGTTCGCGAATATCTTCGTATGATGAGAAATCATATGCGAATCCTTTGTACGGCGATAGGTCAAAGTTTTCCGCGACTAAATAGTGCATTCTTAAAACGATGACATAATTATCGCCGATCTCCTCTCGCAGCTTTTCCAAATTCAAATCAAGGTCGAATTTGTATTTTCCTTTTTTATAGAACTGATCGTCCCGCCATGTCGGTGCATATAAAATGACCTTTTTATCTTCGGGGATATTCATTTTTCTCTTTATGGCCTTCATCGTTTCCGGGCGGTTGTCCGTATACAGAAAGTCATTCCTCGGATAGCCGGACTCAATCATTGTTTTGTTAAATTGAAAAGCGCGGGCAAAGATTTCGGTTGAATAGCGATTCGGGGAGATTAAATAGTCCCACTTCGATGCTTCTTTAGTGAAATTTTGCTTGTACTTCTCAGTGTTGGTGCCCGGCATGTGCACTTCTTCCATATCGACGGCAAGCCTTTTCAGCGGAGTCCCGTGCCATGTCTGCACATATGTCGTGTGCTTTGGTTTTGGGATCCACAAAGGAAGCCGGCTGTTTACAACCCAATATTCGGCCCTTGCCATGGCGAACAGCCACTTCAGCGTGAATCGGTGAATATAAGGGACATTTTTTTCTTCAAAAATTTCTGTATAACTCGGATTTACACTCCATATTAAGTTGTATTCCGGATGATGTTCCTTCATATATTCGTAAATTGCTCTCGGATTGCAGCTGTACTGCTTGCCGGCAAAGCTTTCAAAAATGACGGTTTTCTTTTTAACAGGGAGTTTGCCGGCCAGTCCAAAAGTAAAATAGTATGCTCTCTTCACCATGCCCGAAATCTTTTTCTTTGCTTTATTCTTGCCTTTGCGTATGACTGACATCAGCCTTTTTCCTTTTCCTTTGGCAAAATAAACCGCACGGGTTTTGATCGTATAGTCATTCATTCTTAGACGCATACCCCGTTTTCGCTTCTGCGGATAAATGTGAAAACGAGCCGGTCCTTTTTTTGTGTTAACAATTGAAAAACTTTCTATATCATCTATAAGCTTGAATGCCCTGCTTTTTATAGCGATTTCCTCCCCTGTTGCAGCATCTTCACCTACGTATTCTATATAAAACTTAAAGAAAGCAGGCATCCTGTTCTCCTCATACAGCTTTTTCAGATCGATTTCCGCCTCAAATCCAACGGCATGATCAGAAGAATCAGCTGACAAATCGACGCGCTGAACGCCTTTTAAAGGGAAATTGAAAACCCTTTCTTTATCGTTTTGGCTAATTTCCTTTAAAACCAGCTTTCTGCTTTTTATTATCGAACATTCTTCCGCATCGAGCAGAAAAGTATAGCCTCTGATCATTAGTTTTCCTTCGGAGCTTAACTTAATGCTGTCCGGTTCCGCTACTGCTTTTCTCCGTGAAACATCAAGAGCGAAGTGGCCTTTTCGGGTCGTATACGGCAAATAAATGAACTGTTTGACTCGATCCTGATGCCAATACAGCTCAATCGGTTTTGAGGCTGTGTAAATCCTCTTTTTACATTGATTTTTTTCATTATTTTCATATAGCACATAAAAATCAATGACCGTTTCGTCTATTATCAGGTTAGAAAGGTTATTTAAAGATATCTCCGCTGCTTTTAACTGCCCTGAATCGCTTATTTTGTTACAAGTTACACGCATCTCTTTTTTCGAATTGCGGTTCACTGCCAAAATACCGACATGATTAAGAGAGATAGAACTTTCGAACACAAAATAGAGGCGAGCGTCGTTAATTTTTATTTCTCGCAGCTGAAATTCTATCGGAATTGCACTATCCATAAAATCAGTCTACTCCTCTTTTTTTATTCAAAAGCAAAGCCGTTCATACTTATTATATTAAAATGATTCGTATACGAAACAAAAAGCACTTCTTATTTTTTTTAAGAAGTACTTTTTGAATTTTATTTAACTGAGCCGACATTAAAGGTTCGCGATTTCCTCTTTGATCTTCGTCGTGGAAATCCCTTCGGTTCTCGGAAGGTAAACAACCTCGCAGTAATCCTTCAGGAAGTCGAATTTCCCTTCCCAGTCATCCCCCATGACAAATACATCGATGTCATGATCGATCACATCTTGTACCTTTTGATCCCAGTTTTTTTCCGGGATGACTTCGTCTACGTAGCGGATCGTTTCAAGAATCAGCTTGCGGTGCTCATAGCTGTGATATGCTTTTTTCTGCTTTTGAAGATTGAATTCGTCAGTCGAAATCGCTACGACGAGATAATCCCCCAATTGTTTTGCCCGTTCCAATAACTTGATATGTCCCCAATGTAATAAATCAAACGTTCCATATGTGATGACTTTCTTCATTGTCATGCGCTCTCCTTTCTAATCTTAAGGCGAAATGCTATATTGATATATCAAAAACACTCGATAAGTTACATTCATTCCACAGGTCTTTACTGATCATTCATTATAGCACATCGCCTATCAAACGTTAAGTATTCTTTAAGGTTAATGCAATTCCAAATTTTATCTAAAAAAATCGAACCTTTTCTGAATAAGACGTAAAAAATCTTAATCTAATGTAAAGATATTGTTAAGCTTTTATGAATGATCTATGCTAAAATATACGTTAGACCTCCTGAATTTATGGGCTGGTCTCTTAAACTTCGACTTTCATACATTCGTATATACTTACACTTCTTAAACCGGAAGGAGGAAAAAAACTATGCTGCAAACGGAAACGGTTCATCATCTTGCATATGTTAACGGGGATTTGCCCGGATTTTTGAATCATCTTGAAAAATCCTTTATCGACCGCAATGAGGGGGCATTTATCGCAACGGTAAACCCTGAGATCGGGTATGCGGCTGCAAAAGACAAGGATTATTTTAAAACAGTTTCATCTGCTGACTTTATCCTGCCGGACGGAATCGGCATCGTCCTGACGTCAAGGCTGATCAACAGCAGATTAAAATCGAGGATCGCGGGGTACGATGTATTTATCAACCTTCTCAGCTTGGCTGACCGCAAAAAGAAAAGGGTCTTTTTATACGGGGCCAAGCAGGAGGTTATTCAAGCTGTTGCAGATCGGCTTTCAACCGAATATCCCGGAATTGAGCTGGCCGGATACTCACACGGCTATGTCAAAGACAAAGGCGAAGTTGCGAAGCAAATCGCGGCTGCCAAGCCGGACATGGTTTTTGTCGCTCTCGGATATCCTCATCAGGAAAAGTTTATTTATGAACATAAGCATCTATTTCCTCAGGCGATTGCGATCGGCATCGGCGGGAGCTTCGACGTGTTCAGCGGAAAAGTGAAAAGGGCGCCGAAAATGTTCATCAAGCTGAATCTTGAATGGATGTACCGCCTGCTGACCAATCCGACAAGGTGGAAGCGCATGCTGAACATCCCGAAATATGTCTTCTCCGTTCTGAAAGAGGAAAGAGTTCAAAAACAGCGGCACTACTATCCGGAGCAGATCAAAGAGCAATCTAAAATCGATTTGTAGAAAAGAGTTTGGGTAACGAATGAATATACGTTCTTTATTGGTTATGGTTTACTCGGCCGGTCTCGCTTTGACCGGTTTTATTTTCAGATTGGTAAAAGCGCGCGACAGAGCTGTATTGCTTGTTTCCTTTCCGGATAATGCGCGCGCGCTGCTTGATGAGTATGTCAGCAGCAGCCGGCCGTTTGAAATGGAAGTCCTCTATACAAGGCACGCCGTTTCCCTTGCAGATGAATATCCTTCCGTTCGATCGCAAGTGATCAACGAGAAAAATCCGATTCATCTCATAAAAGCCGTATACCGAATGTTCAGGTGTAAATTCGTGTTGACGGATAATTATTTTCTGCTGACAAGTGTTTTGAATAAACGCCCTCAGACGACATGCATTCAAATTTGGCATGCGTCCGGCGCTTTGAAGAAGTTCGGACTCGAAGATATCGGAAACCGCTATCGATCCGCCGGCGATATCAAACGGTTTAAAAAAGTGTATCGTTCATTTGATCATATCGTTGTCGGCTCGGAAAAAATGGCGGATATTTTCAAGCGGTCATTCGGCTTGGGAGATGACCGTTTTTTGCGGACGGGTGTTCCGTTAACTGATGAGTATTTTCATGCCGGAAGACAAACAGCGGAGCGTCCGGACCAAAAGGTTATTCTGTATGCGCCGACATACAGGGACTATTGTTTGACGTCCGTTCGTCTCCCTTTCTCTAAGGAGCAGCTCTCCGGGGAACTGCAGGGAGAATTTTTGCTGCTGGTCAAACTGCATCCGGCCGTGCGGGAACAGATTGCTTTTGAAGAGCACGAAGGGCTGATCAAAGACGTATCAGACGTTCCGTTAAAGGATTTGCTGATGGAAAGCGACATCCTGATTTCCGACTACTCGTCGGTCGCCTTTGAGTACGCTTTGTTAAATAAACCGATTTTGTTTTTCACGTATGATATGGCAGAGTATAATGAAAAACGCGGACTGATCGATGATTTTGAAGCAGTCATTCCCGGCAAAGCCTGCATGGACAGCGAAATGCTGCTGAAAGAAATCAAAGAAATGTCCGATACAAAGGAAGAGATCAAGAAGTTTGCGGAAGAGTGGCATCAATATTCAACAGGTGATGCCAGCATGCGCCTGTTGAACTTTATGAGCGAGCATATGACGGCAAATGAAAAAAGACCGGCCGGTTCCTAATGGAACATGGCCGGTCTTTTTATGATGATTACCGATAAACCGGCACATCATAGTACAGCGTATATTGATCGAGCAATGTATACAGACTGTACATTCTCCCCACCTGCTTACAAGCCCATCCGACATCTGTCGCATATTGGTGAAGGGCATTCGGAGACCATCTCATTTTATAGAGGGTGTCCTGTTTGTAAGTCGGGTGGTGAATGTATTTTTCACCGATGAATTTGGCTCCGCCCATAATGGCGGCCTCAGGTGTGAACCACCCTTGTTCATAGGCGTATTTTGCGCCGTAGTAAAGCGGGTTGCTGTCGTAAGCCCCGACGCCGTACATATTGTAAACCTTTTTGCCGTTGAACATCGTTCCTTTAGCCAACTCGGAAGTTCCGTTGCCCGTCTCAAGGAGCGAGTGTGAAATGAGGTACAGTTCATTGATGCTGTATGCTCTCGCCGCGTCGATGAACGCTTGCCCTTTGCCTGTCAAAACCCCTTTATTATAAAGGATTTTTGCATTGACCTCGGCAGCATTCAATCCGGCCGTTTGCGACAGTTTTAAAAATTGGAAGTATGCCGAGCTGTCTTGTGTGAAATTTTCCGGATTGACATATTTCTCGACTTCATCCCTGCTGGCATTTCGCCAATTCATTCTGATTTTTGCCCAGCCGTTTTCCTGGGAGATGATGTTGACTTTATCCCCTTTTTGCAGCTGTCCGATGATGTTGCCGCCTGTCACAAGGGGGCTTGACCTGATATTCAGCAGATCAGCCGTGACGGTTTGGTTCGCCGTATTGATGTAGCTCAATGAAACATAAGCCGGCGCATCCGTTTGCGGGCTGACTTTCATCTGTTTATCGATCATCTGGCTGAGCGTGATTCCGTAGTCAGTCGTTGTGATTTGCGGGCCGTTTTTCACTTTGACGACATTCACCGGCCAGCCGTAATTCGTTTTGATCCGATTGGCGGCAGCATCCGCACGGTCTTTCCCTGTAAATTGTTCATTGATCGAGATATGAAACAGGCTGACCGTCTTTGTTTGGTAAGTTGCGCTGACATTGTTCTTCTTAAAGACATTCAAGCCCTTGTCGAGATCTGCTTTGCTTGTGATTCGACCTGTCGTCACCCGGTACTGCCTGTAGCCGTACTCACCCGTTTGTTCAATCTTGCCCGGTATATTCCGCTTGCTGAAAAATCCGAGCGCCTGCTGTAATTGTTCCGTGCCGATCAGAGCTTCCGAACTCAGTTTGTAGCGGCTGTAATATTGGCCGGTCTTCACGGCCTCTGCGTGAATGCCTGTTTCTTTAAAGAAATTGAGCGCCTGCGTCACTTTGTTCTGTTCGTATACGGATTCCGTTGTCAGCTGATAGTGGCTGTACACTTTTTTTCCTGTTGATCCGGCCGTTCCCGCCGCACCGTTTTTCTTAAAGAATTCAAGCCCTTTATTGATTCGCGCTTGAACGGCGGTTTCAGCAGACGCAATCCGGAAGCGGCTGACGGTCGTGCTGCCGGTGCTTTGCGCAGAAGCCTGAATATTTTTGTTTTTAAAAAACCGGATGCCATCGTTTGCTTTCTTTTGATCTGAAAGCGGGACGGAAACGATTCTGAAAGATGTCTGCTTTTTCCCCGCCTTTGCAGCAGTATAACGCCACGTTTTCTTTTTGAAAAAGGCGTCGATTTTTTTGAGGTTTTGACTGTCTACGCTTTTCATGCTTACGATCCAGAAGCGTGTACCTTTTACCTTTTCCGTGCTTGAGGCGAGACCGGTTTTCTTTTTAATTTGTCCGGCGGCATTTTTCGCGCTCTTTTCGTCATTAAAATATCCCGATTTCACATTGTATAGCTGTGCCGGCTGACCGGCGGCTTCATATGCCCCTTTGACTTTGAGCTCTTTTTCAAACTGCTTCAGCAGGTTTTTCGCGTTTGTTTCGCCTTGTATCGAACTTGTCGCAATTTTATATTTAGGCTGTTGTTTCTTTACGGTCTCTATCGTTCCTTTAAGGGCCGTTTCTTTTTCAAACTGGACAAGCAGGCTTTTCGCTTTGCTCTCATCTGCGATTTCTGCAGAATAAAGCTTGACGATCGCTTGTCCCGCTCCGTATGGTGCATACGACGCTTTGAGGCCGGTCGCTTTTTGAAAACGATCGAGGATGGCTTTCGTGTTGTCTTCGCCTTCGATTCCTCCGGTGGCAACCTTCACGTATGCTTCCCTGTTCCCTGCAAGTGTATAGGTTGCTTTCAGACCGGTTTCTTTTTCAAATTGGAGCGCCCATTCCTTGGCTTTTTCTTCACCGGCAAATTCCTTTGATACCGCTTTGGAAAACGGTTCTTTTTTTCCAATCGGACCATAGGACGCCTTCAAACCGGTTTCTTTTTCAAACTGCAAAAGCAGATTTTTTGCTCTGCTCTCCCCTTCGACACCTTCTGATGTCAAAACGTATGTTGTGCCGTTTTTCCCTGAAGGTTTGACCTCGGCTTTCCATCCCGTGTCCTTTTTCAGTTGTTCGGCTGCTTTGAGCGCTTCGCTTTCGCTATTAAACTCTTTTGCTGTTTCAATTTTGTAGACGGAAGTATCGGTATATGCTGCTAAAGCAGGAATTGCCGGGACTGCCGTATGTACGAGCAAAATGATTGCAGCAAAAATAACGGTTTTTCTAATGTTTTTCACATTCTTTACTCCCCTCGCCTATGAGCCTCCCAATTTCTAAAACTTGCTTTCTCTTTTTATCGGCGAGCCGGATTATTTTTTTACAATAAAAAAGCTTAACGGCCTTTTTTTGCAGACCGTCAAGCTTTTTATATGTGTGACACGATTAGTTCACATGTTCCTTCTATTGTAAAGTCATTGGTTTCCGCCGGCAGGATAAAATTTGTCCCTTTGCTGATCGGAAATAATTCGCCGCCCTGAGTGAGCTTTCCTTCTCCTTCAATCACGCTGCACAGGAGGAAAGGGGCATCCTGGGTCAGCTCAGCGGCACCGTCGATCTCCCATTTATATACGGAGAAATATTCGGCTTCAACAAATGTCTTAATGGTAATGCCTTTTTGAGTTTCTGTCGATTCGTCAACATAGCTGTCTACATGCGGTACTGTTGTGACATTGATCGCCTGTGTCAGGTGAAGTTCGCGCTTTTCTCCGTTTTGATCGGTCCGGTCATAATCATATACCCTGTACGTCGTATCGGAGCTCTGCTGTGTCTCCAAAACGACCGTCCCCTCGCAAAGAGCGTGAATCGTGCCGCTTGGCACATAATAAAAATCGCCCGGTTTGATTTTGATCCGCCTTAACAGGTTGTCCCAATCACCGCTGTTGATCATGGTGACCAGTTCAGTCCGCGTTCTCGCCGTGTGGCCGTAAACGATCTCTGCTCCTTCTTTGCAATCGATGATATACCAGCATTCTGTCTTACCGAGTTCCCCGTTTTCGTGCTCTCCTGCATAATAGTCATCCGGGTGGACTTGAACGGAAAGGTCTTGATTGGCATCAAGTATTTTCGTTAACAGCGGGAAACGGTCCCCCTCTGCACCTCCAAACAATTCACGGTGTTCGTCCCAAAGCTCGGCAAGCGTTTTTCCTTTGTAAGGACCTGAAGCAACGATGTTCGGACCGTTTGGATGGGCGGAAATGGCCCAGCATTCACCTGTCAAATCGGAGGGAATGTCATAGCCGAATGACTCGCGCAAAGCCGTTCCCCCCCAGATTCTCTCTTTAAACTCAGGCTGCAGAAATATCGGTGATTGAGTCATGTTGCCATCTCCTCCCTTAATTCACGATAGTCTTATGTAAATAAAACGCTTTCTTTTATTGATAGACATGTATGTTGAAATATAAACCTTTTCATATTCATTATGACGTTATCTCGATAGAAGCCAATGCCGGAAAGGAAAAACAGAAGCCCTCTTCAGGCTTCTGCTTGTGATGATGCAAACTCAATAATCCGCTGGTTTGAGCTTCCTCTGTAAAGAAGCGTCAAGTCCCTTTTTTTGAGTTCGAACGGGCCGTCTACCAGGACATCGCAATAGGCCAGCAAGGCGCTGTGCTTTTCATTCTTCAAGATTTGTTCGTACGTATAGCCGCTGTAAAGCCAGATGTCCTTTTCGGAATGCTGCTTAATTTTTTCTGACAGCTCGATCAGTTCGCCTGCATGCAAAAGCGGCTCCCCTCCTGAATAGGTGACGTTTGTAAGCGGGTTTTTCATAATTTCCTCGAATACTTCGTCTACACTCATATCAAATCCGTTATTGATATTCCAGCTTTGTTTATTATGGCAGCCTTCACACATATGCGGGCAGCCCGCTAAAAACACGACTGTTCTCAGTCCTTCTCCGTCTACGATGCTGTCATGGATAATATTCATCACTTTCATAGATGCTTCACTCTGTCCTTTTCTTCTTGTCTTTTCGCCGAATTCCACTTTGACATATCTCCGACTAAATATCCTGTAATCCGTCTGATTCGTTCGATCAAAGCCTCATCCCGGTTTTTGCACTGCGGGCATTCATTATCTATGATTCCGGTAAATCCGCACGCCTTGCAGTGGTCGACAG
Organism: Bacillus licheniformis DSM 13 = ATCC 14580; assembly: GCF_000011645.1. Lineage (GTDB taxonomy): Bacteria > Bacillota > Bacilli > Bacillales > Bacillaceae > Bacillus > Bacillus licheniformis. The sequence goes on from NC_006270.3 coordinate 3,650,310, forward strand.
GATGGTTGATCGAGGCGTAGCCCATGCCTGACCGGCGCATGGCGGTCACAAGCATGTCCATCGCTTTAATGTTTTTTTTCGGGTCTCCGTCCAGCTCGATGTAGCTGATGTGCCCTCCATTGCACATTAAGTGGAACGGCGCTTCTTTTCTGATCTTTTCGACCGCAGTCAGCTTATAGTGAACAGGGATGTGAAACGAATTCGTATAGTACACCCGGTCTGTGACATTGCGGATCGAACCGAACTCCACTTTGTCTTTTTTGACAAATTTCCCTGAAAGCCCTTCTGCCGGCGTAGCGATCAAGGAAAAGTTCAATTTGTGTTTTTCTGTGGCTTCATCGGCCTTATCTCTCATCGACTGGACGATTTTTTTGCCGAGTTCAAACGACTCCTCGCTTTCTCCGTGATGTTTTCCGGTCAATGCAGTCAAAGCTTCAGCCAGCCCGATAAATCCGATGCTCAATGTTCCGTGCTTTAGCACATCCTCGAGCGTGTCCTCAGGTTCAAGCTTCTCGCTTTCATGCCAGATGCCTTGTGAATACAGGAATTTAAAGTCCTTTGCTCTTTTCTTGCATTGAAAGGCGTACCGTTCAAGCAGCTGTTGAATCGTTAAATCCATGTAGCGGTTTAACAAGGCAAAAAACTGTTCAACGTTTTCGCTGAGCAGCGCTATTTTCACAATGTTGATCGAGGTGAATGACAAATTCCCTCTGCCGACGCTGTTTTCTTTTCCATGAATATTGGACATGACGCGCGTTCTGCATCCCATATAAGCGATTTCGCTTTCCGGCGTTCCGTCATAAAAAGGTTTGTTCACGGGCGAGTCGATAAAGCTGAAGTTCGGAAACAGCCTTTCAGCGCTCGTTTCCAATGCAAGCCGGTACAAGTCATAGTTAGGGTCTGTTTGATCAACGTTCACGCCTTCTTTCATTTTGAAGATCTGAATCGGAAAAATCGGCGTCTCACCTTTGCCGAGGCCTGCTTTTGTCGCCTTAAGAATATTTTTGATCAAAAGGCGGCCTTCCCTTGACGTATCCGTGCCGTAATTAATGGAAACAAACGGCACCTGTCCGCCGCCCCTCGAATGCATGCTGTTGGCGTTATGTATAAATGCTTCGCACGCTTGGTAAGTTGTGTTGTCCGTTTCTTCCCACGCTCTTTCCCTTATCTCTTCTTCTGTCAAAGTTGTCGGGTATTGTTTGATTTTCGCAAGATGCTTTTCGTACGTTTTGCGGACGTAAGGCGCCAGATCGTAATCGAACATTGGGAATGACTGGCCGCCATGCTGCATATTTTGATTCGATTGAAAAATGATAGATGCGAGTGACAATGCGCTCATAATGTCCTTCGGTTCCCTGAGGGAGCCGTGGCCAGTGTGGAATCCCTCCTTTAACAGCCGGACCAATGGTATCTGACAGCAAGTCGTTGTCCCGCTCGGCATATAGTCTAAATCGTGAGGGTATATAAAGTTGTCATCGACTGCTTTCTTGATTTCCGGCGACATTAAGTAATGGAGCGCATAATGTCTGGAACTCTCGGATGCAAACCGGCTCATTTGCCCCATCGGGGAGCGGCCGTCTACGTTGGCATTTTCCTGCATAATATCGTGATTTCCATACCCGACGATATCATGAAATGTTTCTGTCAATTGCAATAATCCCTGTTCTTTAAAGCCTGTTGTCATCCTAATCTCTCCTAAAAAGTAGCATATATAGTGTTTGTTCATCCAACAGACACTATATATTGATATTAGCACAGATTATGTTCGTCAAATTTAGCAATTTGGTGACGTTTCAAAAACGGTCATAAAAAAACGCCCCGGACAAATGTCCCGGTGCGCCTGCGGCAACATTACTTGTAATCAATCGTCATTTGTTTCGGAGATTTTCTTTGTTTCGTCCGTTTTTCGATCCAGACGGTTGCAAGCGGCGTCAGAAGCGAGGTGACAATGACGCTTGTCGCGATGATCGCGGTTGCTGAATCAGCTACCGGCGCAAACACGGGGTTTGCATCGGCAAGTGCATACGGGACGGCTACCGCAGCCCCGGCCGTTGATGACGCCGCTACTCCCGCGACACCGTCTCCTCTTGCGACAAAGCGGTCCAGCAAGTATAGAGATGCACCCGAGAGAATGACGACTGATACGCCGACAACAATGCCTAAAAGGCCGGATTGAATCAACATGTTAAAATCAAGCGTGTTTCCAAGTGAAAATGCGAAGAACGGAATGATCGCCGGTACGACTTTTCCGAACAAATCGCGCAATTCAGGGTCAAGGTTACCGAGAATGCAGCCGAGTAAAAACGGGATGACGGTTGCAGCCAGCGTCTCCCAAGGAAATGCCGCAAGCCCTGTCACACCGAAAGTGACCATCGTCATAAACGGGCCTGATTCCGTGCTGATAAAGGCAAAAGCACCGGCGTCTTCCTTTCTTCCCATGTGATTCATTAACGCCAAATACAGACCGCCGTTCGTTTCATTCATAACGGCTACGATCGCCAGCACGGACAGTCCGGCAAAAAACCCGCTTTGAATGCCTTCGTCTGGAATGAACTGCGCTGCGATCAAACCCAATAATGCGGCAAAGCCGACTTTGCCGATCAGAAGCGTCAGCCCCTTCCTCGCAATATATCCTGAAGAACGAAAATCTATTGTCGCGCCAACGCAAAAGATAAATACTCCTAAAATCGGCAGCGTTCCGGTAATCAGGGCGCCTGTAAATCCGCCGAAAAACTCTGCGGTTCCCGGTGCAAATGTATTCAGCGTTGCGCCCAGAAAGAGCGGAATGATCATCATGCCGCCCGGCACACGTTCAATCGTTGCTTTAATTTTCATCATTTTTTTCTCCCATTCTAGAAATTAATGAAAAAGCAAAGCTGTCGATCTTGCAAAACCTGAAGTCTTTACCACGCTGCGCACGCTTTATTTCTGCTGAGCCCGCCGCTGAAAGATGCGCTGGAGATCCGCTTCTGACACTTTGTTCAGCTGGCTTCCCACACCTACTGCCAATGCTCCGGCATCAAGCCACTTCTCCACATCGCCGGGATGGATTCCTCCGGTTGGTATGAACCGAACCTTCGGAAAAGGACCGGCGAGGTTCTTCATGTAAGGAATCCCGGATGTTCCCCCTGGAAACAGCTTAAGAACCCGAAAACCCTTTGAGACCGCTTCCATAATTTCGCTTGGCGTTAATACGCCGGGAATAAAAAATGTATGCAATGATGCGGCCTCCTCAGCCAGTGATTCCGAAAAACCCGGGCTGACGATAAATTTTGACCCCGCTGCCGCGGCTTCCCTCGCCTGTTCGCTTTCAACCACCGTTCCCGCTCCGACAAGAAGACCGTCTTTTCCCGCAAATTTTTCAATCAGCTCAGACGCTCCCGGCGTCGTATATGTGATTTCAATCGCAGTAATCCCTTTGTCGATCAGTCTGTGAATGGTCTCCTCAGCAGCCTCCTTACCGTCTGCGCGGACGACTGCGATCAGCCCGGCCTCGCCCAGCTGCTCTTGCACTTTTCCGATCATAGACATTTCCATTACGGTCAACCTCCTATTTTTTGGTTGTTTTTCTCTCCAGCCATAAAAGCTTTCAATTGATCCCTTGACGGCAGACCGTCCATATCCCCCGGAGCCATGACGGCCAGCGCTCCGATCGCATTGGCCCTCTGAACTGCTTCTTCCAGCGGAAGTCCGTCTAAAAGGCCGCTGATCATGCCGACGGCAAAACCGTCGCCAGCGCCAACAGTATCAACAACCTTCTCCACCTGATAACCCGGCACATAACCTTCTTTTTCCGATGTCCTGTAATAAGCCCCTTCTTTTCCAAGCTTGATGACAATCACCTTGACCCCCTGCATTACATAATGTTTAGCGATATCCTCGGGAGAATTGCAGCCTGTCAGGAGTTTTCCTTCATTGATCCCCGGCAGAAACCAGTCTGCCTGCGCGGCGATTTCATTAATTGTATGAACCATTGTCTGCTGATCCGGCCAAAGCTGGAAGCGGAGATTCGGGTCAAACGAAATCGTCTTCCCGTCTTTTTTCATCTGGTGAACGGCGTGGCGGGCGAAGCCCCTCATTTCCCTTGAAAGTGCAGGAGGTATGCCCGTCACATGCATATGTTTGGCTTGCTTGAAATACTCTGCCGGGTAGTCATCAATGCTCATCGTGCTTGCGGCTGATCCGCTCCGATAATATGTGACATCAGGGTCTCCGCTTTCAACCTTTGACTTGAGCAGTATGCCCGTCTGCCGGTCTGCGGTGCGTTTGACTTCAGAAATGTCGACGCCTTCTTTTTTCAATTCATTTAAAATAAAGGTTCCAAGCGAATCGGCGCCGACCTTGCTCATCCAGCCGACCCGAAAACCCAGGCGCGACAGTCCGACGGCAACGTTTGTTTCCGCTCCGGCAAGAGCTTTGGAAAACGAAGACGCCTCATGCAGTCCGCCTGCTTCATTTGCGTAAAACATAGCCATCGATTCTCCGAAGGTCATCACATCAAGCGACATGATTTCACTCTCCTTTCAAAATGGTACCGGTTTCAAAAGCAGTTGCGGGAAAACACTCTCCCCTAAGTTTTCGGGTCCATGAGTGTTTCCGTTTGACAAGTTCTACAGCGACTGTCTGAGAACAAGCTCCGCCTCAAGCTGAATCGTCTGCGGGGCGCTTTCGTCTCCTTCAATCCGTTTGATGATCCGCTCCATGGCGACCCTGCCCATTTCATGCGACGGCTGGGCGATGGTCGTAATGCCCGGACCGATCAATTTATACCATTCTGTATCATCAAATCCGGCAATTCCGACATCTTCCGGAATTGAAATGCCAAGCTCATAAAGGCAGCTGATGATTTTCAGCATCAGAAGCCCGTTGTTTCCAAGAATGGCTTTTTTCCCTTCTTTCATTTCCAAAAAGCTTTTGACGGACTGTAATAGAGATTCTTTGTCTTTGACGTCAGCCTCATATACGAGAGGGGTACCGCCGGCGTTTCGTTCCAGCGCGATTTCTGTATAGGCGGAGGCCCTTTCCTCCCTTGGACTGATTCCCTTAATCGGTTCGGTAAACAGACCGACCTGGGCATAGCCTTTGTCATACATGAGATTGACGATTTGACTTGTCACTTCGCGGTTGTTCGTTGTGACTGCATCGATCTTGAGCCCGGGCACTTTCCGGTCAACGAGCACAATCGATACATCCTGGCTGATTAAATCCAAGAGCACATCGTTGTTCCTTCCCGTCGTATTAATAATCAGCCCTTCAATGTAATGCGCGTTCAGCTTGTGCAGCATCTCCCTTTCTTTCTCAGGACTGTTGTCCGTGTTGCAGACCATGATGCTGTATCCGTACTGATCGCAAACCTCTTCCACCCCTCTCAAGGTGGCTACTGAAAACGGGTTTGTAATATCGGCGACCAAAAATCCGATAACTTTGCTTTTTTTCACCTTCAGCCCCTGTGCCATCTGGCTTGGGCGGTAATTGAGCTCCTCGATCGCTTTTTTGATGCTTTTCACCTTTTTCGGTGAAATGGCATCAATCTTCCCGTTGATATAACGGGAAACCGTTGATTTTGATACGCCTGCATGTGCGGCGACTTCGTTGATGGTTACTTTCGCTGTTTGCTTATCCTTCATTCAAGTACTCCTATAACCTTATGATTTGAAACCGATTTCAAAAACTTTATACCACCAGCATATCACATCATTTAAAATTTGGAAGAGTCTTTTTTAATATTTCAGCATTGTCCTTTACAATATTCAGAAAAAAGTGAAAAGACTGTTGACGCTTTCCATTATTTACTTTAAAATTCATGTTTGAAACCGTTACCAAAAACTTTTGGCACTTCATTCAAGTCAGTCTAAAAACGTCCAATTCAAGGAGGAGAAGGTATGGAAAATCGTTATTCTGTTCATCCAGAACAAGCGAAACGATTCACAACCGCAGAGCTTCGCGAGCATTTTTTAATAGAGTCATTGTTTGTTGAAAACAAACTGAATATGTTTTATTCGCATGAAGACAGGGTCGTGATCGGCGGAGCCGTTCCAGTAAAGGAGTCCATAGCGCTCGATGCCGGCGATTTTTTAAAAACGGACTATTTCCTAGAACGGCGCGAAATCGGGATTGTGAATGTCGGCAAGCCCGGTGCGGTTAAAGTCGGTGATGAAGAATACGTACTGGAGCACAAAGACTTTCTGTATATCGGCCTGGGAAATAAAGACGTTTTCTTCTCAAGCTTGAATGAAGGCGGGGCCAAATTTTATTTCATCTCGGCGACGGCACACCAAAAGTATCCGGTGCAAAAAGCTTCTCTTTCAGAGCTCCCATACGATCATTTAGGAGAAGAAGCCTCTTCAAATGTTCGTAATCTATACAAAGTGATTCATGCAGACGGCATTCAAAGCTGCCAGCTGATGATGGGCATTACGTTTCTTGAACCTAATAACACATGGAACACAATGCCTGCGCATGTCCACGACCGGCGGATGGAGGTTTACCTGTATCTTGATCTTGCTGAGGATGCAAAGGTGTTTCATTTCATGGGCGAACCGACGGAGACCCGGCATCTTGTCGTCGGGAACGAACAGGCTGTCATTTCACCCGCGTGGTCTGTCCACTCGGGCTCCGGCACATCCAACTACTGCTTTATATGGGCGATGGCCGGAGAAAACTACACATTTAAGGACATGGATGCTGTCCCGATGAATGTCATTCGGTAAGGACGTGAACGTGAGATGGGATATCTTGAATCGTATTTTTCACTTGAAGGCAAAACGGCGCTTGTCACAGGCCCGGGAACGGGAATCGGCAAAGGGATTGCCGAAGCGCTGGCAAAAGCGGGAGCGGATATCATCGGCACTTCGCATACGAGCGGACTTGATGAAACAAAGCGGCTGATCGAAGAAGCCGGCAGAACGTTTACTTCTTATCAGCTTGATATGGGCAACCTTGACGAGGTCGAGGCTTTTGCAAAAGAGGTGCCTGACCGCCATCAAATTGATATTCTCGTTAACAACGCCGGGACGATCCGCAGAGAAAAAGCGGCTGATTTTTCCCGGGAGAACTGGGAAGCGGTGATCAATGTCAATTTGAACAGCTTATTTTTGCTGACGCAGGCTATCGGCCGGCAGATGATTGAGCGAAAGCAAGGGAAAATCATCAATATTGCCTCTCTTCTTTCATTTCAAGGAGGCATTCTTGTCCCTGCATATACGGCAAGCAAACATGCAGTAGCCGGATTGACGAAGTCTTTTGCCAATGAATGGGCGGCTTATAATGTCCAGGTCAATGCGATTGCTCCGGGCTATATCGCGACGAACAATACAAAGCAGATCCGCGACGATCAAAACCGCAATGCCGAAATCTTAAAACGGATTCCGGCCGAGCGCTGGGGTCAGCCGGATGACATTGCCGGCGCCGCCGTATTCCTTTCGTCGCCGGCATCCGATTATGTGAATGGACATGTGTTAGCCGTCGATGGCGGATGGCTGGCAAGGTAATGCGAGGAAAAGGCTGCCGGTAGCTCGGCAGCCTTTATCATCGCTATGGCTTCAAAATTACTTTAATGCAATCATCTTCATGGTCGTTGAACAAATGATAAGCGCGGCCGGCTTCTTCAAGCGGAAGCTGGTGCGTAATGATTTCCTTCGGATCAAATTGATTCTCTTCGATCTTCTTGTAAATCTCCGGCATCAAATGGATGACCGGAGCCTGCCCCATTTTTAGCGTAACATTTCTGGAAAAGAATGCGCCGAGCGGAAACATATTGTAATTGCTTCCATATACCCCCGTAATCTGTACGGTTCCGCACTTTCTGACCGCCTTTGTAGAAATTTGAATCGGTCCGAGCGTGCCGCCCTGAAGCTTCAGTTTTTGCTCCAGATACTCAAGCGGAGATTTTTTGCCGTCCATCCCTACGCAGTCGATCACGACATCCGCCCCGCCTTTTGTAATCTCCTTTAAATGCTCGCCCATATCAGGATATTTTGTAAAGTCAAATACTTCAACGCGGTTTAATGCCTCAGCCTGCTTTAGGCGGTAGTCCAAGTAGTCTACTGCAATGACCCGCTTCGCCCCTTCCATCCAGGCAAACTTCTGCGCCATTAATCCAACCGGCCCGCAGCCGAGCACAATGACAGTGTCCCCTTTTTTGACGCCTGCGTGAAGCACGCTCCAATACGCGGTTGGGAGGACATCTGATAAAAACAGAAGCGACTCGTCCTCCATCTCGCATGATTCAGGAATGACAAACGGCGTGAAATTGCCAAACGGCACTTTTAAATATTCAGCCTGTCCGCCAGGGTGATTCCCGAATTTTTCCGAGTAGCCAAAATACCCGCCTGAATCATAATGGGGATTGGCATTGTCGCACTGGCTTTCCAGCTTGTTTTCGCAATAAAAGCAATGTCCGCAGGCAACGGTAAACGGGATGACAACCCGGTCTCCTTTTTTCACTTTTGTTACATCAGGTCCTGTTTCTTCTACAATTCCCATCGGTTCATGGCCGAGCTGGAAGCCTTTTGGAAGAGGGAAATTCCCTTGATAAAGATGGAGATCCGAACCGCAAATCGCGGTAGAAGTAATTCTGACAACGATATCATCGCTTTTTTCAATTTTGGCATCCTCCACCTGGCTGACTTCAACATGCTGAGGCCCTTGAAACGTTACGGCTTTCAAATCGTCACACTCCCATTATCGTTCAGTTGACTTTAGTGTGAGATAAACCCGGGTTCTTATTCAGTTTTTTAAACAAACGTTTCATTAGCCGTCATGTAGAACGGCCATGATTCATACATAGAAGAAAACGGAGGTGTTGGGATGCTGCTGCAAATACTGGTCGGAGGACTGGTTGTTTTCATTATTTTTTTTCTCGTGTTTCGGGCAATCAGAACGGGCAATCTGCCGCGCCATGACGATTCGCAGCCAGGAGACGGAGAGAACAGAGATCAGCCATGATCGGCCGGCCTCTTCACACAAAAAAGGATGGGGCCTTGCCCATCCTTTTGCCTATCGTTCAACCGGCTGTGTGTCAGTTGCCGTGATTCCGCGGTGCTTGTCCCGCAAATCCTGCTCGATCTCTTCCAGACTTTTCCTTTTGTTTCTGTTACTTTAAAGAAGACGAACAGGAAGGCCGCGATTCCAATGGCCGCATAGCACAGAAACAGGTAACTGATGCCCATCGCTTCCATGAGGACCGGAAAACTCAAAGTCACAATTAAGTTCCCTGCATGGAGCATTAAAGTCGATACTCCGGTTCCTATCCCTCTGACATGAAGGGGGAACAGCTCAGGCAGCATCACCCAGACGATCGGCCCCCAGCTGACGGCAAATACGACGATGAACACACCTAAGCAGATGACAGTCGTCCATGCCGCACCAGAGGTATTGCCGAAAAAGAGATTAGAAAAAGAAAGCACGATCAAACTGATGACCATTCCGGCATTTCCAAATAATAAAAGCGGCTTCCGGCCAATCCTGTCAATGAAGCGGATCGCCACAAGCGTCATCAGGACATTGACCGTTCCGATGCCGACTGTCCCTAAAATGGCCGCCGAATCTTCAAATCCGACATTCGTAAACGTTTTTGGGGCATAGTAAATAATCGTGTTGGTTCCAATAAATTGCTGCAGAAATGCCAGTCCGACCCCTGCGATTAACGCCGGGCGCACCCACGGTTCCAGCAGCTCTTTCAAGCCCCCCTGGTCCTGCTTTTCCGCTTCCTTAATTTCTTTGACTTCCTGATCGACCCGCTCTCCTCCTCTCATCTTTGACAAAACCCGCCTTGCTTTCTCTTCTTTTCCTTTTGTTAAGAGCCAGCGCGGGCTTTCCGGCATGAAAAAGATACCGATTAAAAGGCCGATTGACGGAATAAGGGCCAATCCCAGCATCCAGCGCCATGCGCCTGCATCACTAAATGCATAGTTGATCAAATAAGAGAGCAGAATCCCGATCGTAATCATCAGCTGATTTAATGAAGAAAGCGCGCCCCGGGATTCCTTCGGAGCAAGCTCTGAAAGGTACAAAGGAACGATGGTCGTTGAACAGCCGACTGCAAGGCCGAGCACGATCCTGAAAGCCACCATATATTCCGTGCTTGGCGCCAGGGCCGTTCCGAGCCCCCCGATGCAATACAGCACAGCCGCTGACATAATCGCCCTTCTTCGGCCGAAGCGGTCTGTCAGCCTGCCTGACAAACCCGATCCGAAAATCGCCCCGATTAATATTGCGCTGACAACCAGCCCTTCTGTAAAGGCATTGAGCCCAAGTTCATCTTTCATAAACAAAATCGCCCCGGAAATGACGCCTGTATCATAACCGTAGAGCACACCGCCCAAGGCTCCAAAAAAATAAAGCCAGGCATTCGATCTTTTTCCCTTCATCACAGTATATCCTCCTCCAAGGCTCGTCTTTTAACCTTTAACCTTGTCTTGCTTTCTTCAAACCTCTAGAAACTCGGAGTACCATTAAAAGGAATTTAAAAATATGAAACATTTTATCTGTTATATCGTCTTATTATAGGCGGCAAAATGATCAGTCCCGCGGAATTTCCAGAGAATCCCCATATGCAAAACAGCAAATATATTGTAAAATCCAAGATTGGGAAACTATTTTTTATTAAAATTTAGACTTATTCAACAATTGTACGTTTCAATATAAATAAAAGAGGAGCTTATACATGCTACGATCGCAGCGAACGAAGAAAAAGAGACTAAGAAAATGGGTGAAATACTCACTGTTTTTCATTGCCTTAATCCTGACGGCGACGGCAGCCGCAGGCGGCTATGCGTACTATAAAGTGGCGAACGCCTCCAAAGATGCGCAAGTCACCCTTTCCAGAGGTGAACAGTCCGTCAAGCGGATTAAAGAGTTCAACCCTAAAAAAGATAACTTCTCCATCCTGTTGATGGGGATTGATGCCCGTCCCGGACAAAGCATGGACAAAGAACGAAGCGATGCGATGGTTCTTGCCACGTTCAACAGAAAAGACAAATCGGTGAAACTATTGAGCATCCCGCGGGATTCCTATGTCAACATCCCCGGACGCGGCTACGATAAAATAACGCATGCCCACTCATTAGGCGGGCGCGACCTTAGTACAGAAACCGTCGAAAACCTGCTCGACATTCCGGTTGATTACGTCATGGAAGCCAATTTTTCAGCTTTCAAGGAAGTAGTTGATGAACTCGGCGGTGTACCGATCACGATCAAAGAAGACTATATTGTCCGGCAGATTAAAAAGGATACGAAAGGCAAAGTCAACCTTCAAACAGGCGAGCAGACGCTGGGCGGAGAAGAAGCCCTCGCTTATGTAAGAACGAGAAAAGCCGATACGGACTTGAAGCGCGGCGAGCGCCAGATGGAAGTCATCAAATCGATTATCAACAAATCCAAATCGCTTACTTCCATTCCGGCTTACGACGATATCCTTGATACAGTCGGAAAGAACGTATCGATGAACTTGTCGCTGAATGATGCAATCGGACTGATCCCGTTTATGACGTCCATTCAAACGGTCGATACCCTTCAATTGAAAGGGAGCGATTATCAACCGGGCAAAGTCTACTATTTCCAGCTTGATCAGGAAAACCTCAACGAAATTAAGCAGGAATTAAAACAGCAGTTAGATGTATAATTAGAAAAAGGATGAATCATATTCATCCTTTTTCTGTTTTAATGAAACTCAATATTTACTATTGAAAAAATCTAAATTTAGGTTTAGCCTTTTACATAACATGTCTTTTTAGGGAATACTGCCGAAGAGAGCTGTTTTTCGCCTCCCGAAAAACGGCAAACTGCTCTTACAGGAGGTTATCTTTACATAATGAGATTAATTGCGATCGATTTAGACGGGACTCTTTTAAATACCGAAAGCAAAATATCCGCAGAAAACCGGGCCGCTATCAAAAAGGCGCTCATTTCAGACTGCATCGTAACCATTTGCACGGGACGGGCCACATTTGACGTAAAAGCGCTTCTGAACGATTTGGATATTCCGATTATCGCTGCAAACGGGGGAACGGTCCACGATTTCAACTATAAACTCCTAAGCAGAACGCTAATGGACAAGGAAGCGGGAAAAAAGGCCGCCCAATACTTAACAGATCATCAAATCTATTTCGAGGTTTATACGGACGATGCGCTGCTTTCTCCTTATGACGGAGAGCAGAAGCTTAAAGCAGAGCTCGATATCGTCACAAGCGCCAACCCTGATGAAGACAGGGATACGCTTTGGCAAGGCGCACTGACTCAGTTTAAACAATTCGGCATCAAACCCGTCCCCGACATTCGCGAGATTTTTAACGGAGACGAACATATTTATAAGCTGTTGTGCTTCTCATTTGATATGGAAAAGCTGAAGAAAGCAAAAGATGATCTTTCTGCCTTTCCAAAACTGGGACTCACTTCTTCCGGAAGACATATCATCGAGATTCTGCCTGATGAATCCGGCAAAGGCCGCGCTTTAAAAGAGCTGGCCCGCCACTATGGAATCGAGAAAAAAGACATCTACGCGATCGGCGACAGCCCGAACGATCTGTCAATGTTTGAGGAAGCCGGCCATCGGATCGCGATGGGCAATGCAATCGATGAGCTAAAGCATATCAGCACCTTTATCACGAAAAGCAATGACGAAAACGGCGTCGCTTATTTCATTAACAAACTGCTGGAAAATGAATATCAATAAATAAGAAAACCGCTCGAGTCCATCTTCGAGCGGTTTTTTTGCTGTTTCTGCTACTCAATTCTGACGCTTCCGGCGTATTTATCTTTCCAATAGGCGCTCGTCTCCATATCTGCTGTCGTTACACCGGCAGACAAGGTGACAAGAACGACCTGGCCGTTTCCGATATAGATGGCGGGATTCATAACAGTGGTTCCTTTAAAGAAGACGATGTCTCCAGGCTCAAGCTCCTGTTTGGTAATTTTCTTACCCGTGCTGTATTGTTTGTCAGCATACCTCGGAAGCTCCACTCCTGCCGCCGTTTTGTAGACATATTGGATAAACCCAGCCGTATCAAAGCCTTCTTTAGGCGATGTGCCGCCTTTTTGATAACCGACTTCGCCGATATGCCTGATGGCTTCGGATACAATCGGATTTTTTGGCAGGGACATGTTGTCAAAACGTCTGACTCCTGTGAACTTCTTCTGCCAATAGGAAGCCGACAAGTAGGATATCGTCACTTTATTTGAACGGCTCGCATGGATAAACCGCCCGCCCCCGGCATAGATGCCGTTATGGGATATTCCCGGTTTGTACGTATTGCTGAAAAACAAAACATCACCCGGCCGGATATCTTCAAGCTTCACCTTTTGACCGACAGCCCATTGCTGTTCAGCCGACCTTGGCAAATAAACGCCGAGCACCTCTCTGAAGACGTATTGGGTCAACCCCGAACAGTCAAATCCGAGATCCGGAGAGTTGCCTCCAAATACATAAGGAACACCGACATAGCTTTTTGCTTTTTGAACGACAGGATCCATCGAAATCTCAGGCTCTTTTGTGATCCTTTTCGCTTTAAAATACCCCGAGCTCCAGTAAGAGCTGCCTTCAAGCTTTGTCACGACAACCCCGTTTGATTTTGTGCTGTGGATGATTTGATCATTTCCCAAATAGATGGCGACATGGGTCGGTCCGTCCGATTCCAGCTCGGCATTCTTGAAAAAGACAAGGTCCCCCTTTTCGAGCTGCTGACGGCCGACACTGCTCCCAAGAGTCGATTGTTCCTTTACCGTTCTCGGAAGCGTAATATCGAGCGATTGAAACACATATTGCACAAAGCCTGACGAGTCAAACCCCGTTTTCGGCTTCTCTCCGCCGTAGCTGTATTTCGCACCCTCAAGCTGTCTGGCAGTTTCCGCTATTTTCTCGCCGATCGTATCGGCGCGTACATCATTATGATTCGTTAAAAATAAAGACATCCAAAGCACCGCAATTCCACAAAACAAAACCAACTTTTTGTTTGCCGCTTTTTTTATCAATTGATCTGTTCCTCCTCTTCTTTCCTCTTTCATCGTCATTCAACTGGGATATTTAAAGGACTTTTTTTGCATGTACAGCAGCGTCATAGCGAGAAGAAACGCTCAGCACAGCATGATCAGCTTTTTCACCTAAGCGCGGATTAAAAAGATGAAGGGAAATATTCTAAAGAGGTCATGAACATGAGGTGCGGTTCCCATCCCGAATTGGTAAGGTGATGCATTTTCAAATTTTGCTTCAGTCGAAATTTGTCAGTTTTTATTCCCTTCAAAAGAATACAATAAACATGAACCCCAAAACCATGTATATATCCTCCTGATTTTCTATAAAACTTTATACACTGACCGGTTAAGAAAATTGTCGTGTTTCCCTTTCAAACCGGCCGCTTTTCACAGGTCTTTTATAACCGGGATCAGCACACAAAAAAGAGAGCGCCGGCGGCACTCTCTTTTGCACTGTTATTGCTTGTTTTCTGTTGTTTGATCCTGCTGATTCACTTTTTGGATCTCCGTAGAGATTTTAGCTTTTTCATCGTTTGACAATTCATCAGAATACTTGAAAGCAGACATGAATGCAATGATCAAAACTAAACCTACGAACGGCCAAATGGCTCTGACAAATTTCATTTGTTCACCACTCCGTTTTTATTATTTTTCAGCTTGTCCGCATGATCGACTTCAAACGTTAATTTTCCGTTCTCTTCTTTCCAGTCGAGGTTTGTTCCTTTTGTCAATTGACGGAAGATCGCTTTTCGTTTTAAGAAGTCGCTCTTGCCTAAAGGCGTCGGCGTTGCTTCGCGAATGTTGAGAGGCGTTACCTCAAAGCGCCCTTTGCCGTCATTCATTAAATGGTATTGTACAAGCGCGCTGTCCCGTGTTCTTGACCAGCCCTGATCAAATACAAAGTTGCCGAGGCTGTAGAAAATCACAGTACCGTTATACACTTCGATCGGTTCGAGAACATGGGGATGAGCGCCGATGATGACATCTGCTCCGGCATCTGCAATCGCCTTGGCCAGATCCTTCTGTCTGTCGTTCGGTTCATTGTCATATTCTTGTCCCCAGTGCACATGGACAAGGACAAGATCCGCTTTTTTCGATGCTTCCGCAATCATTGGAATAAAGATTTTCGGACTGAGCGGCAGCACTCCGCCTCTGTTCTTTTTGGCTGTAAAGTTCTTTGTGTAGACGTCTGTAAAACCGAGCGTTGCAATTTTTACGCCGTTCACATTCTGATAGGATACGTGCTGTTTCGCGTCTTCAAGATTATTTCCTGCTCCGACAAGCTCCAGATTCTCATTTGAAAATTTATTGAGCGTATCCTTCAAACCGTCTTCCCCGTAGTCCATCGCATGGTTGTTGGCAAAATTCAGTACGCTGAAGTTCAGCTTTTTCAATGTTTCGACTGATTCTTGATTCGTTTGCAGATGGATGTTCTTTTCTGCCTCTTGATAGTCCTTTGCATTGGTTACAGGGTTTTCAAAGTTTCCTGTGATAAAATCTGACACATTAAAGTACGGCTTCACATTTTTGAAGACACTTTCCGAACCGTGCAAGTTTGTCACTTTTTCTACGTTTCTTCCCATCATGATATCGCCAACAAAAGTAGCTGTAAGCTTGGCATCTTCTTTTTTGTCCATTTGCGAAGGAGTTTTGGCGCTTCCGACCCAAGTAAAGACAAACATTAAACAGAAAATAACGGGCAATACGATAAAGACGTGCTTGTTTGTTTTCTTTTTCTCCTGCTTCGTCAACTTCAGCAGTTTTTCCTGAAAGTTCAGTTGTTTTTTCATCGATTTGACACACCTAACTTTAGATTAGATAGTAAGCATACATAATGACGAATGTTGCTCCGCTCAATAAAAGCGTACTTCCAAGCGTAATCGTTAATCCCTGTCTTTGAATGGTATTGGCGATCAGCCCCGGCACGATGATTCCGATTCCCCTGAATTCGGCAATCTCAAACGGCATCACCGGATATATAAAATCAAAACCGATTTTCAAAAGAATTCCCGTAATCAGCATTGCTGCGAATTTTCTGCGTCCGTATAGAATCATAATTTTGGAAAGTCCGAATTTCACGATGACATACGTCAGCAAACTGACAAAAAGAACGAGCAGCATGAAAATCGGCTGATTGAAGACAAGTCCCAAATAACCCGGTACGACGAGGCCGGCTGGTACAATTCCCGTTTTCTCTGCAAAAATCAAACTGAGTAAGACTCCTAAAATGAGGGCGATATATAAATCTGATCCAAACATTGTGTTTTCTTCCTCCTAGCTAACGAGCTGCTTAATCTTGTAATCTTGTATTTTTTCAATGAGAGGCTCCGCTGCTCCGTGGATATTTCCGACTCCGTAAATAACGCGGCCCTCAAGCTTGTTTTTCAGCATGAACATGATTTCTTCCGTTGATTTGTGCTCAAAATCAAACAGCTTGTCCGCAGGAATTTTGCCTGCTTCATATGCTTTGACGATCGGCTCTGTTGTTTCTCCAATCAGCACAAGTTCACTTGCTTCAATATAAGGAAGGACATCTTCCGCAAACTGCTGTGTTCTGTCTACCCTGTCGGCGCGGCAGTTCATAATGACGATCGGCTGATCCGTAGGATAGCCTATTTCTTTTACACGCTTCCAAATGTTTAAAGTGGAAGCTGCGTCATTGGCCGCAAAACCGTTGACGAAATGTCCGGGATTCTTGGCGTTCATCAGCGGCAGAATTCTCATGGCTCCCGGATCAGGCGGCGCATTCAGCATGCCTTTAAAGGCGGTTTCTTCGTCAATGCCCAACGCTTGAGCTACACCGAGCGCAAGAGACGCATTATCAGGGAATACCATGTACTCAAACTGTCTGAGGTATTCATCTGTTATTTTAGAATTGTCTGCGACGATGACTTTTGTGTTCCTTTCTTTTGCAATTTGCTTAAAGAAATCGGTATACTCACTATCAGTAATAACCAAATGTCCATTATAAGGAATGGTTGCTGTGAATGCTTCTGCGATTTCATCCAAAGTCGGTCCCATCACATCCATGTGATCCTCCAGCACGTTCACGATCACGCCGATATTAGCCTGAAGCAATTCTTCCTGAAAGATGATTTGGTAATCAGGATTAACGGCCATGCACTCACTGACAATCGCATTGGCCCCTCTTTCCACCGTTTCTTTCATAACCTCCTTCTGCTCTCCGATATTCGGCCCTTGCGGCTTTCTTTTGATCGGCTTCTCTTCCGGTGTGTCCCAATAAATCATCCTTGCGTCTGTCCCGGTTGTTTTTCCTACTGTTTTGTAGCCTGCTTCGATTAATATCCCTGTTGTTAATCTTGTCACCGTGGACTTTCCGCGTATACCGTTGATGTTCACTCGGACAGGCAGCGCATCGATATTTTGCTGGTGGCGCCTTTTTTCATAAATGCCGATCCCAACAACGATCACACAGGCTAATAGCATTACCCACATTGTTTGTCTACATCTCCTTCTTGGAATCTGATATGTAAATTCATTCATCAGTATATAGGTTCACTATGAAATCACAATCGGCATTATGTAACAGAAGACGACGAAATTTTCCGTGACAAAGATCACCTCGCCCGAGTCATTAATGCCTATCTTTTTATTGATATTTTTGGAAATCGAAAGTTCTTAATTCCTATCAGATTTTTGTCAGCGTTTTAAGTATGCGCTTTCAAAATTCGACATTATGATTTTTGTACTTTTCTCCCTATTTCAGATGAAAGGTTGAAGGATGGATTCAGGATCTCTTTTTTCCCCCGTCCGCAATCCCCTTTAAATGGGCTGTCAGCCGGGATCTCTCTTTTCTTTTAGTATTTTCGCTCTTTTCGAACAGGTTAAAAAGTCACCAATGTTCCCTCTTCAAAACAAATCCGTCCTATGACAATCAGACCATCTATCAAAAAATGAAAATCTCTTTTAGCATAAAGCGGGATTCATTGACAAATCCAAATATTTTGTGAGTCGTTCGATCCACCTTATTTCTTCAGATTTTAGGTTAAAATCCTAGGATTTAAAAAGCCATTAATTTTTTTCAATGATAATTCATCAAACTTTAACATTTTTAATTTTTCTTACTATTCTCATTGTTACTGTATTCGCCATTAAACGCCCCTATATATGTCTCGATATCCCAGCCCGGTCTAAAATTTCAGTGTTCATCCATTTTTTTATTGTGATTTTAAATGGATCGTGATAATCTTTATGTAAACGGTTACACAAATAGAGAGGAGAAGGCTTTTTTGGCTACGATTAAAGACGTCGCACTTGCTGCAAAAGTATCTGTCGCTACGGTTTCCCGGGTATTAAATGAGACGGGATACGTTCATGAAGACACGAGGGCGCGCGTGCTGAAAGCGATGGAAGAACTGAATTACCACCCGAATGAAGTAGCCAGGTCTCTCTATAAAAGGGAGTCCAGACTGATCGGACTGCTGCTGCCGGATATCACAAACCCGTTCTTTCCTCAGCTTGCCCGCGGCGTTGAAGATGAGATCCACCGCCTCGGCTTTCGGCTCATATTTGGAAACAGCGATGAAAATCTGGAAAAAGAGCTTGATTATATGCAGACGTTTAAACAAAATCATGTGGTCGGAGTCATTTCAGCGACCAATTATCCGGATGCGCCAAATTATCAAGACTTGTCCATGCCGATCGTCTTTCTTGACCGGACGGGCGAGAATGCGCCGGCTGTATTTGCGGACAGCCGCGAAGGAGGCAGAATCGCAGCGGCTGAGATGATCAAGAGGAACGCGAAACGGATTACGCTGATTAAAGGACCGGCTCACCTTCAGACTGCAAGAGACCGTTTCAACGGAGCGCTGGACGTGCTAAGCGGAGCCGATATCGATTTTCACGTCATGAAAACCGAGACATTTTCATTTCCGGAAGCCCAAAAACGGGCGGCGGAGCTGTTTGGCACATATCCGGAAACAGACGGCGTGATCGCAAGCAATGACATTGTGGCGACAGCCGTTTTGCATGAAGCCTTAAAACGGAAGATCAAAGTTCCCGATGAACTGCAGATTATCGGCTTTGATGACATACCGCAAAGCGAATTGCTTTTCCCCTCTTTATCAACGATCAGGCAGCCCGCCTATGAAATGGGAAAAGAAGCTGCAAAACTGCTGCTTAGATTAATGAAAAATGAATATATTGAACAATCGGCAGTTCAGATGCCGGTTGCCTTTATTGAAAGACAAACGACAAGAAAGGCGGAATGACAATGAGTAAAATATGCGTGATCGGCAGCTCTTCGATGGATTTAGTCGTGACATCGCCCAAGCGGCCGGCCGCCGGAGAAACGGTGCTTGGCGAATCTTTTAAAACGGTTCCGGGCGGAAAGGGGGCCAACCAAGCGGTAGCCGCGGCCCGGCTTGGCGCCGAGGTCCATATGATCGGCTGCGTCGGCGATGATCATTACGGGAAAGCCATCCTCGACAATTTTCAAGCCAATGGTGTCTTGACAGACTATGTGGAACCGGTTACAGGTCAGGAAAGCGGAACCGCACATATCGTTCTCGCAGACGGCGACAACAGCATTATCGTCGTCAAAGGGGCAAATGACCATGTCACACCTGAATACGTTCAAAAAGCGCTGCCTGCGATTAAACAGGCAGACATCGTTCTGATTCAGCAGGAGATTCCGGAAGAAACCGTCGATTATGTCAGCGGACTGTGCAGCTCTCTCGGCATTCCTCTCCTGCTGAATCCGGCACCAGCCCGTCCGCTACGCCCGGAAACGGTCGAACACGCGGCCTACATCACGCCAAACGAGCATGAAGCTTCGGTACTGTTTCAGGGCATGTCCCGGGAGGAAGCGTTAAAGCGCTATCCGGAGAAGCTGTTCATCACAGAAGGGAAAAACGGCGTCCGCTATCACAATGGTCTGGAAGAACGTGTCGTTCCTTCATTCCCTGTCAATGCGATTGATACGACGGGCGCCGGAGACACCTTCAATGCGGGATTTGCCGTCGCGCTTTCCGAAGGACAAAGCATCGAATCTGCCTTGCGCTTTGCGAACCGGGCGGCTTCCCTGTCGGTTCTGAAATTCGGCGCACAAGGCGGCATGCCAAAACGGGATGAAGTGGAGCGTGAACTGTCATGAAAAAACACGGAATATTAAACAGCCATATCGCAAAATTGCTGGCCGATCTCGGGCATACCGATACCATCGTCATCGCGGACGCCGGTCTGCCCGTTCCGCCCGGCGTCCCCAAAATCGATCTCGCACTGACATTGGGTACGCCCGGATTTCGAGAGGTTACAAAGCTCATCGCCGATGAAATGGTTGTCGAAAAAGTGACGGCAGCCCAAGAAATAGAAAGCGTCAATCCCGGTCAAGCCGCATTTTTAAAAGCGGAATTTTCAAACCAAAAGATTGACTATATCCCGCACGAAGCATTCAAAAAGGCAACGAGCCAGGCGAAAGCGGTCATTCGCACAGGGGAAGCAACGCCTTATGCAAATTGCATCTTGCACGCGGGAGTGATCTTTTAGATGTTTACATTCTACATCTGGAAAGAAGGGATAGCCCATGCATATTAAAATGAAGGACATTTTTAAAGCCTTTGGCCAAAACCAGGTGCTGTCCGGCGTTTCCTTCGAGCTTCAAGAAGGTGAAGTCCACGCTTTAATGGGAGAAAACGGCGCCGGAAAGTCGACACTCATGAATCTGTTGACTGGACTTCACAAGCTGGACAGCGGAACGATCGAGATCGACGGAAAAGAAACGTATTTTTCAGATCCAAAGGAAGCCGAACAGAACGGAATCGCCTTTATCCATCAGGAGCTGAACATTTGGCCTGAAATGACCGTTTTGGAAAATCTGTTTATCGGCAGAGAGCTTTCTTCCAAACTTGGATTTTTAAACAACAAGAAAATGAAAGCGCTAGCAAAAGAGCAGCTTGAAAGGCTCGGTGTCTCAATTTCTCTTGAAAAAGAAGCCGGAGACTGTTCCGTCGGCCAGCAGCAAATGATCGAAATCGCAAAAGCCCTTATGACAGACGCGAAAGTGATCATCATGGATGAACCGACGGCAGCGTTGACAGAAAGAGAAATTGAAAAACTGTTCGGCGTCATTAGAGCATTAAAGAAAAACGGCGTCTCCATCGTCTATATATCCCACCGCATGGAAGAAATCTTCACGATTTGCGACAGGATCACGGTGATGCGCGATGGAAAAACGGTGGACACGAAACGGATTCCCGACACCGACTTTCATGAAGTGGTGAAAAAGATGGTCGGACGGGAGCTGACCGAACGCTATCCTGAAAGACAGCCAAATCCGGGACGCGTCGTCCTCGAAGTCAAGCAGGCATCCAAAAAAGGAGTCTTCCAAAATATCAGCTTTTCCGTCCGCTCCGGCGAAATCGTCGGGATTTCAGGACTGATGGGTGCCGGGCGCACCGAGCTGATGAGAGCGGTTTTCGGGCTCGATCCGCTTGACTCGGGAGACATTTTCATCGAAGGCAAAAAAGCGGCGCTCAAAAAACCGAGCGATGCCGTTCAAAAGGGAATCGGCTTTATTACCGAGAACCGCAAGGATGAAGGACTTGTGCTCGACACGTCCATCAGAGAAAATATCGCCCTTCCGAATCTCGCCAGCTTTTCGCCGAAAGGATGGATTGACAAAAAAAGCGAGCAGGAATTTGTCGATCTTCTGATCAAGCGGCTGACGATCAAAACGGAATCGCCGGAAACCCACGCGCGAAACCTTTCAGGAGGAAACCAGCAAAAAGTGGTCATTGCCAAATGGATCGGCATCGGCCCTAAAGTGCTGATTTTGGATGAGCCGACCAGAGGCGTCGATGTCGGCGCGAAAAGGGAGATTTATCAGCTGATGAACGAGCTGACAGACCGCGGCGTCGCGATCGTCATGGTCTCTTCAGAGCTCCCCGAGATTCTCGGGATGAGCGACCGCGTCCTTGTAATCCATGAAGGAACGCTAAGCGGAGAGCTATCAAGAAATGATGCCACGCAAGAACGAATTATGACACTCGCTACAGGAGGACGGTAACATGAAAACTCAACCGGCTGTGAAAAAAAGCCTTAATGTTGATTCTGTAATGCAAAAGCTCGGTCCGTTTCTCGGCCTGATCATTCTCGTCGTCATCGTATCATTGTTAAATCCGAGCTTTTTAGAACCGTTAAATATTTTAAACTTGTTAAGACAAGTCGCCATTAATGCGCTGATCGCGTTTGGCATGACCTTTGTCATTTTAACCGGCGGCATCGATCTTTCCGTCGGAGCGATTTTGGCGCTGTCAAGCGCATTGATCGCCGGAATGATCGCCGGCGGCATCGATCCTGTTTTCGCCGTCATCATCGGCTGCCTGATCGGAGCCCTGCTCGGCTTGGTCAACGGGCTGTTAATCACGAAAGGTAAAATGGCCCCGTTCATCGCAACACTTGCCACAATGACGATTTTCCGCGGATTGACGATGGTTTATACAGACGGCAATCCGATTACAGGGCTCGGCAACCACTACGGCTTCCAGCTTTTCGGACGCGGTTACTTTTTAGGCATCCCCGTCCCTGCGATTACAATGGCAGCCGCCTTTATCATCCTCTGGGTGATCCTTCACAAAACGCCTTTCGGCCGCCGCACATATGCAATCGGCGGAAATGAAAAAGCGGCCTTGATCTCGGGCATTAAAGTTCCGCGCGTCAAAATGATGATTTATTCTCTTGCAGGCCTATTATCCGCGTTGGCTGGAGCCATCTTGACGTCACGGCTAAACTCAGCCCAGCCGACGGCAGGCACTTCCTATGAACTCGACGCCATAGCCGCAGTCGTATTAGGCGGCACAAGCCTTGCCGGAGGAAGAGGACGAATTGCCGGCACACTCATCGGCGTCCTGATCATCGGAACGTTGAATAACGGCTTGAACCTGCTTGGCGTCTCTTCCTTTTTCCAAATGGTCGTCAAAGGTGTCGTCATTTTGATCGCAGTCCTGCTGGACCGCAAGAAATCCGCTTAAGGAGGGCTATACTGATGAAAAAAACATTAACGGTTTTCACCGCATTGGCGCTTCTGTTTCTGTCCGCCTGCTCGCTGGAGCCGCCGGAATGGGCAAAGCCGAATAAAGAAAAAGGAACGGATATTAAAATCGGTTTATCTGTCTCAACTTTGAAAAATCCGTTTTTCGTTTCATTAAAGAACGGAGTTGTCAAAGAAGCCAAAAAACAAGGGATAGAAGTGATTGTCGTCGATGCACAGGACGATTCGGCAAAGCAGACGAATGATGTCGAAGATCTTCTGCAGCAAGGCGTTGACGCTTTATTGATCA
The DNA here is from genome assembly GCF_000011645.1 of Bacillus licheniformis DSM 13 = ATCC 14580. Lineage (GTDB taxonomy): Bacteria > Bacillota > Bacilli > Bacillales > Bacillaceae > Bacillus > Bacillus licheniformis. The sequence continues at coordinate 3,673,577 of NC_006270.3, forward strand.
ACCCGGCGGACTCCTCCGCCATCTCAACTGCAGTCCAATCGGCCAATTCGCTTGGCATTCCGGTCGTCACCCTTGACCGCTCCGCCGAAAACGGAAAAGTAGAAACGCTCGTCGCTTCAGATAACGTAAAAGGCGGACAAATGGCAGCGGACTTTATTGTGGAGCAGCTCGGCAAAGGCGCAAAAGTGGCTGAGCTTGAAGGCGTCCCCGGCGCATCGGCAACAAGGGAACGGGGCTCAGGGTTTCATAAGACCGCTGATGACAAGCTGAATGTGATCGCCAAGCAAACAGCCGACTTTGACCGGACAAAAGGGTTGAACGTCATGGAGAACCTCCTTCAAGGAAACCCTGATATTCAAGCGGTTTTCGCACATAATGACGAAATGGCGCTCGGCGCGATTGAAGCGATCAGAAGCTCAGGGAAAGAGATTCTTGTCGTCGGCTTCGACGGCAATGAAGATGCGGTTAAAGCGGTTCAGGCCGGAGACATGTCGGCAACGATCGCCCAGCAGCCTGAATTGATCGGCAAGCTCGCCGTACAAGCGGCCCGCGATATTTTGAACGGCAAAAAAGTTGAAAAAACGATACCCGCACCGCTCAAACTGGAAACGAAAAAGTAACTGTGAAATCAGACCTCTTGATACATGGAGGTCTGATTTTTTTTGGCCACCTCCATAAAAGCCCTTGCCGCCCGGCTCAAATGGCATTTTTCAGGATAAGCAAACACAAGCGTCCGGGACTGATCGGCCTGCAAAGGAACATAGACGATCCTGACTGACCCTTTCCGCAAAACGGCGCGCCGAATTCCGGTCCTCATCATGCGCACCATTGCTGTGCAACATGTTTAAGGAAGGTTAGCGAAAGCAAAAAAGCCCCCTTTTCAAAGAGGGCTTTTTCATTTACTCGGGATTGCCTTCGGCCGCTTCAATTCCGGCTGCAAGATCGTGTTTATTGAAATCCGCTTGAAAGAAATCTTGCGTATTCGGCAATCTGAGGTTCATATTGAGTTTTTGAGAAATTTGCACCGTGCATTCTTCGATTTCATAATCGAAAACGTGTCCGCCGACATTGCGGTCTTCATCTATAAAGTGAAGATGGAAGCCGGAAACTGCGATTCCGTTGGCATATTGCGGTGTCCAAAAGCCGACGATCGTCCCCGTAATATCATTAAAATCAAAGATCGGCTGTGATTTTACCGCATCAACCATCGGCACATACGGTTTTTCCTGAAGTTCAACTGTTCTCGTTTTGACTTTCTTAAAGGTTCCGTCCATGCGAATCGCGTAAAACAGGTTTTCACTCGGCATGATCCGTTTCATTTCTTCTTCGAACGCCTCAAGCGGCATCCGCTGCTTGATTTCGTGATAGATATCCGGCCGGAAGAAAGCCAGCGAGCAAAATGGAGAACAATCGCTTCCTTGAACTGGGTAGGCTTTTCCATCGGAACGGAGACGGTAAAACTCACCGTCAAAACCGATCAGCTCGCCGTCGAGCCGGTTGAACGTTCCGATCCCGAAGTCTCCGTGCTCCTTCGCTTCGGACATATAAAAATCCCCGTCGTAAATTCCGTCCAATAAAGATACCATCGTTGAGACCTGATAGACTTGATCGAGGTTCTTATCAACGGGCTGAATTATTTTTTGTTTGCTTGCACTTTTCATTTTCCTCTTTTCACTCCCTTGATTTTGTTCGTTGTGACTGGACATGCTGTGATCAAGATTGCTTAGAGGCTTCTTTATTAAAATGTTCCTCAAATTTTTTTGGAAAACGCTGATCGGCCAAATGAATGTTGTCGCTGTAATCGACCGGAATATCAATGACAACAGGCCCCTCTGCATCAAGACCAGCTTTAAGCACCTCTGCCAATTCGTCAGGTGAATTGACCCTTAAACCTTTTGCACCAAAGCTTTCAGCATATTTTACAATATCGATTCCGCCGAAGTCGACTCCGGACGTCCGCTTGTATTTCATCTCCTGCTGGAACGCAACCATATCGTATGTGCTGTCATTCCAGACAATGTGAACGATCGGCGCTTTTAATCTGACCGCTGTCTCAAGCTCCATCGCGGAGAACAGGAAGCCCCCGTCCCCGGAAACAGACACGACTTTCTGTCCCGGATTGACCAGCGTTGCTGCAATCGCCCACGGCAAAGCCACCCCAAGCGTCTGCATGCCGTTGGAAATCAGCAGTCCATGCGGACGGTAGGTGCGGAAATATCTAGACATCCAAATCGCATGGGAGCCGATGTCGCAAGTCACCGTTATGTCATCGCTCAGCAGTTCACGCAAATCGCGAACGATTTGCAGCGGATGAACAAGATCAGTTTTTGTTTCTTTAGGAGGTTCGCTTTGCTCCTCCAGTGCTTTCTTCAAGTAATCAAGGACAGGTGCAAAGGACTCGTCGATGGAAACCGGCAGAGAATCATGTTCAATATGGTTTAACGTCTCTGCGATATCGCCGATCAACTCGATTTCGGGCTGATAGTCATGATCGATATCGGCTTGTATTTCGTCAAGATGAATCACGCTTCGTTCGCCTTTTCCATTCCAAAAGACCGGATCGTATTCAATCGGATCATAGCCGACCGTCAAAACGACATCCGCTTTTTCCAATAGCATGTCTCCGGGCTGATTGCGGAATAGTCCGATCCGGCCGAAGTACTGGTCTTCCAAATCGTGAGACAGCGTACCCGCTGCTTGGTATGTTTCAACAAACGGCAGTTTCACTTTCCTTAGCAGACGCCGAACCGCTTCAATCGCTTCAGGTCTTCCGCCTTTCATCCCGACAAGCACGACAGGAAGGTTCGCATTGTGAATTTTGGCGATGGCCGCGCTGATTTGTTCGTCCGAAGCCGCGCCCAGCTTCGGCGCCGGCATGGTTTTCACCGGCTTGGCAGTTGCCGGACCGGCCGTAACGTCCTGCGGAAAGCTGAGAAACGCTGCGCCAGCCTGTCCAGAAGCCGCCGCTCTGAATGCATTGGTTACAGCCTCAGGTATGTTGTTCGCATCTTCCACTTCTGCGCTATATTTCGTAATCGGCTGAAACAACGCCGCATTATCCATCGATTGATGAGTTTTTTTGAGACGATCCGCTCTTTTTACAGCACCCGCCAGGGCAACAACCGGATCTCCTTCTGTATTGGCTGTTACAAGACCGGTCGCTAAATTAGACGCTCCCGGACCTGAAGTCACCAGGCAAACACCGGGCTTTCCAGTCAATCGTCCGACTGCCGCCGCCATAAATGCTGCATTCTGCTCGTGACGGCAAACGATCAATTCAGGCCCCTTGTCTTTCAATACGTCAAACACCGCATCGATTTTCGCTCCCGGAATACCGAAAACATGAGTGACACCTTGCTGAATGAGACTATCCACCACAAGCTCTGCTCCTCTTACAGTAAGAGTTTCATTTTTAGCGGCTACATTATTCAAAGCCCTCACTCCTCCATTTTCATTCATTTACAATGAATTTTTAATAAAATTATTGTATTATTAAATATACATCTTGTGGAAATTGTTTTCCAATACTTCTTTGTCTTACAATTAATATGTAAAACGACTGAAATCGCATTCAGAAAGGAATGAGTGATTAATGGAGCTGCGCCATCTTCGTTATTTTATGGTTGTTGCCGAAGAACTGCATTTCGGAAAAGCAGCTCTTCGGCTGAACATGACTCAGCCTCCGCTCAGCCAGCAGATTAAACAGCTAGAAAGTGAAATAGGCGTCACCTTGCTGAAGAGGTCAAAAAGAGCCGTCAGGCTAACGGCGGCAGGCGGGGTCTTTTTAAAACAAATCAAGGAAGGACTTTCCCAGATTGATCAGGCCGTCGACATGGCTCAGCGGACGGCCCGCGGGGAGCTGGGAAGACTCGTGATCGGCTTTGTCGGCTCCGCAACATACGAGATCATGCCTCCCATCATCAGGGAATACCGAAACCGGTTCCCGTCCGTGCAGATCGATCTTCGGGAGCTTTCAACCCCCAATCAGATCGATGCACTGCTAAACGGGCATATTGACATCGGGGTGCTGCATCCCCCGTTGGGAAACGACGAACTGAAGTCATACACGGTAAAAAAAAGCCATTGTGTCCTTGCACTTCCAAAACACCACCCGTTGACAGAAAAAGCCCGGGTACATTTGAAGGATCTTGAAGAAGAATCGCTGATCGTCATTGCCAAAGAAGCGTGGCCCTCTTTATACACGGAATTCAATTTCTTGTGTGAAAAAGCCGGATTTATCCCCAACATCGCCCAGGAAGCTACAGAATACCAAATGGTGATCGGCCTCGTATCGGCCGGAATGGGAATCGCCGTCGTGCCTACGGCGGCTAAACGATTATTTAACCTTGATGTTGTATACAAAGAAATCGAAGACTTTCCCCTTCGCGCCGAATGGATTACCGCACATCGAAAGGACAACCGCAATCCGGCACTTAAGCATTTCATCGAAATCTCAGATCAACACTCATAGCCGTATAGAAAAAACCCCGTGGACAAATCCTCCTTGTTCACGGGGTTTTTTCCTCATATAGACGTTTGCAAGTTTTGAAAACGCAGTTAAATGCCGATTGCTGCCCCATCGCTTCTCGGATCGCTCCCCCCTCTCAGGAAGCCTTGATCGTCAATCTCAATGATTCCGGCATGACCCATCACCCCGTCAAATTCACCGACAACGGTTACATGATGCCCATGCTTTCGCAGTTTTGCAATCACTTCAGGCGCCACTCTGCTTTCTATTCTTACACCTTCCACCCGCTCTCCCCATGTTCTGCCCCATACCCATCTCGGTTCATGAACAGCTGTTTGCGGATCCATCCCGTAATCTACCATTCTCGTAATAAGAGCCGTCTGCGTCTGCGGCTGTCCTTCTCCCCCTTGCCCTTGCGTTCCGTAAAGGAATTTCGGCTTGCCGCCTCTAAACGCCATGGCGGGCATCAGCGTATGAAAAGTTCTTTTTCCCGGCTCCAGCGTATTGACATGGTCGGGATCAAGCGAGAAAAACGCCCCTCTGTTCTGCAAAATGACGCCGGTATCTCCAGCTGTCACACCTGAGCCGAATTCGAAATACAAACTTTGAATAAACGAAACAGCATTCCCGTCTTCATCTACTGCTGCTGCATAAGATGTATCGCTGCCGAGCGGCCGGCTCTCCGCCTGAAGCGCCGGCAGTCCGATTTTTGCGGCCAGCTCCCGGGCATACTCTTTGTCCAGTAGGCGTCCAAGCGGAATCTGTGAGAATTCCGGGTCAGTCAATACTTTGTTGCAGTCGGAAAAACTTAATTTCAATGCTTCGATAAGCAGATGATAATACTCGAAAGAACCGTGCTCGATCATGCCAAAGTCGTAGTTTTCCAAAATGTTCAATGTCATAAGACCGGTAAATCCTTGTGAATTCGGAGGCATTTGATAGATGGCATATCCTCTGTATGTGGAGGAAAGCGGAGACACCCATTCCCCTCGATGCAGCCCGAAATCTTCAAGGTTCAAGATGCCCCCGTTGTTTTGGAGATAGGCTGCTAAAGCTTGGGCAATTTCCCCTTTATAAAAGGTGTCTCTTCCTTTCTCAGCGATCAACGTCAAAGTGCGCGCGAGCTCTTTCTGCACAAAACGCTCACCTGGAGAGGGCGGTTTTCCTCCCGGAAGATAAATATCTGCAGTGATCGGCATACAGGAAAGCCATTCAGCGTTTTTCACCGTGTTTTGACATTGATCAGGCGAGACCGGGAACCCCTTTTCTGCATACATAATCGCCGGCTTCAGCACCTCTCGAAGCGATAGACGGCCGTACGCAGCCAGTATTTCGGCCCAGCTGTCCACCATCCCCGGCACGGTAATCGCACTCCTTGGGCCCCTGACCGGAATGGCGCGCTCTCCTTTATACTGATCCCGGTCCGCTTTCCGCCCCGACCGCCCGCTGCCATTGTACCCTTTGATCTCCCCGCTTCCATTGTGATACATCAGCCAAAAGGCATCCCCTCCGAGTCCTGTCATATGCGGATAGACAACAGCTAGGCACGCGCTTACTGCAACAGCGGCGTCAAACGCGTTCCCCCCCTTCTCCATGATGATGCTGCCTGCAAGCGAAGCGAGATAATGAGGACTGACAACCATTTGTTTCGAACCGATCTTCAGCTTCTCCATAGCTCATTCCTTCCTTTCAAGCATTCATTTGTCCTTTGAAGTATAGTGGCCCGTTAAAAGAGGCGCTACTTTCAGGGAAGAAAAACTAACGCCCTTTTTTCAATAAGTATTAAAAAAACGTTAAAATGATTCATATCGAAACCCTTATTATGATACAATTTACAAAATGTTCATTTATAGTGTGATTGACAAGCAATTTCGAATGATAATGACCAAACAGAAAGGAAGGGATATTTGTGAGCCTCGACTACCATATGCCAAATTTAATTCTCGATGAAACGGATAAAAAAATCCTTTCGATCTTGCATGAGGAAGGAAGAATCTCTTATACGGATTTAGGAAAGCGTGTGGGACTCTCAAGAGTTGCCGTACAGACGCGGATCAACAACTTGATTGAAGAAGGCATCATTGAAAAATTCACAGCCGTCATCAATCCAGTCAAGGTCGGGATTCACGTATCGGTGTTTTTCAACGTTGAAGTCGAACCCCAATATTTAGAGGCTGTTGCCGTTGCTTTGGAAAAGGAGCCCGCCGTGACAAGCCTCTATCATATGACAGGGCCGAGCAAGCTGCATATGCACGGCATTTTCGCAAATGATCAGGAGATGGAGGAATTTTTGACGAAGCGCCTGTACCCCCTGAAAGGCGTGGTGAGCGTCGACTGCCAGATGCTGATTAAACGTTATAAGAGCCGAATGGGAATGAAGCTTTAACTGAATAGGAGGAAACGCAAAATGAAGCACCCTTACCGGGAACTGATCATCGCAATGACAAGAACGGGAATATTGGGCTTTGGCGGCGGCCCATCTGTTATCCCGCTGATCCGTCATGAAGCCGTTTCTAAGTTCAAATGGATCGATGATGATGAATTCGGGGAAATTTTGGCGATTGCCAATGCGCTGCCCGGGCCGATCGCTACGAAAATGTCGGCATATTTAGGTCATAAAGTAAAAGGCGTTCCTGGTGCTGTCGTTGCTACAGCAGCCCATATCATGCCGACATGCGCCGCGATGGCCGCCTTGTTCGCAGCCGTTAATGTGCTCAGCCACTCAAAAATCGTAAGCGGCATGATCGGCGCTGTCACCCCTGTCATCGCCGTCATGCTCGGCATCATGGCTTACGAATTTGGGCAAAAAGCATTGAAAGGCTTCGGCTTGCTGACCGGCGTGCTTTTCTTTATTCTTGCGTTTTTGGGTCTTCAAGTGTTTTCCATCCACCCCGGCATCATTGTCATCCTGTTTTTAACGTTTAAATTAAAAAGAAAAGCGGCCCGAGAAAAGGATAAAGGAGTGTCCGCTTCATGATCATCTTTTATCTGTTTTGGGCCTTCTTTATTGCAAACTTATTGGGCTACGGAGGCGGGCCAGCTTCAATTCCGCTTAATTTTGAAGAAGTTGTTCAGCATTTTCACTGGCTGTCAAAAGAGGAATTTTCAAACATGCTTGCGCTTGCAAATGCGCTGCCAGGCCCGATCGCCACAAAAATTGCAGCTTATGTCGGCTACAGCGTGCTCGGATGGCCCGGTGTTTTCATTGCTCTTGCCGCAACTGTGCTTCCCTCGGCCATCGCGCTCGTTTTGCTGCTCAAGCTGATCGGCCGCTACCGCCAGTCGCAGGTCGTCAAAGGAATGACCTTGTCGGTTCAGCCGGTTATAGCCGTGATGATGCTTCTTTTAACATGGGAAATCAGCGGCGACGCGATCCATTCGATCGGCATGGTTCAATCACTTGTCATCGCGCTGATCTCTTTAGTCGCCTTGACGAAGTTCCGCGTCCATCCGGCTTTCCTGATCGTGGCGGCCTTCGCTTACGGCGGGCTTGTCATTCCGCTGCTGTAGAGAGGGACGTCCGGCCGCTTTTTATCAAATGACATTAAAAATCAGCGCCGCATAACCGGTGCTGACATTTTGGCTGGGGGGCCTTTGTGAACAACTTTCACAGCAGGCCCAACAGCTTTTTCTTTTTGACGGGACGCGGTGTTTCTTTATGAATCTCCCGGTTTTCCAGGAGCAGGCCCGCGTTTTCTGTAAACACGTTCAAGAAATCGCGGCCGTAATCGTTTTCTACTGTATCAAAAAAGAAAGATCGGGTCGTGAGGTTGTGGGCGTCTGATGCGATAAAGTGGATGAGGTTCGCTTCAAGAAAGCGGCGGGCGAGCCGTTTGACGCTTCTGCCGAAACGGCCTGCAAGACTTGAACATGTCAGCTGGGCGCAGGCGCCGTTTTTGACGAGGCGGTACAGCAGATCGGGATTCTCCATCAATTCAAGGTTCCGCTCGGGGTGTGCGATGATCGGAATGTAACCATTTAATTGGAGATCGAACAGCACCTTTTCGGCATAACGCGGGACATGGTGGTAAGGAAGTTCAATCAGCAAATACTTTGTGCCGGCGAGGCTGAGCAGTCTGCCGCGCTCAAGATCGCGCTTCAATTCGCCGTACAGGCGGATTTCCTGCCCGGGGGTAATGAGAACCGGGATGTTTTCCTTTTGCATTCTCGTCTTTAAACCCGAAACAGCTGCAAGGATGGCTTCTTTTGGATGTTCGTATACACCGTTTCGGTGGTGCGGTGTGGCGATAATCGTATGAATCCCCTGGAGGGCGGCTTGTTTAGCCATTTCTAAACTGTCATTCATACATGCTGCTCCATCATCAACGCCCGCAAGAATGTGGCAATGAATATCGATCATATGCGACCTCCCCGTGTTTTCCCGTTTCAGAATGTATGGTCTTTGCCGACAAAGCTTTCCAGCTTCCTGGCCTGTCCTTTTTTCGGTTTTACATACAGAATATTTCCCAACACGTGAACATTCAGATCTTTTTCGATGTCTTCTTCATTTCGAACGGTATTTTTCAAAAGCTCGAGCAAAAATGCTAGCCCAGCGCCAAACAGAAGGCCGAACCCTGTAAAAAGAGCGATGTTGAACTTCTTGTTCGGGCTGACGGGAACAGGTGAATGATCGGGATTGGCTTTCGCAACAAGGCTGATTTCGGCATTTTCACCCATAATATCGCCAATGTCTCTTTGAAATACGGCGGCGACTGTATTCGCGATATCCGCCGCCTTGGAATAATCCTTGTCAGTCGCGGAGATACTGACAATCTGCGATTCATTTTCGCTGATAACCGTGATTTTTTGCTTCAGGTCTTCAGCCGTTTCCGAAAGGTTAAGTTCGTCTTTAACCTTATTTAAAATGATCGGGCTTTTCATAATGACGTTGTATGTGTTGATAAGTTCAAGGTTGGTCTGGATGTCGGTGAAGTTCGACGTTTGACGGCCGTTGATGAGGATTTGGGCGGATGCCTGATAGACGGGTTTGAGCCAATAAAAGTTGACGGCAGCGCTGGACAAAGCAGCCGCAATGGTGATCAGTGCGATCAGAACGAATCTTTTTTTCAAAACGATGAACACATCTTTAAAGCCGATATGATCTCTCATAAAAGCCCCCTTCTACGATTCGCGTATTTATTTAAATTTTCAGCAAATTAAACACCTACCTTTGATTATACATGGTTATTTCGTTTCCGAAAGAAATGAATCCTGACAAATAACGGGAGATACCGGGGAAACCGCGTCTTTATATGGTATTAAATATCGACTTTTGCAGGATCTGCGCACTTCTTGCTGAACGAAAAAGTGTGCAAACCGCAGTTTGCACACCTTTTACGTCGTATATCCATTTTTGATATGAAGAATGAGATCTTCAAGAAGTTCTTTCGTCGTTATGTCTTTCGATTTTTCACCAACGTCATACGCATGCATAAGAATTCTCAAAAATTCTTCCTGATTCAATTCCTTGTCATCCATATCCTTTTCCTTTCAGCTTCCATAAATTAAAACATTTCTGATTATATTTCAAATTATATGATGTAAAGAATCGATTTGCCATAGTCTATTACATTATTCGACAGCCATCCGTTTTTATGTCCTTTTCCTGAGAAAATCTTTTTTGGACGGATTGATTAAGCTATAATAGAGAGATTGGAAACTTTTTAAAAGTCATTCGGTTAGGAGCGATAGACATGCTTCAAGACATGATCTCAAAAACGGTTGTGATGGATGCAGCTGAACAGTTTAAGCATGTACTGCCGTGCACAGAAGAAAACATTCAGCTCATGAAAAAAGCCCTTATTTTATACAGACAGGATTCCGTCTATCGGGTCAAGCCGATGAGCGGGCATACGGTCAGCGCTTACGTCCAGGACGTTGTCCCGGTAAAGGTCTTCATCGACCTCGCCGACGTTAAAAAAAGCAGCTGTTCCTGCCCTGCTCAAAACATGTGCCGTCATGTGCTTGCCGTTTACTTATATCTATATGCACAATATGATCGATTGGGAACATTTACGGAGTTTTGGAAGGAAGCGCAAAAACGCCGCGAAAACCGGGAGATTCTCGGACAGCTTCAGCGCGGAATGAAGCCCCGCAGCCACACGCTCGATCAATGGACCTCCTTTTTCAATACGGAGTTCAGACGCTGGGAGGAGCATACGCCTAAAAACCAGCAAACGATGCAATACCTTTACTACGGGTATTTTTCAGCTTTAAAAAAGCGGACGCCTGCGGAGCCGGAGCTGAAAAAAATGTATCAAATCCACGCGGCTCTTGCGACATGGCTTGCTATGCATTCACTCGTCGAGAAAGGGCGCATCGATCCTGAAAAAGATTTTTACTCGCTGAATCCTTATATCGAACAGCTGATGGATACGATCTACAGCTCGATCGATGAACTGAAAACATATGCGCTATCGTTCTCCCTTGACCCGTTTTTAGAAAAAACCCCCGGCGTGATTCGGGAACTGCTGCTCAAGAAAGATATTTTCCAGTATGAAAGGCTGCGGATTTTCGGGGAGATCTGGAGTGCGCTTCTATCCCGGCCAAACTGGCTGAAGCGGGAGCTCGATGTGCTGAACAATCTGGAGCCTTCGCCTGAAATACAATTCGGCAGGCTGCATCTTGAATTTCTGCTGAAAAACGATGATGTGATTCTTGATCAAGCCGGATCGTTTTCACCGGAGATTCTTCCGTATACGTTTCAATGGCTCAGTGTCATGACCGCCAAAAAGGACTGGAAGCGCCTGAAAAAATGGTATGAACACCTTGAGCAGCTGGCGGCCGGCTTCTGCAGACTGGATAAACCGTACCGGGAAATACGCGATGTACTAAGCGAATTCTTCCTGTTTCTAAGCGATTACAGCAAAAACGCAAAAGAAGAGCATGTATTTGAACGGTATTGCAAAGAGTGCCTTCCTTATACATTTACTGAATACAGCCATTTTTTATATAACAAAAACCGCTTTACGGAGTGGATGGAGATCCACAGCCTTGTCGGTTTTTCAATCTCTGAGATAGGGCAGAACGCCTTGAAAGACATTGCGGCAGCGGCTCCTGAAGCATTGATCCCTTCCTATCACAGAGAAATTTCCGGGCTGGTTGAACAAAAAAACCGCTCAAGCTACAAAGAAGCCGTCAAACAATTAAAAAAGCTGCGCACCCTTTATAAAAAAGCGAAAAAACAGGATGTCTGGAACCGGTTTATGGAGCAGTTTTCAGCCCGCTATAAACGGCTGAGAGCCTTCCAGGAGGAGCTTAAGAAAGGAAAGTTGATCGATGGCGAGTCTTAAGGAAATCGTAATACATGTCGAACAGTCAGAAGACTATACATTTATTTTATCTTGTCATGACGGGGATCATCAGTTTCTTACGCGAAATGAAATGGAAAGGCATTTGTTTCAGTGGCACGAATCGTCTTTTTACGGAACATTTCTCGAGGAAGCCGGTTTAGATACCCCTGCGGTTCTGCTGTCCCCGTGGATGGCGGTCGAATTTCTCGGCAAAAACTCATTTAATTCATTCAGCGACATCATCCTTACTGAGGAAACTGAACCTTTGATGAAAACGGCTTCCACCATTTATGAGTTTATCGCAGATGAAGACTTTCTTCCCGACTATGAAGCATGGAAGCAGGAAATGCTGCGCTGGAAAGATAAAGAAGGGATTTTGGAAGGCTATACAGCCGAATGGTTTTCACACGCTGTCGAAGACTACATCAACTACAATGACGAATTAAAAGCAAAATGGGAATCGATTGTCGCACATTCCCCCGCAGTCACCACATTTCAGGGACATTTTCTTGATGAAGACGATTTTCTTGAAACGATTGGCTGGCATGAAAACCCTGTGCCGTTTACCGTCGGACTCCGCTTAAATGAACCTGACTTTGACGGAGACGATTGGAAAATCGAACTGTTTTTGCGCGACAAAAAAAGCGGAGCCATTCAGTTCTTTGAAGGCTTGAACAGGCTGAAAAAATCGTGGCAGGCATACGCTGATAAAATCGACCGAGAACAAGACAGGTTCCGCCAAATCGTGCCCTGGCTGACGATCGAATCGGGGACGTCGCTTTTAACGGAAGAGGAAGCATGGATCTTCCTGTCCGAAGCTAGCGAAACACTTGTCAGCATGGGGATTGAAATTCTGCTGCCGTCATGGTGGCAAATCGTGAGAGACAGCAATATGCTGCTGAAAGCAAAAGTGTCATCGGCTCCCCGCGGCGAGTCTTTTGTCGGAATGAATGCATTGATGGACTTCAACTGGCGTTTTGCCACCAATGGAATTGAACTCACAGAGGAAGAATTCGAGCAGCTTGTCGCCAATAAAAGACGGCTTGTCAATATACGCGGGCAGTGGATCAAAATCGACCCGAATTTTATCAAACAAATGAAAAAGCTGATGGAGCGGGCAGAAACAGAGGGGCTTCATATGTCTGACATCCTGGCGCGCGAGCTGACAGAGCGGAGCGAAACCCGCGAGGATGATGATCTGTTCGATGCTTCCGCATTCAGCGATGTACGGTTTGAACTGTCCTATCAGCTGAAAAACATGATCAGAAAGCTGAGCCAGCGCGATGATCTCCCGTCATACCCGGTCAGCAAATATTTTCACGGGACGCTCAGAGCTTATCAGGAAGACGGTTTGAACTGGCTGATCTTTCTCAGAAACTGCGGCTTCGGCGCCTGCCTGGCAGATGATATGGGGCTCGGAAAGACCATTCAGATGATCGCCTATTTCGCCTATTTAAAAGAACAGGGACAACAAACGCCGTCTCTTATCATTGCGCCGACTTCCGTCCTCGGGAACTGGCAGCGCGAACTCGAGACCTTCGCGCCCGGCCTGACGGCAGCGCTCCACTACGGGCCAAAACGCCCTAAAGGTGAAGCGTTTCAGACATCTTACAAAGATGCGGATATCGTCTTGACGTCATACGGCCTCGCCCAATCCGACTTTGACGATCTCAGCAGCGTCGCCTGGAACTGCATCTGCCTTGACGAGGCCCAAAACATTAAAAATGCGCACACGAAACAATCCCGTTCAATCAGAAAGCTGAAAGGACTGCATCATATCGCGCTCAGCGGGACTCCGATGGAAAACCGCCTGACGGAGCTGTGGTCAATCTACGATTTCATGAACAAAGGCTATCTCGGAAGCCTTGGCAGCTTCCATAAGCGTTTTGTCCTGCCAATCGAAAAAGACCGCGACGAAAAACGGATCGAACAGCTTCAGCAGCTGATCAAACCGTTTTTATTAAGACGGACAAAGCAGGACAAAGAAGTCGCGCTCAATCTGCCTGAGAAACAGGAGGAAAAAGAGTTCGTTCCGCTCTCCGCAGAACAGGCTTCACTATATGAACAGCTTGTCAAAGATACGTTTGAACATATGTCAAGCCTCGCCGGAATGCAGCGCAAAGCTCTAATCTTAAGCATGCTCGGCAAGCTCAAACAAATCTGCGGCCACCCTGCCCTTTACTTAAAAGAGACCGGGAGCGAGCTCCTTAACGGAAGGTCAGTCAAGCTCGAAAAACTGCTGGAGCTGACGAAGACGATTCGCGAAAGCGATGAAAGCTGCTTGATTTTCACCCAATATCTCGGGATGGGAGATATGATGAAGCGCCTGCTCGAGAAGTCATTCGGCGAACCGGTCAAGTTTCTGAACGGCAGCTTATCCAAGCTTGAACGGGACAAAATGGTGGAGCAGTTTCAAAACAAGGAATTTCCGATTTTGATCTTATCATTAAAAGCCGGGGGCACAGGCCTCAATTTGACGGCCGCCAATCACGTCATCCATTATGACAGATGGTGGAATCCCGCGGTTGAAAATCAAGCGACAGACCGCGCCTACAGAATTGGACAGAAACGGTTCGTCCACGTTCATAAACTGATCACCACCGGCACAATTGAAGAAAAAATCGACCAAATGCTCGAATCGAAGCAATCGCTGAACGATCAAATCATCCAAAGCGAAAATTGGATCACCGAGCTTTCTGAGCATGAACTTGAGGAGTTATTTACCCTGAACGCTTCGGCTATTACAGGTTAAATAAAACAGCTGTCTGCGATAGACAGCTGTTTTTTGTGTTTATGCCCCTTAATGACAGTCCCAATTAAAAAATCCCGCGCTGATTGTTCGAATTGCCCGCGGAATCGGGCCATTTTTTCGGGTAGTTGGAACGGCTGTTTCATTCTTATCACTCTCCTTTTAAGCGGGTGATCCTATTATTTCAAATTCAATCAATAGTTAAATAGGAATAGTAACAAAAACAACCATCGCCAACAAAGAATCAAAAGTCATAATCATCGAGGTCAAACCATATTAAAAAAGGCCGCCGACAATGTCGGCGGCCCGCGGACCAATAACATCCGCTGCTTAACCGCACTCCTTCAATCGTTACGCTGCCGTGTACCGGCATCACGCCGATTTGAAAGGATGTACGAATTAAACCGGTTTGACTTGCTGTTCAATCAGCTGATGCAGGATGTGAGCAACGCCATTTTCATCATTAGTGAGCGTCACCTCATCAGCCATCTCTTTAATGTCTCCGCGCGCATTGCCCATGGCAAAGCTTTTCCCCGCGATCTTCAGCATCGAAAAATCATTGAGGCTGTCTCCAACGGCAGCTGTTTCCTGAAGGGAAATGCCGAGCTTGTGTGAAAGCTTCTCCAATGCCAGCCCTTTTGACGCCTGAAGATGCTCAATTTCAAAGTTGTGCTCGGCTGAAGTGACAAGCGTAATATCTTGTGCATCTTCAAATTGCCTCCAGCCCGTTTCCAGCTTTTCCTTATGAAAAGAAAAAGCTAATATGTTATATACATTAACATCCTTTCCGGCTAAAAACAGATCGGTATAGGAGCTGATGTACGCGTATCCGTTTTGGCTGAGCTGCTGTTCAGCCGCGAGTTCCAGCCTTGATAGGTCTGCCTCAGGATTTGCGCTTTTCAAGCGGTCCAGCTCAATGTCAAGCAGCTCGCGGCCGTTTTGCGGCGTGAAGATTGCTTCATCGCTGAACACCTCATAATAGTAGTTATTTTCTTCAAGCCATCGAAGAATTCCTTCTGCCCGTTTCCGATCAAGCGGCACCGAATGGTAAAGGCTGCCTTCAGGATCATGAATCACCGCTCCGTTGGCACTGATAATCCATGTTTTAATACCTGTCGGCTCAAATATCGTTTGAACATCAAAGGATGCTCTCCCCGTGGCAACTACTACTTCAATCCCGTGTTCCCGCGCTTTTTTAATCGCATCGATATTTTTCTTTGAGATCTTGCTTTCACTGTTTAACAGCGTCCCGTCTAAATCGACCGCAATCATTTTCATCTGCTGTATTCCCCCTTAAGTATCGTGATGTTCAGCCACAAGCAGCTCCACATCGTGTTCATCAAGCAGCTTCTGAAACGGTTTCGACGGCAGCCGGTCTGTAATGAGAAGGTCAATGTCACTGAGTTCAGCGTATCGGTAAAAATCCGTTCTCCCGATTTTCGAATGGTCGGCAAGCGCTATGACTTGCTTCGCTTGGGAAATCATTTTCCGCTTCACCATTCCGTCCTCCTCATGGGCGATTGTAAGCCCATGTTCAGAAACCCCCACCACGCCGATCAGCGCTTTATCAACATGATAGCATGACAGCTTTTCAATGACAGAGGCGCCGTACAAAAACCGGTGCTCTTTTTGAAGCTTTCCTCCAAGCAGGCGGATGTCAGCCCCTTTTCTTGAGGAAAGAACGTCCGCAAGGTTAATCGAATTGGTGATGATCGTGCAATTGACATCCGGCAAATGCTCTGCGCATGATTGGACTGTCGTGGAAGCGTCCAAAATAATGCGGTCGCCTTCTCTGATTAAAGAAGCGGCTGCTTTTCCGATCATGCTTTTTTCTTCGGAAACCATGCCCAGCCTGCCCGAATAGTCTTTGACCTCATCATGAACGGTGGGCAGAATCGCCCCGCCCCTTGTCCTGATAATGGCGCCTTGCTCTTGCAGTTTAACCAGATCCCGCCTTGCCGTATCTCTTGAAACTCCGAATAAAGAACAAATTTGTTCAACGGAAATCCGTTTATGCTCTTTTAAATAGTCGATGATGGAAATTAGCCTTTCCTCTTGGTACACTGGATCATTCCTTCTTTGCGCAAGTAAAGTTCATCATTTATAAGTGATTATAAGCAATTACGCCGAATAAATCAAGAGTATATAAGTAATGATAAGCAAAAATAAAGCCTGAGGCCGGTTTCCCGTCCCCCAGGCTCGTACTTTAAAATGAAAATGTTCCATATTGAGAGTGCCAAATCTCACGAAACGCATGGATATCACGATCTACAGCCGGATGATCAGCCAAACGGCTTATAAGCTCAGGGCTGATTGTCGCCTCATGGCTCCCCGCTTCCATGACGGCAAGAATTTGACGGTTATGTTTAAAGCTTGCCGCAAGCACTTTGCAATTTAAACAGTTTGTGTTGAATAAGCCGACAATCGTTTTGACAACGCCAGCGCCATTACCATACTCTTGATCAATGCGATTGACATACGGCGCGACATAGGAGGCGCCGGCTTTTGCCGCCAGTACAGCCTGTGCAGCGGTATAAACCGTTGTCCCGGTGGTCTGGATATTTTCAGCCGCAAGCTTTCTGATCGCGTAAAGCCCTTGAGTCGTCACCGGAATTTTCACAGACACGTTTCCATCTAGCCAGTTATAGAGTGCCTTCGCCTGATCGACCATATCCCGCCAATGGTCGGCGATCACTTGGGCATGGAGAGGCAGATGCTCGGGAAGAAGCCGCCGAATATCTTGAATCTGCTGTTTAAAAGGCTTGTTCTCCCTTGCGATCAGTGCCGGGTTTGTCGTGACGCCGCCAGCGGGAAATGAATCAAGCAATCTTTCAATCTCCGGTATATGCGCTGAATCAATCAGCATGTTCATCATCGCGTCCCCCTCTTGTTTTAATGCATGACCTGCCCCCCGGTTACATTGATCGATTGACCCGTCATATAAGATGCTTGGTCAGAGGCGTAAAATAAGATGGCATTGGCGATGTCATCATACGTACAGCCCCGTCCTAGAGGCACTTTTTCGGTGTACACGCGCTCTACTTCGCTCTCTGGAATGCCGAGCTTTTTCGCGTATTGCGGGATCAAGCTTTGGAACATCGGCGATTTTAACAAGTTTCCCGGCATAATGCTGTTCACCCGAATGTTGTGTTCGGCAAGATCAAGCGCGAGGCTTTGCGTGAGACCGACCCCTCCAAATTTAGAAGCTGAATAAGCTGTATTATGCTTGCTGCCGACTTTTCCCGATTTGGAATTGATTTGAATGATTGACCCGCTTCCCTGCTCAATCATGACCTTTGACGTTTCCCTCGCGCAAAGAAAATACCCGGTCAAATTGACCTCGATGGTCCGTTCCCAGTCTTCAAGTTCAAAATCCGTGATTTTATTGCTTTTGGCGATTCCCGCACTGTACACCATCACATCGATTTTATTGAATTCGTCCGTGACCCTGCCGATCATTTTTTTCACATCGGCTTCCTTTGTAAAATCCGCTTGAATCCACAGCGATTTGACCCCGTATTGACCGGCTGCATGATCTGCCGTCCTTTCGGCGTTCTCGCCGTTGATGTCTGCGACCGCGATGTCATATCCCGCCTCTGCCATCCGGTAGGACAGCGCTTCTCCGAGACTTTGGCCGCCGCCGCATATCAATGCCACTTTTCCTTTATTCATCTCCATATTGCACCCGCTCCTTATGAGAATCTTTTAACTTGAATACAGTCTCCTGCTGAAACCTCCGGCAGTTGTTCTTTTCGTTCAAGGTACAGTGTTCCCGGCAGTTCGGCTGAAACTGATCCGTCAAATTTTAGCGTAATATGCCCGAGATTCGCCAAGTTTTGACGAACGGCTCCGCCAACGGCTGTAATTTTGTAGGTCTCGCCGCCCAGTATGAGCTCATCGCCTTCATTGAAGTCGCCTTCTACAGGCTTTATATCAATTGATAAACAATAATCTTTCAATTCATCCGGAGCACCTTCACCAAATAATATGAGCATCTTTTCATCTGAAAACGCCGCTGCTTGAGCTCCGATTCTGTTTATTTTTGTTTCATAAAGCATGACCATTATTCTCCCTCCTTAAGAAAACCCTCAGCTGTCATACATGCCAAAGCTGGCCAGCCAAGCAATAAAAACGGTTGGCGCCCCCGTGAGAAAACGCGAATACAGCACCGACGGCACCCCGACTTCAACCGTTTCGACTTCCGCTTCCGCAAGACCCAGACCGACTGGAACAAAGTCGGCAGCGGCTTGTGAATTGATTGCAAATAACGCAGGCAGCGCCAAATTCGGCGGAATGTTTCCTTTGCCAATCTCAACGCCGATCAGAGAACCGACAACTTGTGCAATCACCGCCCCCGGTCCAAGGAACGGGGAAAGCAGTGGAAATGAACAAACAAGCGAGATTAGTAGCAACCCGGGCAGTGAGCCTGCAAATGGTGATAAATATTTGGCAAAAATGTCTCCGATGCCTGACTCTTTAATGATGCCGATCAATAGAGCCACAAAAGCCATGAACGGAAGAATTGTTTTGATAACGGTTTCAATCGCTTCCCGTCCAGCTTGATAAAATGTGCTGACGATCGATCCCATGGCCATCCCGATTTTCGCCATCATCCCTTTCGGCGACTGCTGTTCACTAATCTTTTTCTCTGTGCTATAATGGTTTTGTTTATTTTGTATTTGTTTTTCTTCTGGAATATTAGACTGTTCAGGCTCCTCCACAGCTCCCAGCAGTTTAATATTCTCTTTTTTTACTCCGGAAACATATATATCTTCTGTAATATGGGCGGCAAGCGGCCCGCTTTTCCCGGTCGCCATCACATTGATCGTCGGAATTCGCTTTTGCGGGTAAAGTCCGCAGCGCAGCGTCCCTCCGCAGTCGATGATCACAGCGGCCATTTCGCTTTCGGGTACTGTCGTTTTAAAGCCGTCGACCAGGGTGCACCCCGTCAGCTCAGCTAAATGATCCGCAAAATCGGGTTTGTTTCCGCCGGTGACGTACACGATTTTATTTCTCTCTTCATCAGGCGTGATCACCAGAGGTCCGCCAAACCCTCCAGGCCCTTTTGAAACTTCAACCGAACGATAGGAACTCATCTCCTAAACCGCCTTTCTTATTTAAGATCAATCGAATCTTTCAAGGCAATGCCCTGCTGTTTCGCGACATAAGCCGTTGTCATATCCGTTACCCAGCCCCTGAGAAAGTTTGTCACAATCCCGACTAAAAGATAGCGGAGAGCAAGCTCCGTCGTTTCATGCCCGAGCGTTGTAATCCCTGCGGCAATCCCAAGGAAAACAAACAGCTCGCCCGGATTCACGTGTGGGAAAAGTCCGTTATGCGTGTGGCACGAATAGGATGCAGCCGCATAATAGCTCGGTTTGTATTTTTCAGGCAAGAACCTGCCAAGCGACAGCGTCATTGGATTTGCGAGCATGAACGTACCGATGACAGGCAAAACCATGTATCTGGTCAATGGATTTTTTCCCGACTTCCTCGCAAGCGCTTCTACGCGCTTTTCTCCTATCAGGCGTATCAGAGCATTCATGGCGACAAGCAGCATAATCAATAAAGGAACGATGTCTGTAAGCATACCGACAAACACTTCTCCGCCATGCCTGAATAAGTCCATAAACTTTTCCGCAAGCCATGTTACGTTTTTCATATTTCACCTCTTTTTTTGATTTGAAAGCTCATCAGTTTTTGAAGCCGTGTTTTCTTCTGCGGAACATCACCCCCTTTCGTGATGATGTCGAATGTTCTCAAGGCATCTTCAATTGCAAGACGTGTGAGGCGGTCGTGCCGGGCAAGCTCCGCTTGTCCGATCTTCAGCAAATACTTTCCTTCAAACCCTTTTAAAGGTCTGATTCTTGAAAAGACGGTGACACCTTGCATTTTTGATGCCTTCAAAATTTTGTTGCGTTTGTCGATGACAAACAGGACGACCGTTCCGGCTCTGAGTAAGCCGGTCTTCCTTCCGACCGCGACTCTCCCTATACGCCTGTACGCGGCGAACGTTCGATTGAAATGCCTGATTTGCCAAAAACCTAAAACGCTCTGGAGAAGCCATGCAGCTCCAAGGGCGATGATAAAGTAAATGATCATGATTGATTTCTCACCTCCTCGGCAATTTCTCTGGCTGTTTCGGCAGTTGTCACTAAAACATTAATATAGCGGCCTTTTGCAGCCCCGATAATCGAAGGAACTTTTTCATGGGATTCGGCAAGACCTATGGAATATTCCAAATCCTTTAACCTGTTGATGTCTATCGCGATGGTTCTGTCATGAATCTCTGTTTCTACTAAAGCTCCCGAACGATCAAAGAAACGCGAGCATATATCTCCGACTGCATGTTTTTCTTCAAGGCGCTCGATATCCTGATCGCCGTAAAATCCGGTCCAGATCATATTTGAAGAACTAAGCGGCGCCCCGATTCCGACGGCTGCCACAGTAAGGCCGTTCCACAGCCTTTCTATTTTTTTGAAATAGTGGGACTTGACGATTTCCTCCTTCGTTTCTTTTTTTTCGACAACGGCTGCCGCATCTATGAAGTAAGGCGTGCCTCCAAAGTCACCCGCAATGCTGTAGACGATGCTGTTCACGTGATATTTCGTATCCATGGCGCCCGGACCGCCGACCAGCGGCACGAATGAAGCGCTCCGTTTTTTGACGCCGTGAAACTCCCCGATCATTCCCGCCATCGTCGTCCCCCATGCGAAGCCTACCGTATCCCCGTCTTTCACGACTCGTTTTAAGATTTCGGCTCCGGCTTTGCCGACGAGTTTCTTCTTGTCTTCAGCTGTTTGTTCCGGTTTTGCATCACATATGTACACTTCTTTAAGCCCGAGCAGCTGTTCGAGCTCCCGTTCCAAATCATAGTGTGTCCCGACATGGTCATCGATCGTGATTTTAACGATTCCTGCCTCACGCGCTTTTTTCAGCATACGTCCGACGGTTGTTCTGTATATCCCTGTTGCTTTTGCAATCTGGCTCTGTGTCATATCCTCTTCGTAGTACATTTTGCAGACTTTGATCAGAAGGCGTTTATCATCCCTCATTTCCATAAGATCACCCTTTACCTTTGCGCATTTGTGCAAACATTGGTCATTTGTTGTTGTATTCGCTTACATTATACATACGGAATTTTTGGACGTCAATTTAAATTTGTCTATTTTTTGTCTAAAATAAAAAAACCGGTCATTCAAAACCGGCCATAAAAGGGGATAAACAAGGGGATATTGATTGATTCTTTTTGAGAAAGGAGTTTATAGAAGGAATCTTAGGTTTAAGCATCAGCCGGCTCATGCGCTTTCCGGCTTTCTCCCAAAAATCTGACTGACCGGGCGACAACTTCTGTAATAAAGGTGCGTTCGCCTTCTGAATTGACGTATTGGCGGGTCTGGATTCTTCCGCTCAGCCCGATGATGGAGCCTTTTTCGCAATATTCGGCTGTGTTCACGGCAGTTTTGCGCCATAGAGTGCAATTGACAAAGTCCGCTTCTACTTCGCCTGCTGCGTTCTTGAAAGGCCTGCTGACAGCCAGCGTCACATTTGCAACAGGGACACCGTCAGATGTATACCGCAGTTCGGGATCTTTTGTCAAACGCCCGACGAGCATGATCTCATTAAACATTTCGTCCCTCCCTTCCTGTTCGGGTATCCCCAGTTTATAAGAGAACAGATTTTAAGCAAAATCCTCATAAAAGAAAAATAACCCGGAAAAAAACCCGGGCTCATGTCATAATTTTTGCTTTTTTCTTCCACTAATCATAAAAATCATTTCATTTTTATTTGAGAAATACGTATTTTTCAGAAACTGAAAAAAAACAGGAGATGACAGCCACCGCTCTGAGTATACGCGGACATATGAGCCCCCGTCCCAAGCATACAGACGGAATGACAACTCTTTCTGTTTAAGCGTTACTTGAAATTCGTATATTTCCATTCCGTCCTTCGTTTCATAGCGAAACATGATGCCTTCATTTGCATATGTGCTGATTTCGTGCTTTTTGTTACCGGCTGAAAAGCAAATCATAGGCATATATTGACGGCAGTCAGCAGCTGAATTGCTTGCGATCACAAATACTTCCTTTAAGTAAAAATGGTTCATAAGTCACCTCCTGCTCAATATCACCTAAAGTATAAATAAAAATAAAGCATTATAAAATACTTTTTGCAAAATTTAAAATATGAATATGCTCCTATTGCAGAAACAAACCAGGGTCAAGAGTTCTCCCAAGCGAATGTGCTATAATGGTTATACAACTATGGAAGCTTGTGAGGTGATACTAATGAAAACCTTTAGGCTTATTGATTTAAAAATTGTCCGCCAGGATGACACTTCAAAGCGGCTTGAGGAGTTCCCGCTGATCGACGGCCTTATCATTAATAAGGAAGACGGAGAAAACCACTGGATGGTTGAAGGTCTGGTTTCTAAAGAATACCGGTATTTTTTCGAATATCTCCTTCAGGAAGGCAAAGAAGTGAAAGCATATGTAACGATCACGAAAAAAAGCAACCGCCCAGCACAGCTGTTAGCGAAGGTCAAAAACATCACGGTGCTCGGCGAGCATGTTTCCGTCTTATTGGACGGCAAAATGGTCAGCTCAAAGCTGAGGAAAGGCTCCGACAAGATTTTGGAAGATTTAATGAAAGAAGGATATTCCGGAGATCGGCTTCTTGAAGCATTTAAGCAAAATATATAAAAAAGGCTGTCTTCGCCGGACAGCCTTTTCATTTATAGCTCTAAGAACGGTTTGTCTGCTCTTTTAACAAATCCCGTATTTCCTTAAGCAATTCTTCCTGAGGATCAGGAGCAGCTTTTTCTTCTTCGGCATCCTTCTTCTTCAGCTTAGAGATATAGCGGATAAATAGAAAAATGGAAAACGAAATAATAAAGAAATTGACGATCGACTGAATGAATAGCCCATATTTAATTTCGGCATCAACAAATGTGAACGACAGCGCGGAAAAATCCAGGCCTCCAAGCAGAAGACCGAGGAGCGGCATCATCAAATCATTGACAAGCGAAGTTACGATTTTTCCAAAGGCGCCTCCGATGATGACACCAATTGCAAGATCGATTACATTTCCCCGAATCGCAAAACTTTTAAATTCTTTCCACATGAATGATCACCTTTTCGCTTTCATGATAAAAAAACAAATGGGCTTTTACGAAAACCCATTGTGTTTACATTATTCCTGCTTTTCACCAAGAGAAAACATCAATTCGGCTTCACACACGACTTCTCCGTCCACTTTTGCGACTCCTTTTCCTTTGCCGATGGAACCGCGGAAACGAAGCACTTCAAGCTCAAGATGGAGCTGATCGCCCGGTTTCACCTGCTTTTTGAAGCGGCAGCTGTCAATTCCCGCAAAAAACGCGAGCCTTCCGCGGTTTTCTTCCTTCATCAAAAGCGCCACCGCACCTACTTGCGCAAGCGCTTCAACAATTAAAACACCAGGCATCACCGGATAATCCGGAAAGTGTCCGTTAAAAAACTCTTCATTTACTGTCACATTTTTATAACCCGCGGCCCGTTTTCCTTCCTCTACTTCTGTCACACGGTCTACCAGCAGAAAGGGATAGCGGTGGGGAATGATTTCTTTAATTTGCTGAGCATCAAGCATTGCCTTGACATCTCCTTTTTCGAAAAATATGTATAGAATGATATGTCAGTGCCTTATTCTGTACATCTGGAAGTATATTATGAAACGGAATCTTTTTCAACAAAAGATGAGGCACAACCGGTTTAAAACGATGAAAGTGAAAATAAAAAGAGCCTGAACCAAACGTCGTTTGGCCGGCTCCTGTTTTGCTGTGCTAACGTACTGAATTGATCAGCCCCATCATTTGATCGCCCATCGTGATGGCGCGGGAATTCATTTGATATGACCTCTGCGAAGAGATCAGATCGGTCATTTCCTTCGATACGTCGACATTTGATGATTCAAGGAATCCCTGTTTTAGAGAAATGTCCTGCCGCCCGGCTCCGTTCAGGTTGATAAGAGCCGTTGCTCTCAATTCATCGCTGACAGAAAAAAGGTTGCTTCCTTCTTCTGTTAGAGCCTGAGGTTTGACAGCCCGGACGATCCCCAGGTTAAAACGCAGTGGCGCTTCTCCCTGATTGTCTGACGAAACGGTGACACTTCCCGATTCATCGACTTTGATGTGTTTATAGCGCTGGTTGAAGCGGATGGCATTTCCGTTTTCATCAAGGACGGCATGTCCTTCTTTCGTCACAAGCTGCATCTGGTTGGCGTTCCCCGCCGCAGGCGTAAGGTAAAATGCCCCGTCTCTTGTATATTGCACTTCCCCGCCGACATTGACCTGGAAGTACTGATAAGGAGAAGTCAGTGCAATATCAAGATCGCGGCCCGTCTCCTTAAGGCTTCCCTGCTTATGCGTCAGCCGGTCGGTCATGACGGCTCCGACGCCGAGGCGAAGTCCTGGCGGCGTCTTTCTGCTTGCAGCTACTTCATTATTTTTCTCGTTTACCTGTTCAATCTGCTGCCTGATCAGCTCCGAAAAGCTCGTGTTTTTCGCCTTATATCCCGTTGTATCGGTATTTGCAAGATTATGGCTGATATTATCAATTTGTTTTTGCAGTTCAAACATTGTGTTTGAAGCCGTGATCATGGATCTAAGCATCGTTTTTCCACATCCTCCATTTACGCTGATCGCGATCGGTCATTTATCCGATCCTTCCAATCTCATTGGCCGCCTTTTCCATGCTTTTATCATAAGCCTGAAGAACTTTTTGGTTGGCTTCAAACGAGCGGTAGGCAGCGGTCATTTCCGTATAGGCTCTCGTCACGTCGACATTCGACCGTTCGGTCATCCCCTGCTTGACAGAATAAGTGACTTCAGGATTGCCGACTGCGCTTGGCAGCGCCTCACCGTTTTCAGTACGATACAGATCATCGCCTTCTCTTGCTAAATTTCTCGTATCGAGCGCGATTCTGACATCGATCCTCCCCAGATTTTGGCCGTTTTCAGTCACCGTTCCGTCCTCAGCGACTTGAAAATTCTCGCTTCCCACCGTGATCGGCCGGTTTTCCGTTGAAAGGACGAGTCGGCCGTTTATTGTCAATTGATTATTTTCATTTAAAGAAAAACGGCTGCTTCTTGAATAGCGTACATCCCCATTTTCAAGCCGGACCGCGTAGAAAAGCGCCGCTTTATCGTTTGTTTCGCCGTTGACCGGAACTTCGGCTTCGCTGATTGCAATATCTGTCGGCTCATTCGTGCTTTGCAGATCGCCTTGAGAAAATTGAGGCTTCAGTTCCTGCATATAAACCCCTGTATTGATTGAACCGATTGGCGTCTGTGTTGAAAACGAACGCGAAGCGCTGCCGGCTTTGAAAGAATCAGACTCAATCCGGCTCAAAAGCATTTCCGGGAAAGAACGTATTGATCCTTGGTCTTCTTTATATCCCGGCGTATTTGCATTCGCGATATTATTCGTCAGCATCTCTGTGCGGCGCTGCTGGGTGATCATTGCTGAAGTTGCTGTATAAAGTCCTTTTAACATCATTTCACCTCAAAATAAGTGTCATGCTCCAGAGTTTCCTATCGAAAAAACCTCTTTTGCGAAATGCTTGCAATTTATATTTGCTAATACAGAACGTTTGTTCTATAATGGTATTCAAACATACTACTCTTTTTATCGGCAGCCGTTCAGCTCCTTTAAAGCATTTCACATAAAAAAACCTCATTCTCAAAAAGAATGAGGCTTCTGATCAGCTCAGTTTGCGCTTGGGAAGCTTGTCCATGTTATCAAGCATGACACCCGTACCGACTGCCACACAATCCATCGGATTTTCAGCAACGAGAACAGGCACTTTCAGCTCTTCGGCAAGAAGCTGGTCAAGACCGTTTAACAATGCGCCGCCTCCTGTAATGATAACGCCTCTGTCGATAATGTCGGCTGACAGCTCAGGCGGCGTTCTTTCGAGCACCTGCTTGGCAGCCTGTACAATGACAGATACAGATTCGCGCAGCGCTTCCTCCACCTCTTTGCTCGTTACCGTAATGGTTCTCGGCAATCCTGTGACCATGTCGCGGCCGCGGATGGAAATTTCCTCGTGACGTGCGTCTGGGAAAACAGTTGCGACTTTAATCTTAATATCTTCGGCTGTCCGTTCGCCTATGAGCAGCTTGTACTCGCGTTTGATGTAGTTCAAGATTTCAAGATCAAACTTGTCCCCAGCCATTTTAATAGAAGAGGCGGTGACAATATCGCCCATTGAGATGACTGCGATATCTGTCGTTCCACCGCCGATATCAACTACCATGTTTCCGCTTGGCTGGAAAATATCCATTCCCGCTCCGATTGCGGCCACCTTAGGTTCTTCCTCCAAATATACATGCTTTCCGCCGCTTTTTTCGGCAGCTTCTCTAATGGCCTTCTGCTCCACAGAAGTAATATTTGTCGGGCAGCAAATCAGCATGCGCGGCTTTGAGAAAAGACCTTTTACATTCAGCTTGTTAATGAAATGCTTCAGCATGGCTTCTGTTACTTCAAAATCGGCAATGACGCCGTCTTTTAATGGACGTATCGCAACAATATTCCCAGGTGTACGTCCTACCATTCTCCTTGCTTCTTCACCGACAGCGAGCACTTTCCCATTGTTTTTGTCAAGAGCAACGACTGATGGTTCATTTAAGACAATACCTTTTCCTTTGACATGGATCAGCACATTCGCTGTACCAAGGTCAATACCAATATCCCTTGCAAACATCTATCTATATCCTCCTCGAAATCTGTTTCACAGCAATGTCCACATTCTGCCCTAATTATATATTTTATCATAAATATTAGAAAAAAAAGAGAGCTTATTAAAGTTCTTCATAAAATTTTTGTGGCTTTTTACGGAGGATACCGGGAAATTCTGATAAACGCTGCTCGTTTCTGAGCCATTATTCCTTATTGCACGGGTTCTCTTTCAAAGATTTCCTCTTTCTTGTATTTTAGTTTTGTTGCTTCTCCGCCCCGCAAATGTCTGATTGATTTATGATAATCAAGAATTTCTTTTACTTCATTGGCCAGGTCAGGATTAATTTCAGGCAGCCTTTCTGTCAAATCCTTGTGAACGGTACTTTTGGAAACACCAAACTCCTTCGCTATCACACGAACCGTTTTTTTCGTCTCCACGATGTACTTCCCTATCTTGATTGTTCGCTCTTTGATGTAATCGTGCACACCACTCGACCTCCCTAAAATGGATGTGAGAAGTGTGAAATGAGATCCGTCTTGTGAAAAAATTCGCTATTTGCGCAGCTTCTTCGTTTTATGCTTTTCCAAGTAGAATTTTGAAATACTCCCACGATCCCTCACCTCAAACACTCTCTTTGTTAGGTTTGTATCAGTGTATTAGCATTTAAATGGGATTATGCTAAAAACTCAAGGAGGACAAGGGGTTTCTCTTATAATTTTATTTCGGGCTTCAAAAATTTTAACTTTACACTAATCTTGACTTCCGGTAAAATGAATAAAGTTTATTATTTACCTAGGTAACTATTTTGAAGGAGTCCGGGAATGGAACATATCAATCGAAAGATTATTCACCAGCTCAATCAAAGCACTCGGATGGTTGCTAAAAAAACGAATGAACAGCTCGAAGCGTACGGCCTTTACGGTTCACAGTGGTCGATCCTATATTGTCTTCACACCTACGGACCGATGACGCAGAAAGACATATGGACTTATTTGCACGTCGAAGCGCCGACTGTGACAAGAACCGTCAGCCGCCTCGAAAAAAACGGCTGGGTCGAACGGATACAGGGCGATGACAAACGGGAAAAAGTCGTCAAGATGACAGAAGAAGCCAAAATTAAATATGATGACATTCAATTAAAAATGAAAGAATTTGAAGAGGAAATGCTTTCCGTATTTGAAGAACGGGATAAAAAAATATTCCAAAGGCTGTTAAGTCAATTGTTAGAAGGACACCAGGAGGAGTTGTAGCCTATGAAGCAAGCTGAACCCATTTGGACCAGGGATTTTATCATGGTCGTTTTGATTAATTTGTTTATATTCGTCTATTTTTACGCACTATTGACCGTGCTTCCGGTCTATGCGATGCAGGAGCTCGGCGGCTCCGAGTCAGAGGGCGGCCTTTTGATCAGCGGCTTCATGCTGTCCGCGATTTTTGCAAGGCCGTTTTCGGGAGCTGTTATTGAGCGTTTTGGCAAAAAGAGAATGGCACTCATCAGCGTCGTGCTGTTTACTTTGGCATCATTTCTTTATATCTTCATTCACGATATCTACCTGCTGCTTGGCATTCGCTTTTTCCAAGGCATTTGGTTCAGCATCATCACCACGGTGACGAGTGCAATTGCAGCCGATTTAATTCCGCCGGCCCGCCGCGGGGAAGGGCTGGGCTATTTTGCTATGTCGATGAATTTGGCGGTTGTCATCGGCCCGTTTATCGCCTTGAACCTGCTGGATAAAATGAGTTTTTCCGATCTGTTTATTTTATTTTCAGGAATCGTCACTGTAGCCATCCTCTGTACGGCACTGGTGCGGATTCCTAAAGGAAACGACATCCGTTCAGCTGTGTTCAGGCTGTCATTTTCCAACATGTTTGAAAAGGGCGCGATTCGGATTGCAACGGTCGGCTTGTTCGTGTCGTTTTGTTATTCAAGCGTGATTTCCTTCATCTCTGTTTATGCCAAATCCCTCGGCCTTATTGAAGCAAGCAGCTATTTCTTTATGGTGTTCGCGGTGACAATGATGATCACGCGGCCGTTTACGGGAAAACTGTATGATAAAGTCGGCCCGGGAGTCGTCATTTATCCGTCCATTATCATTTTTTGCGCCGGGCTTTTCCTGCTTGCTTTTACAAACAGCAGTGCGATGCTTTTGCTATCCGGAGCTGTCATCGGCATCGGCTACGGATCTATCACACCGTGCCTTCAGACCTTGGCGATCCAGTCTTCGCCGCCTCACCGGAGCGGCTATGCAACAGCGACTTATTTTACGCTGTTTGATACCGGCATCGCAGTCGGATCCTATGTTTTCGGGTTGGTTGTGGCACAAGCCGGTTTTTCAAACATTTATTTATTCTCAGGCGTTTTCGTGCTCATCAACCTGTTTCTGTATACATGGAGCCAAAAACCTGCATCCGCAAAGGAGAAGCGGGATATATCAATGGCTGAATAAGCCGTTCAACCTCGCCGGGCCGGGAACGCCCGGCTCTTTTCATGCAGGCTGATACAGCTCGATCTGTTATTTAATGAAACTTTTGCAAAATGAAATACGTCTCCTAACTGTCTGCCCAAAAATTACTACTCTATTAAAAAGGTGATTTTTTGAACTATTGGCTTTTTACACGCATTCATCAATTAGCAAACCACAACGACATCCTGGATGGCGCCATGATTTTGATTACAGAAAAAGCGATTTATATGTATGCGCTCATTTTGCTTTTGATCTGGATATTCGGAAACCGTTCTTATAAAATAACCGTTCTTCAGGCCGGTGTGACGGGTATTTTCGGATTGGCGGCAAATTATTTGCTGTCATTGGTTTACTATGAGCCGAGGCCATTTGTCGCTCATCATGTGGACGTATTGATTCACCATGCTGCCGACGCCTCATTTCCCAGCGATCATACAACCGGGGCGTTAGCCATTTCGATCGCTTTTTGGCTTTATCATCGGAAAATTGGAAGCTGCCTGATTGCTTTCGGGTTATTGACGGGCTTTTCCCGTATTTGGGTCGGACACCACTACCCTGTTGACGTATTGGGCAGCATTTTGGTCGCTTTATTCGTATCACTTGTTATGTTTAGATTCTCCACGTATGTGCAGCCGCTTTTTGAACGGATCATTTCACTCTATGAATCGATCTTGCGGAAATTGCGGAAAGCGGTATCCAGAACGGTATAAGAAAACACCCGAATCATGAGATTCGGGTGTTTTTTTATTTCCTTAACCTTTTAAGGCTTCGGTTAACGGCGGAACAATTTGTTTTTTGCGCGATACAACGCCTTTCAGTGTCGCTGTGTTGTCTGCCAATGTGACATTGAACGCTTTTTCCACTGCTTGTGCAGCTTGTCCTGAAGCGACGACAACCGAGTCGTTTGTTAAAATGTCAGTTACGACAAACACAAATAAATCCAACCCTTTTTCAGATACCGCTTTTGCAAGTTCTGCGTCAACTTCCTCTTTGCGGGAGAGAACGTCGTTTGTGTCGACAGTGTTAACCTGCGCGATCTCTACTTTATGGCTTCCCATCGTAAACTCTTTTGCGTCCAGAGAAAGAAGCTGAGGAATCGTCTTTGCGCTCAAATCAGCTCCGGCTTTCAGCATATCTAGTCCATAGCTGTCAGCATCAACGCCGGCAATCGCAGCCAATTCTTTTGCAGCTTTGACATCTTCTTCCGTGCATGTCGGGGATTTGAATAAGAGGGAATCTGAGATGATCGCCGACAGCATCAGCCCCGCAATATCTTTTTTAATTTCAACGCCGTTTTCTTTATAGAGCTTGTTTAAGATCGTTGCCGTGCAGCCTACAGGCTCTGCGCGGTAATACAGAGGGTCGCTCGTTTCAAAGTTGGCGATCCGGTGGTGGTCGATGACTTCAAGCACGCGAACCTGATCCAAGTCATCGACGCTCTGCTGGCGCTCATTATGGTCAACCAAAATCACGCTGTCTGTTTCATTCGCGACAGTGTTCACAAGGCGGGGTACTTCTGCATTGAATTTCTTAAGCGCGTATTCGGTTTCGCCGTTGATTTCGCCGAGGCGGACAGGCTCTGCGTCCATGCCGAGCTCCTTTTTTAATTCGGCATATGCAATCGCTGAACAAATCGTATCCGTATCCGGATTTTTGTGGCCAAAAATAAGTACTTTACTCATGATATAACTCCTTACTGTTGTTTTTATAGTAAGCTTACCTGACAATAAAAAAATCTGCAAATCTGTCACTTATTTTAATATTTACGAAGTGTTTTGTCATTTTAAAAAATAAAAAAAGAGCCGTTCGGCTCTTTTTATTCTCCATAGTCAGGTGTATTGTGGCTTCGTTTTGGAGCGGGCTTCAAGACCGGTTTTTCTCCATATGCGACAGGGCCGCTCTCATAGTGAAATTCCGCTCCGTCCGGCGCCTTCCCTATCAGCCACTCAAACTGTGCGCTTTCTTCTCCATCCGAAAAATTGTATAAAGAGTGCGAAACTTCTTCTTTTTCATATTCTGGCGGAACGGTACCGGGCACGATGACGCCTTCTTTTTCTTCCAGCTCTTTGATCGCGGCAATCCACTGGTTTTGGTGCATCGTATCTCTTGCCAAAAGAAAACCGAGCATATCTTGTACGCCTTTGTCATCCGTCATTTCGTACAGCCGTGCGACTTGCAGTCTGCCTTGCGATTCAGCGTTGACATTTGCGCGCAGGTCGGCCAGAAGGTTGCCGCTCGCTACAATATAGCCTGCATTCCAAGGAACGCCGGTGCTGTTTTCAGGCATGGCCCCCAGACCTGAAACGATTGCGTGATGAGGGTTCATTCCGCCCATAATGGCGCCGATGACAGGATCGTCTGCTGCTTTTTCCTGCTCGTAAACCGGAGCGTCTTCAAGCAGCCGTGCAATCATCGTCGCAATCATTTCGACGTGTCCGATTTCTTCTGCCGCCGTATCCATCAGCAAATCTTTATACTTTTCATTTCCCCGCGTATTCCACCCTTGAAAAAGGTATTGCATCGCCACAGATATTTCTCCGTACTGGCCGCCGAGTATCTCCTGCATTTTCTTTGCGAAGACAGGGTCGGGTCTTTCAGGTTTGGCAGGGTACTGCAGCACTTTCGTATGCTTGAACAAATCAGATCACTCCTCCGTTTTTTGTATCCTCGTTTTTGATTTAGCCGAAAAGGGAAATCATAAAACCGTACAACAGGTTCGGGATGTGCTTAAAACAGGTCAAAATTCGAACCAAAGGAGAGCTGTTCTATGATAAAAAATACTTCTCACCGCCCTTTTCCACTGCCTGAAGGACCGTGGATGATGACGCAAACATGGAATCATGTATTATTTGCCCATTGGGCTGTCGATCCTGAAGCCATTCGCGGACAAATACCGGCGGCCTTGGAATTGGAGACATTCAACGGAAAAGCGTGGATCGGTATCTTGCCTTTTCTGCTGACAAATATGCGTCCCCGTTTTTTGCCGCCCTTTCCTTTCATCAGCAGATTTCCCGAGCTGAATGTCCGGACATATGTAGCATATAAAGGCGTCCCGGGCATTTATTTTTTCAGTCTTGACGCCGCTTCGCGCTTGGCCGTCGCCGGCGCGCGCTCAATGTTCCACTTGCCTTATTTTTACGCCGGGATGCGCTTTGCACAACATAAAGACCGCTTTCAGCTGACAAGCAGGAGAAAACGTTCACAAGCAGAGTTTTATGCAGAATATCAACCGGTTTCGGAGCCTTTCTCAGCTGATAAAGGAACGCTTGAATACTGGCTTGCTGAAAGGTACCGTTTGTACACCACGCATAAAAACGAGCTCTATTATGAAGATATCCACCATTCAGAGTGGCAGCTGCAGCAGGCTGAAGCTGATATTTTTCCGGATCCGCTCACAAGCGCAAACGATCTCACACTCCCAGACACCGCGCCCCTTCTTCATTATGCAAAAAGGCAGCACGTCTTATTTTGGCCGCTGAAAAAGTGGGAAAGTGAAGAAACATAAAAAAGGAAGAGCTAAAAACGCTCTTCCTTCAACCTGTTTAAGCCGGTTTTGAAATTTCGCTTAAAGCTTCTCCCGCTTTCTCATCCGCATGTGAGACGGAGAGATCCCCCAAAGCAACGATTCCGACAAGACGGTCATCTTCAACAATCGGCAGCCTGCGAATTTGGTGTTCCGCCATCAGATCACCAGCCTCTTCAGCAGACATATCCGGGCGCCCTGTCACCATCTGTGTGCTCATGATATCCCGAGCAGCCGCATCTGTTTCATTTTCAGCTACACATCTGATAACAATATCCCGGTCTGAAACGATCCCCGTCAATTTTCCGTTCTCGCAGACCGGAATTGAACCTACATTGTAATCACGCATCTTACCGGCAATTTCCGCAATCGGGGCAGAAGGCTCGCAGCATTCAGCATTGGTTGTCATGATGTCCTTCAGTTTCATTCGGAATTCCTCCTTTATGATGGGGTTATTATGTGCTTTTCCGATATACCGCGGGCTTAAACCTATTTAAAAGAGCCCTTCCTTTTCATATATCGTTTTTTATCCCTCAATAAATCGCCGGTCCAGCCTTTCTTTTTCAAATACCAATACACAAGGGCGGTCGAAACGGCGATTAAAATAAGCGAAAATAAATAGCCGTACTTTAAAGAGAGTTCAGGCATGACTTCGAAGTTCATTCCCCACAGGGCGCCGAAAGCCGTCATCGGCGTAAAGATCGTCGTAAAAATCGTCAGCGCTTTAAAAATTTCATTGCCTCTGTGGGATGTCACCACTTCCTCGGAATGAAGCAAATAATTGATTTCATTCGCATACTCTTTGATCAATGACATGCCTCTGTCGATTTCGTAAAACGTCCTGCGCTGTTCGATTTCGTCAAACGATTTGGTTAAAAAAGTTTCTTTAAGGCCCATTGCAACCTTTTTCATCGATAAAATTAAACTTCTTATGACCAGGAGTTCGTGACGCCGCTTATGAATCAGTTCAATGATGCTTTTATTGTTGTCATGATGAAATCCCCACCTTACTTTTCCAAGGTGAACTTCAAAGTGCTCAAGTTCCTTCAAATACATTCTCATCAGTTCGCCCAGCAGGACCAGGAACACTTCAGGGGCGTCTTTGCATCGCTTTAAGTGTTGATCGATCGGCCTTCTGTTTGCCTCTTCAAATTGCGAGATATCTAAATTCATTGTGAAAAAATAGTCTTTCGTTAAGTAAAAATGAAATGCTGTCCGGTTTTGTTGAACTTCCGCTTCCTGGTCGTAAATATATGAACCGTAGATCGCTTCCTTGCCTTGAACGGCAGCATTGATATCAAGGCAATTGATGTTGGCCGAGGGAACGCCTTGAAACCAGTTTCGGCATTCCGGCCAATGATCGGGCTGGATCAGCCCTTGTGCTGTTGTTTTTTCGTGAGGGCCAAGCTGATACCATGTCCAGCCCTCTCCCTGAAAAACTCTCATACTTGTCTCCTCCTCTTCCGGCCCACTCGTTTTATATTTCTTTGCCCGCCCTCCGCGTAAATAAACATGATGTTTGCCGCGCTGCGGCACGTGGTATGAAGCTAGTATGAGTTTTTCATAGAAAAGGAGGTGGCGCCTTCTTTACTGAGAAGGCGGGGCATTGGAGTTATTGAAGCTGATTGCAGTAGCAGGATTAATCGCATTTACGGGCTTTTTCGTCGCGGTCGAATTCGCCATCGTCAAAGTAAGGCGGACAAAGATCGACCAATTGATCATTCAGAAAAAAAAGGGCGCTCTTGCCGCAAAAGAAGTGACCTCGCACCTTGACGAATACTTGTCAGCCTGCCAGCTTGGAATCACCGTGACGGCATTGGGCTTGGGCTGGCTTGGTGAACCGACGATGCAGACCTTGCTGCATCCCCTTTTCTCAAAAATCGGCTTGAACGAGTCGATTACACATATTCTTTCATTTTTGGCCGCTTTTTTATCAGTTACTTATCTCAATGTTGTCGTCGGAGAGCTGGCGCCAAAAACGATCGCCATTCAAAAAGCGGAGACCGTTACGCTGCTTTTTGCACAGCCGATGATCTGGTTTTATAGAATCATGTTTCCTTTTATATGGCTGCTCAATCATTCAGCCCGCATGATCACAAGTCTGTTCGGCCTGAAGCCGACCGGTGAACACGAATTGGCCTATTCGGAGGAAGAACTGCGAACGCTTTTATCTGAAAGCTATCGAAGCGGGGAGATTAACCAAAATGAATTGAAATATGTAAACAATATTTTTAAATTCGACGAACGTACGGCAAAAGAAATTATGGTGCCGCGCAATGAAATGACCGTCTTATCTCTTGACGACAGTTTAAAAAAAGCGAAGCAGCTTATCAAAGAAACGAAGCACACCCGCTTCCCCGTCATGGAGGAAGACAAAGATCACATCACCGGAATGATCAATATAAAAGAACTGCTGCTGGCGGAGCTTGCAGGGGAATTTTCTTTAGAAACAAAATCGCTAAAGCCATATATCCATCCGGTTATCCATGTGATTGAAACGATTCCCGTCTACCAGCTGTTCGTCAAAATGCAGAAAGAGCATACACATATGGCGATTCTCGTAGATGAGTATGGCGGAACATCGGGTCTTGTGACGGTTGAGGATATTGTCGAGGAAATCGTCGGCGACATTCGCGATGAATTCGATACTGAAGAAGTATCTGCTGTTCAGAAACTCGAAGATGACCATTACATCCTAAACGCGAAAGTACTGGTCAGCGACGTAAACGACCTGCTTGGAATTCATTTATCAGATGAGGAGATTGATACAATCGGCGGCTGGATGCTGACGCAGAATATTGAGAGCAAGCCCGGAACGACGATCGAAAGTGAAGGATACCGTTTTAAAGTAAAAGAAATGGACGGACATCGAATCGTTGCAGTTGAGGTTGAAAAAACCGCTTAATCCCCCTTCTGTCGGATATTTCAGCCTCTCCCTGTCCGCTTTTCTCCCCAAAAACCATGTAAGGAAATCTGACATGTTCATCATGATATCTCCCTTTTGTCACTATAATGAAAGAAACAGAGATCTGCTCTCAATCTAAATGACTACGGAGGAATGAAACATGCAGATGGGGGATACAGTATTTATGTTCTTTTGCGCTTTGCTCGTGTGGCTGATGACGCCGGGCATCGCTTTATTTTACGGAGGCCTTGTAAGGAGCAAAAATGTGCTCAGCACCGTTATGCACAGTTTATCTTCAATTGCCATCGTTTCTATCATATGGATTTTGTTCGGCTATTCACTCGCTTTCGCTCCCGGAAACCCATTGATCGGGGGTTTGGATTGGATCGGACTGCACGGTGTCGGTTTTGAACCCAATGCCGATTATTCGGAGACGATCCCGCATACGCTTTATATGATGTTCCAATTGACATTTGCCGTCCTGACGACTGCGATTATTTCCGGAAGCTTTGCGGAGCGCATGCGCTTTCCGGCCTTTATTCTTTTCTCGGTGCTCTGGGCGGTTTTCGTTTATTCGCCTGTCGCCCACTGGGTATGGGGCGGAGGCTGGCTTGACGAGCTGGGAGCTATTGATTTTGCCGGCGGAAACGTCGTTCACATTTCTTCCGGGGTAGCCGGTCTGGTCGTTGCGATTGTTCTCGGCAAGCGGAAAAATATGAGCGACACCGCCCCTCACAACCTCCTTCTGACCCTGCTCGGGGCGACTTTGATCTGGTTCGGATGGTTCGGTTTCAATGTCGGAAGCGCGCTGACGATCGATGAAGTCGCCATGACCGCTTTTATCAACACGAATACGGCTGCGGCCGCGGGGCTGATCGGCTGGATTTTGGCAGAATGGCTGATTAATAAGAAGCCGACGATGCTCGGCGCCGTCTCGGGAGCGATTGCGGGACTCGTCGCGATTACGCCTGGCGCAGGTTTTGTCACGCCATTCTCATCTGTATGGATCGGGCTTATCGGAGGAATCGTCTGTTTCTGGGGGGTGTTTTCGCTCAAGAAAAAATTCGGGTACGATGATGCGCTCGATGCCTTCGGACTTCACGGGCTCGGCGGGACATGGGGCGGAATCGCGACAGGTTTGTTCGCGACGACATCTGTCAACGCAGACGGTGCCAACGGGCTTTTTTACGGAGACATCAGTCTCCTTTGGAAACAGCTGATTGCGATTGCTGCAACATATTTGTTTGTCGCAATCGTCACATACGCTATTATTAAGATAGTCAGTATCTTTTTTAAACTCCGTGCCTCAGAGGATGAAGAATCATTGGGCCTCGATCTTACGCTGCACGGCGAAAAAGCGTATCAAGATTAATTTGTCAGGAGTGATGGTATGAGCGGTCAAATGTATAAAGTGGAAATTGTAACCCGTCCTACAAACTTTGAAAAGCTGAAAACGGAGCTGGCCAAAATCGGGGTAACGTCCATTACGTTTTACAATGTACACGGATGCGGCCTGCAAAAAGGGCATACTGAGCTTTACCGCGGGGTCAAACGCGAAAGCAATGTGTATGAAAGGTTAAAAGTCGAAATCGTCGTCAGCAAAGTGCCTGTCGAAAAGGTGGCCGAGACGGCGCAAAACGTCCTGAAAACCGGGGAACCCGGTGACGGCAAGATCTTCATATACGAAATTAAAAACACCATCAACATCCGCACAGGCGAGGAAGGTCCTGACGCTTTATAAAAAAGATCGAAGCTCCCGGCTGGAGTTAAGCCGGGAGCTTTTCTAATGTTACAAAACAGCATCAATAACACCGTATGCCTTCGCTTCGTCCGCATCCATAAAGTAATCGCGTTCCATGTCGGCTTTTAGTTTTTCAATGGGCTGGCCCGTTCGTTCGTGAAAGAAGCGCTCGATTTTTTCCCTCAGTTTGATGATCCGCTTCGCTGAAATCTCCATGTCTGTCGCCTGTCCTTTGACGCCGCCGAGCGGCTGATGGATCATGATTTCGCTGTTTTTGAGTGCATACCGTTTGCCTTTTGCTCCGCCGGCGAGGAGAATCGCTCCCATGGAAGCGGCCATTCCGACGCATATCGTGCGGACATCAGGCTTCACATAATCCATCGTATCCAAAATTGCATATCCCGCGGAAGTTGATCCGCCCGGGCTGTTGATATAGATCGAAATGTCTTTTTCATTGTCTTCAGCTGACAAAAACAGCAATTGGGCGGTGACCCGATTGGCGAGGTCATCGTTGAATTCAGAACCGATCATAATGATCCGGTCTTTTAAAAGTCTGGAAAAAATATCGTACGATCTTTCACCGGCAGCCGTTTTCTCAATGACGTAAGGAATGGTGTTCATAGCATTTTTCCTCCTAGGCAGCGCACCTCATCATGCTGATGCAAGACGGCTGTGAAGCGTCGAAACGCCATGTCTGTTTGGCAAATTCGAGCAGATCATCGGGGTTGTGATGCAATATCGCCCGAACAAGCAGACCGATGTGTTCGTCATCCCCGTCCGCCGGCTCCTTTTGCAGAACCTCCGGAGAAAGCCTTTTTAATCGCTGACGCGATCTAAATAAAAGCGACTTGACGGATGATTCGGGCTTACCGAGCGTCTCGGCGATTTCGTGCAGCTGAAAGGAAAACACATCTTTGAGCAGAAAAATCGTTAATTGCTTCGGTGTTAAAATACCGGAAAGCTGTTTCAGCAGGTGCTCGAAGTCATCGGCCGCCTTCATGCGCTCTGCCCGCCCGTCTTCCAGATTATCTTCAGACAGAAAGCTTTCGCGCTTCCTTTTTCTGAGCAGGTCAATCCATTTATGCTTTGCAACCGTCTTTTGATAAGCATGTGACGCGTCTGTTCGATTGATTTCCATTAACTTGAGGATTGTATCCTGGACTAAATCCTCGGCATCCCATTTATCGCCTGTCATTCTCAGGCAATACTTCATCAGCGCTTGCTGTTCTAATTCATTCATGAATGCATTCACACTCCTTAAAAGAGGCCTCTTACTTAATAAACGGCTGGCTCCGCCGATTTGATACGGGTTTTTTTATGATTGTAACAAAAAAGGCGCCTATCGCATTTGATAGGCGCCCTGAGGGAAGCGTGCCTTATGACTGGCTTGAATCGTCAGACTGGGTTCCGTCTTGATTTTCTGACCCTTCAGACGAATCTTCCCGCTTGGTTTTGTCGTCTTTTCCATCTGTTTGATCTTTCGCTTTGTCTTCTGTTTTTGACTTTTCTTCAACAGAAGGCTGAGCAGGTTCTTTCACTTCAGACGCTTGTTCCTCCATTGCTTTTTCAATGCTGGAGACCGGCTTGTCCATGAAGTTCAGCGGGTTTAGCGCAACACCGTCTTTGCGGATTTCAAAATGCACATGGTTTCCGCCTTCTTCATTGTAAAGGTTTTTGCCTGCTTTTCCGATGACTTGATTTTGTTCAATCTTGTCACCTTGTTTGACGCTTACTTCAGAAAGAGACTGATACACAGTTGATAAACCATCTTCATGTTCAACTTCAACAACGTAGCCCAGTACAGGGTCTTTTGCAGCTTTGATGACCGTACCGCTTAGAGATGCGGAAACATCAAATGTTTTTCCGTCTTTCTCAGCCAAGTCGATACCTTTGCTCATGCTGTACGTGTTATTATAGTTTACAAGTGCTGCTTCTTTCTCTTCTTTAGTTGCGTCAGTTTCAAAAAACTTTTTAACGACGGAAACATTTTCAGAATCAGCAACCGGCATTGCGACATTTTCGACTGGTTTGCCTACTTCTACCGCATCATCCCGGTTATCATAGGCTGATTTCTTGCCATCGTCTGCAAGCTGGTCTTTTACATCGTTGTTAGAAGCCGATTGATACCATAGAACGGCGGTTAATACAACGACGGCACTTGTCAAATAGATGGCCGGAAATACCCAGCGTTTACGAAAAAATTGTTGCAGCTTTGTGATTTTGGAAGTACGATTCTTTTCTTCCTCTTTCATAACTCATCACCTCAGCAACATTCTGAACACTTTTCAGAAAATATATACATTTACAAAAAACTTTTTTCAATTTATTTTGCACCGGCTGTTTCGTTTTTATGTAAAACCGCCCTGAAAATCTGAAAAATGACCGGTATGCATGATAACGGAAAAAACGCCGAAGATATAACATATGAAGAAAGGATAGAGAGAATGAAATTACGAATCGCCAATCGGGAAGACCTTCCCGCAGTAGTCGATATTTACAACTCCACCATTGCGTCGCGAATGGTGACGGCAGATACAGAACCCGTCACGCCTGAAGAAAGGCTGAACTGGTTTTTGAGCCATACCGAAGAAAGGCCTCTTTATATTGCAGAAAATGAAAAACGGGATATCGTCGGCTGGATCAGCTTTGAATCATTTTACGGGAGACCCGCCTACGCCAAAACCGCCGAAGTCAGCATTTACCTTCATGAAGACCACCGCGGCAAAGGGGCGGGTTCTGCGGTGCTTGAAAAAGCGCTTGAAGCTGCTCCAAAGCTTGGAATCCGTTCTTTAATGGCGTTTATTTTCGCTCACAATGAACCGAGCATGAAGCTTTTCAAAAAATACGGCTTCACCGAGTGGGGACACTTTCCCGGAATCGCCGAGATGGACGGAATCCGGTACGACTTAAAAATATTAGGAAAAGAATTGAATGAAGCCTGATCATCATGACAAAAAAAGAGCTGTCATGCAGCTCTTTTTTCCATCAATCATTCAGCCAGCCTGCGCCTTCTGATCTCTTCTTCATTTAAAAATTCCAAAAAGCTTCTCATTACAGTAAACGGCTCTTCTTTGACCGCCCGAACGTAGCGGCTTTTCCGTTCATCGGAAAGCACTTCGCTTGTTTGCATCCGTTCCAATATATACTTCATCACCGATTGCTGAACATTTCTTTTTTGGTATGACGACTCTCTGAACAGCGCCATGCCGAATGCTGCACCTGCGGCAGCGCAGCCGATTTTTATCATTGAATCGGTTCCATAAGCTGCCTGCCCCCAAAAAGAGGAAAGATAAACAAATGAAGCAAGAAGCAGCGGAATCGCGATAAAAAGAAAAATCAGCCTTTTCTTTAAGAACGGCGCCGCCACGCGCTTGAGGTTATCCATTTCCTCTTTCATAAAGGCCGGCATTTGATGGAAACGTTCCATATCCATAATCAATCCCTCCCGTTTTGGTTAAAGAGGCGTTGGTCCGCTAATTAAATCACGCTTTTTATATGTATATCGTAACTTAGATCCAACATGTTTTACAGTTTTTTGCCTTCCTCCCTTTTTCTTTAGAAACTTTCCGGCCGCCGCCCCGTATAACATGAGATAGTTGCTTGAAAGGGGAGTAACTGTTATAAATGGAATGTATAAAAACAAATCCGTCTTGTGAGGTTCAATATGGATATTATTAAAAATATCAGTATCACATCGATATTTCTCGGTTTTATATTAGTTTTAAATACGCTTTTGGCAATCGTTGTGATCTTTAGGGAACGCCGGGATGCAAGCTCCTCCTGGGCCTGGCTCTTGGTGCTCTTCTTTATTCCCGTTCTCGGCTTTATCCTTTATTTGCTCTTCGGCCACAATTTGAGCAGGAATCACCTTTTTCAATGGGAAGACCGAAAGAAGATCGGGATTGAAAAAATATTGGAACAGCAGCTGACCAAGCTGAAAAACCGCGAGTTTGAATTTCGCAATAAAGCGACGGCGGACAGCAAAGACTTGATTTATATGCACATTTTGAATAACCACGCCGTTTTTACAGAAGACAATGCGGTCGAGCTGTTAACGGACGGACGCCAGAAATTCGACAGGCTGCTTCGCGATATTGAAAACGCCAAAGACCATATTCATCTTCAATATTATATTTATAAAGGCGATGAGATCGGCAAAAAGCTCCGGGATGCGCTCATCAAAAAAGCAAAAGAAGGCGTTGAAGTCCGCGTTTTGTATGATGAATTAGGATCAAGAAGCCTCAGGAAAAGCTTTTTCAAAGAGCTGAAAAAAGCGGGAGGATTTGTCGAAGTCTTTTTCCCGTCGCGCTTTAAATTTATCAATTTGCGCATGAATTACCGCAACCACCGCAAGCTCGTCATTATCGACGGCGTCATCGGCTATGTCGGAGGATTTAATGTCGGAGACGAATATCTCGGTCTGAACCCGGCCTTTGGCTATTGGCGGGACACGCACCTCAGAATCAAAGGAACAGCGGTCCACTCGATTCAAACGCGTTTTATCCTGGATTGGAATCAGGCCTCGCACCATCACGACATTACATATATGCCAAACCATTTTCCTGACATCGACTCCCACGGAAACATCGGCATGCAAATCGTCACCAGCGGCCCCGATTCAGAATGGGAGCAGATTAAAAACGGCTATATTAAAATGATATCAACGGCAAAGCGGTCCATTCTTATTCAGACGCCTTATTTTATACCGGACGCAAGCCTGCTCGATGCCCTCAGGATCGCTTGTCTGTCCGGCGTTGACGTCAGGATCATGATTCCTAACAAACCCGACCATCCGTTTGTGTACTGGGCAACCTATTCTTACATCGGCGAACTTTTAAAAGCAGGCGCCTCCGTATTTATTTACGACAACGGTTTTATCCATGCGAAAACGATTGTAGTAGATGAGGAAATTTCATCGGTCGGCACGGCAAATATTGATATGCGCAGCTTCAAGCTCAATTTTGAAGTGAATGCATTTTTATATGATGAGGAAATTGCGAGAAGCCTTGTCCTATCATTTGAAAAAGATCTGCAAGTGTCAAGGGAGCTGACCTTTGAGGAATATTTAAACAGAAGCAAATCGATCCGCTTCAAAGAAGCCATTTCGATCCTGCTGTCGCCGATTTTATAGCGCACAATTCATGCTGTTAAAAAAATCCTCCCGGAAACGGGAGGATTTTTGTTTTACTCACCAGAAGCTGCCGCACCTTTGGGTGCTGAAGCATGCTTGTCCATTTGACGGCCTGTGTCAGCGTCCTTGAGCTTGAGTGCGATGAAAAGCGCAGCCATGAGGAAACCGGCTGCACAGAGCAAAGCTGTCCGGTAAGCTGATAAATCAGGCTCTATGCCTGCGCTGGGCTGGCTGAGCACAGCAAGGACGCACGACATGACAGCAACTCCAAAGGCAGATCCGAGCCGGTTTTGCACATTAAACAGCGTTGTTGCCCGGCCCATTGAGGATGATGAAATGTTGGCAAAACAAACAACCTGCGCCGCACCAACCGCGTGCCCCAAGAAAAAGCCCGCTAAAAACAGCAGCAGCCTGAGAAGCCAAAGATTTGACCCATATCCGGTCAGGCTCAGCAGCCCAAACAGCACAGCAGCGCCTAACAGCGCAACGGAAATGACCCGCCTCGGGCCAAGCTTTGCCAACGACCTCGGCATCAGCTGGGACGCCAGCATCAAGCCTAATGCTTCGGGAAACGTAATCAGCGCAGTATCTGTCGCAGAGTAGCCGAGTGCTTCCTGACACAACAGCGGAAATATATAGAGCATGCCAAGCAGTCCGCCTGCTGTCAGAAGCGAAATGACGCTCATCATTCCAAAAACCCGGTCCTTCAATAAGCGAAGTTCAATCAACGGATGCTCAGCCTTCAGTTCGACAAAAACGAGGATTGCGAGGAGCATCATTCCCCCGGCCCCTGCTGCAAGCACATCCGGAGAGCCGAATCCACGCGCAGG
Organism: Bacillus licheniformis DSM 13 = ATCC 14580; assembly: GCF_000011645.1. Taxonomy (GTDB): domain Bacteria; phylum Bacillota; class Bacilli; order Bacillales; family Bacillaceae; genus Bacillus; species Bacillus licheniformis. Next base: position 3,717,398 of record NC_006270.3, read on the forward strand.
CCCCTGGCTGAGTGCAAAAACCGCCAACGCCATTCCCGGCGCCGCCAAAAGGAATCCAAGCCAATCAAATCTGCCCGCTTCCGGCTCCAAATGTTCATGAAGATACAACAGGCCAAACAGCAGAATGATCATTCCGATCGGAATATTAATGTAAAAAATCCAGCGCCATGACAGCTGATCTGTCAGAAACCCGCTGATGATCGGCCCAACCGCAGGCGCGACGGCAATTGGAAGAACGAGGACTCTCGAAATTTTGGCCCGTTCATGCGGAGGAAACGTCCTGAACAAGATCGCCATTCCCACCGGCGTAATCAACCCGCCGCCGGCCCCCTGGATCACGCGAAATGCGTTTAACGCCGCCAGATTGTCAGCGATTCCGCATAAGGCGGATGCAGCTGTAAATATCGAAAGCGCGGCTAGGAAAACACGCTTTGTCCCAAAGCGGTCCCCAAGCCAGCCGGCTGCGGGAAGACAGACCGCCAAGCTGACTAAGTATCCGATGTTAACTGTGCCTGCAGCAGACGGCAATGTTTGAAATTCGGTCATGATGGCAGGCAATGCCATGTTGATGACACTCGCATCCATCGCAGCCATAAACATGGCTGTTACATATACAATGCTGACAACCGTCCTTTGATTGAACGGCCTTCTATTCATTGCTGACCGCCGTGTACTTCTGCAACCAGCTTGATGCTGTTCGGCGAGAGATCGGTCCAATTCGAGCTGATATAGTCGATACAGGCGCTGCGGCTCGCTTCCCCGCAGACGACCTCCCACCCTGCCGGAATATGAATGAAGGCCGGCCAGAGTGAATACTGGCCATCCTGATTCATTAAAACGACATATGTGCCGTGTTCATTTTCAAAAGGATTTGTCATCGCTATCTCTCCCTACTTATCCGTATCTTTTTTCAAGTCGTCCAGCTTTTCCGAAACCCGACGTCCGATTTCGGCCAGCGGCTCCGGCTGGCACAAATCTTTATGCCGGCAATCCATATCATGAATATCAATGTTTCCGTTCAAATAAGGTAGCCATGACTCCGGATCGATCGGATCAAACCATTCCGGTATCACGGTTGATTTGAAAAACAGAATATCGCCATGAAAGACGCGGGGCTTATATTCGCTTAAAATCCGGACGGAATTCACATACGTCTCCTTTAAGTTCAAGATCGCAGCCTCGTCCAGGCTGGCAAGCGCACTGCCGTCGCGGCGCAGAATATCGATCGCACTGGAAAGGTTCAGCGGTGCCCCGTCAAGGCTGTCCGGGTCGTATCCTCCCAATGCCAAGAGGGCAATCAATGCTTCCTGCTCATCAGGCGCATCTTTAATTGGAAGGAAGTGATTCGGGTAAGCATCAAGCATGACAAGAAGCGATATGTCTTCCCCTTGTTCCTGCAGCTGAGTTGCGATCGCATGAACAACATTGCCTCCGAGGGACCAGCCGAGCAGACGATAAGGGCCTGTTGGCTGAATCGTACGAATGTGCCGAATATAATCAGCAGCCATGTCGTCGAGCGTATCAGGTAGCTCTTCCTGCCTTGCGATCCCGCGGGCTTGAAGGCCGTATATCGGGTATTCCTTGCCGAGTGCCGTCATTAAACCGGCATAACACCAGCTGAGGCCTCCGGCCGGGTGCACACAGAACAGGGGATCTTGACTGCCTCCGGTTCTCAGCGGAAGCATTACATCCAGCGCACTTTGCCTGCCGCCGGATTCAAGCCGTTCAGCAAGTCCGCTGACTGTAGGCGCTTCAAGCAGGTCGCCGATGCCGAGTTCGACTCCGAGCGCTTCACGAATGCGGCTCATCAGCTGTACGGCGAGAAGAGAATGCCCGCCAAGTTCGAAGAATCCGTCATCAATACCGACTCTCGGCGCATTGAGGATTTCTGAAAAAAGATCGCACAGGATTTCTTCCTGCGGTGTTCTTGGGCCCCGCCCTTTAACAGCCGCGGCAAAGTCAGGCTCAGGCAGCGCTTTTCGGTCAAGTTTGCCATTTGGAGTCAATGGCAGCTCTGAAATTTTTACAAATGCGGAAGGCACCATGTACTCCGGCAGAGTGCCTGCGGCAAACCGTCGCAGCTCAGCCGGATCGGTTTCTTCTTCAGACGCCGGGACAACGTAGGCGATCAGACGCTTGTCCCCGGGCTGGCCTTCCCTTACGACCACAGCGGCTTGATTCACTCTATGATGGCGGACAAGCACCGCTTCTATCTCGCCGAGTTCGATTCTGAAGCCGCGGATCTTGATCTGCTGGTCGGCCCGCCCCATATAATCCAGAGAGCCGTCCTGGCGCCTGCGGGCAAGATCGCCGGTGCGGTACATCCGGGTTCCCGGCGGACCAAACGGATCAGCGACAAAGCGGTCTGCTGTCAAATCGGGTCTGCCCAAGTAACCCCGTGCGAGACCGCCCCCGGACACATACATCTCTCCGGTGACGCCCGGGGGCACCGGTTCAAGATACTCATCAAGCACATATACACCTAAATCGGGAATCCCCTGGCCGATCAGGCTGTTCGCTTGAAGTGCCGCAGTCTGCTGATCGAGAGAAATATAGCTGACATGCACCGTCGTTTCTGTAATTCCATACATATTAATCAGCCGCGGGAAATGATCCGGATGGCGTTCATACCAATCTTCAAGCCTCTTCAGCTCGAGCGCTTCCCCTCCAAAAATGATAAAGCGCAAGGAAAGGAGCTTTCCTGTCTCAGCATTGTCCCGGTCAGCCTGCATCAATTGATAAAATGCTGAAGGAGTCTGATTGAGCACAGTCACTCCCTCGCGAACGAGAAGATTGAGAAATTCGGCCGGCGAGCGGCTGATTGTATGAGGCACCACGATAAGCCGGCCCCCATTGAGAAGTGCTCCCCAAATTTCCCATACCGAAAAGTCAAATGCGTAAGAATGAAACATCGTCCAAACATCGTCAGCGCCGAAATGGAACCATTGGTCAGTCGCTCCGAACAGCCGCACGACATTTTGATGCGGAACAACGACTCCTTTCGGCTTGCCGGTCGAACCGGATGTGTAAATGACATACGCCGGGTGAAGAGGCAGCAAAGGCGCGGTGCGGTCGGCATCACACGGATTCGCAGCAGCGCATCCTTTCAGTTCCTCTTGTATACAAGGATCATCGAGTACAATCCTTTCAACAGATCCGGGAACAGAAAGATTTGATTCTACCGCTGAACTCGTTACGATGCAGACAGGATGGGCATCATTCAACATAAACGCTATCCTTTCCGCCGGGTAGTCCGGATCTAGGGGCACATATGCCGCGCCAGCCTTCAGCACTGCAAGCAATCCGACAACCATATCCAAAGATCTTGGCAGCGCCAGGGCAGCAAATTGTTCGGGGCCGACCCCTTTGGCGATCAGGAGATGAGCAAGCCGGTTAGCGCGTTTATTAAGCTCGCCGTATGTGAGCGCATTATTTTCACATATAACCGCAACAGCTTCCGGATCCTTTGCCGCCTGCTTTTCAAACAAAACGGGCAAAGATGAACAAGGTATGCTGTTGGACGATTTGCTCCAATCAGCCAGCATGTTTTCCCGTTCGGCCGGAAGGAGAATATCGAGTTTTTCGATCGGCTGATCAGGGTCGTCTGCTGCTGAATCCAGCAGCCTGACAAGCCGTTCTGCCAATGTTTGAACCGTATTTCGCTCAAATAAATCTGTGCTGTATTCAAGAAATCCGCCGATACCTGCGGGTGTTCCGTCCGCTTTTCGATGTTCGCGAAGCTCAATCGTCAAATCAAACTTGGCTGCTCCGACGCTGCGAATTTCAATGTCTGACTTGAGGCCGGAAAGGTCAAGCTCAGGTTCAGGCGTATTTTGAAAGGCAAGCATAATTTGGAACAGCGGATGTCTCGCTCTTGACCTGCGCGGATTAAGCACTTCAACAAGACGCTCGAACGGAAGGTCCTGATGCTCATACGCTGCAAGGTTTACTTTTCTGACTCTGTTCAGAAGCTCCCGAAAACTCGGATTACCCGATGTATCTGTTCGAAGCACAAGCGTATTAACAAACAATCCGACAATTTCGCCTAAAGCATCATCGTTTCTTCCCGCTATCGGGCTGCCGAGCGGAATATCATGGCCTGCTCCGAGCCGTGTCAGTAGTGCGGCAAGAGCCGACTGCAAAATCATAAACATGCTGACTCCGGTGCTGCGGGACAAATCGAACAGGCGGCCGTGCAGCTGTTCGTCAATGCTGAGATCAATCGTACCGCTTCTGTAGCTAGATTCCGACGGACGCGGGTGATCAGTCGGAAGCTCCAGCTGATCAGGCAGATGTTCCAATGCCTTCGACCAATATTCGAGCTGTTTGGCAATCAGACTGTCCGGATTGTTCTCACTGCCAAGCAGATATTCCTGCCATACGGCATAGTCGGCATATTGTATAGAAAGCGGCTCCCAAACAGGTGCCTCACCTTGCAGACGCGCATTATAGGCGGTTTCCAAATCACGGGTCAGCGGCATTAAAGACCAGCCGTCGCCGATCATATGGTGCAAAAGCAGAAGAAGCACAAATTTGTCCGGTCCGAGTACGAATAGCTGGGCGCGAAACGGAGGCTCCTTTTCTAAATGGTAACGGTGCCGGACGGCCTCAGCCAGGACTTTTTCCAACTCATGTTCGCTGACATGGGATACAGTGAGTTCGGGACGCGATTGATCCTCTTCCAATATCAGCTGGTGTGTTGTCCCTTGCTGATCCGGGAAAATTGTTCGAAGCGGCTCATGTCTTGTTGCCACATCACCCAGAGCAGCTGCCAGCGCCTTTTGGTCCAAATCTCCAGTTAAATGAACGACAACCGGAATATTATAGGTCGGGCTCGGTCCTTCCAAACAGTGCAAAAACCATAGGCGCCGCTGTGCGAAGGACAGCGGAATCTCCTTGCGGCGCTCTCTTTTGCGCAATGCCGGACGGGCGCTCTGCGCCTGATCAAGCTGTTTGGCAAGTCCGGCGGCTGTGGGCTCATCGAATAAACGGCCGATTCCGAGTTCGACGCCGAGCATTTCCCGAATGCGGCCGACGAGCCTGCCTGCCAGAAGGGAATGTCCGCCGAGGTCAAAAAAGCTGTCATCAATACTGACTCGCGGC